>NZ_FMJL01000109.1 GCF_900095445.1 Clostridium sp. N3C
AACCTCTAACAGATAAACCTCAAGCAGCTATCACTGAGGAGGTTCCTGAAGAAGAATTGCTTCTCTTTATGAAACGAAAAAGTCGTAAGAGCGGACAAGTAATTGAGGCAAGCTGTAAGCGTACAAACGAAGGCTTTGTTGTCTTACAAGGTAGTCATATTGAAACTATAGATTCTGAGAGTATTCCGCCAGGTATTAAAGAACGTAGGCAAAGAGCCAAAATAGATGAAAATGGAATTCTTCAAGAAAATATCTTATTCCGTAGTCCATCATATGCTGCTGCTTTTGTCATCGGGGGCCATGTAAATGGACTGGTAGAATGGAAAACGAAAGACGGGGTATCATTGAAAGAAATAGAAAACAGTGAAGAAAATTAAGCGGAAATTTACATCCATCCTGCACCCTCAACCCCCTGTAAAAAAGGGGGTTATCTAATCTGGTAACTCAACTATTAATTTTCTGGACGGTTGATATGTTCCCTCAAGCAACCAAAATAAGGGTTTCCTGACATTGCCACATCCGGCAGATCGGCCTCGGGAAAAACTAAATGTCTGGAAACCCTTTATTTACAAGCTTTTCTGTTCTTTATTTCTAAACCCTTGACATCAATGTGACGCACTCAACATGTGTTTTGATAGAAAGGTGATAAATTTTCACAGAAAAATAAGGGAGTATTTTAATTTTACCCCCTATGAATTCAAGATGAACGCTTATAACTTTGCTTTAACAGAAACATTATATATTTTTCTATTTGAAATATTCTATTTTTTATTCTCAGACTCTATCAGTTCTATCATTTTAATAAAATAATTATATACTTCTGTACTTTTATCAAATATGTTTTCTAAGTCTTTTTTCCCACTTTCCAAAACATCTTTTTCCGAAAACTTTTCATTAAAAATAATTGCTAAAGTATATTGCATTTGTGAAGCCACATTTAACATTTGTTTTCCTGTATTTTCTGCTTTTAAATAATCAGAATATACTGATACAAAGTGTTCCGGAAAAACACTAATTAAATAACCATAAAACCACAAATAATCTCCGTCATTTGAATATTTCTCAGTTGCTATTTTAAAGGCATCTAGTAATATATTTTCTGCTTGGTTTAAACATTTTTCTAATTTTGGTGATAATCTTCCCCATTCAGCCATAACATACCAAGTGTAAAAAGAAATTCTGAAAAGATCATATTTCTCAACTGTTTTTAAATAATCTTCATTAATAGCATCAAAAAAACCTATAAGTTCTTCCCATTTTTCATTTTTTATAATTCTCTCTAACTTATCTAAATCCATTGTACATCATAACCTTTCAAATAATATTCTATTTATTTCTTATTTACCCATGCATCGCTAATTTTCCATATACTATCATTTATCTTTTGAAATGTTACTGTTACTGTTTCTTTCCCAACTTTTAAAACTCTTTTATATGCAGAACCGTATCTGCTTTCTGTTCCTTTTTTCATAACTTTTTCTATTATATCTCTTACTTTTTCCCATGTAATTGTTCCCTTAATAATTTTATCCCAATCATGTTTTGGATCTTTTATATGTCTTTGCTTATTAGGCTGTCCATCTAAATCTTTTAAAGCTTTATCAATTATTTTTTCTTCCGCTCTAGCTTCAAACCAATCAACAACTTTGTTATATAACCAAGTACCTGCTGCTATTACTGTACCACCTATAATTACTACTCCAGCAGCAGTAATCACTACTTCCCCAACTCCTGGAATCCACCATGTACCTGCAATAAGAACTCCTGTTGCGCTTTGCACACCTACACTTCTTATTGCTCTATTATTCTTAATAGTATCGTTTTTAAATTCAGTTATATCTACTTCTACTGCAGTATTAAGAAGTTTGACAAACTGTTCTTGTGTATAATAAACATCATTAATATATACACCATCATCAGTAATAACAATATTACATTTATTAGTACTTGTATTTTTAGAACTTAATTCAGTTTCACTTGCAAACGCTGAAATACTTATATTAGATACCATCAATATCATAAGTATAAAACTAATAATTTTTCTTGTCAATTTTTTCATGATTTAATCACCCCTTAAACTTTTCCTTAGATAATTCTATCAAATCTATAAACAAGCTTGTTTACAAAAATTATTTTACCCCCCCATTTCAAAGGTACTGTCAAAGTTTTTTATATATCTAAGACAGCTACCATTTGATTTTACTTAATTTTTATATT
>NZ_FMJL01000107.1 GCF_900095445.1 Clostridium sp. N3C
ATTAAAAAAGAGGGGTGAAATAATGATTAGATTAAGACCATATAAGAAAAGTGATGCTGAATATATTATGAAATGTTTTACAGATAAAAAAGCCTTTACCCAATGGTGTTCAGATAAATTTACTTATCCCTTAACTAAAGAGCAGCTTGAGTATTATTATCACAAGTATGAAAAGGATGAAAATGCTTGGATAATATCTGCTTTAAATGAAGAAGGAATACCAGTAGGCCATTTTTTAATGAGATTGGCAGACTATAAAAAGGAAAGCATACATCTTGGATTCATCATTGTAGATTCAAAAATAAGAGGAAAAGGCTATGGAAAAGAGATGGTTTCTTTAGCAGTAAAATATGCCTTTGATATATTAAAGGTAAAAAGGGTAACCTTAGGAGTATTTGATAATAATCCTGCAGCTCACAATTGCTATAAATCATTAGGTTTTATTGAAGAAAAGTATAATGAGAATACATTTATCTATGGCAATGAAAAATGGGGAATTTATAATATGGCAATAGAAAAATTAATCTTAATCATTTTTGAAAAAAAGCTAGATTCAATATATAAGGCACTTGAACTGCAATATTTGAATGGCGATAATGAAGGAAAAGGATTTCGTGTATTAGCATATAGAAATGATGGCTATACAGATATGTTTGATGATCTATCCTTAAATTTTAACCCTAATGAAAAATGCGATGTTGTTGAAAAAGGATTAAATAAACATGTGAAAAGGAATGTAGAGGATACTGTATTTGAAGTAACAGATGGATGTGTGGAAGTTTCTTTTGACCTTGAAGATTTAGAAAAACGAAAAATACATGTGTATATAAAAGAGCAAAATAGAAAGAAAAGTATTACTATGAACTTACTGGCGCCTATTGGACATTATAGAGAAGCTCCATCTAGTTTGCCAGTATTTTTCTTATATGATTTTGATTTTATTTAGAAAAAAAAAAACTATAGTAGATATTAGTATTGATGGAAATGCTCTAAAGTTAGACAAATTTCCTCTTCCTATGAATGGGGAAATGAGATATTACGCTAGATATATTATGAAAAGCCAAATTATAGAGTTTATTCCCATTTCAGATGAAATTAGAGAGATAGAGTTAGATGAAAATATGCAATATTTTGACCAAGATATTAAATATCAGTTTATAGAAAGCAAACATGGAATAGGTTTATCTCTGTATTAAATATTGTGTATTATATTGTAAAAATATGTTTTGATATTACTATAAATTCATTTTTTATACAAAATACAACAATAACTTTGTAAAAGTATCTAATAATACCGATTAACCTATAGGGAAACAAGGAATTTAAGAAAGTTTAATTAGCTCAATTTTTAATAATATCCACAGAAATAGTAACTTTATAGAAATAGAGAATTTTAGGTATAGTTAAATATATCCTCTATAAAATTCGTAAATTAGATTATTAAGTCAAAATGAGTAGAAAAAAATTGCTTAGTTTACCCCATGAATTGACAATATTTTCTATTTAATAGTGGTATTATACCTTTATGAGAGATAAAAAGATAGATTTTTGGGGGGATAAAAAGCATGATAGTTGAAACTTTGACAAGAACAGAGAATTCAGGTAAGTTAACTTACTTGTATAAGTACAATTTAATAGAAGGAAAAATATTTATGGAGTTTAATGGTGGAAATCAGTCTATTAAATCTTATGGTATTGAAGTGGAGCGAATTGATATTAGCCATGGAAAAACTGTAAATATAAAAAATGAGTCTATAGAAAATATTAGTCCTCAAAAAGAAAAAGTGTACAAGTTATTAAAAATGCTTCATCAACACGGTGTATCACCAATACATCTTGTAGATGTCATTGGTGAGTATGTGGATGAATGGGTAAGAGACTTTGATTTAATATTAGAAAATTAAAAAAGGGATAGATTCTATGATAATTATGTTTGATTTTACATATTGTAGAAATACATATAATTATCTTTAGATCCTTGATGGTGATATATGATTAACACTTTACTAGGGGATAGACACTACCACAAAAATACATAATCTTAGCAGTGGAAATTTTCTAGTAAGTGAAGGAGGAAGTTCAATGAATAAAGTTAATGAATGTCCAATGTGTGGATGTACTGAAATTGGTGAAGGAGTACTTTCTGGCTATGCTAACATGAAACCTGCACATAAGGTTCTTACTACTGGTTCAAAGATTATTGCAGATGTATGTACAAGATGTGGTTATATTTTATCTATGAGAGTAGCTGAGCCTAGTAAATTTAAGTAATTTATAGTTTTTTACTGTTGAAAGGGGAAAGACAGCAAAAATTGAAAAAAATATTTATTAAGCTCGGCTTTACGTACTATTTTTAGCCGGGCTTTAAAATTTAATTACTTCTCTATCAAAAAGCCTTTCCATTTACATCTGTTAGTTCCTTATATATCAATGCATTTTCTTCTTTATTTTTTCAATAATCTCTTGATCTAATCTATACAGAAAGCCTTCTATTTTAACAGGGCCGCCATTTATGTAAAATGTATTAATATTATAATAACTTCTGACACTTTAAGCCATATTATAAA
>NZ_FMJL01000103.1 GCF_900095445.1 Clostridium sp. N3C
AAGAAACACTCACAATACGTATAAGCTAATATTTAAAATCAGAATACCATAAGTGATGATTATTGAAGAAGTAACAAATAATAAGTGTTACATAGTTATATATTTAAAATTCATTTTTTATTAAAAAAATAAGTAAAGAGCTAACAAATGGTCAATAGATATTATTAGATCCCTATAAAAATAGGATAGGTGATATGCATGAAAATTAAATTACAGATTACTCTAATATTCTCTTTATTACTATTAATTTTGCTTTCACCCACTGCCATATCAGGTAATAACCTAAAGCCTTCTTTAGCTTTTAGAAAAGATGGTACCTTTAAAATCGTTCAATTTACAGATCTTCACTGTGGCCCAAGTCTTGATAAGCCTACTTCTAGACTAATGAAAAAAGTTATAAAAAAAGAAAAACCGGATTTGGTGATCCTTACAGGGGATATTATAGATAAGAAATGTAAAAATAGAAAAGACATAAAAAAAACCATAACAGATATAGCCTTAATAATGGAAAAAAGAAAAATCCCTTGGTGCATTGTTTTTGGAAATCATGACTCCGAAAGAGGAATTATGAGTAAGGAAGAAATGATGAACATATATATGTCCTATTCTCATAACCTCAGCAGCCATGGTCCAAATAACATTGGTGGCATAGGAAATTACAACTTACTTATAAAAAGTTCAAAAACTAATAAAGCTGTTTTTAATATTTATTTACTAGATTCTGGTACTTATGCACCTAAGGAAATAGGAGGCTATGGTTGCATTAACTTTAGTCAAATTCAATGGTATAGAAAGGTTTCAGATCAATTAAAAAAAGAGCACAAAAAAACAATTCCATCACTAATGTTTACTCATATCCCTCTGCCAGAATTTAAAGAAATGTGGAAGGAAGGTACTACAGAAGGTAATAGAAATAAGGAAGAACATCCTTCAAAAATTAACAGTGGCTTATTTGCCTCCCTACTTGAAATGAAGGATGTAAAGGGAGTTTTTGTAGGTCATGATCACACCAATGATTATGTTGGGGAGTACTATGGTATTAAGTTAGGTTACTGTCCCTCATCCGGATATAAAGGTTATGGTTTGCAAGGTTACGCTAGAGGAGCTAGGGTATTTCTTATAAAGGAAGAAGATCCTAGTAATTTTGAAACTTGGATAGTAAAGGACTAAAAAGCTTTTTTTAATTAGTTAATATAAAAATTCACTTGTAGAATATTTCTTACTAGAATAGAAAATAACTTTTGATTAATTCACTAGTATATGTCCGAAAACTCAATTTCTATTTTTTCAACGTATTTATTATATGGCAATTGCTTTAGCTTATCTTCATTTTCATTTTCTTCTACTAAAGTAACTGGTAACTCTACTATAAATTCACTACCTTCCCCAAGTTTACTTACTACCTTTATATCCCCTTTATGTAACTGAACAAGGTATTTAACCAATGATAATC
Organism: Clostridium sp. N3C; assembly: GCF_900095445.1. GTDB lineage: Bacteria > Bacillota > Clostridia > Clostridiales > Clostridiaceae > Clostridium_AU. Next base: position 1,454 of record NZ_FMJL01000103.1, read on the forward strand.
CTATTCCACTACCTTGTCTTTTTCTACAGGTACCTTCGTCCACTTGAACGAATCTTTCGAATATATAATTTTGCTTATCTGGCGCAATTCCTATACCAGTATCTTTTACAGAAATTATTATTTTATCCTTCTTATCGAAAATATTAACAAAAATCTTACCCCCATTGTCTGTAAACTTTAACGCATTAGATATTAAATTCAACAGAATTCTCTCAATTAAATCTGGATCACAAGCCATTATTTTTTCTTCTACTTCTGTATCAAATATAAGGTCTATACCTTTACTCTTGGCATATACAACTACAGATAAACTAATATCCTCCACAAGACTAACTATATTGTTATTACTAAGTTTCAAATCAAAATATCCTGATTCTAATTTAGAAACATCAATTAAATTATTTATGATTCTTATAATCCTATTGCAATTTTGCTTCATAACTTTTATATACTTTTTAAAGTTTTCATTATGTCTATAGTTCATATCCATTTGATCTATATTGAAACTTAATAATTGTATTGCACTAAATATTACATTTATCGGTGTCCTTATCTCATGGGATAGGTTAGCAAAAAACTCATTACGGAAATTTTCATACTCCAGTAATTTCTGTAACTGTCTTGCCTTTTCTTCCATACTTCTCTGAGCCTCTTCCGCCTTTATCTTATCTGTTAAATCCCTTGAGGAAACCACTATACCATGAACCTTATTGTTTTTAAATACAGGTTTGGCGTAAGACTCCAAATACTTATAGTTTCCATTCTTACATCTACATCTCCATCTAGCAATTCCATTACCTTTTCCTGATAATGTATATCTAGCTGTTTTCACTAGCCTCTCTTTATCTTCAGGATGCACTAAGTTTACCCAATTGCCGTCAAGTACTTCTTTAGGTTTATATCCCAATATATGTAAATGTGAAGGAGAAGCAAAGGTTATTTTTCCTTTGGTATTACACATTACAAATAAGTCTAAAGTATTTTCTGCAACTGTTCTTAAAATCTCTTCTCTTTCTCTATTAGATTGCTCTAATTTTTTCCGATATGTAATATCCCTGGCAAAAATTATATTATGTTCAACCCCATTAAAAGGAATATTAATAGCAGTAACTTCCATATGTATAACCTTACCTTTACTGCTTATGAAGTCCACTTCCTTTGCAGGTAAAATTTTATTGGCTTCTTTTGTAGCTTTTATCCTTCTCTTTACAATTTCATGAAAGTCCTTATGAATAAAATTTAGAATACTTTTATTTAAAATCTCCTCTTCTCCATCCACCTCCATCAACTTTATAGCTGTTGGATTAGCATAAGCTATAATTCCATCCCTATCTATAAAAACAGCATCACTAGAAAATTGTAAAACTTTATTATACCTTTCCTCAATCTCAGCAAAAGTTTTAAGATAATCTTTTTCTTCATAATTTTTTTCCACCTTAAATCCCCCTTCGGTAGAATATAAATTATAATATTTAGCAATAAATTAAAGTAATAGCATAATTATTTCAATAAAAGAATTTTATTATAATAATAACATTATATTATAATAATAACACTTTTTTAACAATTTTACAT
>NZ_FMJL01000102.1 GCF_900095445.1 Clostridium sp. N3C
AGTGTAGAGCAGTGAGAATACTAAGAGTGTCGCTGCGGTAGCTTTGGTCATTATGGTAGCTACATCCTGACCAAAGAGAATCTGAATAGTAGATACAAATTGGAAATGGGGCAAATTTGACTATAGTGATTTTTGCACTTGGGATTTCGATGAGGATTTGAAAGAGTTCCTTTGCTAAACTATCAATGTCTATAAAAGCACCTTTGTATAAACTAACACAATTATTGTGGCACCTGACCATTAACATACTGAAAATATTATTGTAGAATCAGCTATAATTATGGATTTATTACAACAAAATATTTATGAACTTAGTGGTAAGGCAAGGAAATTTGAACAATTAGCTAAAATTGTTGAATCTATTGTAATATGAAATTTAAGTTTTATTTAAGGCTAGAGAATTATAATAATTAAGTGGATGACATCATTGTTGGTGTTTCATTTACTTTTTACATTCTAAAGTATAATTAATTTCAAGTACATTTCAAGCTGTGGGTTTAGGATAATATCTATCAACTAGAAAGGAGGAAACAGATGGAAGAAGAGAAAGGTTTCAGACACGAATACAAGTATGCCATAAATTATTCCGATTATGTTGCCATGCGAGGACGGTTGAGACCTATTATGACCTTAGATCCTCATGCATCAAAAGACGGAAGATATCGAATAAGAAGTATTTATTTTGATAACAGTGATGATAAAGCTTTGAGAGAAAAAATCGATGGCGTTAGAAAGCGTGAGAAGTTTCGATTACGCTATTATAATGATGATTTATCTTATATTATCTTGGAAAAAAAGATGAAAATCAACAATATGTGTCTTAAATATGATGCTCAAATTACAGAGGAAGAATACAGACGGATTTTAGATGGTGATATTAACTGGATGAAGGATTGCCCGCAGGAACTAGTACGAGAACTGTATGCAAAAATGCGCTATCAGCGACTTATGCCTCGAGTGATGGTTTCATATGTCAGAGAGCCTTATATCTATAAGGCAGGAAATGTACGTGTTACATTTGACTCGGAAATCAGGACTAGTCTCTTTCGTCGGGAGTTTCTTACTGAACAGGTTTCAGATATAAGTGCAACAGATACTCCTAATGATATGATTCTGGAAGTAAAGTATGATGCGTTTTTACCTGAAATCATACAGGATATAATTCAGGTTACTGGTATTAGACGGCAGGCATTTTCCAAGTATGCAGTCTGCCGTAGATTTGGTTAAAAGAAATGGAGGATAAATTATATGACATTTAATGATATTTTTAAGTCTAGTTTTTTGGAAAGTGGATTTATGATATGTATCAGTATCTTGGTGCAGATGCATCCCTTTACAACTACGCAAAAGTATCTGTAAACGGGGAATACTGGGGAGTATATCTAGCTCTTGAGGCTGTGGAAGAAAGCTTTATGCTCCGTAATTATGGTACGCAAGATGGAGAACTCTACAAACCAGAAAGCATGAATATGGGAGGCGGAGGCAAGGGAGGAGATTTTTCAAAGCCAGATAAAGATTTTTCGGATTTTGACTTCTCAGGCTTTGATGGTTCTGGATTTGAAGGTATGACACCTCCATCCGATTCCAAAGGATTTTCATTTAACAGGAGAGGTTCATCTGACAAGAAAGCAGATGATAAGAAATCTGATTCAAATAGCGAGGGATCCTCTTTAGGAAGATTCCCAGGTGGAGACAACTTTAATTTTGATCCGGGTAATATGCCCAATGGTGGAGATTTTAATTTTGGCGGCAAAGGTGTATTTTCAATGGGAGGAAATGGCGGTGCAAACCTGAATTATACCGACGATGATCTTGACAGTTACTCCACCATTTGGGAAGGTGAAGTCACCGATACAGGAAAAGGAGATCATCGAAAAGTTGTTACTGCCTTAAAAAATATCAGTGAAGGTAAGGATTTAGAAAAATACCTGGACGTGGATAATGTTCTCAAGTACATGGCAGTTCATACCTTTGTAGTTAATATGGACAGTTTGACAGGCTCCATGGCACATAATTATTACCTTTATGAGTATGACGGGCAGTTAAACATACTTCCATGGGATTACAATCTGTCATTTGGCGGAATGAGCATGGGAAGTTCCGATAGTGCTTCTGAAATGGTGAATTATCCAATTGATACACCATTTTCCGGTACAGAGTTTTTTGATGCATTGCTAGAGAATGAGGAGTATCTTGAAAGGTATCATGAGTACCTTCAGCAGCTTGTTGATGAATATGTAAATGGCGGACGCTTTGATGAAGCTTACAATCGTATAAGAAGTCAGATTGATTCACTTGTGGAAACAGATCCCACGGCACTTTACAGCTATGAGGAGTATCTTACTGCCGCAGATATGCTGTATCAAACTATAAAACTTCGTGCAGAAAGCATATCAGGACAGATTAAGGGAACCATTCCTTCCACCGATGAAGGACAGAGACGGAACTCTTCGGCTCTTATCGATGCTTCTAGCATTGATATAAAAGCTATGGGTCAGTTTAATATGGGTGGGAATTTTGGAAGACCATCTGAGAAAACGCAGAATGGAAATGACTCTTCAGATGAAGATTTAGAGAATAAGAATTCTTCAGAAGAAGCTGCAAATGAGATAACAGGTGAACAAAGATTACAGGCAAATTTTGATACATCCACTTTACCGGAAGGATTTGATCCTAGCAATATGCCTGATATGGGGGATTTTGATCCTGGCAATATGCCCAATATGGGAGATTTTGATCCTAGCAATATACCAAATAAGGGTAACTTTGATTCACCATCTTCTGGTAATGATAAGGGGAATAATCAAGATGATAAGAAACAGGTTGAAAAAAATGATGGAAGTAGTTCCAAATCATCTTCATCAGATAGAAAGATGCCATCCAACTTTACTAATGTAAAGGGAAACTCAAAAAATGCGGTGAATAATGTGATTTCATTGTCCATATGTCTTGCAGTAATGGTTATTGCGCTAATAGGTGTATCGTTATATAAGAGAAAAAGGTAAAATAGATGCGGATTTGTTTATAATCAAATAGATTAAAGCTCCCTGTTACAGATAGATTTGATGGTAATAGGGAGCTTTTTTACTCTATAGGAAATTATATA
>NZ_FMJL01000104.1 GCF_900095445.1 Clostridium sp. N3C
AGGTATTTCTACCTCTTCCTCAAAAATTCCTTCGGTGATAATTTTGTATACTTTTTGAATACTGTAGCATAATGTTTATAGTCGTTAAAGCCTACCATGTAGGATATCTCATAGACCTTATAGTCTCCTTCTTTCAGAAGTTCTATAGACTTCTGAATTCTGTACTTATTAAGAAAATCATGGAAGGTATGATGTGTTTCTTCTTTAAACTTTCTGGAGAGATAGCTAGAGCTTACCGCTAAGTAATTAGCTACATCTTCTATTTTTATCTTTTCAGCATAGTTGTCAATAATGTATTGGATTGCAGATTTAACCTGTTTGCTGGTCCCCTGCTGTTCTTTAATGTAAGAGTCTGGTTTAATAAGATTGAAATCCTCATCATCCTTTACTGATGCTAAAAACTCCTTATAGCGGCGCTTTTCTTTTATTTTGACCCTTACCCTTTCAATAAGCTTCTTCAGTTGCTCCTCATCATAGGGCTTTAGCAGGTAATCAAAAACATCTAGATCTATAGCCTTTTTTGCATATTCAAATTCTCCGTAGCTAGTTAAAATAACTTTTTCAAAATCCCAGATTTCACTTGCTCGCTGAAGCATTTCTATGCCATCCATCAAGGGCATCTTAATATCTGTTATGACTAAATCCGGTTTAGTTTCTTCTATAACTTTAAGGCCCTCTAGGCCGTCGGATGCTTCTCCAGCTATTAGGCAATCCATACTAAGCCAGTCTATTGAGTGAACTAATCCCTTCCTGATTAAGTTCTCATCCTCAACAATTAGTATTTTTATCACGTCGTTTCGCTCCTTGTGTATTGTAAATTTAAGTTCTAACAGTCTCCCCAGTGATTGCTATTCTTTCAAGTTTTTATAATAATCAAATTTTAAACTTTTCTATGGCTGCCTTTAATTCGTCAGCGGCACTACTGCTAATATCTGTGTAACCTTGTACTTCATTAACCCTATTAAATATATTAGCTACCCTTTCTGACATTTCTAGTGTGCCTTCTGCACCATCGTTTACAGTGATGGCTACATCTTCTACTGCTTTTAAGATATCTTCTACGGTAGCAGCTAACTCCTGTGCCGTTCCGCTAATATCAGAAACTAAATTATCTACAAAGATTGCATCCTTACTGTACTTCTCTCCGGTTTCAATCATTTCTGAATAATCTTTACCAATACTAGAATCCATAAAAGTCATAATTTTTGCATAGCCTTCTGTTAGCTCTTCAACTGAATAAATAACCTCATCCACTGTCTTTTTGATTTCATCTACCGTATTTTTTGAGCTCTCCGCCAACTTTCTCACTTCATCTGCTACCACTGCAAAGCCTCTTCCGGACTCACCTGCTCTGGCTGCTTCTATAGCCGCATTTAAGGCTAAAAGATTTGTTTGTTCTGATATCTCTAGTATGCTGTTGGATAAGACATTGATTTTATCTACATTTTTTGCTCTAATTATTGCAGCATCCAAAGATTCTTTAGTTTTCTTATATACTTCTTTTGCATTTAAACTTGATTTTATGGCATTATCCTTTAATTGACTTGCTCTATCACTTATTGTTTTTGCCTCTTCTGATCCATTTTGTGCCTTTTGGGCTAAGAATTCTGTGCTTAGTTGAATTGAGTTTGTGGAGCTTCCTACTTCTTCGGCGGTGGCTGCTGTTTCTTCCATGGCCACAGAGAGCTTTTCTATGTTGATGTTAGTATCTTCCACTGTAGCTCTGAGATTACCAAGAAGTTCAGAGACCTTATTAGATGATTGGGTAACCTTTTCGGAATTATTATGAACCTCCACCATTATATCTCTTATATTGGCGATAAATTTATTGACACCCGCTGCTAAGTCTCCAATTTCATCTTTAGAATTCAACTCAATTTTTGCTGTTAGGTCTCCACCGCTTTCTGCCAAAGTAACTAAACTTCTTTTAAGCTTATCTATTGGTTTAGTTATAGATAATATTATAACTACTGAAGCTATTATAGCAATTACAAGGGATATAAAAATAATAACACCTAGTATTATGGCTGAATATTTATATAAATTATTAGCTTCATCTCTAGAAGACTTAGCCTTATTTTGATTATAATCAACCAGTTTATCTAATCTATACTCTAGTATATCATAATTAATTTTAGCATCCATTGAGAAAATATGTTCTGCTTCAGTAATATTGCCTTCTTCGCTTTTAGCCTTTAAATCATTATAAATTTCATTGGCCTGTTTTATATTGCTTTTTACTGCTTCGATTAGTTCCTTACTTTCTCCATCATCCATTAACTTTTCGTATTCTTGTATATAACTTTTTATATTCTCATTTATACTATTAATTTGCTCATCCACATCTGTTTTTTCAGAGTCTATATTTGAATTTAGATGCAAATTCTCAGCAATTCTAAAATCCGCTGCAGATTTGCTAATTGAATGAGCTAAGTTTAGTCTCTCCATCCATCTATCAGAAATAAGCTTTGAGGACTGGCTCATAGTATAAATAGTACTAAGAGAATAAATCCCTATAGCTACTAATAGGGCTGTTATGATAGAAAAGGCTAAAATTAATTTTGATTTGATTGTAAGTTTCATTTAACCCCCCCTAGTTATATCTAGGTACTGTCAAAGTTTTTTATATATCTAAGACAGCTACCATTTGATTTTACTTAATTTTTATATAAATAACTTGCCACCCCCTAAAAGTTCGTGTATTTTGAATTTGCAGTAAACAAAATTAAC
>NZ_FMJL01000100.1 GCF_900095445.1 Clostridium sp. N3C
ATTTCAATTAATTTTGCCGATGAAACCATACCAATTTTAACTGCATCCGGATAGATATCAGTAAAAATACTGTCTAACTGTTCGCCTAAAAATTCCGGAGTGACTTCCATAATACCCCTAACACCGGTCGTATTCTGTGCTGTCAAGGCTGTAATCGCACTCATGGCATATACACCAAGGGCGGTCATTGTCTTAATATCTGCCTGGATACCGGCACCTCCGCTTGAATCGGTTCCTGCTATTGTTAATGCTGTTTTCATATTTTTCTCCCTTCCTTTTTATGTTTATAAATATTAATCCTTTATTATCTTGTGTACTGCAACACAAATGATAATCGTGATAATCATATCCGGTAGTGTATTGCCGAAGATAAAGTCCACATTCATTAAAATCCGATACAGAATAAATCCAATAAACCAAATGACCAAATTAACAATATCAAATGCCTTTGTGCTATTATCCCGCTTTAGAATGAAGAAATCTGAAATTTGCACTGCAATCATTGGCGCAAAAATTGAACCAATAAGGTAAAGGAAACCTGTAATATTGTCCATTGGATAAATGATCGCAGCAATTATGCCAACAACAGTCGCACCAACAGCAATCCATTTACCATTCAGCTTTGCTGATATAGCTTCGCAAGAAATACCTGCTGACCAAGCGTCCAAGAAGGTGGTTGTAACTGTGGAAAAAACTATAATGAGCAGTCCCATAATACCACCTGCTTTTAGTATGATCTGTGCAATATCATATTCTCCAGCGTAGATAGCTGCGCCCATGCCGATGATATACATCCAGCAACTGACAATGCAGTAAACAGCAGAACTTGCGGCTGTAGCTGCAACAGGCTTTTCTGCCACGCGCGTATAGTCGCTGATGAGCGGGAGCCAACTGAGTGGCATAGCTACAGAAAGTTCTACTGCTGCACCGAAGGTCATGCTATCATTGAATGTACTGAGCGGACTTGAACCTGTAAAGATCTTGCCACAAAGAATCAATGTCATAATAAAAAGCGCAGCCATAGCTACAGTGTTTACCTTGCCAAGATTTGTAATACCTATCAGAATCCATACGATGATGAGAATTCCAATGACCAGGCACCAAACCCACCGTCCTGTGGAAAATATTCCATCAGCAGCTAATGCACCGTCATAGATCATAATGGCTGTCCAGCATACCAACTGCAGGATGTTGCATGAAGAAAACAAGATGCTGCCTTTTTCGCCGAAACTCATTTTTACAGTCTCCATTGCACTTTTTCTAACCATGCCACCTATCAGACCTGCTAAGAAGAACATCATACAGCCGATGATATGGCCGACGATAATAGCTGCCAGTCCTTTTTGGAATCCAAGCGGAGCAAAATATGTACCCGTAAGAATCTCAGCAATGGATACAGCCGCACCAAACCAGATTAAGCCATTTTCAAATATTGATGTATGATTTTCTTCCATGATTTTTGTCTCCTTTGCATCATAAATGCAATTCTTACAATTTATTTTCCTTCGTCTTTATATCTTTCGTTTATTTTTTCTAGTAGGCCATGAAAATCGTTCAACTTATTTAAAAATATGTCACAAGTCTCCTTAATCTCTTCTATATTTTCAATACCGGAAGAATCATATACCCCTACTGTTCTGAATCCAGCATTTTTTGCAGTCCTAATTGCGTATAGAGCATCTTCAAAAACCCATGTATCCTTTGGAAGTGTTCCCATATACCCGGCCGCAGCCAGATAGATATCTGGCTTTACTTTACCGGCACCTACTTCAGTACAGGTAAATATCCTGTCAAAATAACTTATGACATTAAGCCTTTTCAAAGCTTCTTCCACAACATGCCTGTCACTGGATGTAGCAGCCGTCATTCTTATCCCGGCCTGTTTCATATCTTTTAAGAACTGCTCCGCACCATCCTTTAGCCGAACCTGATAATAATAGAAATCTTCAATTGTATGGTTAATTCCCGTTATTATTTCTTCCTTATCCATATCCAGACCGTACCTGTCCTTTAAAAATTCAGCTCCTTCTGGCATGCTCATGGAAAACATGATTTTGCCAAGCCCGGTTTCTGCCTCAATTCCCATACTGTTCAAAAACATTTCCGCTGCATTATCCCAGACCGACATTGAATCCAGAATAGTCCCGTCCAGATCAAAGATTGCCCCTTTAATCATGCCTTCACCATCTTTTTTACTAACTCTTTTAACTGTACTGTAGCATTCACTATGTCTGGCTGCGCAAAAATTGCACTGATCACAGCTATTCCGCATATTCCGGAACCAGACAATTCCATTATATTATCCTTGTTGATGCCTCCAATTGCCACAACAGGTATACTTACAGCTTCACAGATTGCTTTTAAAGTTTCATAGCTAACGTAATCCGCATCTGCCTTAGAGCTAGTATTAAAAACTGCTCCAACTCCTAAATAATCAGCTCCAGCTTTCTCTGCCAGTATAGCTTGTCTCACCGTCTGAACCGAAACTCCAAGAATTTTATCCCTGCCTATCAATTCACGTACGTTTCCAGCTTCCATATCTTTCTGACCTACATGGACACCATCAGCATCCACCGCTATGGCTATATCAACATTATCATTTATAACAAATGGAACATAATATTTTTTACACAATTTTTTGATCTCTTTTGCTTCCTCGAAAAATTTCCCTTCTTCCAGTTCTTTTTCTCTAAGCTGTATAAAGGTTGCACCACCTTTCAGTGCCTTTTCCACTGCACTTTTAAGTGTTTCACCGTTAAGCCATGACCTGTCAGTTACAGCATATAAAAGTAAATTATTCTTATCTAATTTCATATTTCGCTCCTTCTTCCAGTGTTTTACCATCCATATTATAAATTGCATCAATAATTCTGTTTCGATATGTGGAATTTCCATCGCAAGGCTTCATATTATTCCATGCAATTTCTCCTGCAAGCCCCATAGCACACACAGCAGCAGCCGCTGCCTCAAGCTCATTCTCCGGATTGGCAACAAGAAAAGCTGTCATAATTGCAGAAAGCTGGCAACCGGTGCCTGTGATTCTTGACATTTCAGCTCTGCCATTTCTGATGACATAGCACTTATCTCCATCACTAATAATATCAATTGCTCCAGTAACTGCTATAATGCATCCTGTCTTTTTTGCATATGCTTTCACAAAAGTTATTGCATTATCAAGAATATCTTCTGTTATAGCATCTGCAACATCAGCGTCAACACCCTTTGTACTCCCATTTCCGAGGGCTAACGTCTTAATTTCAGAAATATTCCCGCGGATTGCATTAAACTTAATTTCTTTCATTAAGCTAACTGCTGTATCTGTTCGGAGCTTGCTTGCGCCAGATCCTACCGGATCAAGCAGAACCGTATGCCCCAGTTCGTTTGCTTTTTTCCCGGCACGAAACATGGAAAGAATTGTATTTTCATTTAGTGTTCCGATGTTAATATTCAGACCTCCACAAATAGATGTTATTTCTTCCACTTCTTCCAAATCATCTGACATAATAGGACTCGCTCCGCAGGCAAGGAGTACATTTGCAACATCATTCACGGTTACATAGTTTGTAATATTGTGAATAAGTGGCTTTTTTTACGGACATTCTCAATACATTCTTTTATCATGATCATCTCTCTCCTTTATAAAAAAAATGTGATTTTTAAAATCAAATAAAAAAACTGCATACATACCAACGAAGGTATATATGCAGTAACCTCTTCTTATTATATCCCTACGTTGGCATTACCCAAATCAGGTTCTAAGGGTCTAAGCAAACAGCTTACTCTCAGCCTGCTTAAAGCAAGCTCCCCTTTATATTCACTTTAACTATATTATAATTATACTACAGCACAACAAAAAAATGCAATCTTTAATTTCTGCTCG
>NZ_FMJL01000099.1 GCF_900095445.1 Clostridium sp. N3C
TTTTAAGGTTGTTAATTTTGTTTACTGCAAATTCAAAATACACGAACTTTTAGGGGGTGGCAAGTTATTTATATAAAAATTAAGTAAAATCAAATGGTAGCTGTCTTAGATATATAAAAAACTTTGACAGTACCAAAAGAAAATAGGGGGGAACGTTATGAAAAAGAAAATCTTAATTATTGGAGGAGTGGCTGGTGGAGCTTCTGCAGCTGCAAGGCTTAGAAGACATAGCGAGGAAGATGAGATAATTATGTTCGAAAGGGGACCTCATGTTTCCTTCTCAAATTGCTCTCTTCCATATTATTTAAGTGGAGTTGTGGAAGAAGCAGAGGACTTAGTGCTTATGGATCCTGAACTGTTTTTAAAGCAATACAATATTGATGCAAGGGTAAATTCTGAAGTAATATCCATTGATAGGCTGAATAAAACTGTGAGAGTAAAGAGGACTGATAAGGAAGAAGAGTATACCGAAACTTATGATAAGCTTATATTATCTCCAGGAGCATCACCCATTGTACCAAAGCTAGAGGGTATTGATCTGGTTAATTTATTTACAGTGAGAAATGTGGTTGATATAGCCCGGTTGAAGGAATTTGCAAAGGAAATGCCCTCTAAGGACATTACGGTAATCGGCGGAGGGTTTATTGGTGTAGAAGTTGCGGAAAATCTTAGTGAAGGGGGATATAAGGTTACCTTAATAGAAGCAGCAAATCAAATCCTAAGACCTTTTGATTATGATATGGTTCAGATTTTCCATAAAGTATTAATGGATCATCAAGTAGACTTGATTTTAGGTGATAAGGTTGAAAGGTTTGAAAAGAATAAAGTAATCTTAGCTTCTGGTAAAGCTGTGGATACTAGTGCAGTTGTTATGGCTATTGGTGTGACACCAGAAACATATCTGGCTAAGGAAGCTGGTTTACAAATTGGAGAAACAGGTGCAATTGCAGTAAATAAGAATTATCAAACCAGTGATCCTGATATCTACGCTGTAGGTGATGCTATCGAAGTTTATCATGCCTTAACTCATACTAAGACAAAGATATCTTTAGCAGGTCCAGCGTTAAAACAAGCAAGATCTGTTGCTGATCATATCAATGGTAAGACTACATTAAATAAAGGATATATAGGATCATCAGCCATAAAGGTGTTTGAATATAATGGAGCATCTACAGGATTGAATGAAGGCTTAATTAAAGCTCTTAACATGAATATTGATTATGATATAGTTCGGATTATTTTATCTGATAAGGTAGGACTTATGCCAGATGCAGCACCAATGCATTTTAAACTACTATTTGAAGTGCCTACAGGAAAAATTTTAGGAGCTCAAGCAATCGGTAAAGGTGATGTAACAAAACGAATTGATATTATTGCTACTGCAATAAAGTACGGTGGAACTGTAGAAGACTTAAAAGATTTAGAATTAAGCTATGCCCCACCATTTTCAACAGCAAAAGATATTGTGAATTATGCTGGTTATGTTGGATCAAATCTTCTAAATGGAGCTTATAAGCAAGTAAATGTTGATAAGGTAAGAGAATTGGTTGAAAAAGGCAGTACTATTATAGATGTTAGGGAAACACATGAATATAAGAGAGGTCATATAAAGGGTGCCATTAACATACCTTTAAGTGAACTACGGCATAGAATCAATGAAATTCCAAGAGATAAGCCAGTTTATTTGCACTGCAGAACTGGACAGAGAAGCTATAATGCAACTTTAGCTTTACAAAATATAGGTTTTGATAATATTATTAATATAACTGGTAGCTTTTTAGGCTTATCATTTTATGAATACTATAACGACAAAGTTTCTAATAGAGAACCTATAGTAACAGAATACAACTTTAGATAAGTAATTCTAAAAATAGTTATTGTTAAAGCAGCCCATTCCTAGGTCTATTAGTGATTAGATACAGATATTTATGAATAGATTGATGGAATGGGTCAATGTATTATAAAGGAGAGATGGAATGTTAGGAGCAAATAATGTTAGTTTTATATTGGTGTTTTTAGAAGGATTATTATCCTTTTTCTCACCTTGTGTTATCCCCTTAATACCTCTTTATATGGGATATCTGGCTGGAGGAGGCAAGAAGGTTGATGATGATGGTACCATTACATATGATAGAAAAAAAGTATTTCTCCACACCCTGTTCTTTATCTTAGGTATATCTTTTAGCTTCTTTATCTTAGGTATATCTTTTACAACTCTTGGTAGGTTTTTCAACAGTCATAAGCTGCTCTTTACTAGAGCTGGTGGAATCTTAATCATCTTATTAGGATTGTTTCAAATAGGTGTTTTAGACTTTACCTTCTTGCAGAGAGAAAGAAAAATTCATATGAATTTGATGAATAAGGAGATGAATCCTTTAATTGCTATCATAATGGGATTTACCTTTAGTTTTGCTTGGACACCTTGTATAGGACCTGCCTTATCTTCTGTTTTGATTATGGCCTCAGGAGCTAAAACATCTTTTGCAGGATACATGCTGGTATTTGTATATGCCATAGGTTTCTTAATCCCATTTCTAATCCTTGGTTTATTTACCAGCCAGGCTTTAAATTTCTTAAAAGCCAAAAGAAAGCTTATTAAATATACGGTGAAAATCGGTGGAGCCATTCTCATTATCATGGGAATAATGATATTAACAGGATGGATGAATGGCATATCGGGATATCTGAATTCTAGCAGCAGTAAGAATTTAAATAAGGGGCAAGTGGAAGATCGTAATTCAAGTGGTAATAAGGATTCTGCGTCAAATAATGACAAGAGCTCAGAAGGTAAAAGCGATACAGATAAAAAAAGACCTACAATTCCAGCCTTTGATTTTACCTTAACAGACCAATATGGCAATGAACATACACTTTCAGATTATAAAGGAAAGGTGGTATTTCTAAACTTTTGGGCAACTTGGTGTCCACCTTGTAGGAAGGAGATGCCAGATATTGAGGAATTGTATAAGGAATATAATTTCAATAAGGATGAAGTTGTATTTTTAGGAGTTGCTAATCCTTCCAGTAAAGACTATCCCAATAATCAGGATGTTGAAAAAGATGATATAATTTCGTTTTTAGAAGAGAATGGATACAGCTTTCCAACAGTATTTGATGAAAGTGGAGAAGTGCTGCATAATTACAATATATCAGCCTTCCCAACAACCTTTATGATTGATAAGGAAGGAAACATCTATGGATATGTTCCAGGTATGATGACCAAAGATATTATGTTAAATGTCATTGAAGAAACTCTTAAAGGATCAAAGTAGAGAAATCATCTTAAATTACTTTAAAAGATGCACTGATGCAGTTAGATTCACTGAAATTGCATGGCTTGATAATTTTAAAATTTTTATAAATCTTGTTAATAGAGCAAGAAAGGAAGGATTTACTTCTTTTCTTGCTCTTTTAATTATTAAAAGCAAGTTACACAAGTCGTCTTAATTTTTCTTTATCTAGAATGTGTATAACACCTCTTGATTGCTTAAGAATTCCATCAGCTTGGAATATTTTTAACATCCTAGATACAACTTCTCGGGCGCTTCCAATATATTTTGCTATTTGCTCTTGGGTAATATTAAGAACAGAAGAATTTGATTTTGCCATTTCATCTAATAAGAAGATAGCAAGTCTCTTATCAAAGCTCATAAAAAGAATCTGTTCCATTGCCCACATTACATCGGAAAAACGATCAATGGCATTCTTATAGGCAAAGTTCTCAACATAAACATTATCTTCACACAACTTACTAAATACATCTATTTTCAGAATATATAATTCAGTATGTCCCTCAACATCTATATGGACATCAAAGGTGATATTTTTTAAAACACAGGAAGCGGACAGGATACATATATCTCCTGGCGATAGACGATATAAGGTAACTTCTCGACCATCTTCTGATAAGATATAAACCCGTAAGCCACCCTGTTTAACAAGTATAACACCACGGCATTCATTGTCGCTGCTATATAAATTGTAGCCATCTGAATAAGCTGCTTTCACAATATTATTTTCAACTATTCTTCTTTGTGTAGGGGTTAATTTATCCCAAAAATCCAAATGAGATTGGACATATGTTAATTCATTTTTATCTAACATCTTCTTCCTCCAATGGACATTCATGAGTAATATTTTTATCTTAACTTTGCACTTTAGATGATTAGTATACTCCATTCTTTATAAGTAAACAATAACTCTGTAACTAATTCTTTTGAGAGATGTTGAATAAGGCAACAGCTTCATCAAGCTTTTCTAGATATTCATTCGTAAGAAGAGTTTTACGAATCATATTAA
>NZ_FMJL01000098.1 GCF_900095445.1 Clostridium sp. N3C
ATATATTAACATATTTATTATATAGTGTCAATATACTTTTAAATTTTATTTTTATCACTTCAGAAAATGTGTTAACCGAAGTGACTCATTTATAATATCACCATAATTTTTAAGTGTCAATAACTTTAAAATAATTTTTTGATAAAATTTTTTTCTTAAATAAAAAACAATTTTAATTATTGCTTTCTATAAAAGTAAACTTTATTGCTAAGCAGCATTTTTATACTAGTTTTACGAAAATGAATGCTGGTATATATAGACATAACTGCTTATTTACTAACACATTTTGATACATTTCTTCATAATATGAAATTAGGATGTTATTTTTAATTTCTATAACCTTCAATAAAGTAAAACCAAAGGAGAGAAGATTAATGGCTGCACAAAATTATTATTTATTAACTCTTATGTCTGTAACACCTCTTGCCTCAGATCCTAGTAATAAAATTCAAACTGTAGAATATAACGTAAAACTCACTTCCGATAACTCTAATGTTACAGATCTAGCTAAAGCAAACTTCATATTATCTAGCAACACCTCAATAGATCCCGCTGATTGGACTTTAGATACCACCGATGCTTCTAATGGTAACTATTCTGTAACCTTTGAATCAGGGGCAGAATTAGATGTAACTTCCTACCTTGTAGCATATGTAGAAAACACAGGTAATAAATCTGATAAATTGTTTGTAGACTTTTCACAAGCTCTTGATGCACAAGGTAGCGCAACCTATTCCTATAATGTGTCTACTCCAGGCAAATATTATTTCGTATTAGATTCTGCTGATGGAGTAGTTCTTAATAAAGAATCTGCTGAATCCTATGACTTTAACAATCCACCAGATCCTAATAACAGCAGTATTGCAGTAACATTTGCAAAACCATATCTTGCTCAAATAATTCCGGATCCTGTAACAGGATTAAATGTGAATGTTATTGTAACCTTAAAGGATGTCAACGATACACCTCTTATTGGAAATAACGAAGTATCCTTCTATGCACGATTAGAAAGCTAAAAAATATAAAACTGGGCTATATTTATACAGCCCAGTTATGAATATAATCTATATATTAATTATATAAAGATATAAAGGATGAAGTTCATGTTTAAAAAAACACGTAAACTTTCAATAACCTCCATTAATTTGAATAAAATATCCTTTGCTTTACCTTACAACATACCCTTGTTAAAAAAGGAGGATCTATTTATTTTATTAAATGAAAGACCCTTTCATAAATTTGATATTTTCTATGAACATAAAGAGGAGAAAAAAATATATAGTATTATACCATATAAACCTTTTAAATACACAGATACTCTTTATATTCAGATATTAAATAGGTGCTTTGAATCTTACAGACATAAAATAAACTTTTCAATGGCACTGGATAAAGGTTGTGGAAAAACTAATTTTTTAATTCCTGGAAACACTCAAGGTAAATATCAAATTAAGCTTAATAAAATTAACGATATCCCAGTCAATTTAACAAGCAACAGTTTTGTTGTAAGCAGACCTATAGACCAATCTTGTAGTTGTATTTTTTCACCAAAAAGAGTTTATAAAGCTGGTGAATATATTGAATTGCTATTATACATTCTGACTATTGACGGTATCCCAGTGCCAGATGGTTTATATGAAATAGAGCTTATTGAATCAGATGATTAATACTTATCGCATATATTCAATCATCTGATTTTTATTTTTACAGGCCTTTCGATTACAAATTTATCATCATTAGAAATAACTGCAGCTTTTAATTCATACATCCCCCTATCTATTATTTTTGTAACAGCTTTTCCCATACCATTTTTAACCTCAACTATTTGAATTGGTCTTATAGTTTGGCATATCCAGTTATCTTCAAAGTCCTTAGCTTTAATAACGATATAATTAACACCTGGTTCCAGCAAGCATTTATAATAAGGCCTTCCATTCTTATCAAAAAAGACATTATATATTGTTATAAGTCCCCTTATTTCATCTATATGGTATTGTCCCTTCCCTAGCACTATTCCCTTACTGTTCAACACTATAATTTTCTTAATATTATCTGTCCACTCCTTTTGTGGCCTAAAGCCTATGCTAATATAATGCTGCATATCATTATTAACACTATCTGGAATCAGCTTAGGTGGTATTTTCTCACGCCATCGACCCTCTTGATACTTTAAACTTTTAATGAAAGCTCCTCTTTCATCACCGTATATATCTATAATACACTCATCTTCAAAAGTATTTTCATTACATTTCTTCTTAAAATAGAGCAGAGCTTCTCCCAATTCAATAGCATTCAGTCTAAGCATCTCTGCATTATTAACTCTTTGAATTTTTGCGCCATTTATATTGACATATCCCCTATCTTTATTAGGTATTACTGTTATAATATTTCTGATCTTTCTTGATACATTATTAAAATAGTTGCCTAATATAAGAACACCTATCCATTGATACTCTCCCCTAAATTTTAAAACCTTATCAGAATCATAAAAATCATTTTTTATAATGAGGTTATCTTTTGCATTAGAATTCAAAATATAAGTTTGCGCCTTTCCTTTCAGCTTAAAAAAACACTTTCTAATTGCAATTTTATCTATTTGTACTTGATCCTTTTTTGAAGAACAGCCAATTAAACAGGCAACTTTTTCTTCCAAATGCCCACTAATATAACCAAGCCCCTCCTTACTTACAACCACCTCTTCAAGCTCTAGACTAGTATATTTTTGTAACTTCTTAATCCATATAAAAATATACTCATTATTCTTCATTCTCCATTTACCCAAATCCCTACAACAATCCAGTATCCCATTGCTTATACGCACCTCACTATCCACTATAGTAATACTGTCCACATGAAGCCTATGTTTATTTAAGTCTATATTAATTTTTCTTTGGTTTAGCTTAATTTTTTCATTATGCCCATAAATATCATCAATAAGTCTGATATTCATCAAGTCCGTATTTGCAATAGCAAACTTTAACGCCCTTATATCATTTTCTATTAAGGCTCTCTTAGTTTCATAATTAATATACATGTTGAGATATTTTCCTTTAATCAAATATTGCCTTACAACTTTATGACCCTCTTTACTTAATTCTAATATTAATTCTGCCTCATGCTTATGCAATCTTTTTTCATCCGCTCTTTTAGCTGTATAAATTATTCTTTTTTTATCTGAAGATAAGATAAAAATATTACTAGTATCATCTTTGTTAATAAGACTTATAATTCGAATTTCAACCTCAGATACTTCTCTATTAGCTATTTTTTTCATCTCTTCCAAACCAATGCTTTGATTTAACTCATAAGCAAATAAATTATCTAAATTTTGTGCTGCAACATTTAAATCATTATAGATCTTAGAAATAGTTTCCCTCTTGAGTTCTATGTTTCTAGATTCATTTGTTATATTTTCCATAATCATCCTCCCATTTCATAAAGAAGTTATCTCTTAATAACTTATGTAATTGAGAGACACTTGTTATAAAAATCAATTAATTAAATTGAAAAAACTAGAAGTAATCAAAACAGTAACTTCTATCATTCTGTCACTATTCAACAGCAATTACATATTATAAATACTAGAGAACAGGGTGTTCTCTTTATTATATACAAATGGAGGAATTCGTATGGATAGGATAAAATCGCGAAATAATCACCACTATGATGACGATAACCAACACCACGAAAATAGTAACTCTCCTGAACCTAATTGCGAAAATGATGAACATCGTCGTGGTGGTCATGATAATCATGACTTTTGTGAAAATAATGAACCACCCATAGATAACAGACCAATTCTTCGCAGAATTAGAGCATCTCTGGAAAGAATTGAGGCCATATTAACCAATCCAAGAGTCGGTCTTCCAGAAATAAAATCAGAAGTAAGAGACATCGAAAATACTGTACACAATCCTTACTATGGCCTTAAAGCTATAAAAGCTGCTATTGCTGAATTAGATAATGGGTGCTGTGATTCTCAAAAATTAGTAGCTTTGCTTAGGGATATTTTAGAACTATTAAGTAATCCTAATTTTGGTTTAAATGAAATAAAGAGAGAAGTACGAAATATAGAATTTGCAGTGCTCAATTCACCCTTTAGCTTACAAGAAATCAAAACTGAAGTTCGGGCTATAGAAACCGCTGTACTCAGTCCAACCTTTGGTCTACAAGAAATAAAATCAGAAGTAGCTGCTATTGAAGATGCTATTTTAAACGGCACTAACAACTTAGAAGAAATAGCATCGGAAGTATCCGCTATCCTTAGTGCTGTTACAAATCCTACCTTCGGTTTAGAAGAGATTAAGTCCGAAGTAGCTGCTATCGAGACTGCTGTACTTGATCCTAGCTTTGGTTTAGAAGAAATTAAATCTGAAGTTTCTGCTATCGAAGGTGCTGTATTTGATCCCAGCTTCGGTTTACAAGAAATCAAGTCTGAGGTTTCTGCTATCG
>NZ_FMJL01000097.1 GCF_900095445.1 Clostridium sp. N3C
ATTAATAGATGAAAAATTAGCTCCAATTATAGATAACTTTATTGATTATGTTGAAAGAAATAAAAAATGCTCTTCCAAGAAGTCCCTTAGGTAAGGCACTTGATTATGCTAAAAAGCATTTGCCAGGATTAAAGAATATACTACTAGATGGTTCTTTAGAAGTTGATAATAATGCTGCTGAAAGAGCAATAAAACCTTTTGTTATAGGTCGTAAGAACTTCCTTTTTGCAAATACTGCTAAGGGCGCAACTGCAAGTAGCAATATTTACAGCATTATTGAAACTGCCAAGGCTAATAAATTAGTTGTAGAAAGGTATTTAGTTTATCTATTTGATAATCTATCGAAGATAGATATATCCGATAGCGAAAGTTTAGAGAATCTTATGCCTTGGTCAGATAAGATTCCTGAAAACATAAAAATTAAAGATAAGAGATAAAATTAATCCCAGTAAAGATCAATTGCCTTACTGGGATATTTTAATACCTTTTTTATAAGAATTAAATACGTCAAATTTTTGACGCTTACCTTACAATAAATTAATAGTGCACATTAATAATATAATACTCTCCAAACAATACACAAAACATTTGGTAATAAAATTTTCACCAAAATTATATAATATATTTTTAATTGGTAGTATAAAAAAGCATATTATTACAACAAAAAAACTTATATATTTAAGTATAAGCAAACTTGAAATAAACGGAATTAAAATAACACATAAATGAGCAAAATATTTTTGCTTAATAATTTCTTTTAGTGAATATGGAAAATAAAAACCTTTATTTTTATTTATAGCCTCTGGTTTATTAATTAATGTTAAAACTGAATCTGTTATAAAAACTAAACTAAACATAGCAACACTATTTATCCATATTGGATGCTCATACATTAATGTTAATAGAGTTATTAAAAAATTAATTAAGCTAACATTAACAATTCTTTTATAGTTATATATAGCTCTTGAAATCTCTTTATAGAACTCAAACCTATATTCGTTACCATAATATTTTTCCATAAAATTAAATGAACTCTTAAGTTTTTGTTTAGTTAATTGCATTTGCCCCTGTGATAACGTTGATATATCATTATTAACTAATCCTTCATATAAAAATGCCATAGACTGATAATATGGTAATAATTGATCATATTTAAAATATTTTTTATTAATAAATACATATAGAATAGTAAAGAGATATATACTAATTATGAGTATTGAATTAATATAATATGATAATGATACAACTAATAATGTAAATATTGTCAAAACATTTGCATTATTAGTTTGACTTTTAAAAAAACAAACAAAATTAATTACAATATTAATTAAAACTAGTAAAACAGCTCGATAAAATTCTGATCTATCAAGCATATTGGAAAAATTTAAAACAAAAGTAAAAATAACTCCTGATAGTATTACTGATTTTAATATTATTATAGTTTTTAATTGCCAAAGTCTTAAAACTTTGAACTTTATCAGTTTACAATCTATATTCATTATGGGAATATCTTGAAAAATCTTTGCTGTACAGTAAATAAAGAATCCTAGAGATAAGATGGAGAAATAGTTGTCAATTGCAGTTCTAATTAAATCTACCATACTAAATATCAAAAATACTCCCATAAATATAGCTAATGTCCATTTTAATTTATTTTTTTTATAGATTCTAATATATTGTCTTAACTTATTTTTAATAAGCAATTGTAATCCTTCAATCCCCATAACTATCACCTATAATTTGTGCTATATTTTCTTTTGTTAACTTATTAGGCATATACTCCAAAAGTTGTCCATTTCTTAAAATTAGATATACATCACAAATACTTCCCAAACTATCAATATCATGACTTGAAATTAATAACGTTTTTCCTTCTTTCTTTGATTTTAAAACTAATGTTTCTACTGCTGAAACTTGCACTGGATCTAATGCATTAAAAGGTTCATCCATAAGTATTATTGACTCATTTCTTATCATTCCTAAAGCAATATTTAAACGCTGTAGTGTCCCTTTTGATAAAGTATTTGGAAAATTATTTTTATATTTTGTAAGTTTTAATTCATCTAATAGTATATCAATTCTAGCAATTGCTTCTTTCTTTTCAACCCTTTGTGAATTGCATACTAATAATAAATGCTCTCGTACGGTTAAGTCGCTATAAAATATTGGCGAATCACTTACAAAAACTGCTGGAATTTTAAAAAAATCAACATTATCTACACATTTGCCATCAAGAAAAATACTTCCTTGATTTTCTCTAATTAAACGCATTATTACTTTTAAGAGAGTTGTTTTACCTGCTCCATTTTTGCCTATTAATCCATAAATCAAACCTGTTTTAAACTTATAATTTAAACTTTTTAGGATATAATCGCTCCCATAACTCATATTAATATTTTTAATTTCAATCATTAACTCGCCTCATTCCTATAATAATTGAATTTTCATTATCATTTAGAACATAAAAATTTTCAATAAAATCAACAACATTGGTATTATATATAAATCTATAAATTAGATTTTTCATTTCATCTTTTACATTCATTACAATAGACATAATACCTGTATTAAAAGAAATTAATGTTGCATGGTTTATAACATTATCAACAACTAAATAATTTTTCATATTTTCTAGTTTTTTATCGCTTGCTGTACTAAGTATTCTTTCAACGCTTACATCATAATCTAAAGTTTTTATTATACCATCTTTTAACAAATAAATTTCTTCTACTTTGTTATTAGTTAAATTTTTTATTTCAACAGTGATTTTACTATTAGTATTAAAAACTAAATTTTCATTCGCTATATACTTTTCCTTACAGTATTGCATTATCAATGATAATATAATTCTTAACGGTTCTTCATTTAATATTAAATATTCATATTTATTTATCTCTTCTATTTTACCTTGCCTAAATAAAATTTTTTTCTATTTTATGAAATAACTTCTCAAGTTCTGATTTGAATGTACTATAAGATTCTACTATAGCAGTTTCAATTATAGTATTTAGTTGAACTCCTAGTAATGGCACTATAATAGTTATAGTAATAAACTGTTTTTCCCATTTGCTATTGCTACTATTTTTTGCTTTTATATTTAATATTGTAGTAATTTTACTATTATCTACATTAGATAAAAATTTTATTTTTTTTATTTTTTCTTTCATTAAATTTATTTCTTCAATACAAATATTCTCTAAAACTTCGTGCATAATTATATCATCATTATAATCAATTAAACGATATGAAAAATAGTCCTTATCATTAATATTAATATATTCTATTTCTAAATCCACTTTATCCATTTTATACTCCCACCTTTTTTGGCCATTTGATACATACAGAAGGTGTGCAGTAATTTACTTTTACAACCACTCCAAATTTTCCACATAAACTCATGCAACTTTCTATATCGTTACATACCTCCATATCTGCCTCTATTAATTGTCTTATATTGTAGTTTAAGACAAATTCATCTAATTCTTCCTTAATTACACCATTATTTATAATATAAGATTTAGTAACTAAAATTGAAAAATCACCAGTATATACATTTACTTCTCCCATAGAGATTTTTTCAATCAATATTCCTTTATCTGTATTGGAAATTAATTCCTCAATATTATTAGGTTTTTCTAATAATTTCATATTCCTCATTCTAATAAAAGGATACATATATGTATTTTCAGTAATTCCATTACCCGTATTTTTAATTCCTAATAGATTTGAATAAACTTCATTGCTTAAAACATTATTTATATATCCATCCTTTATTAGTTGTATACTGTTGCATACATTGCTCCCATAATCATCCACATCGTAGTTATACTCAAGATTTTCAATTATTGTTATATTCCTTGAACAAAATTTATTATCTTTTAATAATCTTATAGGGGAATTATAATAATGATCAGCTTCTAAAAAATGTCCGATACACTCATGAAAAAACATACCTGCAGCAGTATTTTTTAATATTATATCAAAATTTTTAGTACTGTTTAACTGAATTTTTTTTGATAAACTCCATGTAATTTCATTCATAATAATATTGCTAATTTTATCAATATCAATATCATTAACAGAGTTGAAAACCATAAAATCGCTAATTAACATTCTGTTACATTTACTTATAGAATATGTAACAATACAATAGTTATCTTTAACATTATGCTGTCTTAATGAATTATAAATAAATTTTTTTATTTCTACTTCTTCTAAAGATAATTGTATATCAAATTTTACGTTAATAGTTTTTTCAATTTTTTCTTTAATAGTCTTACTAATACTAATTAGTTTTTGCTCACTTATTTTTTTATCATTACAGCTAGAAGTCAAAAATTTATTTATAGCACAAATATCTTTGTGATTTATATTTGTATATTTTCTCAAGTATTTTTTGATGTTATCCTTTGTGCATTGAAATATAGTATTGTTATTCTCCATATACAATTGCATTCCATAATTTTCAGTAACATAATGCAAGCAATTATCATTTTCATTATTTAAAAGAAAAGTATTTCTAATAGTATTTAACCCCATAAATGTTTTATAATTGTATATCACGTATTACTACACACTCCTCCCCC
>NZ_FMJL01000044.1 GCF_900095445.1 Clostridium sp. N3C
CCAACTATATATACATAATTAATATAGTATTAGGTATAATGGAGGCTATACAATCACCGGCTTCAAGTGTTGCCTTTGGTATAATTGTTCCTAATGATAAGTATGAAAAGATAAGTGGCCTTAATTCAATATCAGAAAATTTGAATACAGTTCTTTACCCTGTGTTGGCATCATCACTTATTGGATTGTTTGGTATTGAGAGTGTTTTATTATTTGATATAGGATCCTTTATATTTGCTATTATCATAATGATATTCTTTATAAAAATACCAGAAGTACAGGCAGAAGAAAATGAAGGAAATATGCTAAGTGGAATGAAAGAAGGATTTTCTTATTTAAAAATCAATAAAGGAATTTTGTATATTATCATTAGTATGACATTATTGAATTTTCTATCCAGGTTGTCATATGAAAATATCTTATCCCCAATGATTTTAGCTAGAAGTAATAACAGTGAATTTACTTTAGGAGTAGTTACTTCTATATTAGGATTAGGGGGAATCATTGGAGGGTTGATTGTAAGTACAGTAAAATTGCCCCAAAATAAGGTTAAGATGCTGTTTTATTCTGCTACTTTTTCATTTTTATTTGGAGATTTACTAATGGCTTTTGGACAGAATATATATGTTTGGAGTATTGCAGCTGTAGCTGCTAGCGTACCAATACCATTTACTTTAGCTGCACAATCAGTATTGATTTATAACAATGTTAAGACTGAAATGCAGGGAAGGGTTTTTGCGGTTCGTAATGCCATGAAATTTACAGCTATTCCAATAGCAATTTTATTAGGAGGGGCCATTTCTGAATATATATTTGAACCCTTTATTCATGGTGCTTCCAATTTAGCAGCTTTTTTACGCACTTTAATTGGAGATACAAATGGATCTGGTATGGCTCTTATGTTTATTTTTACTGGTATTATGGGATCACTAAGTTGTTTATTGCTTGCCAATAACAAACAGGTGAAGAAGATAAATGTGCAGTAGCTAATTTAATGAAGTTAAAAATATACTAATTCAGAAGATTATTGATACAATGAGAATGCATCGATCGAAGACCTAGTTTAAGTTTATTGGAAGATTTAATTTCCAAAGGCTTCGTATAGATGCATTTTTATATGGCATATAGGTAATAGATCCTTGGCATTTTGCTCATATATAATTCTGGAAATGTTATATTTGTTTAAATGTAGGCTGTCCATGAGATATTACTTTTAAATTAATCCCTTTCAATCAAAAGTTTTGTGTAATAAGTATTTATAACGTATTTACAGGTTAGTGAGTAAAGACTATAATTATATTCAGTGATTACTAACTTTTTATAAAAAGGTAATGTTTAGGAAGAATCGGACTTTAGCCTTTGATAAAGCGTAGTATATAGGGTAAGGAGTGAAGGCATGGCAAATATAATAACTAGCTTTCGTATTCTATGTAGTATAATGCTGTTATTCTTTACTGCCTTTTCTCCTTCCTTTTATTTTTTGTATCTATTATGCGGATTCTCAGATATGATTGACGGTACCGTTGCAAGGAAAACCCATTCCGTTAGTGAGTTAGGGTCTAAGTTGGACACAGTGGCTGATTTTATATTTGTAGTAGTTGCTTTAGTAAAACTGCTTCCTAAAATAGATACACCTATTTGGCTCTTGATATGGATTGGCCTCATTGCAGTAATTAAGATTGTAAACCTGTTTTTAGGATTTACCTATTACAGGAGATTTGTAGCAGTACATACTGTCATGAATAAGGTTATTGGATTCTTTCTTTTTATGTTACCATTGACTTTGTCTTTTATTGAGATGAAATATAGTTCCATTATTTTATGTTCAGTTGCAACCTTTGCAGCAATTCAGGAAGGATATTTTATTAGGAATTAACTCAAGCACTACCTGAGCACTTTAATAGTGCAGGAGTAATGGGGTTAAGTAGAAAAAATAGTTTTATGTAGAAGTAAAAAGGAGAAATATGAAATATGTTTATAAGCTTTGTGGGAAAGTAAGTTTAGTATTTTACATATTTACCCTGTATCAACTATGGCATCTATGCCAGTATGGTGGTTTAAAAAGTCATGCTTCAATGTTGGCTTTAGGCATAATAGGTTGTGGCGGTACATTTATGCTATGGTTGATTTCTAGAAGGTATAGGCAGAAAGAAGATTCTGAGGATAAAGTGAAAAATAAAAATTTCTATATAGAAGTATTTATTTTTATAATTGTGACACTTTTCTTTGGAGCACGTATTGATTATTCATCAATTCCATATCATGGAGCATTATCATGGAAAATTGATGAGTGGAAGCGTAAAAAAGAGATGAAATTAGAACATAATAATCTTTTTCAGAATGGTGTGGAAGGAATTTTAATGGATTTAGATGAAGCCTTGGAATTGCCGGAGGAACTCTATATTGTAAATCAATGTAAGATTACATTTGATGCAAGAGGAACTATTAAAAGTATTGACGCCTTTATATATGGAAAAGATGAAGATGGAGAGAAAAAGACCTATCTCATTGATTATAACGTAGACAGTAGTAGTAATATGACAGTTTGGCTAGATGGAAATGTTAATGGTGGATATGATAAGGATAAGCGCCTGTCTCCAATGATTGAAATATTAAAAAATGCAGATTGGATGAATCAAGTAAAGGAATGGTCGGAAACATTCCAAGAGCAGCAGATATATGAACTGGTTTATTCTGGTAGAAGGTCTTTCAATTCAGATGAAGGTTTACAATATGTTCCGGGAGATACAGATGGTGATGGAGTTCAAACAGGAACAAGTAATTTTGCACAGCTTAGAACAGGTGGGAAAATTGTTGGATATGAGGTATCTTTGAGTATACCAGACATAAATAGTGTTAGATCTATACTATACATAACGGAGCCTGAGTACATCAGTGAAAAAGAATTGGATCAAGAGCATGCTAAGCAGCAAGTAAATGAAGCAAAGGATACAGAAAGTTGGACTGTAGATCAAAGAGAAGGAACCATGTATTTTTTTTTAAATAAAAAAATTGGATGGCGATTGGTGATAACAGATGCAGCTGCTGGAAGTAGATTTTATATAGTGGAAAAGACTATAGATGGTGGTGCTACTTGGAAAGTTGTAAATGATGATCCCTTTAGCGGACAATTAGGAGTTGCAGAAGGCTTACTATTTTTTGATGAGAATTTCGGAGTTGCAGGTTTAACTGGAGCATCTCAGTCCTATTCAAGATTATATGCTACTGGAGATGGGGCAAAGTCATTTGAAGAGATCAAACTTCCAATGGATAGTGTTACAGAATTACCCCAAAATGCTATAGATAGCGGACTTAAGGTTGAGGACTTTGATTACTTGAATATGCCTGAAAAAGATAGTGATACATTGACTATAAAGGTAACGGTAGAGGCCGCAGAGAATGATGGCATTATATTTCAATCAACGGATAATGGAGTTACGTGGAAATACAAAGGGTTGACTCAGACTAATGATTAGAATTTGATGAACAGCCATAGCCTATGGCTGTCATCTTGTTTATGAGTTTGAAGTTGACAATAATTAATTACTAAAGTGTATGCAATCAGTTGAAGTGAGAGGGAAAAGTTAAAAAATTTTGGAGGACTAAAATGATTGACGTAAAATTATGGATGGAGCGCTTTATAGAATTACTTAAGGAGACCTTTGGGCACCGTATCTATTTTGTAGGCCTACAAGGAAGCTACGGAAGAGGGGAAGCCACTGAATCCAGTGATATTGATGTAGTAGTTATATTAGATAAACTGACAGCAGATGATATAAAAACATATAACCATATGTTAGATACCCTTCCTAACCGAGAATTAATTTGCGGATTTCTTTCAGGAAAGGATGAACTCATAAATTGGGAACCTTCAGATTTATTTCAGTTTTATTATGATACAGAACCTATTGTAGATACCCTTGATGAACTGCTAACAAAACTTAATAAGGAAGCAGTTGAACGTGCCATTAAAATAGGCGCCTGCAACCTTTACCACGGATGCGTACATAACATGTTATATGAAAAAAGTGATGATATAGTCCGTGGATTATATAAGTCTGCATCTTTTGTTATACAAGCAATTGTATTTAAGGATACTGGTAAATATATTAAGCACCAAAAGGACTTACTTGAAGTCATAAAGGATGAAGAAAAAGAGATTCTAAAAGATTTTATTGCTCTAAAAAAGGGTGCAAATGTAGAATTTGATGCAATGTCAGATCGTTTATTTAATTGGGTAAGAAATCTAATAAATATGTAAATGAAAAGACTGTTACACAAGAACTGATTAGTTGTTTTTGTGTAATAGTCTTTTTTATGTTATAAATGCCATTAACGCTTGTCTAAATATTCTCGTATGGCATCAACTCTTTTTTGAAACAAAGCAACATAGTTAAAGAAGCCAATACTATAAATATTTTATACTAATTATTACTATATTATGATTCTAATGGTAAAGCAAGCTTCACCAAGAAACCACCATAGGAACTATGGTCTATTACAGTTGTTCCACC
Source organism: Clostridium sp. N3C (assembly GCF_900095445.1). Classification (GTDB taxonomy): domain Bacteria; phylum Bacillota; class Clostridia; order Clostridiales; family Clostridiaceae; genus Clostridium_AU. The sequence continues at coordinate 4,515 of NZ_FMJL01000044.1, forward strand.
ATGTACTGCCATAATCTGCTTTACTATAAGCAGCCCTAAACCGTGCCTTTGCTCTGTTGTGTTTTCATCACAAATCATATAATGGGGGGTATTATTGAGCTTTTTTAGTTGCTCATCAGTAACTCCTATACCGTCATCGGCAACGGTCACAGTACATTGGTTGTTTTCAGCTACAACACTGACGTATATTTTACAACCTTTCTCATTGTGGTTGATGCAGTTTTGAATTAGATTGCTGACTGCTCGCTTTATCAAGGCCTTATCAACCTTTACAGGGCAAACAGATAAGTCTTCATCCATCTCCAATTCAATGGGGTGAGTGTCCTCAATATCCATATTTATAAAGTCTACGATAACCTGCCGCACAATGGCAATCATATTTTCACTTTTCACATTCATTGGCTGCATATTGTACTCCAATTTGGAAGCTAAGTTAAGGTCGTTTATTAAGTTTTTTATTCGTTGGCTTTGTTTTAGGATAACTGTAGCTTTTTGCCTTTCATCATCAGTTAAATTGGTATCTTCTTTCAATTGACTAGCATAGCCCATAACCATTGATAAGGGAGTTCTAATATCGTGAGATACACCTGCAATCCAATTTGCTCTGGCCGTTTCTTTCCTGCGGAGCTGATTCTTTTGTGACTGTAATATTTCTGAGGTTTTATTTATATTCATGGCAAGTTCTGATAATAAGCCTTTTTCTTTAACATAAACAGGTTCTCCTGTTGGTAGACTCTGTATGCCGTTAACAATGGGCTTTATGGATTTTAGTAGTTTAGAATTTGCAACCATATAGATGAGAAAAATTAATGCAGCATTGATTATAAAAACAGTAAGTACAGTTTTAGGCAAGTTAGCGATAGTGTGATAATCCCAACTCGGCCACATATGCTTCCAAAAACTATCTTTGGGGTATCCTAAGACAACAAGTCCATTTTTCCCTTTTCCTGTAAAGGTGGGGTAGCCCTCTATATAACCCCGGGTCAGACTAACTATATCTGAAAGGGTATATGACATAGGTACTGTTTTTGGCAGATTATCTGTATGCCATATTACCGACTTTGATTCATTATCTATATATATTGCCCAGGCATTAGAGTCTTTCAATTCTTGAACTATTGAGTCAGGTAATTCATATTTCTCGTCACTTGTAAGCTGTAACGCCTTTGCAACTTCTTCAGCTGTTTTCCAGGGAGAGGCATTTGGAGTTTGCTTTGCCATAAAAATTGCTAGTAAAGCAAAGTTCAGAATAAAAAGAAGCACACAACTCAGTAGCAAAATACTAATGTATCGCCGTATCAGTTTAGGAACACTTCTCATATCACTTACCCCCAACAATTAGCTTATAACCTAATCCCTTAATTGTGATTAATGATACAGGCTTTGAGGGATTTAATTCTATCTTTTCTCTGATTCGGCGAATGTGAGCCATTAGAGAGTTTTCATATCCGAAGGGATTGTCACCCCAAGCAGCTTCACAGAGAGCATCGATGGTTACAATACGGCCTGCATTGCGATATAGGACATTGAGAATGTCATATTCCTTAGCAGTTAGAGGGAGGTGTTCTCCGTCTTTTATTACTTCTGCACGGTCAAAGTCGATTTCGCTATTTTGTAGTTTTACAAGAGGATTTTCACCCTTATAGCATCTACGTAAGATTGCCATAATGCGGAATATCAGCTCTTTAGGTAAGAAGGGCTTTACTATATAATCATCAGCTCCAAGACCGAAACCTCTTAATTTATCCTCATCCTCTCCTCGGGCGGTTAAAAGCAAGATAGGATATTCACCTTTATGTTTTAACTGCTCCATTAAGGAAAAACCATTGCCATCAGGCAGCATCACATCTAGAATAGCAAGCTCTGGTTGAAAGCTGTCTGCCAAATCAAGGGCCTCCTTCACTGTTCTTGCAGTTACTATGTGATTAAAGCCTTCTTCTTTCAGTATAGATACAAGCATATCCAAAAGCTCATGTTCGTCATCAACAAGCAGCAACCGTTTATTCTTCAAATATTGAAAATCCATATGGACACCTTCCTTCTGTGGAACATTGCAATATATAAATATTATAACATAGAACTTTGGAAACTATTGATCCTTGAATAAATGTAAGGTAGTTGTAAGGTAGAGAGAAGGTTGTCGCAAGGTTTGAGTTTTAATATATAGCTATAAGGAGAAAGGAGCGAAAGATATGAACATTATTGAAACCAAAAATCTTACAAAAACATATGGAGACTTTACTGCTGTTTCAGGACTTAATTTACACATTCCTAAAGGATCAGTTTACGGATTTTTGGGGCCTAACGGAGCAGGAAAATCAACCACAATGAAGATGTTACTAGGGTTAACTAAGCCTACCAGTGGATCTTTTGTCATTGACGGAAAGAAATATCCAGAAAACCGTGTACAAATTCTGAAAGAAGTGGGTTCCTTTATTGAAGCTCCAGCCTTTTACGGGAATTTAACGGGAGAAGAAAATCTAGATATTGTTCGTAAAATTTTGGGCTTACCTAAATCCGCCGTTTCCGAGGCCTTAGAATTGGTAGGACTTACCCAGTACAAAGGGAGACTTGCTAAAAAATACTCTCTTGGTATGAAGCAAAGATTAGGCCTTGCAAGTGCTTTGATTGGAAAACCGCCTATACTTATTTTAGATGAGCCTACAAATGGACTTGACCCTGTTGGTATTCATGAAATCAGAACTCTTATTCGTTCCCTCCCTCAGAAATTTGATTGTACCGTATTTGTATCTTCACACTTATTGTCAGAAATTGAGCTAATGGCTGATTATATTGGTATTTTAAATCACGGTTATCTGCTATTTGAAGGGACACTTGATGAGCTGAAAATTCATGGAACTAAAGAAGGTTATCCTACGGATAACTTGGAAGATACCTTCCTTGCCTTAATTGATGCTGATAATAGGCAGAGAGGTGGAGTGAGATGAGTTTTGGATTGGAATTTAAAAAGGTGAAAAGAACAGGTTTTATGCTTGCCTTTCTCAGTGGAGGTGTTTTAGCAGCTATAGTACCAATTCTCAATATGCTAGTTCGTTCAGAAAACTATGTAGGATTTGATGATTCTCCTGTTCAAATCTTGATGAATGCTAATTGGCAGATGATGTCCATGCTAAATATTCTCCTAGTTGTAGCGTCTGCCTGCCTTGTGTACCACATAGAATACACTGACAATGCTATTCAAAGAATGTGTACCTTACCTATAAAAGAAAGCAAGATATTTTTTGGAAAGGTGGCTTTAATGGCAGTTATGTGCCTTGTGATACTGCTAATGGAAGCTGCAGCTTTAGCCTTCTGTTCCTACTATTGGTTTGAATTGTCCACAGATATTTGGATGGAAGTAATTAAAAGCTTTGCCTATGCTTTGTTATTAATCTTTCCGGCAGTATTATGCTCGCTGGTGATCGCATCAGCATGCAGAAATATGTGGGTATCTCTTGGAGTGGGGGTTGTATGTGTATTTATAGCTACTATGATACCTACAAAGAACTTTATATTATCCTTGTTTCCCTTTGCACTGCCCTTTCAGATCTTGTCAGGGACAACAGAAAATATCCTCCGCAATTATATGATTGCTGCAGTGATTGAAATACTTATCCTTGGCATTGTAGAGGTGTTATTCTTAAAGGTTAGGAGGTCATTTGAATGAATTTTTTATCTCTTCTTGGCATTGAGTTCAAAAAAATTCGACGTTCGAAAATCCTTTTTATTTTGAACATTGCCACCATTATTCTTTGGTTGCCTTCTGTTTTTAATGCTGATCTTAATTTTCAAATGCAAGCAGAGGGCATTTCACCAGAAAGCAACTTTTTAATACAAGGGCTAATGGGAATGGCCTGGTTTATGTTTCCTGCTAGTATGGTTGTGTGTACCGTATTGCTGAATATGAGGGAAAGAAGCAATAAAGGCATACTAAAAATGCTGGCTCTTCCCATTAATACTGCAAAATTATGTTTGGCTAAATTTATTGTTCTGCTTTCACTAGGGGCCTTTCAAATACTGATGACAATTACTATGTATTTCATAAGTGCAGTTGTAGTATCACAAACACAAAATTATAATTTCATTTTACAGCCCTTCTTTGTTTTCAAAGAGGCAGCATTAATATTTGCTTCGGCAATTCCTATGCTTGCATTGTTCTGGCTTTTATCAGTATGTTTTCAGACCCCCATTTTTTCTATTGGCATTGGTCTTGCTTCCATAGTTCCATCGGTTTTAATGATAAACACCAAGCTCTGGTTTGCATATCCAATGGCCTACTCCTTCTTTGTGATAACAGCTGAATACGGAAGATTAGCTTCTAACCTTACAACAGCACAGGTTGAACTATTTCCATGGATACCCGTTGCTATCGGTATTACTTTACTTTGTTTATTCATTTCCTGCCTTCGCTTTGGGAAATTTGAAAGGAGATAATAATAATGAAAGACAAGATATTAACTAGTATCAGTACCATTATGCTTTTCCTACCCTGGACTATTTTGCCCTTAAGGTCTTTTCAGTGGGCCTTGAAATCACCTGTTGCTGAAATAATGATTTCTTCTTATGCAGCTTTTATGATATTCAGCGGAGTATTTACAATCATTTCTTATGTTAAGACAAAGGTAAAAAATAATATAATGAAGATTTGCTTGATTGTGAACAGCCTTTATGCAGTATTTGGCCTTGTGGTATTTACAATGATGATTTTGCCCAAGATAATGTAAGGATGTGCCTCCGAAATTCATGGACTTATCTAGGTATTATTGCATATCTATCAAAAAAGGTAAGAAATTAAACTGTCACCATTAAGGAGCTGGCTATATAAGTCTGCTTCTTTTTGCATCTAAGTAAATAAAAAATAATTTTTTTAAAAGGTATTGAAAATAATTTTATAATTGATTAGCCTAATTTTAGGAGATTCTATAATGGAGGTGTTGCATAATGGACTTTTATTCTCAAATATTTAAAAGAAAATCCTTTCATCTGTTCAAGGATACCGAAACATTATCAGAGCAAGATATTAGCAAGTTAAATGGATTTATAAAATCAGTGATTCCTATGGATTCATCAATTAAGACAGAGATTACAATAGTGCCAGAATCCGAGACAAGCTGTAAGCGAGGTGCGGAATATTGTATTTTGTTTTACAGTGAGATAAGAGGAGAGTATCTCAGAAATATAGGCTATATAGGACAGCAGATAGACTTATACCTTGCATCTCAAAACATTGGCGCCCTATGGTATGGCATTGGTAAACCAAAAGAAATGCAAATTAATGGGCTTGATTATGTAATCATGATTGCCATAGCGAAAATGCCTGAAAATAAGTTCAGAAAGGATATGTTTAAATCCAAGAGAAAGCCCCTAGAGGAAATATGGGTAGGGGAAACCTTAGGAGTTGGGGAAATAGCTCGTTTTGCACCAAGTGCTTGCAACACACAGCCATGGATTACAGAAAACACTGGAGAAGAACTTATTATTTATAGATATAAAAAACCTGGTAAACGAGGTATTATGCCTGCAGATAAGGTTAGCTATTACAACCGCATTGATGTGGGAATTTATCTATTTATGCTAGAAGTATGCTTATGCCATGAAGGTTATACATGGGAAAGAACCCTTTATGAAGACAAGGCAGATGATAGCATTGAAAAAGTTAAAATAGCAAGATACCAATATAAACGCTTTCCAGAATTTCAGTGATAATCACTGATTTCTGGATTTTTTATTTATATACAATAAACAGCGTATAACAGTTGACAACAGATATATAGTGTTATATACTGTTTACTATAAAATAAAGGAGTAAAAAATATGCATATTATACTTAACAATTCATCCATGATACCAATTTATGAGCAATTAGTGGATCAGATAAAATCAGCAATAATTCAATCTGCATTAAAAGAAGGTGAGCCCCTTCCCTCTGTTAGGAAGCTTGCAGGAGAGCTTCGTATAAGTGCTTTAACAGTGAAAAAGGCTTATGACAAGTTAGAAGAAGAGGGATTTGTCACAACTGTTCATGGAAAAGGAACTTTTGTAACAGCTTCTGATAAGCAATTAGCAATGGAAGCAAGAAAAAGGGCCGTTGAAGAGGATTTTACACAGGCAATTCATAAGGCGAAAGCCGTTGGTTTGAGCAAAGATGAAATACTAGAAATAGTTAATATTATTTTGGAGGACGAATTATGATTGTTTTAAAAGATGCTGTAAAGTGTTATAAAGACTTTAATTTAAATATTTCAATGGAAATACCAAAGGGGAGAATATCTGGTCTTGTCGGAAAGAATGGAGCAGGTAAGAGCACCACAATAAAACTTATTTTAGGTTTGGTTAAGCCTAACAGTGGAAGTGTGACTGTTTTGGGTACAGAAAGTAGTAAGCTTACTAGCAAAGAAAAGGAGCAAATAGGTGTTTCTCTATCTGATGCTAGTTTTAGTAGCCAGCTTACTCTATCAGATGTTGAAAAAATTCTTATAAAAATGTATCCCAAATTTGATAAAGAATATTTTCAGAAATTAAGCCAAGGATTAAATCTTCCAAAAGATAAGATTATAAGGGAATTTTCAACTGGTATGAAAGCAAAACTTAGGGTTTTAGTTGCAATTACCCATAAAGCAAAGTTGTTGATTTTAGATGAGCCTACAGCAGGCCTTGATGTAGAAGCTCGAAATGAAATACTTGATATACTAAGAAAGTATATGGAAGAGGATGAAGAACGCACAATTTTAATTACTTCCCATATATCCTCTGATTTAGAAGGACTTTGTGATGATATTTATTTAATCCATGATGGAAAGATAATGCTCCATGAAGAAACAGATGTAATTTTAGATCGGTATGGTCTTTTAAAGGTGAATGAAGAACAGTATGCTAGCCTTGATAAGAACTATATTTTGAAAAGTCAAAAGGAACCTTATGGATATGCATGTTTTACAAATGAAAAGCAATATTATCAAGAGAATTATAAAGATATAATAATCGAAAAGGGCGGAATTGATGAGCTTATTCTTATGATGACAGGAGGATACAGATAATGGCGGGATTGTTAGAAAAAGATTTAAGATTACTTTTAAGTAGAAAGCAATCAATTGTTATGTTTTTGCTTCTCGCTGTGGTATTAGGTTTTACACAGGCGGGAACTTTTATACTTGGATATTTGCCATTTTTAGGTGTGATTTTAACAATCAGTACCATTTCCTATGATGAGGTAGATAATGGATACACATTTTTAATGACCTTACCAATTGACAGAAAAACCTATGTAAAGGAGAAGTTCTTATTTTGCATAAGTGGAGCTGTTAGTTCGTGGATTCTTGCTGTTGTTTTATATTTCCTTTCAGGATCTCTTCATGGAGATAAATTAGTAATGATAAATGAAATTCCAATGGTACTCACCTTTTTAGCAATTGTGATATTGCTTATGGCAATAATGATTCCCTTTCAAATAAAGTTTGGAGCAGAAAAAAGTAGGATTGTTATGCTTATCATATTTGGTATTATAACAGTAGTTTCATTTGTTTTTGTAAAGATCATTGGGCAAGAAACGATGAATGAAATAATTGAAAAGATGGAACATATTAATGAAACATATATTATGATGTGTGGAATTTTCCTTGTGTTGTTATCTACGGTTGTATCCTATATGATAAGTTGCAAAGTAATGGAGAATAAAGAATTGTAGTTTACACTATAAAATAAAATAGTATAATTAAGACGTTGAAGTTTAATTTATAAAAAAGCATGGGAGTATAGAAAACAAGAAAATTAGGAGTAGTAGTTTATGAAGAAAATGGGATTTAGACACAGACTAATTATTTTATCATCCATTGCTATAGTAGCTATTGCAATAGCTGCCACCTTGTTTACTCAGAATAAGGGTATATATGTGAAATATAGGGAATTTAACGAGCTATTTACAGAGGGAAAAATATCAACTGTAACCATTAATACAGAGAATATTCAATTTGAGAAAGTAGGGTACAATGGAAAGTATTATACGGACAATCCCAAAACAGATGATTTTAAAGAAAGACTGTTGCTTTCTGGAATTGAGGTGAAGGATAGCACAGAGGATGATGGATTTGTTGTGATTTTTGATATTCTCTTTGATATAGCCTTCATAGGATTTATTGTTATTGTGATTTATAAGTTTTTTGGAGATTACTTTAAATCTTTTAAGGTAATAAGACATACTGGAGTAAGGTTTGATGACATTGCTGGTATGGATGACTTAAAAAAGGAAATGCTCCATGCTGTAGATATACTTAAAAATTCTGAAGAGTACAGACGAAAGGGTATACGTCCCACAAAAGGTATTGTGCTAGAGGGGCCTCCTGGAAACGGAAAAACCTTGTTTGCAAAAGCTTTGGCCGAGGAAGCTGGCGTTAATTTTATAGCCACTAAGGGTGCGGATTTTCAAAGTGTGTTTATGTCAATAGGCCCAAGAAAGATTAAGCAATTGTTTAATAAAGCTCGTAGGCATAAGCCATGTATAGTATTTATTGATGAATTTGACGGTATTGGTGAACGAAGAAATTATGCAGGCTCAGGAATAGACAAGGAAAATAATCGTATGATTACAGCTATGTTAAATGAGATGGACGGATTCCAAAATGAAGAGGGAGTTTTAGTTATTGCAGCAACAAACTCTTATGATTCGTTGGATGGGGCCCTTGTTCGTCCTGGAAGGTTTGATTTGAAATACACCATTCCTAATCCTGATGAGGCTACAAGGATTAAGCTTATTAATTTATATACTAGAAAAAAACGGCTTTCAGCTGATATACCAATAGAAAAGCTAGCTCGTAGCTTTAATGGATTGAGCTGTTCTGCTATTGAAACTATCTTAAATGAGGCCGCTGTAGTTATGATAGCGGATGGAAAGAGTGAAATTGATTTGAACAGCATTATAAAAGCTTGTAGAAAAATGGGCATTAAGATTATAAGTTGATGTTTTATATGAATATAGCTTAAGAAAGGATAGGGGATTGTAAATGAGTAAGAACAATAGTGTAGATTTGCTTTTTACTGCAGATGGAAATTATGCAGTTAGGATTCCGGTAGTTTTAAAGTCCTTATATGTGAATGATAAAAGTACTTCATACCATGTACATTTGATTTATGATTCACTGTCTGAGGAAGTTCTATGTAAGCTGGAGAATTTTTCTGCAAAATTAGGATATGATTTTTCCTCCTACAGTATTAAGGAAAAATATTTTGGTAATGCACCAGTTAATAAGCACTATTCTCAGATGATGTACTACCGGCTTTTAGCAGCAGATATTCTTCCCAAATCCATAGATAAGGTAATATATCTTGATCCAGATGTGCTTATTATAAATCCCCTTGAACCCTTGTGGCAGATGGATTTAGAAGACAAAATTTTTGCAGCAGCTTCTCACACAGAAGAGAAAAGAGTTTTGGATAATATAAATAAAATACGATTAGGTATATCCTCTGCCTATTTTAACACTGGTGTGATGTTAATGGATTTGAATAAATGTAGAGAGAAAGTCCGAATTGATGAAATAGTTGATTTCATTGAGAAAAATGAATACAGACTCCTGCTTCCAGATCAAGACGTTTTTAACGCCTTGTATTCTAAATATGTGAAATCAATTCCTGATGAAATATGGAATTACGATGTTAGAAAGTATACCCAGTATTATATACAGTCCGCAGGTAAGATCGAGGGAAATTGGATTATACAGAACACAGTAGTCCTGCACTATTGTGGTAAGGATAAGCCATGGAATAAGCAATATAAGTACCGTTTTGGTGATTTATATAGGCATTATCAACACCTCTGTGAAAGAGACTAGATAAAGTAACTATGGAAGATATTTCAGTAGTCTTGCCATTGATAATTATAATGGATTGTGATACAACTATTTTATGTTTAAATGAATTTATAGTAGAAAAGAGGCAGTAAAATGAATGACACAACACAAGGTGTACATAGAAAAAGCCTTGGACTTACTTTGAAGAACAACAGAGACTTAATATTGCACAGTTTAATGTGTAGCCTAGGTGGTTTCTTAGGTGGATATGCAGTACTTTGCAGAGGAAACTTGGCTTCTGCCCAAACCCTTAATATGATTGATATTGTACTTGATATGGTGGGTAGGAACAAATATGAGCTTTTTCTTAGGATTCTTGCGCTTTTTCTTTATATCATGGGAATAGAGCTAGTTGAAATTTTATCAAAAAAGACCCAAATCAATTTGCAACGATATAGCATTTGCGTCGATATGGCTGGACTTCTAGTTCTGATTATGATACCTAAGGAAGCAAATGTACTAGTAGGAGTACTTCCTATATTTTTTATTCTTTCTACTCAGTGGAGTGTGTTTCATGGAGTAAGGGGCTATAACAGTGCCACCATATTCTCTACAAATAACCTTCGACAGACAGTTCTTGCTATAAATGAGTATGCTTTTGGCAGGGACAGGAAAGAGCTAAAAAAAGCCTTGTATTATATAAATACCTTATTCTGGTTTAACATAAATATAGCTTTTAGTTATTTTGCTGTTAAATATTTTGGCATTTATGCTTCTCTTTTTGGATTTATTTATACTGTTCCAGCCCTTGTAATTACATTTATGAAGGATGAAAAAGCAAAGGCAAATATATCTATTGAACCTTACAAAGAGAAAATTGTATGTTAGCTTGTTTGTTGGACAAGGTGTCGTTTAACATTTAACAGGCTTTAGTTGCTGGATGGCGAAATCTTATATTTATTATATATTTGGTGTGGTAAAAAAGAAATCAGGAGGGACGGTTCTCTTGATTTTTTTATTTGAATTATGATTATATACCAATCTAAATAGTAAATTGGAAATTGAATATCTTCGTGTACGCAAATTCGTGATATTTTGATAAAAAATCGACATAAGTAATTGATTTACAAGGATTTTTGTAATATAATATAGACCAATATTTGGAGGAAATATAACACTATTATGGTAATGTTGAAAAAATCGGGGACAAATATACTGGTTATTTAGGTTGCTTTGTAAATCAGAAAGTATATGGCTATATAGAGTTATAATCATTATATAATTGTTACATTTTTCAACAAAGCATATTATATTTTTATGGTGATTAATATGAAATTGATGAAGATTGAGCAAAAGATTACATTTTTAATTGTTGGTTTTACAATGATAATGTGGGCAATAGATGTAAAAGCTGAATCTCTTTTTACAAAAGAAGAGCAAGAATATATAAATAATAACGGTACTATAAAGGCTGTATCCATTGATGGAGTAGCTCCTCTTCAATATTATGATGCAAGTGGCAATGTAAAAGGTATCTCGAAAAATGTTTTAGATTATATATCAGATTTTACAGGATTAAATTTTACATATGAACTGTACGATACCATAGATAAAGTTAAAAACTCTGATGGCGATATAATCTTTGGAGTTCTGGAAAGAAATCAATTAAAAAATGTGCCTATGTCCATATCATATCTAAAATCTGAAACTATATTGTATATTAATTCTTCTGTTAGCTCAAGGGGTTAGAGAATAAAAAATATGCTGCAATAAAAGGTACCCTCTTACCAGAAGGAATAAAGGAAGAAAATACAATTTATTATAATACACGAAAAGAGTGCATCGAAGCAGTAAATAGAGGAGAGGCTGATTACGGTTATGGAAATGCCTATTCCGTTGATTTTTATATGTCACAAAATGACTATAAAAATATTATAACGGTTCCGGAAAAAAATGAAACTAGAGCCTATTGCATAGCTATCCTTAACAATGATAAAATACTGCTTTCTATTATAAACAAAGCTATTTCATCTATTGATGAAGAGTATATGAACACCTTAATTTTAAATGCAGCAACTGAAATCGAGAGAGAAATTACAATGTCAATGATTTTAGAATTTTACGGCATACACATATTTGTAGCAGTTTGTTTTATAATGATAATATTGTTAATCAGTATTTTTCACAATATTAGGACAAAAAATGAAATTAAACTTCAATATGAAGGATATCAAAGGCTATCAAAAACATCAAATGAGTATTTATATGAATATAATGTGAAAACAAAAGGACTGGAACTATCAAAAAGTTGTATTGATTTATTTGGAGATATTAATAATCTTAGCAAATTAAAAGCTTGTATTAATAAAGCTGTAATGAATAAGGGAAATACTATATTCATCATTGAATTGCCTATTGCTAATGGAGAAAAGCGTTTCTTTAAATCTGTTAATTCCTTTTTATACAATGATAAGGGAACGATTTATTCTATGATTGGTAAATTGGTGGATATTAATGAAGAGGAAGTAGAAAAAAAGGAACTTATCAAACGATCAGAAAGGGATGGGTTGACAGGCATATACAATGCAATTACTACAAGAGATCTCATTACTGAAAGAATAAAAAGTACAGATTTAAATGAGAAAGATGCTCTTATTATAATAGATTGTGACTATTTTAAAGATATTAATGATACTTATGGTCATCTACAAGGGGATAAAGTCTTGATTAACATAAGTAAAGCTCTTACTCAAACCTTCAGAAAAACGGATATTATCGGACGAATGGGTGGAGACGAGTTTTGTGTATATATGAGCAATATTCCTTCCTCAGATTTTGTTGTTTCAAAGTGTCAGCAATTTAAAGGATTAATTAAAGAGTTAATGATAGGTTCTAATGTTACTGTAAGTGTGGGAATATCTTTACTAGTGAATGGGGACTCTTATGAGGATTTATTCCAAAAGGCTGACAAGGCACTATATGATGCTAAGAAAAAAGGCAGAAATCAAATTCAATTTTTTAAATAGGAGCTGCTGTGTTATTTAATAACATCAGAAAAAGTTAAAATTAAGGATTTAGCCATACATATACATAAAGTAGTGCTTACATTAGTTTTGTAGGCACTATTTATATATATATATATAGCAAATTAATTATAAGTGTGAGATAAAAATAACATTCAATGTTACTGCTTGTTAATTGGATTAATGAATAAGATAATATAATCAATTGTTTATTAGCATAAAATTGTAAAAAAGTTTAATCATATGCTATTCTATCTTATAGAATTATCTAAAGAATAATTTTTTATAGAAATTAGAATTTTCTCAAGCAGATGTGTAGACTTACATCAAATCCGTTAATTTAGCCATGTTGAAATTCTAGTGAGAGAGGGTTTTAAATAAAAGCAAAAGTCATTTGGAGGTTTATATGATTAGAAAAGCAACAATAGCTGATGTGGGCAGAATGGCAGAAATAATTGTATATAATAATCGGAAGTACTATTATCCTATTTTTAAAGATATTGAATATTCTTTTCAGGAATTCAATGTCCTATCTGTGGCAGAGCAGTACAGAATGGATGAAAACTTTTTGAAAAATACATACCTATTCCAGGATACTGTAGTAAAGGGATTTATATGCGTAATTGATCAAGAGGTAAAAAAGCTATATGTAGATTCCTTTTTTCAAAATGAAGGAATTGGGCAGCAACTATTGTTATTTGCCATAAATAATATGAAGGCATCTCATTTATGGGTTTTGGAGAAAAACAAAGGAGCAATACGGTTTTATGAAAGATATGGCTTTCATCTTGATGGAGAAAGAGCTTTTGAGGAAGGAACTACAGAAGTTCTTCTACATATGGTTCGACTATAACCTTGATGAAAAATGACCTGAAGTAAAAAGAAAGCGGCGCAATGATAAACCCTCCACTATAACACCATACTTTTGATCTGGGTTATGCTATATCTAGGAGGTGGTACTTTGAAAAGGTATAGAACTGCTGAAGTTACGGCCATGGTTGGTATACATCCTAATACAGTGCGCTTATATGAGGAATGGGGATTGATTACCAAACCAGAAAGAGAGAAAAATGGATATCGCATATTTACAGATTTACATATAATGCAAATCAAACTTGCTCGCACAGCATTCCAAATTGAAATAGTGCAAAATGGCTTAAGAAAAAAGATTATTGAAGTGGTGAAAACTACCGCTGCCTGTGATTTTGACAGAGCTATTTTGATTACAAGGGAGTATTTGGCTCAATTGCAAGAAGAACGTTGTAATGCAGAGGAAGCCATTAAAAATGTTTATGATATTTTATACAGAAATGAAGGTAGTAATATACTTGCCATGAAAAGAAAGGAAGTATCGGAATATCTGAATATTTCCATGGACACATTGCGAAACTGGGAAATGAATGGATTAATTCAAATCAAGAGGAAGGAGAATGGCTACCGAGTGTACACAAATGATGATATTAAAAGATTAAAAATTATCCGTTCACTAAGGTGCGCCAACTATTCCCTTCAATCAATTTTAAGTATGCTACAACAGTTATCCCAAAATGCCAATACAGATATACGGAGGGCTTTAAATCCCCCAAAGGCAGATGATGATATTGTTTATGTCTGTGACAGACTAATCCTATCCTTAAATGCTGCCGAAGAAAATGCACGGAAAATTATTGATATGCTAAATGAAATGAAAAGATTATTTAAATAGAAAGTCTCCATTATACCACCAGTCTTTTGAAGGGTGGTATTCTTTTATTTGATAAGAATAAGGAGGCGATGAAATGGAAGAAGTAATCAAAGTTCAACAGCTGACAAAAAACTATGACAATGTTACTGCAGTGGATAATATTAGCTTAACTGTAGAAAAGGGTACGGTTTTCGGCTTGCTAGGACCTAATGGTGCAGTTAAGAGCACTACCATTGAATGTATTCTAGGAACAAAGGAAGCTGATGAAGGACAAGTATCCATCCTTGGATATAATCCTAAAAAGCACAGGGTAAAGCTCTTTCAAAAAGTCGGTGTTCAGTTTCAAGAAAGTGATTATCAGCCTGAAATTAAGGTTTCAGAGCTGTGTGAAGAAACCGCTGCTCTATACAAAAACCCTGTAGACTGGAGGGAGCTGTGCAGACAATTTGGGATAGGTAGCAAAATAAAAAATCCTGTGAAAAGCCTCTCTGGCGGCGAAAGACAAAGATTGTTTATTGTTCTTGCTCTTATTCCCACTCCAGAAGTTGTATTTCTCGATGAATTGACTACAGGACTTGATGCAAAAGCAAGGCGAGATGTATGGAAAATACTATCTTCTTTGAAGGAGAAAGGCTTAACTGTTTTCTTGACTTCTCATTTTATGGATGAGGTGGAAGCCCTATGTGATAAGATATGTATTCTAAAAAAAGGTAAAGTAGCTTTTTATGGCACAGTGGAACAAGCTAAGGTAGTAAGTGGCTGCGAAAAATTTGAGGATGCCTATTTAGTATTATCCGGACAGGAGGTTGATGAGGAATGAAATTATTTTTCGTATTATTAAAGAACGAACTAAAACTGAACATCAGAAATATGAATATGGTTATTTTTGCTGTTATTATGCCTTTGGTTGTTCTCTTGATTCTTGGACTTTTGAATGGAACAAAGCCTGCCTCTGATGGAGTAGATTATACATTTATGGAGCAATCCTTTGGTGCTCTTTGCGCCATTTCTATCTGTGCCGGAGGTCTTATGGGTTTACCACTTTTAGTATCGGAGTATAGGGAACGTAAAATTCTTAAACGATTTAAGGTTACCCCTGTTAGTCCTATAAAACTCTTAGTTGTTGAATTAGTCATTTATATAATTTATTGTTTGGTATCTTTAATTACCTTGATTCCTATGTTAATGATATTCTATAAAGGAACTATTCACGGATCATGGCTAGCCTTTTTAGGCAGCTGGCTCCTTACTATGATATCCACCTTAAGTATTGGAATGATGGTAGGAGGTATTGCTAAAGATACCAAGATAGCCAGCGTTATAGCAAGTTTGTTGTACTTTCCTATGTTAATTTTCTCTGGAACCACCCTTCCTTTTGAAAAAATGCCAGAAGCTATGCAAAAAATTGTGAGTATGTTTCCATTAACACAAGGTATTCAATTAATGAAGGCAACCTTTCTAGGTTTGTCAGTGGATAATATAAAAGTACCTCTTATTGTGATGATAACAGTAACAGTATTGTGTACGGGGATTTCTGTGAAGTGTTTTAAATGGGAATAGTAAAGAAAACTTAAAAAAGTTAAATGTATTTAAACCCTCCCTGTGTTTTTAGAAAGCACCGGGAGGGTTTATTATGGGGGAAATTGGATATGGCGTTGATTAAATTGATTTATACATCCTTCATTGCCTTATGCTTATAGACTATAAATGCTATGATTAAAAGATAAGCACCAGATAGGAAATATAAGACATAGGCAGGTATAATATCTACTATAATTCCAGCACCAATAATGCCAAGGGGCGCAAGGCTGGAGGAGAGCATATATTGAACTCCCATAACCCTGCCAAGCAGATGTTTTGGTATGGCTCTTTGCATAACAATGGTTAAGGGTAAATCACCCATAACAAGAAAGAATGAAAATAGCAAGGATGTTACCATATATATAACAAAGGATATATAAATGTTCAGACTTCGAAATATTGATAGGGCAGGAATGCCCATACATATCATTGATAATCCCATTCCTATAAAGCTTATGGTTAAACTTTTTCGTTTCTTTTCCTTCTCAGGAAGCTTTCCGATTAATATGGCTGAAAATAACATTCCTACAGAAAATGTGCCCTCAATAAAACCATATTGAGTAGAAGACATTCCTATTGTATTATTAAGTAAAAATGGGAAAACTACTGAAAAAATTGAGCTAATTAAGAGATTAAAAGTCATTGAAACAGGAATTATCAACAATAGAAATTTTATTGATTTAATACACTGGTATACTTCCTTAAAGTCAGAAACAAGAGTTTTTAAACTTATACTACTAGATACACTTTTATCTTTTTGGCTGCTGTTCAGGTTGAAATCTATAAAGAGTTCAGAAATGGCAGATAGAATAAAGGATATTCCATTCACTAAGATAATTAGCTTTATAGATATAAAACCGAAAAATACTCCGCCAAGGATTGGACCAAGTATCTGGCAGCCAGAATCAATTGCCTTATTATAGGAATTAATAGTTACAAGCTTTTTATCAGTAACCAGATTAGGAATGGCAGTAGAAAAACAAGTGTTAAAAAAGGTACTGATTACTGCAAGTATAAAGTTTGCCGCATATATAAATGATAATTTAAAACCAAAGAGAAGGCTAATACTAAAAAGAAAGATGAGAACCATTCCACTTAAAAAATCTAAACCAACAATCATTTTCCTTTTACTGACACGATCTGATAAAGACCCTGCTATGGGACTAAAAATTACTCTTGGTAAGGTTCCTACCAGAATGCTAAGAGCAAAGCTAGATCCTGACCCTGTGACTTTTAAGATGTATAAGGATACTGCATAGGAGTAAATATAAGTAGCTAAATAGGATACTGTTTTCCCAGCTGAAAATAAAGTTAAATTTAACTTCTCTTTTGTTTCTATTGTTTGGTCTAATATAGTTTCTTTGCTAGCTATTTCGGTAGAAGTATAACATTCCATATGATTTCTCCTCCTTTAAATAAGTTTAATTAAATTTAACTTATATATACAGTTTATGGGTTTATGCTTCTTTTGTCAATAGAAAAATTTAATTATAATAAACTTTTATCTTCAGATGCTTGGGTTGAAAGTTTAATTAATTTGAACTATAATAATACTATATAAATAGGGAGGGTTATCCAATGACGCAAAAATTAGGTGATAAAATAAAACTGTTAAGAAAAGAATTAAATATGACTCAATCAGAATTAGCAGGGAATGAAATGACGAAAAGTATGCTAAGCCAGATTGAGAACAATAGCGCCATGCCTTCCATGAAGAACCTCCAGTACCTGGCGGCAAGACTTGGAAAGCCAGTATCCTATTTCTTAGAAAATGATACGGAAGAGAAAAATCAGTTTTATGAAGAAATTCAAGAAAAATTAAGAAAGGCCTCTGATAAGGAAGCTGAAGGTAGGGTTCAGGAAGCTTTGACTATTCTTAATGATATAGAAAAAAATTACAACATGGATAAAAACAGTAAGCATTATGCAGATTTTTTATCCAAATATGGAGAATGCCTCATGGACATAAATGAGGTTAGAGAAGGAAAAGAGAAGCTTCAATTAGCGGTTGAAATCTATAAAAAACAATATTTATTTATTGAAGCGGCTAAAACTTATCAGCTTTTAATTGGGGAACCATGGACAAAGTTTGATTATGAAGCCTGTCTAAGAATACTAGATGAATCACAAGACATTTATGAAAAGTCTATAAGTAAGGATTATTCTTTCGAGATAGAATCACTGTATCTAAAATCTCTTTTTCATGCTGGACTTGATCAGTTAGAAGAGAGTGTTGAAGTAACAAAAAGGGCCATAAATATTTCCAAGCGTACGGGAATATATTATCGTTCCGATGAGTTGTATAAAAATTTAGCTATATCTGGTTTGTTTATGAATCAACTTGAGAACTTTGATAAATACATAGAGAAAGCTTTACTATTTGCTACTTTTACAGACAATAAAAAGATTCAAGCCAGTGTGGAGAGTGTTATAGCTCTAAAGTGTAATCAGGAAGGAGAACCGGAAAAAGCTTTAGAGCACCTTAATAAAGCCATTGGATTATATGAGATAACCATGCCTATTATTTATTCACAGTTAGTTGTAACCTATTATTTGTTGGAAAGGTATGAAGAGGCTTTGGAGACTATTCAGCATATTATTTTCCCTAAATATGCACTTTTCAAATACGATTATCTTTCCTTCTGGAAATACAGAATCTATGAAGGATTATCCTTGAGCAAACTTGGAAGGTATGATGAAGCGCTCCAGGCGGTGGAGGAAGGTATCAAAAAGCTTCAGGTAGTAGGCATATCAAAGACGTTATCTGAGGCTTATAGTGCATTAAGTGAAATCTATTCAGAGGCTAAGGATTTTGAAAAAGCATTTTCTGCGTTAAAGAAGTCCAATGAGATTAATGATGCAGCAACTAGGAATAGGCTATATTATTAATTAGTCCTACATATATGAGTAATATTTACTGTAAAAAGGTGCATAGTTTATATTCGGTTTATATTTTATCAATATAATATTTTTTGACTTATGCTATGCTTTAAATTTGCTATTTGCGCCTTTTAAAAATATATGTATAAATAAAGGAGAATGTAATGAATTATGAAGGAAATATCTTTAAATTCAAAGGATTATTTTGCAAGTCTGTTTTCAGATACATCTGATTCTGAAATTTATGACTTATCAACAGAGGTAATATCGATGGACAACCCAATAGTTAATACCATGTGGGATCAGTCCAAAGAAATATTGAGTTTAATGGTTGAGTTCAAAGAATTAATGATGATGTATAAATGTGCAATAAAGGAAATCAAGACGAAATTCGAAGTTTTAAATACAGAGTTTAATATTCGCTATCAAAGGAATCCTATTAATTTTATTAATACACGGTTAAAATCCACTGCTAGTATTATTGAGAAAATGAGTAGAAAAAATATACCTTTTACACTTGATAATATTGAAGAGTATATTAATGATGTGGCTGGAGTTCGAGTGATTTGCTCCTATGTAGATGATATATATAGTATTGCAAAAGCTTTGATACAGCAGGATGATATTAAGCTTATAAAGAAAAAGGATTACATAGCCCATCCAAAGCCAAATGGTTATCGTAGCTTGCATTTGATAGTCAGCGTTCCTGTATTTTTTGCTGAACAAAAGAAAGAATTGAAAGTAGAAGTACAAATAAGGACTATAGCTATGGATACATGGGCAAGCTTGGAGCATCAACTTAAATATAAGCAGCAGGTAACAAATGAAAAAGAAATCGCCAATCAATTGAAAGAGTGTGCCGATACTATAGCAGACATAGACTTCCAAATGCTTGACATAAGGACAAAGATTGAAGCAAACAGTAGTGAACCTACAGAAGAAGAGATATTGCTGAAAAAATTAAGTAAGTTTGATGCACCAATTGAGTAATCATGTACATAAAAGATGTAAATTTTACTTCTTTATCAAACTTGACTCAATGAAGGCATAAATGATATAATTTACTAAAACTTTATAAAGACAGTTCGTTTGCACCATCCTGTCTCTAAACAAAACTAGGGCTGCATTTTGAATATATATTGATATATAATTATAGTTTTTTATCAATATATGATTGCAAAATAGGCATAGTTTTATGCCTATTTTTTACGTTTAGTAAACAAGCAAAAGCTTTTTTAAAAAAGACTTAAAGCCGTTGGACAAGTGTGCAAACAGAGAAATAGTTACACTTGCTAATGGCTTTTTATTATTTTTAGAAAGGATTGTTATACATGTACATTTTAAAAACGGAACAGAGTTTTGATGCAGCACATTTCTTATCTGGTTATGAAGGAAAATGCAGTAATATACATGGACATAGATGGCGGGTTGTAATTGAAATAAAGAGCCTAACGCTACAAGACAGTAAGCAAGAAAGTGGCATGGTTGTGGATTTTGGTCAGTTAAAGAAAGACTTAAGAGAAGAAGTAGACTATTTTGATCACATGCTAATTATTGAGAAAGATACATTGAAAGCGGAAACGGTTCAGGCTTTGGAAAATGAAGGATTTAAAATGGTGGTGCTAGATTTTAGACCAACGGCAGAGAATTTGGCAAAATACTTCTTTGACAGAATGAAACTTAAAGGATATGAAGTAAAATCTGCTACCGTTTATGAAACACCCAATAATTGTGCTTCATATGAGAAATAAATTCTTACAAGGAAATATAATTGTGAATCTAGATAAAAGGGAGGAATATAGTGGCACATTATAAAGTGGTAGAAAAATTTATAAGCCTTAATGGAGAAGGTATATTAGTAGGACAACCTGCAGTATTTATTAGGTTCCATGGCTGTAATCTATCCTGTTCATTCTGTGATACAAGCTGGGCCAATGAGAAAGATACAACATATGATTTTATGACAGAAGAGGAAATCTATGAGTATATTAAAGGCACTGGTATAAAAAACGTGACCTTAACTGGTGGAGAACCATTACTTGTACCAAATATAGCGGAGCTTCTTCATCTGCTTTCATTAGATACATGTTTACATGTTGAGATTGAAACCAATGGAAGTATAGATTTAAGTCCTTTTGCTATCATCCCTAACTCTCCATCCTTTACTATGGACTATAAGCTTCCCGGTAGCTTGATGGAAGATAAAATGTTAGTTTCAAATTTTGAAATCCTTAGTCAAAAAGACACGGTTAAGTTTGTGGTAGGGAGTAGGGAAGATTTAAATCGTGCTAGGGAAGTTATTTATGACTATGATTTGACAAGTAAATGTCATGTACTTATTAGTCCGGTTTATGGAAAGATCAAATTAGATGAAATTGCTGATTACTTAATTAAGCATCGAATGAACAATGTAGCCATGCAATTGCAAATGCACAAAATAATATGGGGACCTGATAGAAGAGGAGTTTAGAAGAAAAGATACCTATAAGAAAGGGGGAGGGAAATGGCTATAGATACAGAAGCAATTCAGGAACATATAAAAGGCATTATTATAGCGCTGGGAGATGATCCAGATCGTGAAGGGCTAAAGGATACACCTAAGCGAGTAGCCCGTATGTGTGAAGAAGTATTTGAAGGTATGAATTACAGCAACCATGAAATTGCTCAAATGTTTAACAAAACCTTTGAAGAAGAGTTGGAATTTGCAGAGGAAAATCAAGATTTAGTTGTAGTAAAGGATATTGAAGTCTTTAGTTATTGCGAGCATCATTTAGCTCTTATGTATGACTTGAAGGTGTCGGTGGCATATATTCCAAAGGGTAAGGTAATAGGTCTTAGTAAAATTGCTAGAATTGTGGACATGGTGTCGAAGCGATTACAGCTACAAGAAAGGATTGGATCTGATATAGCAGAAATTATGCAAGAAGTTACCGGCTCAGAAGATGTGGCTGTTTTAATAGAAGGATACCATAGTTGTATGACGGCAAGAGGCATTAAGAAGACTGCTGCAAAAACAGAGACTCTTACTTTACGTGGCCGTTTTAAAAGTGATACTAGCTTAAGAATGAGTTTAAAATAGACAGTCTAAGCTATTAAGAATGATTTTAATCAACTAATCTCAAGGTTTGAATATTAAACTAAAATCGAAAGGGTGATTATAAATATGAAAGCACTGGTTTTATTTAGCGGTGGAGTAGATAGTACCACCTGCCTTGCTTTGGCAATTGATAAATATGGAAAAGAAAATGTAATTGCACTGTCTATTTTTTATGGCCAAAAACATGTAAAAGAGTTGGAGGCTTCTAAAAAAATTGTAGAGTATTATGAAGTGGAGCATATTAGTTTGGATCTAGCTAAAATTTTTGAACATAGCGAATGTTGCCTTTTGCAGCAATCAAAAGAGGAAATTCCTAAAGGGGATTATTTTAATCAGCTTAAAGAAACCAATGGAAGTCCAGTATCAACTTATGTACCCTTTAGAAATGGTTTGTTTTTATCTAGTGCTGCTAGCATTGCACTATCAAAAGGCTGCAGTGTAATTTATTACGGAGCTCATAGAGATGATGCAGCTGGTAATGCATATCCAGATTGCAGTACTTCCTTTTATAATGCTATGAATGAAGCGATATATGAAGGAAGTGGAAAGCAGTTACGTATAGAAGCTCCCTTTATTTCTTTAACAAAAGCAGAGATTGTAAAAAAAGGTTTAGAGCTAAAGGTACCTTTCCAAATGACATGGAGCTGTTATGAGGGAGGAGAGAAACCCTGTGGAGTTTGTGGAACTTGCATTGACAGAGCTAAAGCCTTTGAAATTAATGGAATAAAAGATTTAACTATATAGGAGGCAAGAAATTTATGAGTGAAAAGATAGCTGGAATAACTTTACTAGGACAAAAAGAAACAAAATATGTATTGGATTATAATCCAGAGGTATTAGAGGCCTTTGATAATAGACATCCTGAGTATGATTATTTTGTAAAATTTAATTGCCCAGAATTTACTTCTATTTGCCCAATTACTGGTCAACCGGATTTTGCAACAATTACTATCGCTTATGTACCAGATAAAAAATTGGTTGAAAGTAAATCCTTAAAACTTTATCTATTTAGCTTTAGAAATCATGGTGATTTCCATGAGAATTGTGTAAATGTGATTATGAAGGATTTGATTAAACTATTAGATCCAAAATATATAGAAGTAAAGGGGAAGTTTACTCCAAGGGGAGGTATTTCTATAGATCCTTATTGTAATTACGGGAAAGTTGGTACAAAGTGGGAGAAAATTGCTGTAGATCGTATGGCAAATTATGATCTTTAAAAGGTAAGCAAATACTAATATCTATTATTTAAAAAAGCTACTGTAAAGTAGCTTTTTTAAGGTTGCATTTTTTAAAATATAAAACTGAGCTACCTATCCCAGCAGCCTTCCATCCTCAATATATATGTGTCTCTTGCATCTTCTAGCTACTTTTTCGTCGTGTGTAAATATTATAACGGTTTTTTCCTCTTTGGTTATTTCTTCTAAAATGTTCATTATTTCCGTACCAGTCTTCTGATCTAAAGCTCCGGTGGGTTCATCTGCCAAAATTATATTAGGTTCTGTTACTAAGGCTCTGGCAATAGCTACTCGCTGCTGCTGGCCGCCGGATAATTGGGAAGGTTTTTTATCTTTATGTTCCAATATTTGTAATTTCTCCAAGTACTTAAGGGCCCGTTCTCTTATTTCTTTCCCTTTCAACCTACTACCTTTATCTAAGTTATTCCTATAGTATAAAGGAATTTCAACATTTTCCAAGGCAGTGTATTCACTAAATAAGGCGAAGTTTTGAAATATGAAGCCAATCTGTTTATTCCTTATTTCTGCAAGCTTATAAGAATTCAGAGTTTGTATATCTTTATCCTCCAATAAGTAGGTTCCCTTAGTAGGCTGATCTATACAGCCTAGTAAATTTAATAAAGTACTTTTTCACGAACCGGATGGCCCCATAATTGACAGAAAGTCACCTTGATTAATATCAATACTGATTCCGTTTAATGCAACACATTTATTATCTTTATCACCATAAATTTTGTAAATATCCTTTAAACTAATTATAGTCATCACTTGTTCCCACTTATTAATTCTACTGGTTTTGTACTTAAAATCATTCTTATTGGTACAATAGATGTTAAAATTGTGAGTAAGGCAGCTAAAAGGATGCTAAGAGAAATAGACATAAAGCTCATGTTAGGTAGATTTATGTTGAGAGGTAGTAATTGGATTATAAAGATGACCATTAATGCTAGTAAGTCAGAAAAGAGAAATACTATTAATATCTCACCAACTACAAGCTTTAATAATGAACTTTTATCCGAGCCCATAGCAAATCTAATTCCAAATTCCCTCTTCCTTAATTCTAAATAACTCAAAATTATGCCTACTAATCCTACTACCGCCAGTATCAGTAAGATAAATGCAAATGCAGATATTATTTCAATTCACAGCTTGTTGTTATCTTTAATTTGCTTAATAAATTTATCCATAGTTATGAATTTTACTTCATAATCTTCCGTTTTCATATCACTTAAATCTTCAATCAACCTTTGTTGAGCTTCTTTATCTTTACATTCTAAATTGATATTTCTGGTTAGCATCTCTATTTTATCATTAAAATCTATTTCAGAAGTATCATTCCAAATTGGTATTATTATTGAATGCTTCATATCCGAAATAGTATTTAGGCCGCCAATGTAGTTGCTCCAAAATTTTTGTTTATCACTTAGGATGCCTGTCACAATATAATTTCTGCTAACCCAATGGTTGTTTACTAACTCCTTTGTAGTAAAAGATGTGTTCAGAGGCAAATCCTTTGATAAAGCTGAACCCACTAATACTGGAATTTTATCATTGCTTATATTGTCAAAGTTGATATTATTTCCTTCTTCAATACTAAAATTATAAAAATCAATTGTATCTGCATCTATAAGGTAAGTATTTATCTTTTTATTTAACTCTGTATCTTTAATAAATTGATTTAGGTTAACAGTTTCTACTGAATAGGTGCTAAGTTTATCGACATTAGGATTGTTTTTAATTTTATTAAAGACCTCTTGCAGCTTTTCTTCCGCTTCTTCTGGCTCCATTGTGCTTTGCACAATGGCAATTTTCATACCTGTATCGGTATTTATTAAGGATTCTATACCTTTTTTAACCTCAGAAGTTTTACTAGTAAGTATAAAAGCAACATTAAAAGCCAGAAAAATAAAAAATAACTGAACTGTAAGAAGTTTAATTTTTGTTCCTTGCTTACTTATAGACATATAAATCATTTTTAAATTCCACATAAGCTCCTCCTACTCTATCTTTATCTCTTGATTTAAATCCATTTTAATAACTTTTCTATAATTAATAATGGAAATCAAGACAGTGACAATCAAGGATAAAAGAAATACTGTAATTAAGTTTACATAGTCAATGATAAAATATTTAATAACCACTATCTCGTCAAACTTTTGATGAATTATTGGATTCAAAAGCATATGCAGAAGAAATACAACAAAAGAGGATATAATTGATATACAGAGAAGTTCCCCAAATAAGCTAAGACCGATCTGCCTGTCAGAGGCTCCTAATATTCTGCTAATGGCAAATTCTCGGCGCCTTTTAAACATCAAATAACTCGTAAAACTCACAATATTTGAAATTGCAATAAACAGTACTATTATACCTGCAAATATACTTACCCTATAGGTTATGTAAAGTTCATTTAATGAATAACTTATATCAACCTCACTGGCCTCTGCTATTTTACTATGGGAAAGTTCATTCATCATTTCTTTCAGCTCAACATCAGGTGAGTCGGAATTTTTCATAATTCTAATATTTAGCTTCTCGAGTCCTTCCTTATATTTTGAAGGCAGTGTTTTTATCGGTAAATATACTGTAGATAAATAATCTTCACCTTTTTCAATAGTACCTGCTACGCCAATCACCTTAAACTTTTCATTACCAAGATTTATGTATGAATTTTCGTTTATACCTTTAGGGAACAGACGGAAAGCTATAGCATCGCCAATAACTGTAACCTTCTCATTGGACTGACTTTCAACAGCTGTAAGAAATCTCCCTTGTGATATGGTTGGTAGCCATTCTGGATCTTCTTGATATACTACAGGATTAATTATAACTTCCGCGTTTTTTATATCATCATAATCCCAAGTATCTGTTATACCAAGTATGTCTATGTTTAAATTGCTGCTATATTTACAGACCAATTCTGCCAGTTTACTGTAATCTATATTTTTGTTATCTATTCTAGAAACTTCGATTTCCTTTTGATGATTTATTTTTCCATGGGTATAATCCAAGGATAAAGTCATACTATTTTGACAAAGACTCGTTCCTATAGATATAATTAAAATTGAAAACACATAACCTATCAAAATAAGCAGATAGGCTAATAAATTGTGCTTTATCCTCTTTAACAGAAATTTTAACATATTACTCTACTACTCCTCCACTAATAAAGTTACTACATTTGATTTACTAGCCGTTGTTTTTTGGTCTAACTTTGATAAAGGGTTAGTTACTAAAGTTCCATCAAGACTATAGGTTCCTGGTCTGTTAGGCAAATTAAACTCTAAATAACCCATGATGCTTGTCTCTTTATTCACTTTTAGAAATAATCTGCTCATATCATTATTTACATTTATTTGGTTATTGTTTATGCTAAAGAAAATGCAATAATCACTGTCTGAATCGTTACCAGCTATAATTACTGGTAAAACCTTTTTTTCTCCAACATGACCTTTTATTATAGCCGACTCATTTAATCGGTTTCCAACTATTGATTTGTTTATGTATATACCATTTCTTATATCTAAATCCATAGTTACAAAATCCTTATAATATATTACCTCATTATCTATAGTTTCATGTGAATAATTTATTATATCGAATAATAGATTTGTCTGTAAATTACATGAATTTCTAATATCTTCAATATTATATGATGAAATTGATATGAGTAATTTTTGTCTTCCCTTTGGCACATCCTTAACATTTAGGCTAATTTTTATAACTTTATGTGATAGAGGCTGAATTGTAAATCCTTCTTTGATTGATATATTATCATCCTCTATACATTTAATTTGTTTATAGTTTAAATATGTCGAAACATAAACATTCTTAATTTGTTTTTTTGTATTGTTAATTATATGTAGATAGTAATTTGTGTCACCATTTTCCTTTATATTAACATAGTTGTTATTTTCAATTTTATCGGGATACCTACTCAAAAGAAAACCAATTCCTGACATACCTTTAATATCATCAATTGATAAAAATCCACATCTTTATTGGTTTGCAGTGCAGGTTTAGTTTTTACCGTCTCACTTACAGATTTATTAATGATTACATTAAGTAATTTTCCTAAGCTTGCACCTATAAGAATTGTTAACAAATAGAATGTTATATTTCTTCGTTTTAAGTGCGTTTTCATCCCACTTTTCCTCCACTGGTTAAAATATTTTATGTAAAAACAAGTCAAAAATGGCTTTAACCACTTTTGACCTGTTTTTTTATAACCCTTTACCTAGTGTAGAAACTTCCGTCCTTGTATCCATAATGCTGATCCCAACTTCCAAAATAGGAATCTTTTATCCTATGATCTGACCATACATTTTTTGCAGAATTATATAATGAAACTGTTACATTTCCTGTATTTTTTTAGTGGAAGAACTTGCCCACCATTCACCTTGCCCGTCTAGGTATACATATAACTCATCCATTGCATGATTTGCATATGTTCCAGCACTAAAAGTATTACCTGATTTAGTTAATGCTGCTGAACAATAAACTCCTTTTAATGTTGTACCGCCTCCATAGGCATAAGCACCTTGTGTCAAAGTACCTAATAGTGCTGTAGTGAATAGTAACGAAGCTATTATCTTTTTTTTTCTTCTTATCAACTCTCCTTTATAACTAGTTATTTGAGAATGCATTCTCTGTAATTTATATTCTTTTTCAATTTCTATTTTGCTCCTAATTCTAGGATACTTTTGAACGACATATTTTTGATAAAAACACTATGATTCTGGATATTTTAACAAGGTTATCCGACAAACCTTTATTCCATGACATTTTCATTTATTCTCAATTTAATACCATATTATTCTATATATGGTGGGTGCTGAAGTTAATATTATTAATTTCACATGTTATTAAGTAGAATTTAATTTTCTTCATTGCTTTTGAAAATAATCGATAATATTTAGATATATAAATGTAAATATTTCAACTGTAACTATATTCTTGACGCATGGTTATTGGAACATATCAAGGAGATTTTTAACAATGATATAGTAAAAAGAATAATGTAAATATGAGCTTAATAAAGAAAAGATAACAGGAGTGTAATATGATATGTATGGATAATTAGATATCAAGATTGCGAGATTATATATAAAGGGTTTCTAGACCATACTCTTATCTCTAGAAGATTTTATAAGATAAGGTCTAGGAACCCTTTTTAATCATTTATAAAAGTTATCTAAATCATCATAGCAACAAGACGTACAATCAATGCAGCACACCAAGCAATGAAACACTGCCAAAGAACTACGCCGAAGGCCCACTTTCTACCAAGTTCTCTTCTAATTGAAGCAATGGCTGCCACACAAGGTGG
>NZ_FMJL01000062.1 GCF_900095445.1 Clostridium sp. N3C
CTTAGAGAAAACTCTGAAAAATTATTTCGAGTACTATTATGGGCAAATTTCTAATTATTATACATTCTTGTAAAAAAACTTATTTTCTTGTTTGTCCTTCACCATATACTATATATTTTGAGCTTGTTAATTCCTTAATACCCATTGGGCCTCTAGCATGAAGCTTTTGCGTACTAATACCTATTTCTCCACCAAAGCCAAACTGTGCTCCATCGGTAAATCTAGTAGATGCATTTACATAAACAGCAGCAGCATCTACCTCATTTAAAAATCTTTGAGCATTAGCATAGTTAGAAGTTATAATAGATTCGGAATGTTTTGTTCCGTACTTATATATATGATCTAAAGCTTCATCAATAGAATCTACCACTTTCACTGCCAATATTAAATCTAAGTATTCTGTAGTCCAATCTTCATCAGTAGCTACTTCTATATCTGACAAAATTGCCTTAGCCTTTTCACAGCCTCTTAATTGTACATCATATTTATCCATTTCCTCTTTTAAAACTGGAAGAAACTTATCTGCCACAGAAGCATGTATTAATATTGTTTCTATAGCATTACAAACTGCCGGCCTCTGTGTTTTTGCATTTATTGCTATATCCTTAGCCATATTAAGGTCTGCTGCTTCATCAATATATAGATGACAATTACCTACACCAGTTTCAATCACTGGCACAGTAGAATTTTCTACAACGGTTTTTATTAAGCCTGCTCCTCCTCTAGGAATTAGCACATCAATGTAGTCATTAAGCTTCATTAGTACCTTTACCGCTTCTCTATCTGTATTTTCTATATATTGTAGGAAGCCCTCTGGCAATCCTGCTTTTACTCCTGCTTCACTTATTACTTCTACTATCTTTTTATTAGAATTAACTGCTTCAGAACCACCTCTCAATATAACCGCATTACCGGATTTAATACATAGTCCCGTAGCATCTACAGTAACATTAGGTCTTGCCTCATATATTATACCTATTACTCCTAAAGGCACCCTAACTTGAGCTATAGTCAGATTATCCGGAGTCTTCCACATTCTTACAGCTTCTCCTATAGGATCTTGTAAATCTGCTACCTTTACTAATCCTTCTGCCATATCCTTTATTCTTGCTTCTGTTAATAAAAGTCTATCTAATAAAGCCTTTGATAAGCCATTTTCTTTTCCTTTGTTTATGTCTACACTATTAGCCTCAAGAATTTCACTCATATTATCCATTAGAGCTTGAGCCATTGCTTTTAAAGCATTATCCTTAGTATTAGTACTTACACTGTTCATTAGTCTTGAAGCCCCTTTAGCTGCTTTAGCTTTTTCTACCACATATTCTTTAATATCCATTTTATCACCTCTCCATAATATAAAAATTAACTATACACCAGTATCAAAAAAGGTTCCTACCTCTTCCCCATTTAAAACCCTAGTTATTATATGATTCTCAGCACCATTTACTATTACCATAGCTGCCCCACACTCATTAACAATATTAGCAGCCCTAAGCTTAGTAACCATACCACCTGTTCCGAGACTGCTTCCAGCCCCTTCAGCACAGGAAGCTATTTCCTCCGTTACAGAACTTACATAGTTAATTAACTTAGCCTGTTCATTATTTGCTGGATTGCAATCATACAATCCGTTAATATCAGATAGAATTATTAAAAGATCCCCTTGTACAAATTTACATACGTGAGCAGATAAAGTATCATTATCCCCTATTTTTATTTCTTCTATAGTTATAGCGTCATTTTCATTAACTATAGGAATAACATTCTCCTTAATTAATGCCTGGAAAGTATTTTTTGCATGCTTTAATCTCTTAGGATCTTCCATATCTTCCTTTGTTATTAATATTTGAGCTGTATTTTTACCATATTCTCCCAAAATCTTGTCATACATATGCATCAATCTAACCTGTCCAACAGCAGCGCAAGCCTGCTGTCTAACTACAGATTTAGGCTTACTTTTTAATCCTAATCGCCCCATACCTGCAGCTATTGCCCCAGAACTTACAAGGATAACTTCTATTCCTCTATTGTGTATATCTGCAATTTGTCTAGCTAAACCTTCTATTCTTTCAAGGTTTAATAGACCATTAGGATAGGTCAAGGTGGATGAGCCTACTTTAATAACCACTCTCCTAACCTTCTTCATATACTCCATTCTTCTTGCTTCATTCATCTTTATAAATCGCCCCTTTTGTTTATCACGTCGGATTTGATAATATTTTACTAGTATCCTCTTCCATTTGCAATTATATTTTAATTAAATTCGGAACACAAATTCAG
Organism: Clostridium sp. N3C; assembly: GCF_900095445.1. Classification (GTDB taxonomy): domain Bacteria; phylum Bacillota; class Clostridia; order Clostridiales; family Clostridiaceae; genus Clostridium_AU. The sequence goes on from NZ_FMJL01000062.1 coordinate 2,281, forward strand.
CTTCTGAAGGTTTCTTTCCTACAGAAGCTGAATTATTATTAGCTATAATCCTATTTCTTTTTTTATACCCTTTGATAATATGTTTTTATACTGAATATAATCATAGATTGAAGCGTCGATCTTATCTGTAAACTTACTGAACTCATCTAAAGTTAAAGATAAGATTTCCTTATTATTATCCTCACAATAAATTACAATCTTACCAACGATACTGTGAGCATCTCTAAAAGGTACACCCTTACACACTAGATAATCAGCCACCTCTGTAGCATTAAGGAACCCAGCGTCTACAGCCTTCTCCATTTTATCCTTCTTTACTTCTAAGGTAAGTATAACATCTGTAGCAATTGCCAAAGCCGCTTTTACTGTATCCACCGCATCAAAAAAACTTTCCTTATCTTCCTGCATATCTTTATTATACGCTAATGGTATTCCCTTTAATACCGTTAAGATGGCCATTAAATCTCCATACACCCTACCAGTTTTTCCACGTATTAATTCTGCCGCATCTGGATTTTTCTTTTGAGGCATAATACTACTTCCAGTAGAATACAGATCACTCATTTGAATAAAATCAAATTCCTTACTGCTCCACAGTATCAGTTCCTCACTAAGCCTGCTAAGATGCATCATTATTAATGAAAAGTCTGATAAAAGCTCAATTAGATAATCTCTGTCGCTTACCCCATCTAAAAAATTATCCACAGGCTTTTTAAAATCAAGTTCCTTAGCAGTAAACTCTCTATCAATATCATAAGTAGAGCCCGCCAAAGCACCACAACCTAGTGGACTTTCATTTAAAAGCTCTATAGCATTTTCTATTCTCTTTTTATCTCTTTTAAACATCTCCACATAAGCAGCTAAATGATATTTAAAAGTAATTACTTGAGCTCTTTGTAGATGAGTATAACCAGGCATGATAACATTATTTTCATTGCCCTTCTTTTTTAGAGCTTCTATAAGCTTATCTAAAAGTTCAATAATCTCCTGAGCTATTTTTCTAGAATATAATTTCATATCCACTGCCACTTGATCATTTCTGCTTCTAGCAGTATGTAGCTTCTTACCAGCGTCCCCAATTCGCTCAGTAAGATTAAGTTCTATAAAGCTATGAATATCTTCATAGTCACCTTCTATAAGCAGCTTGCCCTCTTCAATATCTTTATATATATCATTAAGCCCCTTTATTATTTTATCTGCGTCCTCTTTGGAGATTATGCCACATTTTTCTAGCATCTTAGCATGTGCCAAGCTTCCTTGGATATCCTCTCTCCAAAGCCTTTTATCAAAGCTTAAGGAAGAATTAAAATCTTCCATTAAGCTGCTTTCTCCGTCTCTAAACCTTCCTCCCCAAAGCTTCATATGGTTTCATACTCCAATCTATTTATTATTTATCATCGCCTTAATCTTATATGGTAGAGAGAATAGATTAATGAATCCCTCTGAATCCTTATGGTCATATAATTCACTAGCACCAAAGGAAGAAATTTCTTCGTCATATAATGGTTTTGCAGCATCTATAGATGCAACCATCATACTACCTTTGTATAACTTCATTTTTACTGTTCCTGTTACATTCTTCTGAGTAACATCGATGAAGGCATCTAAAGCTTCTCTTAATTCTGTAAACCATAGGCCATCATATACAAGCTCTCCATATTTAAGAGCTACTATTTGCTTGAAATGTTGAGTTTGTTTATCGATAGTAAGACTTTCCAAAACATCATGTGCCTCGTATAATAAAGTTCCACCAGGAGTTTCGTATACTCCTCTTGACTTCATCCCTACCAATCTATTTTCAATAATATCAACAACTCCAACACCATTTCTTCCAGCTATAGCATTACATTCTTCTACAAGCTCTACTGGAGATAACTCCTTGCCATTTAACTTTACTGGTATACCTTTTTCAAAGGTAATTTCCACATATTCTGGTTTATCTGGAGCATCTTCAGGATGAACAGTCATTTGATATAAATCCTTCTTATGTTCGTTTTTAGGATCTTCTAAATCTCCACCTTCATGGCTAAGGTGCCATAAATTTTTATCTCTTGAATATATTTTTTCCTTAGTAACTGGTATTTTTATTCCTTTCTTTTCCGCATAATCAATAGCATCCTCTCTAGATTTTATATCCCAGATTCTCCAAGGAGCTATAATTTTTATAGCTGGATCGAAGCAAGCAATACCAACCTCAAATCTTACTTGGTCATTTCCCTTTCCTGTACATCCATGGCAAATTGCTTTTGCTCCTTCCTTATGAGCTATTTCTACTAATCTCTTTGCTATGGAAGGTCTTGCAAAGGAAGTTCCTAACATGTACTTGCCCTCATACTTGGCACCACTCTTTATAGCATTGTATAAATATTCAGTAACAAACTCTTCCTTTAAATCTTCTACATATACTTTATCTGCGCCGCTAGCTATTGCCTTCTGCTTAACTTCCTCCATATCATCTCCCTGACCTACATCAGCACAAACAGCTATAACTTCATAGTCATAATTTTCCTTTAACCATGGTACTATAATAGATGTATCTAATCCTCCCGAATATGCTAATACTACCTTTTCTTTCATATATAAATTCCCCCTTACTGGTAAAATGTTCTTCCACTTTCATTAAGGCTATTATAAAACACTTTTTATATTTATGCAACATATTTTTATATTTATACATGTTTTTTTTTGAATATCTTTTTTAGATTAAGGACAAACTTCATAATATAAATATATAAAAGAAGGTGATATATAAATGAATACTACTAAAGCTCCTATTGAAGAGTTAAATGCATATTTAAAAGGTGAATATATGGCTATAGATAGTTACAAAAAATATATTAACAAGGCCACTGACCCAGCTGTTAAAGCAGACTTAGAGTGTATTTTACAAGACCACACTAGACACGCCCAATTGATTGCTGATAGAATACGTCAGTTAGGTGGAGAGCCAGCTCAATCCGTTGACTTAATGGGTAAGATGGGGCAACTTATGAACTCCATCAAAAATATAACGGAAAAAAGCGATGTAGAAATATGCCAAGAAGCCTGCTACTGGGAAGAACAAGGCAGTAAAATGGGTATGGAAGTAGTGAAAGGAGATTTAGATCCAACAAGCTGTGCCTTGATAAAAGATATTTACGCCAAGGATATGGAACATATAGACAAACTAAAAAAACATATTGAATATAAAAATTTATAAATATTCACAGCTTATTTCATTCTTAATTGCTTTAAATTAAGCTGATAGATAATAATCTTTGAGGATTTATCTATCAGCTTTTTATTTTTAATAATACATAAATATGCAATTCATGCCAGAATTTAAAACTGTTAAAATCTAATTCTGTCAAAAAATTAAAATTAGATTAATATCATATTAATAGTCTCTTAAATTCCTTGACGCTATCCTAGGTCATTATGCTATACTTAGTTATAGGCTAGGGGCAATGCATTAATCTATGTATATAAATTAAGTTTACGCAAAAGTATCCTAATAGTAAGGAGTTGTGCAAGTTATAAATGTTTGGTTATGTTATGCCCTGTAAAATGGAACTAAAGGTAAGAGACTATGAAAAATTCAAAGCATACTACTGTGGCCTTTGTCACACCATTAAAGATCAATATGGCAATCTACCTAGGGTCACATTAAATTATGATATGACCTTTCTTGCCATATTATTAGATTCATTAAATGAAAAACCCTTAGCTTCTAAGCAAATAGTCTGTGCTCTTCATCCTCTATCTAAAAAGCTTATTTTATATGATAATGATCCTTTGAAGTATGCGGCAGAGTGTAATATAGTATTGACCTACTATAAGCTTATTGATAATATAAATGATGATGATTCACTACAAAGTAAACTTGCTATTAAAGTCTTAAAAAAGCATATTAAAGACAGTAATTTAAATAGTTATATAAAAGAATCTTTAAATAAGCTTTATAAAATGGAAGGTGAAGCATATAAATACAATATAGATGAGATTTCTCATTGCTTTGCAGATTTAACAGCATATATTATATCGCAATATGTGAAAAATAATGCTGAATTAAAAGAAAAGCTTTATTGGTTAGGCTATAATTTAGGTAAATGGATATACATAATAGATGCATGGGACGATTTAGAAAAGGATATGAAACATAATAAATTCAACTTAATAAACGCCTTATACAATAAAGACAATCTTTCATTTCAAGAGCTTAATAATAAGGTTAAGGAGAACATAGACTTTATCCTAACTAGCTGTGCTTACTCATGTTTTGTTTCTCTAAAAAACCTTCCTATAAAAAAGAATCAAGAACTTTTATGCAATATTTTAGAATTGGGTCTATTGGAAAAAATGGATACAGTTTTTAAAAGGAGTGAATTAGTAAATGGGCAATCCTTATGAAATACTTGGGGTTCGTGAAGGTGCCTCCAAGGAAGAAATAAAAAAAGCATACAGAGAATTAGCAAAAAAATATCATCCAGACCAATATGGTGCTAACCCTTTAAAAGATTTAGCTGAAGAAAAAATGAGAGAAATCAACGAAGCTTATGAGTATTTAATGAGAAATGCTTCCGATGGTTACTCAGGTTCATCCTATTCAAGTAGCACTAACTATACTAATACTAATGATTATAGAAATACTAGCAATTATGGAAATTCCAATATTTATAGCTCCATACGCTCTGATATACAAAGAGGAAATTATGCTGCAGCAGAAACTGCTTTAAACTCCATATCCACAAGAGATGCAGAATGGTACTATCTAATGGGAATGGTTCATATGAGAAAAGGCTGGTATGACAGTGCCAGAAATTATGTTTCCACCGCCTATAATATGAGCCCTACAAACCCAGAGTATAGAGACGCTTATAATTCAATGAATCGAAACAATAATAATTATAGAAGTAATTATTATGGAAGAACCACTAGAAACGATGAATGTGATTTTTGTATAAAGCTCTGGTGTCTTGATACCCTATGCGAATGTGCTGGTGGCGACTTGATTGGATGTTGTTAATTTTGGAGGTGATTAGGTGAATAAGAGTTCAAATATTGCTAGAGGGGGTGTATCTGTAGCTCTACTTGTATTGCTTATTTATATAGCTAGCATAGCCCCAAGTAGCAAGCTTACCATTTTAACTGTATCCTCTGCAATTATTCCCTACTCCATCATTACTACTAATACTAAAAACAGTTTTATTGTTTATGTAGCCGCATCCATACTTTCATTAATCTTAATTGGACCCAAAGCGGAGACCATATCCTATTTATTATTTTTCGGACTTTATGGATTTCTTAAATATTATATAGAAAAAGTAAATAAGCCCTTATATGAAATTATATTAAAGCTTGTTTATTTCAATGTAACATTATTTATCTTATATAGTTTATATACTAAATTCTTTACTACTTTAATTTCAGGAGCATTTCCCCTATACATAATGCTCTTGCTGGCTCAAATAGCTTTCTTTGTATTTGACTACGCTTTGACAATTATAATAAACTATATGAGGAAAAGATTTATAAAGGATATATAGTAAACTAAGCCAAGGCTTTTCTCATCTTATTGAGAAAGGCCTTATAATTTATATAGTATTTTTAATAGAGGTGAAATTTGTGAAATATATAAGTATATACATTATAATAATTAATATTATTGGTCTAACAATAATGTATAAGGATAAGGAATATGCAAAAAAACATAAATGGCGTATTAAAGAATCTACTATTTTTCTTGTATCCTTTTTATTTGGTAGCCTAGGAGTTTTGGTAGGAATGAAAATATTTAGACACAAAACAAAACATTGGAAATTTATTTTCTTCATCCCTCTTATATTTATCTTACAAATTATATTAATACTCTACCTTTGCTATAAACTATTTTGAATCAATAATATGTGAAAGGATGGAAAAAATGGTACGAATAGCTGTAATCGGCCAGTCCGGCGAAATTCCTCAAGGTATGAGAGATATTGCTTATGATGTTGGTAAGGAGATTGCTTTAAATAAGGCACTTTTAATGACAGGAGGTACTAGTGGCGTAATGGAATATAGCTCTAAAGGCGCTAAGGAAGCTGGCGGTTTGGTATTAGGCTTCTTGGCTGGCGATTCATTGGACAGTGCAAATGACTATATAGATATACCAATTACCACTGGCCTCCCCTTCGATTTTCGTAGTTCTGTATTAATACATTCTTCCGATGCAGTTATAGTTATAGGTGGCTGTAATGGTACTCTAGGTGAACTATCCTGCGCCTACTTAAATAAAAAACCAATTATCGTACTTGAATCCTCCGGTGGCTTATCTTCAAAAATCAAAGACTTTGCTTATGAAGGCTGTTACATAGATGAAAGAAAAAATATAAAACTCAACTTCTGTTCAGATGCAAAAACTGCCGTCGACACTTCTATAAGACATTATAAGGAAAGAAATAATAAAAAAGACTCATCTCTAAAGATAACTTCTTATTCAAAGAAAGACCAAGCGGACCTAATTAATTAGAAAAAGGTCTGTTGCACAATTAATTTGCTAGTTGTGCAACAGACCTTTTTATGTAAAAAATAAGGCTATAACATTTTGTTATAAAAAGGAAACATTTTTGAATATAGACACTAAATTATTAGAAAATTCTAATTATATATAAAATTAATTAATATCTATATTTTGTTACAATATACTTTAAAACACTTAATTGTTTATATTATAATATAATGGTAATTTATTTCAAGGAGGGATACTTTGATCAAAAAATTATTAAAGCAGTTCACTATAGTGGTAGTAATTATGGCAATAATATCTACACTTTTCGTGAGCTATGGTAACAAGAAGGAGGAAGCCTTTGCAGCTACTAACGGCATAAAAGTACACTTTTATAAGCCGTCAAATTGGAGCAAGGCTAATATCTACTATTATAACGACAGCACGGAAGGACCAAAGTGGCCTGGCATTGAAATGACAGCGGATGGTAATAGCTGGTATAGTTATACTATATCTAACTTCAGCAATCCAAGGGTGCTTTTTAACGATGGTTCTGGAAAGCAAATACCTGATCCAGGTGAGCCAGGTAAATTACTAACAGAAGAAAGTTGGTATAAGGATGGACAATGGACTAACTACGACCCTACACCAAAATTAGGAGATATAAATATCTATGTAGAAAAACCTGATAGTTGGAAGGAAATATGGATATGGTATGACAGTGACTTATCCACACCACAATGGGACACTACTGTATTAAAATCCAGCCCAGGTGAAATGACAAACTACAGAACTGGCTGGTATAAAAAAACTATAAGCAATACTGTTAAGGTTCAATTCCTATTTAATGATGGAACTTGGAACAACAAATTACAATCAAATGGTTCAGACTTTGTAACAACAAAGGATGTTTGGGTAAAAAAAGACGGTACTGTTTATTATACTGATCCTCTAAGTTCCGATGATCCAAAAACTGATACAATCTCACCTACAGTAATTGCCACTCCATCTTCAGGTAGATATCTTACTGCTCAAAAAGTAAAATTTACTATAGTAGATAACGCAGATCCATCACCAAAACTTTATTTTTCCCTTGACGGAACAGCACCACAGCTTACAGATGCATACTTATACAATGGTCAAGAAATAACCATTAGTAAAGATACCAATATTTACACCATCGCAGTCGATGCTTCTGGCAATAAATCAGAAAATGTCTTTGTATATAACATTGGAGAATATGATTCTAATGATTTTAGAGAAGAAACTATTTACTTTGTTATGACAACAAGATTTTATGATGGAGATCCATCAAACAATGTACATTGTTGGGATGATACTAAGGCTGGCAATCCTGATAGTGATCCTGCCTGGAGGGGAGATTTCAAGGGCTTAACAGATAAACTAGACTATATTAAAGCCTTAGGTTTTAGCGCTATTTGGGTAACTCCTCCTGTTAAAAATTCCAGTGGTTATGATTATCATGGTTATCATGCTATTGATTTTACAGAAATAGACCCTAGATATAAGACTAAATATGATGGCTCAGCAGAGGAAAGTTATCAAAAGTTTATAAATGCAGCCCATGCTAAAGGTTTTAAAGTAATACAGGATATAGTATATAACCATACTGGTAATTTTGGAGAAGAAAACCTTTTCCCAATGTTTGAGAGAAATGCTCCTACCTCTATATATGAAACTATAGAAACAGCTCTTACAAAGGCTACTAATAGCAAACTACCAGATAACTATTTTGATTTAAATCCAGTAGAGCAATACAATGTAAGGATTGCTCTTATGAAGGAAGATGCAAAGGACACAAATCACATTTATCATCATGAGAAAAGTATGGAATGGGAAGGATATACTTGTCAAACAGGTCAGATTGCTGGAGACTGTGTAGATTTAAATACGGAAAATCCAATAGTTACAAAATACCTAAACAATGCTTATAATAAGTATATATCCATGGGAGTAGATGCCTTTAGAGTAGATACAGTAAAGCATATTTCTAGATTAACCTTTAATAAAGAATTTATACCAAGTATAAAAGCTACCGGTGGAGATGACTTCTTTGTTTTTGGAGAAGTTTGCACAAGAGTTAGAGAGGTATGGAACAAGGGAATACCAGCCTTATCAGCACCTTTCTATACTTGGAAGGAGTCAAAAAACTATCCTTGGGGTGACAGAGAAACCAACGAAGCTAGCGTATATCAGAATTATTTAGATAATTTAAATGTATCAACACAACCAACTAGCAATAATGCCTTTTTAGATGGTAACAACTATCGAACCGTTGATACTTCTATGAAGTCTGGCTTAAATGTTATCGATTTCCCAATGCATTGGAACTTTGCTAATGCTAGAGACGCCTTTAGAGTTGCAGTAGAGGGAGATCAATATTATAATGATGCTACTTGGAACGTAGTATATGTTGATTCTCATGACTATGCACCAGACACTGCTCCTGAAAATCAAAGATTTTCTCTTGGCCAAGATGTTTGGGCTGAAAACTTAAGCTTGATGTTCACCTTTAGAGGAATACCTTGTATCTACTATGGTAGTGAAATAGAATTCCAAAAGGGTAAAACTATAGATCCGGGCCCAAACGCACCTTTAAGCCAAACTGGTAGAGCTTACTTTGGGGATTATATTGAAGGTAGTGTTGAAACCTCTGACTTTGGGGTATACTCCAATGCTACTGGAACTATATCTGACACTTTAAATCATCCATTAGCACAACACATAAATAGATTAAATAGAATAAGAAGAGCTATTCCAGCTTTACAAAAGGGACAGTACTCTGTTCAAGATATCAGCGGAGATGGCATGGCTTATAAGAGAAGATACACTAATGCTGAAGAAGGTGTAGATAGCTTTGCATTAATAACTGTTTCAGGAAGCGCTACTTTCAGAAATATACCTAACGGAAAATATGTAGATGCAGTAACAGGACAAGTAATAAATGTAACTAGTGGTACTTTAACAGCAAATTGCAGTGGAAAAGGTAACCTAAGAGTATTTGTATTAGACTTACCTGGCAATTCTGCACCATGAAAAATCGGCGGATATTCTAAATACCTATACTAAAACAAGATAAATAGGCTGTTACACAATTATCTATTGGTTAGTTGTGTAACAGCACTTTTTATTTACTTTTTCATTTACCCATAAAAGAAAGCTGTAGCAAACTATTAAATGAGTAGTTTACTACAGCTCCCTTTAACAATCCATTTTATAATTACCTACAATTTTAAAACTTATACTGTTATCTTTAATGTTTTGTAAAGCTTTTTTAACCATTTCATCCTTTAAATTCCCTTCAAAATCAATATAAAAAGAATATTCCCAAGGAGTATTGGCTATAGGTCTGGATTCTATTTTCATCATATTTAAGTTATTTTCGGATATGATTTTAATTACATTGTATAAGGAACCTACCTTATGGGGCAGTTTTAATATTATGCTTAGTTTGTCTGCCTCTTCATTTTCTTCTAAAGTATTACTTAGTACAATAAATCTTGTATAATTTTCTTGGTTGGTATTAATATTAGCCTTAATTACCTGTAAGCCATATAATTTCGCTGCCTTTTCACTACCTACCGCAGCCTTGGTCTTTGTGGCAGATTCCTTAACATACTGGGCACTTTTGGCTGTATTGTAGTAATTATATAGCTTCCAATGGCTATGAGCCTGTAAAAAGTCCTTGCTCTGTTGAAGGCCTTGAGGGTGAGAATATACCTCCTGTATATCTTCTAAAGTAGCCCCCTCAATTCCAAGAAGGCACTGGTTTATTCTCATGCACTTTTCTTTTACAATGAAGGCATTATATTTGTTTAGCAAATCCATAACATCGGAAATACCACCGGTGGAAGAGTTCTCTATAGGAACTACTCCATACCTTATTTTCCCTTCCTTTAAAAGTTGAAATACCCCTTCAAAGGATTCACTATTCACTTCATTGTAACCTTCACCAAAAATATTAAGCATAGCCTCATGAGAATAAGATCCAGGTACCCCATAATAGCCAATATTAGTGTTTTTATCTATTAAATCTAAAATCATTTTATACCTCAATCTAATAAGGCTTCAACTACAAGATCTCCCATAGCCTCGCAACCTACGACAGTCATTCCTTCAGACATAATATCCAGAGTTCTATAGCCCTTATCCAATACTTTGTTAATAGCCTTTTCTATATCATCTGCTGCCTCATACATATTGAAGGAATATCTAAGCATCATAGCCACGCTCATTATAGTAGCCAATGGATTAGCCTTATCTTGACCTGCTATATCCGGTGCTGAACCATGTATTGGCTCGTATAAACCTATATTGCCATCACCTAAGGAAGCAGAAGGAAGCATTCCTAAGGAACCAGTTATCATAGAAGCTTCATCACTTAATATATCTCCAAACATGTTCTCAGTTAATATAACGCTGAACTGTGTTGGTTTTCTTATTAACTGCATTGCTGCATTGTCTACATACATATAGTTTAGTTCTACATCTGGATACTGCTTTGATATATCAGCAACAACTTCTCTCCAAAGTCTAGAACTTTCTAATACATTAGCCTTGTCTACTAAAGTTAATTTCTTATCTCTTTTTCTTGCTATGTCAAAGGCCATATGTGTTATTCTTGAAATTTCAGCTGTAGTATATACTTGAGTATCCCAAGCCTTATAAGTACCATCTTCTAACTGGACTCTCTTCTTTTCTCCAAAGTAGGATCCTCCAATAAGCTCTCTTATAATTAAAACATCAAGCCCATCTTTAAGAGCCTCTTCTTTTAAGGTAGAAGCGGATTTTAACTGTGGGAATACTATTGCAGGTCTTAAATTAGCATAAACCCCCAATGCTTTTCTAATGCCTAAAAGTCCTGCTTCTGGTCTTAAATGTCCAGGTAACTTATCCCACTTTTCTCCTCCAACAGCGCCTAGAAGTACAGCATCACTTGCCTTACAAACCTTTATAGTTTCCTCTGGTAGTGGCACTCCAGTTTTGTCAATGGCAACGCCACCCATAAGCACTTCTTCCCTTTCAAATTTAACATGATACTTTTCTTCAATGGCATCTAAAACCTTACAGGCTTGTTTAATAACCTCTACGCCTATTCCATCTCCTGGTATTAATGCTATTTTCATTATTTATTCCCCCTTTTTATTTTTTCTTCGTTTAAAAAATATTCAATAGAATCTACTAAAGCCACCCAGCTAGCTTCTATTATATTAGTAGAAACACCGACAGTCCCCCAGGTATTTTCACCGTCAGTAGATTCTATATGAACTCTTACCTTTGCTTCTGTAGCCTCAGTAGTATCTAAAACTCTTACCTTGTAATCTGTAAGTCTCATCTTAGTTAATTCAGGATAGAATATTTTTAAAGCCTTTCTCAAGGCTCGGTCCATGGCATTAACTGGACCGTCTCCTTCTGCTGCCGTTAATTCCTCTACTCCATCAACTTCAACCTTAATAACAGCATAGGCACTATTGGCCTCATGCCACTTATCTTCACAATAAACCCTAAAATCCTTAACCTGGAAAAACTCTTCTTTCATACCAATCATTCTTCTAACCATAAGCTCAAAGGAGGAATCTGCCCCTTCAAACTGATAGCCTTCATATTCTAACTGCTTTAGTTTATCTATTATCCCTTGGGCTTCTGGTGAATCTTTAGTAATCCAAGGTGCCACATTTTGAATCTTTTTAACAACAGTACTTTTTCCACTGACCTCAGACATTAAGATTCTTCTACTATTACCAACTAATTCTGGTCTTATATGCTCAAAGGATTCCGGGGATTTAAGCACTGCATCAATATGCATACCACCCTTATGGGCAAAGGCACTATTTCCTACATAAGGTGCTTTAGGATTGTGGGCCATATTAGCTATCTCACTGATATATCTTGAAACACTAGTTATTTCATTAATCTTATCTCCACTTTTAAAATCATATTGCAATTTTAATTTTAAAGTTGGCATTATGCTAGTTAAATCTGCATTACCGCATCTTTCACCATAGCCATTAAAGGTTCCTTGAACCATTCTACAACCACCTATTACAGCCTCCAGTGAATTAGCTACCGCTAATCCAATATCATTATGGCAATGTATACCGATGTTGCCTCCTACCTTCACTATAACTTGTTGGACAATGTTATTGATCTCGCTAATTAAGGAACCTCCATTAGTATCACATAATACTAACCAATCAGCACCAGCGTCCTTTGCGGCCTTTAAGGTTGCTAGAGCATATTCTTCATTAGCCTTAAAACCATCAAAGAAATGCTCAGCATCATAGATAACTTCCTTATTGCCCGATTTTAAATAAGAAATAGTATCTCTTATCATGTTCAAATTTTCATCCAAAGTAGTTTTCAACACCTCTGATACATGCATATCCCAGCTTTTCCCAAAGATAGCTACTGCTTCTGTTCCTGCATTCATTAAAGCCCTTAGATTAGTATCATCTTCTACCTTTACTGAAGGTTTTCTAGTACTTCCAAAGGCCACTAACTTTGAGTTTTTTAATTGCATACTTTGTGCTTTCTGAAAAAACTCCACATCCTTTGGATTAGATGTAGGATTACCAGCTTCTATATACTCTACCCCAAATTTGTCCAGTATCCTACATATATTTATCTTATCTTGGAGTGTGAAGGAGATCCCTTCTGCCTGTGCACCATCTCTTAAAGTTGTGTCGTAAATAAAAACTTTTGCCCCAATTTGCAAGAATATTCACCCCTTTTTATTAATGTCTATTTAGTTGTATATAAAAAGAATAGAAAAAAAAGAGTATACTTCGCCCATGGGGCGAAGTATACTCGCGGTACCACCCAATTTATTTACTCAAAAATATAACGGATTTCACCGGCACGGCTTACTTTTGCACAATAGTAATTATACAATTTCAGCTTGCAGTTCAAAGGTGATTTTCATATTCACTATCTTTATGGGCTTTCACCTTCCCCCACTCTCTGTCAAAGATTCATGAATACTACTCTTCCTTTTCAATACCTTTTCAGATGTTGTTTATTAATTTAGCATAATTATAGTTTCCTGTCAATATATAACTTTAAATATTTATACATTAATTATTTATTAATATACAACTATATATTGACACATTCTTTTCTTAACATTATAATTTAGAAAATACTTAAAAAAATACTTAAATTTAGACCGTTTCAACTATAAGGAGGGGGTTCTATGAAGGCTTCAGAAGCAATTGTAAAGTGTCTTCAAGAAGAAAATGTAGATATTGTTTTTGGATATCCTGGCGCTGCTGTAGTCCCTATTTATGAGGAGCTTAGAAAAAGCAATATACAGCACATATTAGTTAGGCATGAACAAGGTGCTGGTCATTGTGCCAGTGGATATGCAAGAGCTACCGGTAAAGTTGGGGTTTGCATGGTTACTTCTGGTCCAGGAGCGACTAATGTAATTACTGCAGTAGCTACAGCATATATGGATTCTATACCACTGGTAATAATAACAGGTCAAGTTAACACCTATCAAATAGGTAAGGACGTTTTCCAAGAAGCTGATATAACTGGTTCTACAGAACCTTTTACTAAGCACAACTACTTGATTAAAGACGAAAAAGATATTCCTCGCATAATGAAAGAGGCCTTTTATATAGCCAGAACTGGTAGACCAGGCCCTGTTTTAATCGATATCCCTATGGATCTGCAAAACAAGGAAATAGATTTTGATTACTCTATGGATATAAACATAAGAGGATATAAACCTACCACTGTTGGTCATACACTTCAAATAAAGAAAATTGTAGAAAAATTAAACAACTGTCAACGTCCTCTTGTTTGCGTAGGTGGAGGAGTAGCCTGTTCTAATGCTAGAGAAGAACTTAGAGCCTTTTTACAACTTTCTAAGATTCCTGTAGTACACACATTAATGGGTAAAGACTCTGTTCCTAGCGATTATGACTACTATCTTGGTATGATAGGAATGCACGGTATTCCAATAGCTAATAAGGCGGTATCTAAAGCAGATGTTATTCTAAACATTGGTAGCCGCTTTGGAGATAGAGCTATTAACCCTTTCACCAACGGTTGTGCAAAAGAAATAATTCACATTGATATAGACCCAGCAGAAATAGGTAAAAATTTGAACTCATTAATACCAGTAGTAGGGGATGCTAAGGATATTTTATCCCAGCTTAACAGTATGATCGAGCCATTAAAGATAGAAGACTGGTTACAGGAAGTTAAGGAACTAAAAGAAAAAGATTGGACTAATGAAGAATCCAATAATGATAATAACATAACAAAGGGACTTAATCCTAAGGAAGCAGTTAAGTTCATGTCTTCTAATTGCGATGATGATACTATCCTAGTATCAGATGTAGGCCAAAATCAAATGTGGGCATCTAGACACTTTGATATCATAAAAAATCGTTTATGCTTTACTTCTGGAGGCTTAGGAACCATGGGCTACTCTCTTCCTGCGGCTATTGGTGCCAAGTTAGCCTGTCCAGATAGAACTGTAATTGTAACGGTAGGTGACGGAGCTTTTCAAATGTCCTTACAGGAACTAGGTACTATTGCAAACTATAATGTAAATTTAATTATTGTAGTTTTCAATAACAACGGCCTAGGTATGGTTAGAGAACTACAAAATAAGATTTATAAAAATACCTACGGTGTAGATATAGAATATAATCCTGATTTTACAAAAATAGCTGAAGCTTATGGATTAAATTGGAGAAAGGTTTATAGCAATTCAGAATTTAACGAGGCTTTTCTTTTTGCAAAAGAACAACAAAAGACTACTCTCATCGAGTGCATAGTTGATAGTAAAGTAAGAACACTTTTATAATAAGGGGGTTTTTAAAATTAAAAAACATGTTTTATCAATATTAGTTGAAAACCACTTCGGTGTTCTAAGTAAAATCACTGGCCTTTTCAGCCGAAGAGGATATAATATAGAAAGTTTGACGGTAGGAACTACAGAAGATCCTACTATTTCTAGAATCACTATTGTAGCTCCTGGTGATGAAATGGTGTTAGAGCAGATTGTAAAGCAATTAAATAAATTAATTGATGTTATCAAGGTACAGGAAATCGATATGGATAACGCAGTTTCTAGAGAAATTGCTTTAATAAAGGTAAACTCAACTGCAAGCAATCGTTCTTCCATTATAGAAATAGCAAATATCTTCCGTTCAAACATTATAGACATCAATGAAAAAAGCATGATTATAGAAGCTACCGGTGATTCAAAAAAGATTTCTGCCATTATTGAAATGCTAAGACCTTTTGGTATCATTGAACTTATCCGAACCGGTTTAACCGCTTTAAATAGAGGTAGCAAATCTATATAAAATCAGACATAAAATTCTGCCCAGTGCAGAATTTTTTCACTTTTATAATGATTATAACTGTAAAGTTGGTGAAGTAATATGTATGATGTTTTTTCAAATCTTTATGATTTACTAGGATGGGATAACTATTCAAAAACTTTCTTTAATAAATTGGATTCTTACCTTAAAAACAATAACATTTTTCCTAAACCCATCTAGATAATTATTATAGATTGATTACAGTTTGTAGTTAAATATTTATGATATTATTTATGATATTACTTATGTATTTTGTACTCGCTTATAATAAATAGAGGATAGGTTAGTTTTTCATAACCTATCCCCTATATTATCTAGGGTACTGTCAAAGTTTTTTATATATCTAAGACAGCTACCATTTGATTTTACTTAATTTTTATATAAATAACTTGCCACCCCCTAAAAGTTCGTGTATTTTGAATTTGCAGTAAACAAAATTAACAACCTTAAAAGGAGGCAAGCTATTAGCATGATTAATACAATTCTTGTAGATCGGAAGAGCACACGTCTGAACTCCAGTCACTTAGGCATCTCGTATGCCGTCTTCTGCTTG
>NZ_FMJL01000042.1 GCF_900095445.1 Clostridium sp. N3C
TCTATTTAGCTGAGCCCTTAGCAGTTTGCGTTAGCGAACCCTTGTAAAACCAATGAGCCAAATGGCAAAATTAGGATGAGAGGGCTTATTTGTCATGCCCTTATATCTATTCCCTTTGCCCTCTACGAGGTAAAGACTTCATTTGGCGAATGTTTGTCAAGGGCAACTGCGGTTAGTTGCAGCTAACTTCAGTTTGTTGGTAGTTTTGAAGCTAGTTTTTCATAAACTTTTTACAGTACCTTAGCTATCTTTTTGAAAGAGCTTTCGATTTTCTTTTTAATAGAAAGTAAATAAGGAGTATCCATAATATTATACTAAAAAAGGAAAAAGTTAACAAGCATAAGGGCTTAAATTTATAAACTAATTAAAAAATTAGTTTATTTGAAAAGTTTATTCTGCAGATAAAAATTAAAGATTAGACTTTGAATGAACTATAGGTTTCCTAATCTATTTAGGGGGCCTATTTTTTTGAACTTCTCCACTTTCCTCTATCTAAGGAATAATTATTGTAGGATGATATAGAATAAATTATGAACATAAATGGATAAATTGAATAAACTACTATTAATTAGCTTAGGGAAAAGATTGTCGAATCTTTTTTTAGAATATTTTTCTAATTATATTTCCAAATAGCTATTATGATGTTATAATGAGTTCATAAAGAAATTAAAACTGCTAAAAATTATATTATTGTAATTAATTGTGGTTTTAAAAACTATATGTGATTAATTTGGAGATGGTTTTATGTCAGTAAAAGTTTTAACGGATAGCACTAGCTATATAAAAGATGAAATTCTTAAGGAATTAGATATACTAGAGGTATCTTTAAGTGTAAAGTTTGAAGATGAAGAGTTTAAGGAAGTAGAAATAGATAACGAAAGCTTTTTTGAAAAGATGGATAAAAAGGAAATACCAATGTCTTCTCAACCTTCTGTAGCAGAGATGATGGATATAATGGAGTCAGTGGTAAAGGAAGGAGACAGCCTTCTTTGCATATTTTTATCCTCAAAAATGAGCGGTACTTATTCTTCAGCTCATATGGTAAGGGAACAGGTTCTAGAAAAGTATCCTCAAGGCCGAATTGAGATTTTAGATTCTCAATCTAACTGCATGCAGCTAGGTTTTGCAGTTATCGCAGCGGCAAGAGCTGCTAAGGATGGAAAGGATCTTCAGCAAGTTAAAGAAAAAGCGGAGGAAAATTTAAAAAGAAGCAGATTTATTTTTCTCCCTCATAATCTGACTTACTTAAAAAAGGGCGGTAGAATTGGAGCAGCCAGTGCTTTGGTAGGCAATATACTAAATATTATACCCATTTTAACTGTAGAAGATGGAGTTACTACCGTATTAACAAAGGTAAGAACAAAGAAAAAAGCTATAGATCAGATGATAGATAAGCTTTGTGAGGATATTAAAAACTATGGCATTGGAGAAATACTGGTTCATCACATAAATAATGTTGAAGGAGCTAAAGAAACAGTAAGAAAGATTAAGGAAGCTATAAAAATGAACATTGACATTCAAATATGTGATATAGGCCCAGTTATAGGGCTTCATGTGGGGCCTGGAGCTATAGGCATTGCTTACTATACAGAGAAAGCTATGAGATAATTTATTTAGTTATATATATATTATTTTTCCCTTGACAGTGTAGGTAATATTTATTAGAATTTTTATAAAAGTACACTTTAATTTGGTCCTGTGAGGCCAGAAAGGGAGTATAGATATGTTTATGTTTTTTTGCTATAAGGACTATTCTGTCTGTGAGATAAAATTTAATAAAGATAAGGTTTAAGGATAGTGAGGAGAAAAGTGGCACACTTATTCTCTTTATTATCCTTTTATTTTGTCTTTTAATTTAAAAACTCCTTAACTGTGTACTTTATATAGTTGTTAGGAGGTTCGATATGAAAGCAAGACTTATCTTAGAAAATGGAATAGTTTTTCAAGGGGAAGCCTTTGGATACTTAGAAGAAACTGTAGGGCTGGTAGTTTTTAATACAGCAATGGCCGGTTATCAGGAAGTGTTAACGGATCCTTCCTATTATGGACAAATTGTTGTTATGACCTATCCTTTAATAGGAAACTATGGACTAAATCTAGAAGATGTAGAATCTAACAGTCCCAAGGTTAAAGGCCTTATAGTACAGGAAGCCTGTGATTACCCAAATAACTTTAGATGTGAAATCAAGTTGGAGGACTATCTAAAAAACAATAAAATCATAGGCTTACAAAAAATAGATACAAGAGCACTTACTAAAGTTTTAAGAGATAAGGGTACCATGAAAGGGATAATAACCCTAGAACAAGTAAGTGAAGATTACATTAAAAATAAGCTAGAAAGCTTTTCAAATTCCGATGCAGTAAAAAAGGTTACCACAGATAAGGTTTATACTATTGATGGAAAAGGCAAGCATATAGCAGTACTAGACTATGGTGTAAAAGCAAGTGTATTAAAAGCTTTTATGGATAGAGATTGCAAATTGACGGTATTTCCCTACCATGCAAGCTGTGAAGAGATTTTAAGTGTAAATCCTGACCTAATATTTTTATCTGACGGTCCTGGAGATCCGAGGGATGTAAAAGTGTCCATAGAAACTATCAGGGATCTTATAGGAAGAAAACCGATAGCTGGTATATGCCTAGGTCATCAGCTTTTAGCCCTAGCTCTAGGAGGCAGCACTGATAAGCTAAAGTATGGTCATAGAGGTTCCAACCATCCTGTGCGAGACTTAGAAAGTAATAGAGTCTATATAACTGCACAAAATCATGGATATTACGTGGATAAGCTACCAGACAAGGTAACTGCCACTCATATAAATGTGAATGATGGAACAATAGAAGGAATGAAGCATGATAGTCTGCCTATATACAGCGTGCAGTTTCATCCTGATACTAGTTCTAAGGATGAAAATAATATATTTGACAAATTCCTTTCTCTTTAGAAGCAAGATGAGTTTATAAATTCTCAAATCAATAGTTAAATCTAAAAGTATTGGGGGTAACATTATGCCATTGGATAAGAGTATAAAAAAAGTTTTAGTTATAGGATCTGGTCCTATAGTAATAGGACAAGCTGCAGAATTTGATTATTCCGGAACCCAGGCCTGTGAGGCTTTAAAAGAAGAAGGTATAGAGGTTGTACTAATAAACAGTAACCCTGCTACCATAATGACAGATAAGGAAGTAGCTCATAAAATTTATATAGAGCCTATAACCTTAGAATTTGTGGAGAAGGTAATTGCCAAGGAAAGACCTGATAGCCTTCTTGCCGGTATGGGAGGTCAAACAGGCCTTAACATGGCAGTGGAGCTTTATGAAAAAGGAATTCTTGATAAATATGGAGTTAGGGTTATAGGAACTCCTATTGAGGCCATAAAAAAGGGTGAAGATAGAGAGCTTTTTAGAAATGCCATGAAAGAAATTAGTCAGCCTTGTATCGAAAGTGAAATAGTAATGGACATTGAAGCAGGTAGGGACTTTTGTAGGAGGATAGGCTACCCTGTAATTGTAAGACCGGCCTATACCTTAGGAGGTACTGGAGGCGGTATTGCTAATAATGATGAGGAGTTAGAAACAATTCTTGGACAAGGACTTTCTCTCAGCCCTATAGGACAGGTACTGTTAGAAAAGAGTGTTAAGGGTTGGAAGGAAATTGAGTATGAGGTTATGAGAGATCATTATGGCAATTGCATAACTATCTGCAATATGGAGAATGTGGATCCAGTAGGAATCCATACCGGTGATAGTATAGTGGTGGCACCAACTCAAACCCTTTCCTACAAGGAATGTGAAATGTTAAGAAAGGCTTCTATGGACATATTAAATGCTATTGGTATTGAAGGAGGCTGCAATATACAGTTTGCTTTAAATCCCAATAGCTTCGAATATGCAGTTATAGAAATCAACCCTAGAGTTAGTCGTTCTTCAGCTCTAGCATCTAAAGCAACAGGCTATCCTATAGCAAAGGTTGCAACAAAGGTAGCTTTAGGTTATAGCTTGGATGAAATCCAAAATGCTGTTACCAAGAAGACCTATGCCTGCTTTGAACCAACAATAGATTATGTAGTTGTAAAAATACCTAAGTGGCCCTTTGATAAATTCTTTGGAGCAGAGAGACGCTTAGGAACAAAAATGATGGCAACAGGAGAGGTAATGGCTATTGGCAGCAATTTTGAATCTGCTTTCCTTAAAGGAATTCGTTCTTTAGAGTTAGGTAGATACACCTTAGAGCATGAAGGTATGAAAAAGCTATCTTTGGCTGAGCTTAAGGAAAAGGTTATGTCTCCTGATGATGAAAGAATCTTTGCTCTAGCAGAGATGATTAGATCTGATTATAGAATAGAAATGATATCCCAAATAACTGGTATAGATGTATTTTTCGTCAACAAAATAAAGAATATCGTAGACAAAGAAGAAGAACTAAAGAAGATGTCTATAGAGGAGCTTGAAAGAGATTATCTTTATGATTTAAAAAGAATTGGCTTCTCAGATAAGGGTATAGGACAGTTACTAAAGGTTAGTCCTGATGATATATATAAGCTAAGAATGAAATGGGACATAAAGCCTGTATATAAAATGGTAGATACCTGCGCTGGAGAATTTGAAGCCTTATCCCCTTACTACTATTCCACCTATAATGAGTATGATGAAGTTAAGGTTTCAGATAGGAAAAAAGTGGTGGTAATAGGATCTGGTCCTATTAGAATAGGTCAAGGTATAGAATTTGACTACGCTTCAGTTCATGCCATAAAGGCTTTAAGAAAGATGGGCATAGAAACTATAATAATAAATAACAATCCAGAAACGGTAAGTACAGACTTTGATATATCTGATAAATTGTACTTTGAGCCACTAACAGAGGAAGATGTATTAAGCATTATAGATAAGGAAAAGCCCTATGGAGTAATACTACAATTTGGGGGACAAACTGCTATTAAGCTAGCTAAGTTCTTAAAGGAAAAGAATATATATATACTAGGAACTACCTCAGAGCAAATAGATCTTGCAGAGGATAGAGAGAAATTTGAAGCGCTGTTAGAGGAACTAAACATATCAAGACCAAAGGGTAAGGCAGTGTGGACATTGGAAGAAGGTTTAAAGGAAGCAGAGGAACTTGGATATCCTGTATTAGTTAGACCTTCCTATGTGCTAGGTGGACAGGGTATGGAAATTACTCATAACCAAAAAGAATTAAAATTTTACTTAGAAAATGCCTTTGCTAAGGATAAGAAGAATCCAGTACTTATAGACAAGTATCTAATGGGAAGGGAAATAGAAGTAGATGCTATCTGTGATGGAGAAAATGTTCTAGTGCCAGGAATAATGGAACATTTAGAAAGGGCAGGTGTACACTCTGGAGATAGTATAACCATATATCCTACACAAAATGTTTCTTCAGCTATAAAGGAAAAGGTGCTGGAATACACTAAAATGTTAGCTTTATCTATAGGAATTAAAGGTATGATTAACATACAGTTTATAGAATACAATGATCAATTGCATGTTATAGAGGTAAATCCAAGAGCCAGTCGAACAGTGCCTTATATTAGTAAGGTTAGCGGAGTACCAATTGTAGAGTTGGCAACTAAGGTTATGTTAGGAGAAAAGCTTGCTAATCTTGGTTATGGCCTTGATATATACAAGGAACCAGATCTAGTAGCAGTAAAGGTACCTGTATTCTCCACTCAAAAGCTTCCAAGAGTAGAAATCTCCTTAGGACCGGAAATGAGATCAACAGGGGAAGTTTTAGGGGTTGGTAAGGACATATATGAAGCCTTATATAAAGGTTTCTTAGCGGCCAATATGCAGCTAGAGAAAAATACAGCAGTGATTCTAGCTACAATAAATGATCATGATAAAGAGGAATTCTTAGAAATAGCTAAGGGCCTAGCAGGATTAGGCTATAGCTTTATAGCTACCAGCGGTACAGCTAAACTTTTAAAAGATGCTGGTTTAGCAGTAAAAGAAGTTAAGAAGATTAAGGATGGAGAACCTAATCTCTTGAGTGTTATAAAGAATAAGGAAGTAGACTTAGTTATCAATACTCCAACTAAAGGGAATGACTCTCATAGAGATGGATTTATAATAAGAAGAACTGCTATTGAGAGAAATATTGAGGTTATAACTGCTTTGGATACCATGAGAGCCTTGTTGGAGGTTACAACTAGATTAGGTAGTGAAATGTCTCTGGAGAAGATGGAAGTATTTAATATGGGAATATAAGAATAAATCCCTTTGCATTTAGCTATTTACTAAAAGCAAAGGGATTTTTTATATATATCTCACTTCTGACTTCTATTTCTTAACATTTGACCAGATCTTATCAAAGGCATCTATCTTATTACCAATATCCTTAAGATGTTCACCGCTTTCAATCGCTTCCTGAGGTGGGTATACGGCGATATCATTTAGTATAGATTCATCCATAATCCCCCAAGCAGCTGTATTAGGATTTGCATAAGGGTAGGCTTTAGAAATTTCTACGCTTATTTCAGGCCTCATTATGAAATCCATGAAAAGTTCTGCTGCTTTCACATTTTTGGATTTCTTAGGTATTACAAAGTTATCCTGTTGAATGAATATACCTTCCTCTGGAACAACACATATCAAATCCTTATTTTCTCTCATAGCTAAGGACACTTCTGCCCCCCATACAAAGCCTACAGAGGCTTCACCATTTATTAATAGGGTTTTTGGACTATCACTATCATAGGCCTTGATATTATTTTTTAGGGCTAATAATTCTTTTTCAGCCTTAGCTAAGGCATTAGGATCCGTTTCATTAATAGAGTATCCTAGCTTTTTCAAGGCCATACCGATTATAGCTCTTTGGTCATCTAATACTACTATAGAATTGGCCAGTTTTGGATTCCAAAGATCCTTGTAGCCGGTTATTTCAAAATCTACTTTGCTAGTATTTACAGCTATGGCCGCATCTCCCCACATATAGGGTATACTGTATTTGTTTCCTGGATCAAAGTCTAGGTTCATTACTGATGGATCTATATATTTTATATTAGGAATATTATCATGATTTATTTCCTGTAAAATATCCTGCTTAATTAAAGTTTCCACCATATAGTCACTGGCTACTACCAAGTCATAATTGGTTGATCCTGCTTGAAGCTTGGCTAGCATTTCCTCATTGGAGGAGAAGGTTGAATAATTAACCTTTATGCTATACTCTTCTTCAAACTTGTCTATAACAGATTGAGGTATATATTCTGACCAGTTAAAAACATTTAATTCTGCCTGTGGGCTTTGGCCTTTGTGAACATAGGCAGCAAGGCCAGAGGAACCACCGATTATAGCCACTAGGAATATACAAGCAAATTTAAGTATTTTCTTTCTATGCACCGAGGCCTTATTGAGTAATTCCATTAATACTACTATGACCACTGTAATCAGCAGCATAATAGTTGATAGGGCATTTATTTCAGGAGTTACACCAAACTTAACCATAGATAAAACCTTAAGAGGTAAGGTTGTACTTCCTGCATCAGCTACAAAGAAACTTATAATTACATCATCCAGTGATAAGGTAAAAGCAAGTAAACCTCCAGAAACAATACCAGGCATAATAACTGGCAAGGTTACCTTAAAGAAGGTTTGAATAGGGGTAGCGCCTAAATCCATAGCTGCTTCCTCTAAATGCTTATCAAAGCCCTCCAATCTAGATCTTACAACGGTAACAACGTAGGATACGCTGAAGGTTACGTGTGCAATGATAAGTGTAAACAAACCCATTTGAAAATTAAAGGTATCCTTAAGCATAGAGAAAAAGGAAAGCATAGCGATACCCATAACTATTTCAGGAATAACTATAGGAATAAAGAGTACTGCATCTAAAATTCCTTTTCCTCTAAATTTATACCGATACATACCAACAGCGGTAATAGTTCCTAGCATAACAGATAAAATGGTACTTACTACTGCTACTATCAAGGTATTTTTCAAGGCTAACAATATGGTTTCGTTAGTAAATAAACTCTTGTACCATTTTAAGCTAAATCCTGTCCAAACAGCGTTGAGTTTAGACTCATTGAAGGAGAATAGGACAAGAATTAAAATTGGTGCATATAGAAATAGGTATACAATAAAGTTATAAACTATACTGAACTTTGAATTCTTTTTCATCCTACATCACCTCCAACTTGTCCTTAGAACCGCCCAGTTTGTTAAAGAGCTTAAGGAATATAAACATTAGTAACATAACAATTATTGACATTGCAGCTCCAAAGGGCCAGTTTCTAGATTGTAGGAACTGATTCTTTATAAGATTGCTAATTAAAATAATCTTGCTTCCGCCCATTAGGTCTGGTATGAAGAAGAGACCCAAAGTAGGTACGAAAACTAGAAGACAGCCAGATAGTATTCCTGACTTAGTTAGAGGCAAAGTAACCTTCAAGAAGGTCTTTCTTGGGTTTGCGCCTAAGTCTGCTGCTACTTCTAAAAGGGAAAAATCTAATTTTTCTATAGTTGAATATAAGGGCAGTACCATAAAGGGGAACATAGTATAAAGCATTCCTATCAGAACTGCACCTTCTGTATATAACATTTGAAGTGGTTCCTTTATAATATGCAAATTCATTAAATAGGTATTTATTATCCCTTCTGTACGAAGCAAAATCATCCAAGCATAAGTTCTTATCAAGGAGTTTGTCCAGAAAGGTAGTATTATTAGCATTAGCAAGATAGACCTATATTTCTTTGATGCTCTTGCTACAAAATAGGCAAAAGGATAACCAAATAACAAACATAATAAAGTGGTTTCCAAGGAAATCCAAAGAGAATTTCCCAAAATCTTCACATAATTTAAGTTAAATACTTTACCGTAGTTAGACAAATTAAAGCTATATTCAATGCTACCAACTATAGTTCTTTTAGAAAAACTAATAACTATAATTATGATAATTGGTACAATAAAGAAGGCAAGCATCCACAGTGTTATTGGAGCTATGGTTAATAAACTGCCACGAAGTTTGCTGGAAAATTTACTCCTCTCCTTGCCTCCAGGAGGGGGTTCCATATTTTTTACCTCTGTGTTCATTCTTTAATCACCACCGCATTTTCAGGATTCCAAGTTACATATAACTCCTCGGATCTATAACTTAAATCGTAGGCCTCCCCTGCAGGAGCACTAACAGTAACAGCTCTTCCATTAGCTAAGGTAACAATGGTTTTAATAGTAGAGCCTATATATATACTTTCCTTATATTTTGCCTTAAAATAGGAATCCCTGTCGGCAGGAGCCGGTTTTATCTTTAGTCTTTCAGGTCTGATAGCGAAACAAATAGTATCGTTACCTACAGGTGTTGATTTATCTAAAAGAACATCTTGTCCATCTTCTAAAGTAGCTTGAACCTGTCCTTTTTCAAAGCCTTTGAATCTTGCTTCAAAAATATTGGTTTCACCGATAAAGTCCGCTACAAATCTAGTAGCAGGTCTTTCATATATTTCATCCGGTGTACCAACTTGCTCTATTTTACCGTTATTCATTATACATATTCTATTTGACATAGTAAGTGCTTCCTCTTGATCGTGAGTAACAAATATAAATGTAATTCCCAGTTGCTTTTGTAGATGCTTTAATTCCACCTGCATCTGCTTACGAAGTTTTTGATCTAGGGCACCCAATGGTTCATCTAGAAGCAATACTTTTGGTTTATTAATAATTGCTCTAGCAATTGCAACACGTTGCTTTTGCCCACCGCTTAGCTGATCCGGCATACGTTTCTCCATGCCCTCAAGCTGTACCATTTTTAACATCTCTTTTACTCTTCTGTCAATTTCAGTCTTAGATACCTTCTTTAAGTTAAGCCCAAAAGCTATATTATCGTAGATATTCATATGAGGAAATAAGGCATAACTTTGAAAAACGGTATTAACTTGTCTTTCGTAAGGGGGCTTTGAAGAAACATCTTCCCCGTCAATATAAATGTTTCCTTGAGTACATTTTTCAAAACCTGCTATCATTCTCAAGGTTGTAGTTTTTCCGCATCCGCTGGGGCCTAAGATGGTAAGGAATTCGCCTTCCATTATTTCCAGGGAAATATCATTTACAGCAGCGTGAGACTGATCATGATCATCATCATCAAACACTTTTACAACATGATTCAATTTTACCATTGAGTGTGTCAACCCTTATCAACTCCTTCATTAATAAGCAAATTAATTATATAAAGTATAAAAACCCTCCCTAAGACTCTTTAGGGAAAGGTTAGTTAACAAATTTCAATATAATCATACAAACTTTGTATGATTATAATTTCAATTATTTATATCATAAATGAATAGTGATAGCAATATTATTTTGAAAATTAATATATAAAAAAATTTAGTTTTAAAATGTATTTTAATAATCTATACTAAAAGATGTGAAAGAACACAATGGAGCACATAAAAAGGAATTTATGTTATAAATTACAGGAGGATTAATGATGAATATTAAAAGATTAGATAAAGTAATTGAAAATATGAAAAGGCACCAATTAGAGCAGATGATAATTTCTAATCCAGCTTCTATATTCTATTTAACAGGAAAGTGGATAGAAGCTGGAGAGAGAATGTTGGTGCTTTATATAAATGCTAAGGGACAATGTAAACTTATAATAAATGAATTGTTTCCTTTAGATGATCAACCATATTTAGAAAAAATTATTTATAACGACAGGGAAGATGCGGTAAAAATACTAGCTAGCCTAGTAGAGGATAAGAAATTAGGTATTGATAAAGTTTGGCCTTCACATTTTTTAATAAGACTTATGGAATTAAAACACGGTATTACTTTTGTAAATGGCTCACCTATAATGGATGAAGTTAGAATGATTAAGGATGCGGAAGAAATTAAGCTTATGAAAGAAGCTTCTGCTATAAACGATAAGGTAATGGCGGAAGCAATAGAAGTTGTTAAGCAAGGCTATGAAGAAAAGAAGGTATGCAAGTTACTTGCAGATATCTACGAAAAATATAAAACTTACAGCTTTTCCTTTTATCCTTTGATTGCCTACGGAGCCAACGCTGCAGAGCCACATCATAGTTCTGATTCTACCATGGTTAAGGATGGAGATAGCATCATTTTAGATATTGGTGGCTTTACTAATGGATATTGTTCCGATATGACAAGGACAGTATTTTATAGAAAGGTATCTGATGAAGCAGAGAAGGTATATAATTTAGTTTTAGAAGCTAATAGAAAAGGCATAGAAGCAGTAAAGCCTGGTGTAAAATTGAGTGATATAGATAAAGCCGCCAGAGATGTTATAGAAAATGCAGGCTATGGTAAATATTTCACCCATAGAACAGGGCATAATATAGGAGTTGAAGTCCACGAGTTTCCTGATGTAAGTTCTGTAAGTCATTTAGAAGCAAAACCAGGAATGATTTTCTCCATAGAGCCAGGAATTTATCTACCAGGAAAGTTAGGCGTAAGAATAGAAGACCTAGTGCTAGTAACAGAAACTGGCTGTGAAGTTTTAAATGCCTATCCTAAGGAATTGCAAATTATATAAGGGTAAATAGTGGCTGTATTGCCTCCCTTTTCATAGTGTATTAGTTGATAAATTGCATAAACTTATAATGCAAAGCAATAAGAATCCAAAAGATTAAAGGAGGTAATGCAGATGGCATCAAAAAATAACAATAGGGTATTAGTTCCAGAAGCAAAACAGGGATTAAACAGATTTAAGGCAGAGGTAGCTAGCGAAATAGGAATAGCTAATTATGACAACATAGATAAGGGTAACCTTACTTCCAGACAGAATGGATATGTTGGCGGAACAATGGTTAAGAAGATGGTAGAGGCATACGAAAAAGGACTATAGTATTATAGAAGTAATTAATGTAGCTTATAGGCACTCCTTTTGGAGTGCCTCTTTAATATTTTTAACTCATTAACCTAATAAACAATTCAATTATAATTCCAGCAACAGAGCTAATAGCAACTAGTAGCGCAACCACCCTCAAGGAATCTTTCACACTCTTGTTTTCCTTAAAGAGAACTAGTAAGCCCAAACCAGCATTAGAGCCTAGACCGGCTATAACAGATCCAAAACTTAGACCGCCCTTTAAGAATACTTCAGTAATAGCTACTGATGAAGCACAGTTAGGTATAAGACCAAAGATGGATGCAAATATTGGTTGGAACAATGAGTTAGACATTAGAACATTACCTAAATTATCCTCACCTACATAAGAAATAATAGAATTAATTATTACAGAAGCTATAAATAAGTAGATAAATATCGTAATAGTATGTTTGATAGGGTGAGTTATAAGTTCCTTCCAATTAACTTCATTGCTAGAACAGCTGTGACCACAGCAGCCCTTTTCATGTATTTCATTTAAGTGATTATCCTCTACAACTTCGGAAGAAGCACAGATTTCTGCTCCTACTTGTCTTTTAGCTCTAGTAGTTATTATAAAGTCCACTAGGTAACCAGCTACTAGTGCAATAATGAATTTTGATAAAAATAAGGGAAGCACTACTCTTATTTTATCCGGTTGTGACAAGATTATAGGCAAGGCCTCATCTGAGGTTGAAAGATAAACTGCCAGCAAGGTACCTAGAGTAACTACTTTTTTGTTATAAAGTGCTGTTGCCATTACGGAAAATCCACATTGTGGAACAAGGCCAAAGAGGGCGCCAGCAGCTGGAGCAACCTTTCCTGCTTTCTTAACCTTAGTTATGAGATTATCACCTAATTTGATTTCAATATACTCTATTGCTACGTAGATTACAAAAAGAAAAGGTATCATTTTTGCTGTATCAATAAGAGCATCTAGTAAAATTTCAGACATACTTACCTCCTAAATGCGAATTATTTGCATCTATACTTTATCATTATATACAAAAATAATCAAGTTTAAAACTGGAATATTTTTTTAATATATTATTTTAATGAATTATTAAGGTAAGTATGTAAAGGTTAATAAATTTAATTTAGTACAAGGCTATTTATTATTGCTAAATATTCTCTAACATAATATGTAGGGATTAGTAAGGAGAGTATAGGGGCTGACCAGCATTGAACATCTTCAAAACCTGCTTTCTTAGCCAATGCCTTTGAGCGAAACATATGGAAGTTACTTGTAACAATAGTTATTTTAATATTTTCTTTACTACCTATTTCTCTAATAAGTTTTCTGCTAAACACTAAGTTTTCCTCAGTGCTAGTTGATTTTTCTTCTTTTATTATCCTGTCTGCAGATATACCCTGTTCTACTAAATATCTCTTCATGGCTTCTGCTTCAGTAATAGTTTCACCGGGACCTTGTCCACCAGAAACCACTATCTTTGTGTCTTCTGGCAAAATATCTAGTAGCTCTATGCTTGCTTTAAGTCTCTGGGATAAGGTAAGGGATGGCACATCTCCATTTAGTCCGGCACCAAGTATAACAACATAATCTGACTTTTCTGAGTCCTTTGCATTACCGGATCCTATTATAAGGCTTTCTACAATAATAAAGGATATTATGAAAAGTATAGCAAGGGTATGAATTATAATGCTTCCATACTTTATAAATTTATTGATCATATTTAGTTGTATTTTCAAATGAAGATATGCTAAGACAGCTAAAACTATGCTTAGAAATAGAAAAAAGGGCCAGAAGGTTACATTAAGGGCCATAGTACATAGAGAGTTTAGAAGGCAGAAAATAGCTAAAATACACATGATTATTCCTATTATTCTTTTCAGTTTTTTTGGCAAAATCAATTCCTCCTATCTAAAATATTGATATCAATTATTATACGCTAGTTGGAAGGAGAAAGCACTTTTAGTGTACTTTTTTGCTAAGTTTTAAAAATAAATGTTATATTGGAATCATTAAAAAATATTTTAGTAATCTAATAGTAAATGTTATAATTAGCTTATAACTTATAAAACTAACTATTTTGGAGGAAACTATGAAGAAAGGTATATCATTATTTATTGCCTGTATATTAATGATTATTTTTACCACAGCTTGTAGTATGGAAGAAATCTTTAATGGAAGTCGCACAAGCAATGACCAACAGTTTATAATGGAGTATTCTATTTTCACTGGGTCAAAAACTCATGAAATTCAATTAGAAAAAGGCACAATTATTGATGTTAACATAAAGAATACTGATGGAAATCTAAGGGTTGTTATATCAGATGCAGATGGGGAAGAATTATATAGAGGAGATAATGCAGAAACAGGAACCTTTTCTGTGGAGACCCTTAAAGATAGTAAGTACAAATTTGCTGTTACCGGTAAGAAGGCAAAGGGCGGAGTAAGCTTTAAAGTTCGAAAAGATGTTGACAAGAATGTTCAATAATATATAATGAAAGTGAATACTAAGAAAGGTAGGTATAAGAAGGAGAAATGAGGAAGTAATTCTATTTTAGCTTAAAGTAATTAAATATTTATTAAGCTGGAGTGGATAATATCCTCATATTTGTGGTGCCTTTTTATGCCCTTCTATAAAAAATGTTTTTTATGCTGTAGTTGTATAGGTGTTTGTAGACATCTTACTATGGCTATGTTTTTGGGCTATAAAAAATAAGTTTGATATTATCCTCTCCATTAAGGAGGGGTTTTTTATGTTATTAGCAGAAATCTGTGGAGTAAAAAAGTATTTTGGGGATAGATTAATCCTGTCTGTGGATAATTTTAAGATTTATTCTGGAGATAGAATTGGTGTTGTAGGTTTAAATGGAGCTGGAAAATCTACCTTTTTAAATATTCTTGCTGGTAGGATATTACCTGAAGAAGGAAAGGTAGAAATTAAGGCTAGCTACTCGTATATTACTCAATTGGAGGATGAAGAGCCTATTAGTGCAGAGGGGGCTTTGGCTAGAAGATTCGGTGTTAAACACTTATCTGCTGAAGGAAATAGCGGTGGAGAAAAGACACGAAAAAAGCTAGCGGCAAGTTTAGAAAGGAATACAGCATTAATAATGGCAGATGAGCCTACAAGCAATTTAGATAGGGAAGGCATAGAGCTTTTGCAAAAGGAATTTAAGGAATTTGAAGGGGCTTTATTGATTGTTTCTCATGATAGAGAGTTTTTAGATGAAGTATGCAATAGCATATTAGAGATAGAAGACGGAAAGATAAAAATATACAAGGGTAATTACTCTAAGTATAAGATGTTAAAGGAGCAGGAAAGGGAGAGGGCTTATTTTGAATATGAGGAGTATACCAAAGAAAAGCAGAGGCTAGAGGCGGTTATTTTAGAAACCAAGGAAAAGGTAAAAACCATGAGAAAGGCTCCTCCCAGAATGGGAAACTCTGAGGCTAGACTTCACAAGATGGGAAATCAGAAGGCTAAGGCTTCTTTGGATAGGGCTGTAAAGAATATTAAGGCCAGGATAGATAAAATGGAGGTTAAAGAAAAACCTAAGGAGTTGCCGAGGGTTAATATGGATTTAATAAGTAAAAATAAACTCCATTGCAAGGTAGTAATAAGGGGAGAAAAAATTACTAAGAGCTTTGGAAAAAGAGTTATCTTTGAAAAATCAGAATTTAAAATTATTAATGGAAGTAAAACTGCTTTGATAGGTCCTAACGGCTGTGGAAAAACTACCTTAATTAATATGATGGTCAGTGGACATGATAGTATAAAGGTAGCTAAGGGAGTAAAGATCGGGTACTTTACACAGAATTTAAATATGCTAGATTTAAATAAAAGTTTATTAGAAAATGTTATGGAAAGCAGCATTCAAAATGAAACCTTTGTTAGAACTCTTCTAGCTAGATTGTTATTTAATAGAGAGGATCTAAATAAAAAGGTAGAGCTGCTTAGCGGTGGTGAAAGAGTAAAGGGAGCCTTAGCTAAAATCATGGTTAGTGATTTCAATATGTTGATTTTAGATGAGCCTACAAATTATTTAGACATTTACTCCTTAGAAGCAGTGGAAGAAGCTCTTAAGGAGTATAACAACACAATTTTATTTGTTTCTCACGATAGAAAGTTTGTTAAGAACCTGGCAGATCATATATTAGAAATTGAAAATAGAAAGATAAACTTTTTCCAAGGCAGCCTAGAGGAATATTTAAAAAAGAAGCAGCAGGCAGAAAAGCCTCAAAAGGAAGAGATAGATGAGGCTGAACTTATGCTCTTACAAAATAGGATGGCAGAAATTTTAGGTAGGTTAAGTATGCCTTCTAAGAAGGATGATGTGGAAGCCTTGGATTTAGAGTATAAGGAAATACTAGAGAAGTTAAAAAGGTTTAAGTGAGTTTAGTATAAGGGAATGCATTAGAATAAGATGCATTCCTTTTTAATTTAATATGAAAATAGTCTGTGGATCTCATTTTGAGATTTACACAGACTATGGTATACTCTCATTTCATGTATTAATCAAGCTTTAAATCCTTAAGCTTATCACCAAACAATTCAGCTAAGGTTGCTCCTGTATCTTCAGAATTATATTTAGAGTAGTCCTCTTGAGGTTTAGCTATAGCATCCTTTATGCTTAGGGATATTTTTGACTTTTCGTTATCTATATCTAGAATCTTAACTTTTACAGTGTCTCCAACCTTTAATACATCTGAAGGTTTTGTAATTCTTTCTTCTGATATTTCAGATATATGAACAAGTCCTTCTACTCCTGCTTCTAATTCAACGAAGGCGCCAAAGTCTACCACACGCACAACTTTACCTTCTACTATGCTTCCTATAGCAAATTTGTCTGTTACAGTGTTCCAAGGATTTTCATCCTTATCCTTTAGGGCAAGAGATATTCTATTATTGGCCTTATCAAAGTCTAGTACATATACCTCAACGTCATCGCCAACGGATACTACATCTGCAGGATTAACAACCCTTTTCCAGGATAGATCATTGTTATGGATAAGTCCTTCTACGCCACCGAGATCTACGAAGGCTCCAAAACGTGCAAGTCTTGTAACTTTACCCTTTCTCTTTTCACCTTTTTTTAGAGAAGCCCAAAGCTTAGCCTTCTTTTCTTCTGCTTCCTTTAGTTCCAATTCCTTTCTGGATAGGATGATCTTCTTTTTATCCTTATCCAACTCTACTATAGCTACCTCCATAGTTTTTCCAACTAGGCTGTTTAAATCTTCTACTCGGTGAAGAGATGCCATTGATGCTGGCATGAAAGCTCTAACACCTTTTATATCTGCAGTTACACCACCCTTAACTACTGCATTTATTGTTACTTCTATTGTTTTATCTGCCTTTTTTACTTCCTCTAGCTCATCCCAAAGGTGAACTGCATCGGCACGTTTCTTTGATAAAGCTACATTTCCTTCTCCGTCATTAACTTTCAAAACATAAACTAGTATTTCATCATCAACTTTAACTATATCCTTTGGGTTAACCTTAGGGTCTGATGAAAGTTCTTCTTTTGAAATAATGCCGTCTGTCATATAGCCTATATTAACAAGGACTTCATCATCTTTAACAGATAGAACCTTACCCTTCAATATATCTCCAGGATGAATAACCTTTATGGAATCATCTAATTCTTTTATTAAATCCTGCATACTGTTTTCCATCGTTCAATCTCTCCTTCTTAGTAAAAAATACATCATGAGTATATTATATCAAAATGACTACAATAAAATAACCCTTTTGTAGTGGTTAAATGTTTTTAATAAAAATATAGATTCTAATTTACTTTATACTTGATGTTATTACCAATATATAGTATATTTAGTAATATATACGTGCATGATGGCCTTTGACATTTACAGAACATAAAATTACCATAAGGATTTTTTCAAATCATTAAATTGGATCTTAAATAGACATTACAGCCCTATATAGGAGAAACAGGTAGGTGGATTAAAATGAGAGTACTAGTAACTGGAGGCTGTGGTTTTATAGGGTCAAGCATTGTAGAGGAACTTATAAAAGGTGGTCATGAAGTTACTGTAATTGATAATTTAAGTAGTGGAAGCAGAGAAAATCTAGATCCAAGAGCACATCTATTTGTTGCAGACATAAGATCTACAGATATGGATGATATTTTTAGAATAACAAGACCACAAATAGTTTATCACCAGGCAGGTCAAGCAGATCTGGAAAATTCCATCGATTATCCTGAATTTGATGCTGATGTCAACATAACGGGAACCTTAAGGATTTTAAAATGCTGCAAAGATTATGCCGTTAGGAAAATAATATTTGCTTCTTCTGCTGCGGTTTATGGACAACCACGCCATTTAAGCGTAAATGAACTTCATACTACATCACCTATAACCTTCTATGGAATTTCAAAATATACAGCAGAAAGATATATTGAAAGTTTTTGTCCTATGTACAATATTGAATATACAATTCTAAGATACTCAAATGTGTATGGTGAAAGGCAGGGGACTAGAGGAGAAGGGTCAATTATATCTATATTTTTAAAGAATATGCTTGCAAATAAAGTTATAAATATCTATGGTGATGGAGAGCAAACCGCAGATTTTATATATGTGAAAGATGTGGCAAAAGCCAATATTTCAGTTCTTCATGATGGTAATGGACAAATATTTAATATAAGTACTAATACAGCAGCTTCTATAAATGAGTTGTACAAGTTTATAAAGAGTTATACTAATTACCAAAAGGAACCTATATATTGTCCTAAAAGACAGGATCACATAGAGCATATCTATTTAGATAATTCAAAAGCTATGAAGCTATTAGATTGGCAGCCGGAATATACCCTTGAAGAAGGCTTGAAAGAAACAATAGTAAATTACGTTGGGGGAAGCCAGTACTATGCATGTTGTACAGGATATGAAAAAAAGTAAGGGCTTTGCCGTAATCTTCCAGTAGCATAAGTGGAAGAGTTTAAAAATGGCTAGGATAAAGAAAGCTAATAGCTGTGTTATACATATTAGGAAAATAGTTGCTGGGTAAAAAACCAACAACTGTTTTTTATATAAAATGAAAGACGCTGATTAGTAAGAGAAAATCATATTTCCATCTATTAGAGCTACTTTTTTGATCTTAGCCATTGGTTTGTTGTGCTGTCATCAAAGTAGAATAGGGCACCATTGGTTGGATCTGAACCTTGGAGAGCTTCTTTTGCTGCTTGGAGGTCTGTAGAAGAAGCGGTTTTGTTAATGTGACCATTAACTACTGGGGTAAATTGATAGTAGCCTCCAGATTTTTCATAGATAACCCCATTTATAGTGTTTGCAAAAAGAGGACTTTGAACTCTATTAATTACTACAGCAGCAACGGCAACTTTAGCTTTATAAGATTGATTTTCCGCTTCTGCTCTAACTAATCTTGCTAATAAGTCCAGTTTTGAAGCAGTATATGAAATAACTGCAGGTTTAGTAGTTGTAGTAGGAGCTTCAGTCTTTGGTGTAGAGCTTGTACTACCATTAGGCATAAGAAGCTGTTGACCAGGATAAATAATATCATCCCATTCAGCGCTTGCCTTTCTTATAGCATCTATATTAACACCATATTTTCTTGAAATACTATATAAGGTTTCTCCGCTTTTCACAGTATGATAAGTGCCAGGAACTGTTAACTTTTGGCCGGGATAAATGGTAGAACCACTAATATTGCTATTAGAAGCTATAGTTGTATAGCTTGTCCCAAATAAACGACCTAAGGAATAAAGGGTGTCCCCCTTAACAACGGTATAAGTAGCGGCATGGGCTACTTGTGTAGATAGTATAGAAAAAGTAATACTTAATAATACAGTCCTTATTTTGTTGAATTTCATCTTTTGTTTCCTCCTTATTCAAGCCTCCGAGGTTAGCTGTCGGGTTAGGTAGAGGTGACCTTCCTTGTATAAAAATTTCTTCACAGATTAACCCCATATGTGATGTGTGTCCCCCGTACTCCCTTAAGAAGATTCGGCTTATTTATTAGTTTTTAGCAAAAGAGAGAGGCAACTTTATTTTATGAATAAGGTTGTCTCTCTCCTTGCTGTAGTGATATGTTAACATAGAAGATAGGAAGAGTCATTATAGAAAGTATGGCTTTATTGCCATCCTTTTCTATAAAAAACTTGCCTTAAGAGTGGTAAAAACGGAAGATGTAAAGATGATTGATCAGAGGATAAAAATCAATAAAAGTATTAGTAATTTAAGGGTTATGCCAGATACAGATGAGTTAATAATAAATGAAGTGAGAGAAGTAAAGGGAGATACTGTTATAGTATTTGAGGCAAAAAGATATGTTGCTTTCGATACATCCCTATTTATGGGAGAATAAATTGTGGAGGAAATATCAAGGAAAAGAGAAATAGTTATTGTTAATGTAAAGGAAGTTCTTCAAATAACTTATAAGTTTAAAGGTTACAGTGAAGATAGAGAGCTTTGTTTTACACAATTAGGCCATGAAAATCATGCAAATAAAGAAATAATTTTATATGAAGAGTAGCAAATAAAAGCTTCAGCCCAGGCTGAAGCTTTTTATATTAAGCAAGAGATTAAAGTCCAATACTTTCTAGGTATTCATCATAAGTCATTCTCTTATCTACAATACCATCTTCAGTAATAGCAATAATTCTATTTGCAATGGTTTGTATAAACTGATGATCGTGGGAAGTAAAGAGGATATTGCTCTTGAAGTCCCTAAGACCGTTATTTAAGGCAGTTATAGATTCAAGATCCAGATGGTTTGTTGGTTGATCAAGGACTAATACGTTGGCATTGCTTAACATCATTCTTGCTAGCATACATCTTACTCTTTCACCACCGGATAAAACCTTAGCCTCTTTTAAGGCTTCGTCACCGGAGAATAACATTCTGCCTAAGAAGCCTCTTAAGTAGCTTTCTGACTTTTCATCAGAGAATTGTCTTAACCAGTCTACTAGGTTTAACTCGCAATCATTAAAGAATTGAGAGTTATCCTTAGGAAAATAGGAAGTTGTTATGGTAATACCCCATTTATATGTTCCGCTGTCTGGTTCCATTTCTCCCATAAGTATTTTGAACAAGGTAGTAACAGCTATATCGTTGTCTGCTAAGAAAGCTATTTTATCATCCTTTGATACCATAAAACTTACATTGTTAAGAACTTTAACACCGTCTATGGTCTTTGTTAAGCCTTCTACTCTTAAAATGTCATTACCAACTTCTCTTTCAGGCTTAAAACCAACAAAAGGATATCTTCTGCTAGAAGGTTGGATGTCTTCTACAGTTATTTTTTCTAATAGCTTCTTTCTTGAAGTAGCTTGTCTTGATTTAGAAGCATTGGCGCTAAATCTAGCAATAAACTCTTGAAGAGCCTTGATTTTTTCTTCATTCTTCTTGTTCTGATCCTTCATTAATTGTAGGGCAAGCTGACTGGATTCATACCAAAAGTCATAGTTTCCTACATAAAGTTTAATCTTTCCATAGTCAACGTCTGCCATATGAGTACATACCTTATTTAAGAAGTGTCTATCGTGAGATACAACTATTACAGTGCCTTCAAAGTTTATAAGGAATTCTTCTAACCAGTTAATAGACTTTATATCTAAGTGGTTGGTAGGCTCGTCAAGGATTAGAACTCCTGGTTTACCAAATAGAGCTTGAGCTAAAAGAATCTTAACCTTTTCTCCACCTTCTAGCTCTCCAACCTTTTTATCATGGAGCTCTGTGCCTATACCTAACCCCTGTAGTAATGAAGAAGCCTCTGCTTCAGCTTCCCAGCCGTTTAACTCTGCAAATTCGGCCTCTAATTCAGAAGCTTTGATACCATCTTCGTCGGTAAAGTCAGCCTTTGAATAAAGCTCATCCTTTTCCTTCATTATTTCATATAATCTTGGATTTCCCATTATTACTGTTTCAATAACACCATATTCATCATATTGATAATGGTCTTGCTTTAACACAGACATTCTAACACCGGAGTCAATGCTAACTTCTCCAGTGTTAGGTTCAATTTCTCCGGAAAGTATCTTTAAAAATGTACTTTTTCCTGCACCATTGGCACCTATAACGCCATAGCAATTACCGGCAGTAAACTTTAAATTAACATCTTCAAAAAGTTTACGACCGCCATATCTTAAACTTACATTTGTAACAGTTATCACTAATAAATCATCCTTTTCTCATAATATTAATAGGAAGTGTGAACTGTAATTTTTAGTCACACCTTGCTATTATAACATATATCAAGGATTAACTCATTAGTTTTATAAAATATAAGTTTAATATCCTCTATACTGAAACCAAGCCTCAATTTGAGCAATAATCTCAGTTTGACCGGGCAGTATTGGAGTGGCAGAAGTGGCCAATTGGTTTAAGGTGCTAAAACGTTCCGTTGGCGATGAAGAAGTTAGCTCTATGATTCTACAAGGATATGGGGAAATCTGAGTTCTGAAGCTGTTGGATAGCTGTAAGGCTTTTTGAGAAGCATTTTTTACAGCCAAATCCAAGGCTTCCTGATAGTAAGTAAAAGGATCTTCTACAGAAAAGTTTATGTCCTCTACTCGATTAGCTCCTCTTGAAGTGGCAGTGTCTATTACTTCACCAATTAGACTAAAGTCTTTAATTATTACCGATAGAATATTACTAACTCTGTAACCGCTAAAAACTTGTCGGCCTTCAATATAATCGTATTGTGCTTGAATATCAAAGGAGCCAGTTCTTATATCTTGCTTAGAAATATTCATATTATAGAGGCTGTTAATTACCGCTTTTGTTTTTTCAGTATTTTCAGCTTGGGCCTTTTCTAAACTCATGTCTTCAGTTATTACCCCTATTCTTATATTAGCTTTAGTGGGATTGACACTTACAGATCCGATGCCAGTAACTTTTAATATGCCTTCCTGAGCATTACATAAGGGAAATGGATTTTGGTAGTTATAAGTAATCATAAATATAAACCTTCATTATAATTATTGCACAATATATATTATTGCGGATACTTTATGAACTGTTACTGAAATAATCAATATAATAAATTTATTGCAAAATAAAAGGCCTTATGTTATACTGAGTTAAGCTTGAAGTTTTTCAAGTAGCAAAGATTTAAATGATCAACAACATTCCCCTTGAACTAGGAAGAAGTGTTAATCAGTTTTTAAATCTTCATTATAAAAGCAAAAGGAGGAATGTTGAGATGGCAGATAAGAATTTAGTATGCAAAGATTGCGGAAAAGAATTCGTATTTACTGAAGGCGAGCAAGCTTTCTACAAGGAAAAAGGATTCGAAAATGATCCAGTAAGATGTCCTGAGTGTAGAAAAGCAAGAAAGCAACAGAACAACAGAGGATTCAGAAGATAATTAAAGAGTGAATGACAAAGGGTGTCACAAAACTACTCAATGAGCAGTTTGTGACACCTTTTTTTATAATCATGTTGAAATAAATCTCAATTCAGTTTAAAATCAACATATAGAACAATTTTTAATTATATTAATTTATTATTTAAAAGGGGTGTAAATTTTAGAAATATGGCGAATAAAGTTAAAATTAATCGATCTTCTCTAAAAAGACAATTAATAATGCTGTTATTAACATCTACTTTTCTACCTTTCATATTAGTAATCATAGCTGACTTTTGGTCACTAGAAGTTTATTTAAAAAAAGATTTAAAAAACATTATTTTGGATAATGTTTATAGAGTATCTGATGTGATGGACAATATCTATTCTACAAGTATAGATTACGTAAACATACTATCAAGTGACCCTAATGCAGAAAGTTTCAATAAAGGTTTAGATAGTAGCTTATTGAAAGAAACTCTAGATAGGTTTGAAAGCTCAAATGACAATATAAGTGATGTCTTTATAGGAAATACAAATAAAGAATTTATAGTTTCTCCTACTCAGGAGATTCCAAGAGGATTTGATCCTACAAGTTGTGACTGGTACAAGCTAGCCGTAGAAAATGATGGACAAGTAGTTGTCAGTGAACCTTACAAATCAAATGGTCAAAATGTAGATTATGTTATAACTTTTTCAAAAACTGTAAAAGATGATGTCGGTGAACTTGTAGGTGTTATAGGAATAGATGTACCTTTAACTAAATTAAATAGCTTATTAGAATCAATTAAGCTTGGGGAAAGTGGCTATCTTATAGTAGTAGATAATAATTATAATATTATTGGACATACTGATAAAAGTATGCTTGGTAAAAACAAAAATGATTTAACTTGGTTAAAAGAAATTGCAGAGCAGGATAATAATGAGCTTGTTTTAAAAATTGACAAGGTTAAATATATGGGATTAAAAAATACCGATGATACAACTGGTATAACTATAATTGGATTAATGCCTTATACAGAAGTAACCAATAAACTATGGGACGCATTAACCGCTCCTATTATAATAATAGTTTTATCTATCATTTTATTTTTCATTATATCAACTATACTTGTAAGAAGATTATTAGTACCTATAAAGGAGCTTGTTTCAGTACTGCGCAATGTATGTAAAGGTGACTTTTCTCAAAAACCTAAATCACACAAACATTCTAGTAAAGAAATTGATCTTATCAGTACTTCCGTTAGTTCTATGATAGATGATATGGTAGCAATGCTTAAGAATATAAAAAGTACTTCAAAATCTGTTCAAGAATCTTCTGAGTTATTATATACTATTACTCAAAATTCCAGTGCCGTTGGAGAGGAAGTGGCTAGAGCAGTACAACAAATAGCTTCTGGTTCAACGGAGCAAGCGGCTTCCTTAAATGATGGTACTAATTTATCAGAGGAGCTTGGAAGAGAGGTTGAAGATGCCATATTAGTAGCATCGGAAATGATAAATGCTACAAAGGATGTAAAAGATAATACAGAAATAGGTCGAGACTGTATTGCTGAATTAAAGAAAACCTATAGTGAAAATAACAATGCAAATAAAGTAGCTCTAGAAATGTCAGAAAACCTAGTTAGCAAATCTAACGAAATAAGCAATATTACAAATGTTATAAAGACTATAACAGAGCAAACTAACTTATTAGCCTTAAATGCAAGTATAGAAGCAGCAAGGGCTGGTGAATTTGGAAAAGGTTTCGCAGTAGTAGCGGAAGAGATTAGAAAACTAGCAGAACAATCTACTAAGGCTACAGAAGAAATCTCAAAGGTAATTGAGCATATTCATTCAAGTATATTAAATCTTCAACAACGTATTAATTACAGCTTTGAACTTAATGAAAAAACCGGAAAGAATATAGAAAGTACCAGTGAAGGCTTTAATAACATTGAAAAATCTATGAATTTACTTCAGCAGAATGTAAATAAAGTAACAGAAGCTTTAAGAAATATTCAAAATCACAAAGACCAAGTTTTATTAACGCTAAGTAATGTATCTGCGGTAGCCCAAGAAAGTGCAGCAACTACTGAAGAGGTCAGTGCTTCTACTGAAGAGCAGGCTGCAGGCTTACAGGAGATAGTAATTGCTTGCGAAGAACTAAATAATCTATCCTCTTCCTTAGAGGAAGTACTTAAAAAGTTCATATTATAGATAGTTTAAAGTGGGATGGCAAAATTACATAGTAGTAGTTTTGCCACCTTTTGCTTTATAGCAAATTATAAATATAAATTTCGAATATATGTTAGAATGGTAAAGATAGAATATAGTACACATTGGTTATTGATTAGCAGAAAGGATTGAGTAGATGAATAAAATTTTGGTTTTAGCAGAAAAGCCCTCAGTAGGAAGAGATATTGCCAGAGTACTGAAATGCTTTAAAAAGGGCAATGGTTATTTAGAGGGGGATAAATATATAGTTACCTGGGCCTTGGGCCATTTAGTTACTCTAGCCAACCCAGAGCAATATGATGACAAGTACAAAGAGTGGAAGCTTGAGGATTTGCCAATGCTACCATCACCCTTAAAGCTTGTAGTTATTAAGCAAAGTGGAAAGCAGTTTAATATTGTAAAAGAACAGATGAACAGAAAGGATGTAGCTAGCATAGTAATAGCTACAGATGCTGGACGAGAAGGTGAGCTAGTTGCTAGATGGATTATAGAAAAGGCCCATGTAAAAAAGCCACTAAAGCGATTATGGATTTCCTCTGTTACAGACAAGGCCATAAGGGAAGGTTTTAATAAGCTAAAGGATGGAAGGGAATACGAGAACTTATACCATTCGGCAGTGGCTAGGGCAGAAGCGGACTGGATAGTGGGAATAAATGCAACTAGGGCCTTAACTACCAAGTATAATGCCCAGCTATCCTGTGGAAGGGTGCAGACTCCTACCTTGGCTATGATTGCGGCAAGAGAGGAAGAAATAAGAAGCTTTAAGCCGCAAACCTACTATGGTATTACCGCTGTAGCTCAGGGTATAAGGTTTACTTGGCAGGACAGCAAGTCTAGGGATGCAAAAACCTTTGATAGGACAAAGATAGAGGCTATTATAAAGAACATAAGAAATAAGGATGTTGAAATTATAGGTATAGAAAGAACTGCAAAGAAGAAATATGCCAGTCAGCTTTACGATTTAACAGAACTGCAGAGGGATGCAAATAAGCTCTTTGGATACTCTGCTAAGGAAACCTTATCTATCATGCAGAGATTATATGAGAATCATAAGGTGCTTACTTATCCAAGAACTGATTCCAGATATTTAACTAGCGATATAGTGGATACCTTGAAGGATAGGATTAAGGCTTGTGCTGTAGGATCTTATTCTAAGGCTGCCATGAAGCTTATGAAAGCTCCTATAAAGTCTAGCAAGCACTTTGTAGATGACAGAAAGGTTTCGGATCATCATGCCATCATTCCTACAGAAGAGCCAGTTATATTAAGCAATTTAAGCGATAAGGAGCGAAAGATTTATGATTTAGTGGTTAAGCGTTTCCTAGCAGTTCTATATCCACCCTTTGAATATGAACAGACTACCCTTAAGGTAAAGATAGGAGAAGAAAACTTTATAGCTAAGGGCAAAAGGGTTATTTCTTTGGGTTGGAAGGAAGTTTATGATAACAATTTTGAGGAAGAGGATAGGGAGGATACAGAGGATCAAAATTTACCCCAGCTTAATAAGGGGGCTGTGCTGAAGGTAACAGCCTTAACCGAAACTAGGGGAGAGACAAAACCACCAGCACCCTTTAACGAAGCTACTCTCCTTTCTGCCATGGAAAATCCTGTTAAATATATGCAGGGGGAAAGACAGGAACTTATAAAAACCATAGGAGAGGCAGGAGGAATAGGCACCGTTGCTACTAGGGCAGATATTATAGATAAACTTTTTAATACTTTCCTAATAGAGAAGAGAGGCAAGGATATATTTATAACCTCTAAGGGTAAGCAGCTTCTGGACCTTGTGCCAGCAGATTTAAAGTCACCGGCTTTGACGGCAAAATGGGAGCAAAAGCTGGGAGATATATCTAAGGGTAAGTTAAATAAAAATATCTTCATTGCAGAGATGAGAAAGTATGCAGAGGACATAGTAAGGACCATAAAGAGCAGTGATGAAAAGTTTAGACATGATAATATGACAAGGGAAAAATGCCCACAATGCGGAAAATATTTGTTAGAGGTAAAGGGCAAGAAGGGAAAAATGCTGGTGTGCCAGGATAGGGAATGTGGCTATCGAAAAGGAGTTACCATGATAACAAATGCTAGATGCCCTAATTGCCATAAGAGACTGGAGCTAAGAGGTGAAGGGGATAATAGAATTTTTGTATGTAGCTGTGGTTTTAAGGAAAAGCTTTCAGCCTTTAATGAAAGAAAGAGCAAGGAAAGCAATGCTGTATCCAAGAAGGAGGTATCAAAATATTTAAAACAGCAGGAGAAAGAGGATTTTGGTAATAATGCTTTAGCAGAAGCCTTGGCTAAGTTAAAATTGAAATAACTTATTTTAAAGATTAAGATAGATATAAGAGATAAAATATTACAAAATTTGCTTTAAAGGGGGAAAACAAGTGGTAAAGATTTTGATAGTAGATGATGAACAGGCTATTTTAGATTTATTAGAAATGATACTGAAAAGGGAGCAGTTTCAAGTGGCAGTTGCTAATAACGGCAGGATGGCTTTGAACTTGTTTGACTCCTTTAAGCCGGATTTAGTAATTTTGGATTTAATGCTTCCAGATATAAGTGGTCATGACCTTTGCAAGGAAATTACCCGCAGAAAAAAGACTTCTATTGTAATGCTTACTGCCAAGGATGATATTGTTGACAAGGTCCTTGGCCTTGAGCTGGGAGCAGATGACTATATAACTAAGCCCTTTGATACTAGAGAACTCATTGCCAGAGTAAAAGCAGTTTTGAGAAGAGTAGAGAAGAATAATGAGCCTCCTAAAAAGGTTGTTGAGCATTATGACTTGACTATAGACCTTGAGAATAGAATAGTTAAGAAAAATGGCAACAATATTGAACTTACCTTAAAGGAATATGAACTTTTAGAGGTTTTTGCAAGGAATCCGCAAAAGGTATTCAGCAGAGAAGAGCTGCTGCAAAAGGCTTGGGGCTATGATTTTATGGGGGATACCAGAGCGGTGGATATCTGCATAACAAGACTGAGAAAGAAAATTGAGGAGGACAGCAGTAATCCCAAGCATATTATAACGGTATATGGCTTCGGTTATCGCTTTGGAGGTGCCTAAGGATGAAGTTAAAGAAGAAACTTGCCTTAAACTATTTAGCTGCAACTTTGTTAGCTCTGTTTTTTGTGGGTTTTGCGGTAATTAGGGGATTACAGAAGTTAAGCATA
This sequence comes from Clostridium sp. N3C, assembly GCF_900095445.1. GTDB lineage: Bacteria > Bacillota > Clostridia > Clostridiales > Clostridiaceae > Clostridium_AU. The sequence goes on from NZ_FMJL01000042.1 coordinate 28,539, forward strand.
ACTACCATAGAGCAACAGCTTATAGACCAAAGTAACTTAGCAGAAATATATATTTCTCAGATTCACTCCTTAGAAGGTCAGGAGGATCCGGAAAATTTAAGCTCTGAAACTGCTAATATGGTTATAAGTAAGCTAGGACTTATTATTGGTAATGTAAATATATATGATAAGAGTTTAAAGTTGCAATCTTCCTCTAAGGGAGATCAAGGTTTAATGATAGAGGAAAGTGTAAATGAGAAAGTATTAAAAGCATCATTGGAAACTGGTAATTACGCTTATATTATCAGGGGCGGTAAGGTGTATTTTGCTTCTCCCATTACCTATGAAGAGGCTAACATAGGCATACTTGAAATAATATCTCCCATGAGCCTGATAGGAGAGCTTATTACTGGAGTGTCTAGGCTTATGCTCGTTGCAGCAGTAGTTTTTACCATCATAATGACCTTCTTGATAATATATATTGCTGGAAAAATCACTAAGCCAATAAATAAATTAGCTAAAGCAGCCACTAAATTTGCAGCTAGAGACTTTACACCTGTTGAGATAAAGGGTTCTGATGAAATTTCTCAGTTAAGTGAAAGTTTCAACCACATGGGGGTTCAGCTTCAGGACTATATACAAAGGCAGAAGCAATTTGTTGCAAATGTGTCTCATGAGCTTAAAACTCCTCTTACAGCTATAAAAGGCTATTCTGAATATCTTAAGGATGAAGTAGGAGATAGGCATGATCTTCAAAAGGCTCTTTATCATTTAAACAACGAAGCAACAAGGCTTGGTAAGTTGGTAGATGAGGTTTTAACCCTTTCTAGAATAGATAATAGCAGTGTGAACTATAATTTTGAAAGGATTAATTTATCTGAGCTGGTAAAAGAGGCTATAGAAAAAATGCAATTGAGAGCTGAAAAGTACCAAATTGAAACAAGATCAGAAATCCACTATGACCTTTATATAAAGGGAGATAAGGAAAAGCTTATGCAGGTTTTCATAAATCTATTAGATAACGCTATTAAGTTTTCTCCGGCTAAATCCATTGTAGAAATTACATTAGATCAGGAAAAACATAAGGCTTTTCTTAGGATAAGAGATCATGGTATAGGTATTCCTGAGGAAGAGGCTTCAAAAGTGTTTGAAAGGTTTTATCGAGCTAAGAATGCTGAAGGCGTTGTGGGAACGGGGCTAGGTCTTTCTATTGCAAAACATATTGTTGAGGCCCATGAAGGTGGTATTGAGCTAAAGCCTGCTAAGTATGGAGGTACAGAAGCAGTAATTAACTTGCCTCTAGTTATGTGACAAGTGCAGATAGATAAAGCAGTTAATCACTGAAATATTTTAGATTAATTTGTTACAAGCTTGAAACAAGTTTGATTTAGGTTTGAAACAGGGCACTGTTATGATAGGAGTATAGAAAGTGATTAAATTTTAGGAGGGAATATCATGAAAGATAAACTCATTGCTTTAGGAGTGATTATGTCTGCAATTGTTACTTTTACAGGCTGTGTGGCAAAGCCACAGGATACAGAAGAGGTTAAAATAATCGAAAAAACACAGAAGGAAGATTCCCAAAACGAAACAAATTCATCAGAGCAGGATGCTAATAAGGGTGGAAGTGACTTAAATGAGAAGAAGGAAGTTTTAGATCAGGATACTAATAAGCTAACAAAAAATATGGTGGAGGACTATGCTAAAGAAGCAATGCTTGCCCTTAAGGAAAAGAATATGGATAAACTTTCTTCGTTAGTTCACCCAGAAAAAGGTGTTAGATTTAGTCCTTACACATATGTAAATAAGGATAAAGATTTAGTATTTACCGCTGATAAGTTAAGGAATCTCTTGGATGATACTACAAAATATAAATGGGGGATCTATGATGGCATTGGTGAGCCAATAGAGCTTACTTTCTCTGATTATTATAAGAACTTTATCTATGATGCTGATTTTATAAATGCTCCTCAAATAGGATATAACCAGGCTATAGGTAAGGGAAACGTAACAAATAACAGCTTTGATTTTTATAAAAATTCTATAATTATAGAATATCATTTCCCAAGTATAGAAGAAAAATATGAAGGTATGGACTGGAGAAGCTTAAAGCTGGTATTTGAAAAGTACAAGGACAAGTGGTATATAGTAGGTATAATTCATGATCAATGGACAATATAAATAAAAGAGCAGTTTAGTTTCCTATTTATAGGAAACAAAACTGCTCTTTTTTTCTATTATAATAGTACAGCAAGTTAGCTGGAGGAAGAAATGCATGTACTATCAATTTTATTCTTTTGCGCTGCAGCTAGCAGCGATAGTTTTATTATAGGCCTAAGCTATGGTAGCAAGGGTATAAGAATAAGATTCTGCAGTAATTTCCTTGTGGCATCCATTTCTTCATTAGGAACCTTTCTGGCAATGTTATTGGGCTTGGGGATCTATGAAGGAATTTCATATAAATATACTACTATTTTAGGAAGTATAATATTAATTCTATTTGGATTCTACATGCTAATCAGTTCTCTTAAGAAAAAAGATAGCAAGGAAAACTTAGGATATCAGGATTATATAAATCATCCTGAGCATTTTGATAAGGATAGATCAAAGGAAATTGAACTTAAAGAAGCGGTAATCTTAGGAGCTATTCTATCAATAAATAATATAGGAATTGGCATAGGGGCCAGTACTGCAGGATTAAATATTATTATAACTTCTTTTCTATCTTTATTATTTAGTATGGTTTTCGTTAAGCTTGGGTTCTATATAGGGAAGAAGATAACCAGTAGCAGACTTTCCAAATATATTGAGTATATTTCAGCCTTAATTATAATATTTTTAGGTCTATATCAGCTACTAGTGGGATAGAGTATATTATAATGAACTGTTAAAGTCCATTGAGCAGCTAAAGGCGAAAGGGGGAACTAATAGATGAATAAGATCTTTTCAGATATTGCTTGGTCACATTAATTTGTATTGGCTATAGGATGATAAGAGACATTGAACGAAATGGAAATGAAGGTATTGGAAAGCCTGAGCCTTTGAAGCACGAGCTGTCTGTATATTGGAGTAGAAGAATAACAGATGTTCACAGACTTATCTATAGTATTAATGATGAGAATATATATAGCAAGCTGTATGGGCATTATAATTAGTAAAGTAAAAAGCCATAGTTAAACTGTGGCTTTTGTTTTTGCTTCCCTTTAGTTATTTAATATATGCTATTTACTATGGACTAATGCTTGTCCTAATATCTTGATTAATCATCAACACTTATTTGAAACAAAGCAACTTAGGTAAAAAAGTGATATCCTAATCCTTATATGTCATTGGTCATTTAGCAAGCTAATACAGCTAATAAAAGGACAGTGGCTGTTGCACAACCTACAGCCTTGCTAGCGGTGCAACAGCCACTTCACATTTCTATTAGTTCAATCTAAACTTCTTTACCTTCTCCGTCATGTTATAGGTAAGATTACTTAAGCTTTGAGCAGTAGCAGTAACCTCCTCAGTGGAAGAATTCATTTCCTCGGAGGAAGCGGATACTTCTTCAGAGGAAGCAGATACCTCTTCTGATAGGGCAGATAGAGCTTCAACCTTATCTAATATATAGTCCTTTTCCTGTTTAATGCTGCTTATGTGATTATTAATAGAGTATATTAATGGAGCTATTTCCTGTAATGATTTTATTATTTCTTTGAAGGAAGCAATGGTTGTGTGTGCAACATTATTTTGCTTATCTATTTCCTTATGGACATCCTTTGAGGAATTCATTAAGGCTGCGTTTTCTTCAGCTACATTTGCTATTAAATTAGTGATTTCCTGAGATGAGCTTTTTGTTTGCTCAGCCAGCTTCCTTATTTCATCTGCAACTACTGAGAAGCCTTTGCCTGCTTCACCGGCTCTGGAAGCTTCTATGGCTGCATTCAAGGATAGAAGATTAGTTTGCTCAGCTATATTATTAATTAAGCCAGTAATATCATGAATTTTGCTAATGTTATTATCCAGGATTAAAAGCTTGTTCATAAAACTATTAAAGGTACCGCTCATATTATTTATAGATTCTATAAGATGTTCCAGCTCCTTATTGCTGCTATCTGATTTAGCGCTAATTGCTTTTGCATTAGCATCTATATTTATAATAGAAGCAACTACATTTTCAATTTCATTTCCAAAGCTACTCAGGCTTTCTGATATTTCCATTAGACTATTAGCTTGGGAACTTGCACCTTCTGCAACCTCATTAATGGCATTAGTTATTTCCTCTGAGGAGCTGAACATTTCCTGAGATATGCTAGCTAGGGTCTCGGAGCTTTTCTCTATCATTATTGAGTCTTCCTTAATTTCATTTATTAGATCCTTGATGCTTTCTCTCATTATGTTAAGGTCCTTGGCAATTTTTCCTGTTTCATCTGATGACTTAACATTACAAGGTTGACTCAAGTCTCCATTAGAGATTTTTTCAAAGGTATCTAGTATACTTTTTATGTTTCTTTTCATAGGCTTAGTAAGTAATACAGCTATAAGCACCGCTAAGGCTAATGCTATGAAAATTATAGCTGCTATGATGGTCATAAAATGATTTACTTGGTTAGCTATTCTCTCTTTTTCTACTCCAAGAAAGAACATGCCTATAACCTGGCCCTTGTTGTCCTTTATAGGAATATATTTTGTTTGGTAGAGGGTACCAGCAATATCAGCCTCCCCAGTATATTCCTTTCCTTCTTCTAATACCGTTTTTACTACCTTAGGAGCAGCTTTTGCTCCAACAGCTCTTTCGCCATTGCTTAGGACGTTAGTTGATACTCTGGTGTCACCAAGAAAAATTGTAGTTGGAGAATTGGTGGCAGCCTTAACTGCATCTACAAACTCAAAATCTCCGTTGATAAGCTTGTCCCCCTTATAAAGCTTATCTCCGTCTTTAGACCATTCTCCAGGATATCTTTCCTCTAATAAATCATAGCTTAGGGTTATGTAGGAGTTTAGACTGGAGTTAAGATTACTTACTATAATATGGTTTACATTGATGTATACAATTACAAAGGTAGACAAACCTAGAAATAGTAATAAGGATGTGACCATAAGAAGTATTTTTCCTCTTAGTTTCAAATTTTATCCCTCCTTGGATTATATATCTTACTTAAAAGTTTATCTTGGATTCGGCAAGTAATGCCGAAAGGCATTGAAATTAAAGAAATTTTTGTTCAAAAAAATTAAAAGAAATCATCACTTTTAAGTGTTAAAATATAATTGCAAAACCAAAACACAAAAGGGTGATTTCTATTAATAGTTTATAACAAAATCAAAAAAATT
>NZ_FMJL01000046.1 GCF_900095445.1 Clostridium sp. N3C
CCTATACGAAAGTTTTTCCCAAAATTCTTCAAATTTATCTTCAAGTATACTTTTAATAGTTATCTTACTCATAGAAATAATCACCCAATTTAATACTCCTATAGGTAATTTATCGAACTTATCCACAATTTCTTAAATATATAATTTCCTATAGAGAAATAAATACGACGCATGAAGCGCCGTAAGTATTAAATAATAATTCTATGAAAAAATTAAACAGTAATCAAAAACAGTATGTCTAATCTAATGTATTTTATTTCACTTAGTTTTCTCCAATCAAAATAGAAAAATCAAGAGTTTAATATATCAAACCCTTGATTTTAATAAAGCTCCCAAGGGGATTCGAACCCCTGGCCTACTGATTACGAATCAGTTGCGCTACCAGCTGCGCCATGGAAGCAAATAAATACTTTTATTTACTTGTTCAGCTTAATTATCTATTTTTAGCTTTCTCAAAAACTCTTTTTTTATTATATCCCCAAAACTTAGCAATATCAAGACCTTAGACATAAAATTGATCGTGGCCTTACAAATCATCTATATTATAAAACCATGTCATCATACCCTAGCTTATTAATTTCCTTAAATTTATAATTGATAAAATATATTCGAGGTCCTAATAATATCTTTACAACTTTTTATACTTTTAGCCATAAATCTTTTAAATATTAACATAAAATTTAAACAAAGAAATCTAAAATACAAAAATCTACAACCAATAACACATTGATGAAAAACAGAGTCGAAAAAAATCAAAATTTCATTTATAGTTTATGTCATAATATTACATTTTTTGTATTGATGTTGTGTTATTCTTACTAGGACAAGCTTGTTTATAGATAATTACGTAATTATTAATCATTTTTCATAATTTATTAAAAATCAAAGGGTCTAAAAGAGATGGATAAATTAACGTTCTGGGGCATCGTAAGTGGTAGATGTGATTTCAGATAATATTTAGCTGATTTACATAGTTAGAAGATAATATTTATTATTATCTTCTAACTTATAAGTATATTATCTATTATTTAAGAATAGTTAGAATTGAGGTTTTATTATGAAACAATTAATTATCATTGAATTTAAAAATTGCATAAGAAGCAAAAAATTTCAGATGACATTTTCCGTTATGTATTTATTGAGTTTGATATCATTTTTTATAAATTGTGAAAGATATTATGGATATCATCTTAGTTCTGTTAGATCTGCACATCAAGTGGATATTATTCGAAGCCTAGCATCTAGAACAATAATAGATCTTTTAATTATAGCACTCCCTTTAGTAGCCTTTATGATAAATTCAGATTCCTTTTTTAGAGATTATAATACTGGGGTATATAAAAATATTATTACAAGAGTTAATAAAAAGAGTTATCTTTTAGCAAAGGTATTAGTGACCTTTATTCTTACATTTATCACATTTTTTTAACGCTAACACTTAATGAATTGTTAACACTTATTGCATTTCCCTTAAAAGGGTATGATAATAATTCTGCTTATCCAAGTTATGACATAGGTTACTCAAACTATACCAGTACTGATTTTCTTGATTTAACTAGATTAAACAGTCCTTATTTGTATAATATAGCGCATATTGTAATCATAAGTTTAATTGCAGCTCTATTTGCAGTTTTAATTCTGAGTTTATCTTTTTTAATGAAAGCAAAAATATTGCAAATTGTTTTAGGGGTATTTGGTTTTTACACTTTATCAGATATTATTTTCTTTGTTCTCAAGGTTGAAAAGTTTAGTGTAAAAAATTATTTATACGATAGCAAAACAGGAACCCCTAATTGCTTGTTTGGATGGATTCTTATTTTAGCACTATTACCTATTATTTTATATATAATTGCAAAAAAAGATGAAATAGATATCTAGAAATATAAGGAGACAATTATGGAATTATATAATAAAATATTTAAGCAAAAACGAATACTTTATTCATTTATTACATTATGTATTTTTTTTATCTTATTTTCAATTTATGCATTAGGAAAGCCAAATATTGATTATTTAACTATCTATAATGCATGTTTTTCAAGCTATTGCTTATTATTGGTAATTATACCCTTCCTATTATATATAAATAGTTGTGTATTTAAGCTTATGTATAAGTACAAGGTTATACTAAGGTATAGCCACATTTATAAATGGTGGAATAGAGTAAAAGAGAGTTCTGCTCTTATATGTGCTTTGTACACAATAGTTACAAATATAATAATTATACCTATATCTTTCATTAGAGCAGAATCAAAAAATCAAGTCACCATTGATACTCTAGTATTTTTTCTAATATGCACAATTTCTCAATTTATGTTTTATCTTACGGCTTCTAGAATATATAATATAATTTCATATCTTTTAGGAAATATGTTTCTTAGTTTTGTATCAACTATATCAATACTACTTTTATACAATCAATTATGCTCATTATTTCACTTAAACGCTTTTAAAATTGATACCTATATTTCCATTCCGTTAAGAAATAATTACATTGAATATTATCCTAATATATTGTGTATATTGGGAACTTTTTTGCTAATTAAAACAATAGATTTGCTAGCTACTTATATGTTAGAAACTAAGGAGATTTACTAAAATGAATAATATATTCAAAAAAACATTTAATTTTAATATTAAGTGGTCTAAATATATTATAATTGGCCTTTGTATCAATTTTATATCGTTTATATTTGTATCCTTACCCCTAATGAATATATCAAATAAAGATATGAGCTTAATATTTCTATATCAATACGGTGATCTTAAAATAGATAGTAGTTACTACATTATAAATATATCACTTTACTCATTAAATCATATTCTCTTACTTTTTGCTTTAGGCAGCGAAACAAGGAAAGATATGTCTAAATTAGGAACATATATTTTTACAAGAACTGATAAAAGAAGTATATGGCTACTTAGTAAGTACGCTAGATTATTTATTTATATATTCACTTATTATCTATTTCAATTTTTTATTTCATTCCTTTTAGCTATAATATTTAAATTCAAAATAATAGATTCCATATATCTAATTAAAATTATAATAATTGAGATGGTTCTTGTTAGTTTATCTACTTATTTAATCATAATTATATGTAATACCTTGTCTTTAATCTTGGATGATATTAGTTCTATTGTTATTGTACTATTAACTGAGTACATAAATTTATTTCTATGTCATCTTATTTATTCTAATAACTTGAATACAAGTCCAATAAAATATATGCCCTTTGTTCAATCAATATTTACTTGGCATGATTCTGTTATAAATATAAGTAGCTACTCATACTTTTCTACTTATGTAGTTAGCGGTTTTAATTTTACTTTTTCGTTTATATATTTAGTTATTTTAATATTTCTAGTTATTATACTTAGTAAAAAAATTATAAATAAAATGGACATTTGTTAAGGAGGAAAAAATGAGTTATATTACTATTACCAACTTAAGCAAAAAAATAAAAAATAAGGACATATTAATTGATATAAATTTGAATCTAGATAAAGGAAATATCTATGGTTTTTTAGGAAGAAATGGTTCTGGAAAAACCATGTTATTTAGATCTATTTGTGGACTAATCAGACCAACTTCCGGTGAAATAATTGTAGATAATAAGCATTTAAACGAAGATTATTCATTTCCTGAAAGCTTAGGAGTTTTAATTGAAGCTCCAGGATTTTGGAATGAATATACTGGTTATGAAAATTTAAAGATATTAGCTTCAATAAAGAATAAAATTTCTAGATCTGAAATTGAAGAAGCAATGGAAAGGGTTGGACTATCTCCAAAAGATGATAGAATATATAAAAAATACTCACTAGGAATGAAGCAAAAATTAGGAATTGCCCAAGCTATAATGGAAAAACCAGATTTAATAATTTTAGATGAACCAACAAATTCTTTGGACGAAGAATCTGTAAGTATGGTTAGAAATATATTGTTAGAAGAGAAAAAGAGAGGAGCAACAATATTAATTGCAAGCCATAACAAAGAAGATATCAGTATGTTAGCTGATGAAGTATACAAAATAGATAATGGTAGAATTGTTAGCAGGAGTTGATTTAATTGAAATTAAGTAGAGGAAGAATTATTATATTTTCATTATCAATATTGACCTTTATAGCAATAATTGTAGGAATAGCAACAAGAAGTTCATATATCAATGACATAGATATTAGTTTACTGTCATCAAACTCAGAAAAACTCTATGTGGGAATTGAAGATATACAAGATAAGTATTTCACTACAGATATAATAACCCTTGACGATTTATTAGAAAACTCTGACTATGTAGTTAAAATTAAAAGAACAAATGAAATACAAATAATGGAGAGATGTTTGTTAACTAAGTGTGAGGTAAAAAAAGTTTATAAAACTAAAGATACTGACAAAATTCATGATTATATATATATATATGAACCGGCAACTTTTTCAGTACAATATAATTTATTTATGACTACTGGAGGGTATAATTTTATGAATAGTCAGCATGAATATATT
>NZ_FMJL01000040.1 GCF_900095445.1 Clostridium sp. N3C
TGTATAATTCAAATAAAGTTCACTCCATGAAAATAAAGTTCGCTCTATAAAAATAAAGTTCGTTCCAAAATCCCGTAGCAGATGCAGGAGAAATCTTCATTTGCTGCGGGGTTTGCATTTTAACAGGTGAAAGGGTTAAGGTGTAAGGAATAAGGTTATTATGGTTAAGAAGTATTAGATAAGGTTAGAAGTATTGATTTTAAAGGGATTGAAGACTATATTGAAGATAATATTGATAAAGCAATGGAAAAGTGAAATGAACTCTTATCCCTTAACCCTTGAAACTTTACCCTGTTCATCTTGCACCTTACCCCTATTTAGAACCGACTTTATTTTAAAAAATGTTACAAGAAATAAGGAAAAAGTGTTAATAAATGGGATGAAAATATGGAATTTTAGAGCGGACTTTATTATCTGGAAGAGATTAGGAGAATAGGGTTAAGACTAGAAGGCATAAGGGTTTGAGGGAAAGTGGTTTGGAGCGGAGTTTATTTTAAATATACAATATGCCTTTTAAGTGGATAAAGTCCATGGGGTCCATTTTTTATGCCATATTTTTAAGATTATGAAGGGTCACCATATATTGACTACAAACAACTCTTATGTTACAATTAAGTTGTTAGTTATAACTCGAATTTATATTTATAAATCTATTTCTAGCAATAAAGTCTATATCTTCATATCTAATAAGACCCTATAAAGAAGTATCTTCAATAACTAGTTATTATATTCTAAAACTACTGTTTGATAGAGTAAACTCTGAAAATTTATATCTTAAAAAGGAGGGGTGATAAATGATAAAAGTGTGCCAAATAGGTTTAGGACGTACCGGGCAATACATAGCTAAAGGTATTGCAAAGCAGAAAAATATGGAGCTAGTAGCGGCGGTATGTAGTCCTTCAAGTGAAAAGGCAGGTATGGCATTAAAAGATATAATATCAGATATAGACTCTGACGTAATAGTGTCCTCTTCCAATGACTTGGAGGAAGTTATTTTAAGAACTAAACCAGATGTAGTTGTGGACTTTTCGAATCCTAAAGCAGCTATGAAGGCAGCTAAACTTTTAGCTAAATTAAAAATTAACATGGTTATAGGTACAACTGGTTTTACAGAAGCAGAGATTAACGAATTAAGTAATTTAGCATATAAATATCATAATGGTATTGTTTATGCACCAAATATAACATTAGGAGTAAATACCTTAATGTTATTGAGCAATATAGCAGCTAATATATTAAATAACTATGATTTTCAGATAATAGAAACACATCATAAACATAAGAAAGATGCACCTTCAGGTACTGCAAGCAAAATTGCATTTGAGATGGAAAGAGGGTTAAAGTCCTCAGGAGTATATAACAAGGATATACCAATTACCGCTATCCGTGCCGGTGGTGTAGTTGGAAAGCATGAAGTGAAAATCATTGGAGAATATGATAAAATAGAAATTAGCCATGAATCCTTCTCAAGAGAAATATTTGCTCAAGGAGCTATTCAGGCGGTAAATTATATATATAGAAAAGTAGGATACTTTGAGATGAAAGAGGTACTAGATTTAAAGAGAGTACTTTATGATTGCATAAACTTCCAAAGTGGAGAAGTATGTTTATAAGAACATTTATATAGAAGCACTGGTCAAAATAGGCCAGTGCTTTATTGTATATTGAATACTTTATATAAGAATAATAAAATCAGATTATGAACGTTAAGAAATATATAAGGTGGTGTAGGCAGTGAAGTTACTGGAAGCTAAGGAGGATTTAGAAGATTTTATAGAAAAAGACACCATGGCTTTAATTTATTTTGGAAGTAAAGGCTGTGGAGTATGTACAGCATTAAAACCTAAAATGGAAGAAATGCTTGAAAGTTTTCCTAAAATAGCTAAGGCACAGGTAGATGTTGAAAAATCCTTAGAATTATCTGCTGCTTACAATATCTTTACCATACCAGCTATTTTAATGTATGTGGAAGGTAAAGAAGTGTTGAGAGAGGCCCGTTATATAAGTGTTAGGGAAATAAAAGATAAGCTTGAAAGGTATTATAATATGTTATTTTAAAAAATAGCTGTAGGAAGCTATTAAGAATAAACTAAGGAGGAAAAGAAATGATTAATAATTCTAACAACAGTAAAGTGAAATCAATTAATGTAAATGAGTTAAGCTCTAAGTTAAATAGTGTAAATTTAATAGATATAAGGCAGCCCTATGAATATAGAAATGGACATTTACCAGGTGCTAAAAATATACCTATGGATGAAGTTTTAGATAAACCAGAAAATTTTCTAGATAAGAGTAAGGAATATCATATAATATGCCAATCAGGAAACAGAAGTTTAAAGGCTTGTAATGAACTAAAGGAAAAGGGGTATAATGTAATAAATGTATCTGAAGGTACCAGTGGTTATAAGGGAACTTTGGAAAGGTAGAAATTAAGGTTTACAAGCAATAAGGTTAAACAAGGAAAAGAGGATACTGTAAATTAGAAAAGTACCAAGGAGAGGATTAAACTCCAGGGTACTTTTTGTTCTTCCATAGCTTTTTTAATCTTTCAGAGATTTTAGCTTCAATACCATTGCGACTAGGTTTATAGTAGATCTTGTCCTTATGAGAATCCGGAAGATATTGTTGTTCTACAAAACCGCCAAAGGCGTGGGGATACTTATAATTAAGTCCATGGCCTAATTGGGATGCACCTTTGTAATGAGCATCTCTAAGGTGAGGAGGAATACCGGAATCCCTATTACTTTTTACTTCTTCCATAGCAGTGTCTATGGCCTCTATGGTAGCGTTGGATTTTGGTGCACAGGCTATGTAAAGAGCTGCTTGTGCAAGGTTAATTCTACATTCTGGCATGCCTATAGTACGGGCTGCAATCATAGCACTGCTTGCTACAACTAAGGCCATTGGATCCGCATTACCTACGTCTTCGGAAGCATGTACTAGTATTCGTCTTGCTATAAAGACAGGATCTTCCCCAGCGTCCAACATTTTTGCTAAATAATAAACGGTGGCATCGGGATCGCTGCCTCTCATAGATTTAATAAAGGCGCTTATGGTATCATAATGATTATCACCATTTTTATCATATAAACTCATTTTTCTTTGAATACATTCTTTAGCATCCTCTACTGTAATAATAATTTTATCTGAAACCCTTTTTGAGGTTCTCACTGCCATATCTAGAGCATTCAAGGCTTTTCTGATATCTCCATTGCTGTGAATAGCAAAATATTTAAATACCTCTTCCTCAATTTCTATATTTAGATCAGCAAAACCCTTTGGACTTTTTAAGGCTCTTTTTAGGGCAATGATCACATCTTGTTCCGTTAAGGGCTTTAATTCCAGTATCATTGACCTTGATAACAAAGCGTTGTTTACTTCAAAATAAGGATTTTCTGTAGTAGCGCCTATTAAAATAATTAGGCCCTTTTCCACTGAAGGCAGTAAGGAATCCTGTTGAGATTTATTAAAACGATGAACCTCATCAAGAAAAAGAATGGTCTTTTTACCATACAGTTTTAAATTAGTTTCTGCTTCTGTAACAATCTTTTTTACCTCTGATGTACCAGCGGTTACGGCACTGAGCTCTATAAAATTAGCTTTGGTATGATTAGCTATTATTCTAGCTAAAGTTGTTTTTCCCACACCAGGTGGGCCATAAAAAATAACAGAGGATATGTTATCTGTCATTATAGCCCTATAAAGCATTTTATCCTTAGCTAGTATATGCTTTTGACCGATATATTCCTCTAAGGTTTCTGGACGAACTCTCTCTGCTAAAGGTTTATAGCTTATATTGTTTTTATTATTGGCTAAATCAAATAAATCCATTGATATCACTTCCTTAAAAGACGGTGGCTTTATTTAGTTAAAGTATAATATCAAACTAAATTTTAATTAGGTTATACTACATAAATACTAACAAAAAAATAGTTAAAAAGCCACTGTTTATGTTCAGTGCTTTCTATTAATCAAGGGCTTCTATATTAGCCTTCATTTCATCGTAAGTCATGTAACCTACTATTGAGGAAACTATATATCCCTCTTTATTAATAAAGAAAGAAGAAGGTATATAACCGGTTAAGTAATTGATAGCTGTTTCTTCTCTAGAATCCATCAACACGGTAAAGTTTAAGTTGTTCTCCTTTAAGAAGGATTCTATAGCCTTTTTATCCTCCGTTGAATTTATAGCTAAGATTATAAGGTCCGAATTCTTAGTTTCCTGGTAGAGTTTTTCAATGTGCAGCATTTCTTCTTTACAAGGATCGCACCAGCTTGCCCAAAAGTTTAAGAATACCTTCTTTCCCTTTAACTCACTTAAGGTTACTATATTGCCCTCTAAATCTGAGAGAGAAAAATCTGGTGCTAAAATTTTAGAGCTATTATTATCTGCAGAATTAGTAGAACTTTCATTATTGGTAGAAGTACCATTATTATTTGCTTCTTTATTAGTTGTATTGCTATTTGTATTAGTCTTATTAGGGACAGGAGAAATGTCTGTATTGGAAACTACATAGTATGCGCCAGTAAAAAGTAGTATTAAGAAAATACTTGAAATTATAATTTTTTTCATAAGTAAGAGCCTCCGTATCAGTTAATAAAATTTAAGTAACTAGCTCCTTTTCCCAGTTTATTAGTAACTACTAGTATGCCCATAATTATCATAAGCAAAACACTAATGAAGGAAAAAGAAAAGCGCCAAGTGAAATAAATCACATTGACGCTATAATAAATTAATTTAATCTATATATTCTTGCTTCATAAGCTCTAAGATTCAAGTTTCTTAAATCACTTTCCCCTGTTGAATAGTTAGCTAACAACAATTCAACTTCATTGTATTCAATATCCTCTGGTAGACTGAAGTTAGCTTCCTTATCAAAGAAATTAGTAACTACTAGAATTCTCACTCCATCTAATTCTCTAATGTAGGAGTATATTGAAGGATGTTCGTGGTAAAGCTCAGTAAAGCTACCATATACGAGACAAAGGTAATTCTTTCTAAGCTTAATTATAGACTTATAAAAGTTTAATATGGAATTTTCATCAGCCAGTTGCTTCTCAACATTTATTTCCTTATAATTATGGTTTACTTTAATCCATGGAGTAGCAGTACTAAATCCTGCATTTTCTTTATCATTCCACTGCATTGGAGTTCTGGAGTTATCTCTGCTGCTATTGCGCTGCTCTGCAAGAAATTGTTCTTCTGTCTTTAATCCAGACTCTACATAGTCCTTATAGGTGTTATGAACAGAAATATCCCTGTAGTCCTCTATTTGGAAATGATGAGCATTAGTCATTCCAATTTCATCACCATAGTAAATGAAAGGAGTTCCTTTCTGAGTAAACTGCAAAGTAGCTAAAAGGGTAGCAGATTCCCTCCAATATTTTTCATCGTCACCCATTCTAGAAACGGTTCTAGTGCTGTCGTGATTAGAGTAGAATAATGGAACCCAACCATCATCTTCTTTTATAAGTTGCCAACCGGTCATCTTATCCTTTAATTCTTTTAAGTTTAAAGTACCCTTTTCTGCAGGGTTACTGGATCTACCCATACCGTTCATATCAAAGTGGAAGGTCATATGAAGTTCTTTTCTGTCATCACCGGTATATAGGTGGGTATTATGATAGCTTATTCCACCAGTTTCTCCTATGAGCACAAGATCATCAGTGTTGAACACATCTTCTCTTAATTCACGTATGTATTCATGGCCCTTTGGAAGATTTTGAACGTATTTTATAAAGTCTCCGTATATTTGACCCTCTTTCACAGGTCCATCAGGGAAGCTATGATCCTTTGCTAAATGGTTTATAGCATCTAATCTAACTCCATCTACTCCTTTATCTAGCCAGAATTTAAGCATCTCTTTAATGTCTTTTCTTACATTTTCGTTTGTCCAGTTTAAATCTGGCTGTTCCTTTGAGAAGATGTGAAGATAATATTCGCCAGTAGCTTCATCATATTCCCAAGCACTTCCGCCAAAGAAGGAACCCCAGTTGTTTGGTGGTGCACCGTTTTTACCAGGATGCCATATGTAATAATCTCTGTAAGGGTTGTCTTTAGATTTTCTACTTTCAATAAACCAAGGATGAAGATGGGAAGTATGATTAATAACCATATCAAGAATAAAACGCATGTTTCGCTTATGAAGTTCTTTGATTAATTGATCAAAGTCTTCCATTGTACCAAATTCGTCCATAATGTCTCTGAAGTTGCTTATATCATAACCGTTATCATAGTTTGGAGATTTATTAATTGGATTTAAGTAAATAACATCTACACCTAAGTCCTTTAGGTAATCTAATTTTTCAATAAGACCCTGTAAATCACCGATACCATCACCGTTAGAATCCTTA
The DNA here is from genome assembly GCF_900095445.1 of Clostridium sp. N3C. GTDB lineage: Bacteria > Bacillota > Clostridia > Clostridiales > Clostridiaceae > Clostridium_AU. The sequence continues at coordinate 6,355 of NZ_FMJL01000040.1, forward strand.
AAGCTTCTAACATATACTTGATATGCAACTGCTTCTTTCCACCATTTTCTATTCAAAATGAGTCGCCCCCTAAACTATATGTTGTAGTGGTGCACTAATGGACACCTATGATAAATATAATTGGACTTAATATATTTGTCAAATACAAAGTTATGAATAAATTAGTAATGGCGCCATGTGTTATAATATATATGAATTTTTTTGCAAAAGAAGACTAGGAAAAGGGGAATTAAAATGATTAAATTAACGGAAAAATTAGCACAAAACATTGTAGATAAGATGATGGGCGTTGTACCATACAATATAAATATAATGGATGAAAAGGGAGTTATAATTGGAAGTGGAGATAAGAGCAGGATAGGACAGTTACACCAGGGAGCTGTAACAGCTATTAAAGAAGAAAAACTCATAGTTATTTATAAAAATCAGGATGGAGCAAAGCCCGGGGTAAATATGCCAATATATTTTAATGATACTGTTATAGGAGTTATAGGTATCAGTGGAAAGCCTGAAGAGGTGCAACCATTTGCGGATATTGTTAAAGTAACAGCAGAACTTCTCGTTGAGCAAAAGTATGCCTTTAATGAAAAAAGAGTGGAGGAGAGACTAAAGGAAGAGTTTCTTTATCAATGGACTTATAATGATTGCTATGATGAAAATTTTATGCATATGGCAAATTTAAATAAAGTAGATTTAAGTATAAATAGAAGGGCTATAGTTATAAAAAGTAGCGAAAACGATATATTAAGAAAGATTAAAAGATATTTGCATGAGGATGAGTATGCAATTAAATTGAGATTTGATCAAGTATTAATCTTTATGAAAGATAATTCAAAGGTGAAGAATAGGATTCTAGGGCTTTGTGATAGTGTAGATAAAATAATAAGGGTAGGAGTTGGACTTGGACAACAAGTAATGGCTAAATCTGTGCAGCAGGCTATAAGAGCTATTGAAATTGCTGAAAAACTTCAATTGGATAAAACTATTTGTGATTATAAGAATCTTGCCTTTATTGATACTATAGCAAGTAATATAGAAGGTGATTTAATTAATCCTTTAATAAATAAGCTTCTTGAGGAATCAAAGGGGATAAGTTTAATAGACACTCTTATTACTTATATAGCCCTTAATGGTGAAGTGAATAATGTAGCAAAGGAATTGCATATTCATCGAAATAGTTTGAATTATAGATTGAAAAAGATTGAAGAAATCACTAATAAAGATCCTAGGAACCTTATGGATTTGTTGGAGTTGTTTGTGGCATGTATTTTATATAAATTAAAGGGGCAAAACAACAAGTAACTGTGCATATGAACAAAAAATATCTTTGATAATTAAACTTGGACCCAATGAAAATGATTACAGGAAGGTTTATAATATGAAATGCAAAGGAATTCATATTATAAATTATAATTACCAAAGAGGAGGAAAAGATATGCAAGTTACAGCTTTGGGAGCAGTAATAGGATTAGTAGTGGCAATATTTTTGATTATTAAAAAGGTCCATCCTGCTTATGGATTGATACTGGGAGCTCTAGTTGGTGGCCTTGTAGGTGGTGCTGGACTTGGAGGCACAGTTACATTGATGATGGATGGCGCTAAGGGAATGATCACTGCAATATTAAGAATTTTAACAGCTGGTGTTTTGGCCGGTGTACTTATTCAATCCGGTGCAGCAGCAAAAATTGCAGAAACCATCGTAGAAAAGTTAGGAGAAGCTAATTCTCTTATAGCATTAGCATTAGCAACCATGGTATTAACAGCAGTAGGCGTATTTATTGACGTTGCAGTTATAACTGTTGCACCTATTGCATTGGCAATGGCGAAAAAAGCTAAGATAAGCAGAACAGGTATTTTAATAGCAATGATAGGTGGAGGTAAGGCAGGAAACATTATATCTCCAAACCCAAATGCAATTGCAGCATCTGATGCATTTAATCAACCTTTAACTTCAGTAATGGCTGCTGGAATAATACCAGCTATAGTAGGACTTATAGTTACAGTTATAGTAGCTAAGAAGCTTGCACATAAAGGTAGTGCTGTAGAAGTTGTTGGTAGTGAATCTGAAGTTCAAGATAAACCAGGATTTTTATCAGCTATAGTAGGACCATTAGTAGCTATTATCATTTTAGCATTAAGACCATTGTTTAATATAAGCATAGACCCAATGATAGCACTTCCAGTTGGTGGTATAATAGGTGCTTTAGCTATGGGTAAAATAAAGAATATAAATAAGTATGCAGAAGTTGGTATTGGCAAAATGAGTGGTGTCGCTATACTACTTCTAGGTACAGGAACAATTTCCGGTATTATAGCAAACTCAGGCTTAAAAGATGTTATTATAAATTCTATGAATTCTTTAGGTCTACCAGCCTTTGCTTTGGCGCCTTTAGCTGGTATATTAATGTCAGCAGCAACTGCTTCTACAACTTCTGGTACAACAGTAGGAAGCCAGGTATTTGGAGCAACTCTATTAGATCTTGGTGTACAACCATTAAATGCTGCAGCAATGATTCATTCAGGAGCTACAGTTTTAGATCACCTTCCACACGGAAGCTTCTTCCATGCAACTGGTGGTAGTGTATTTATGGACATGAAGGAAAGATTAAAACTTATACCTTATGAATCTTTAATAGGTTTATCTATGACTATAGTTTCAACTATAATATACGGTATTATTCTATAATAGGACACTTTAAACTTAGTATAAAAATATAACAGTATTCACAGCGTTCTTTCAAAGGAGGAAAAGTAAATGAAATTTGTTTTGGCCCCAGATTCATTTAAAGAGAGTATGACCGCCAAAGAAGCAGCAGAAGCTATGGAGGCCGGGATAAAAAAAGTAATTCCAGATGTAGAGTGTGTAAAGGTTCCTATGGCAGACGGTGGAGAGGGAACGGTTCAATCCTTAGTTGATGCCACAAATGGAGAAATAATTGAGGTAGAAGTTACAGGACCAAGAGGTAAAAAAACTAAGGCTTTCTTTGGTATCCTAGGTGATAAATCTACTGCGGTTATAGAAATGGCTAGTGCTAGCGGGATTCAACTTGTAACCAAAGAAGAAAGAAATCCTCTATATACTACTACTTATGGAACAGGAGAACTTATAAGAGCTGCTTTAGATAGAGGCGTAAAGAGAATATTTATAGGTATTGGGGGCAGCGCTACTAACGATGGAGGAGCAGGAATGGTTCAAGCTCTAGGAGCTAGACTGCTAGATGAAGATGGAAATGAGCTTCCTTTTGGAGGAGGAGCTTTAGACAAACTTCATAAAATAGATTTAACCAATATGGATAGCAGACTTAAAGATGTAGTAGTAGAGGTGGCCTGTGACGTTACAAATCCTTTAACTGGAGAAAATGGAGCATCCCATGTATTTGGCCCTCAAAAAGGTGCAACTCCAGAAATGGTAGAGCAATTAGACCGCAATTTAGCGCATTATGCTGAGGTAATACGTCAGCAATTAAATAAGGATGTAGAAAAGGTGCCTGGAGCTGGTGCTGCAGGTGGTTTAGGAGCTGGTCTTATGGCCTTCCTAAATGCAGAACTTAAAAGAGGAGTAGAACTTGTAATAAAGTATACAGACCTAGAAGAAAAGGTAAAGGGAGCAGACTTTGTATTCACAGGGGAAGGCAGTGTGGATTCACAAACTGTTTTTGGTAAGACTCCTTTTGGAGTTGCTAGTGCCGCTAAGAAATTTAACATCCCAGTGATAGCCTTTGCCGGAAGAATCGGTGACGGAGTAGAGGTTCTTTATGACAAGGGAATAGATTCAATAGTAGGAATATTGCCTGGAGCAGTTTCCTTAGAAGAGGCTCTGCAAAAGGGTAAGGAAAACTTAGAAAGAGCCGCTGAGAATATTGCTAGGATTTTAGTTATTAAATAATAGTTTACAACTTTTTTATTGCTACGATCAAAAAGTTTAAATACAAGCTGAGGAGATTTTTAGTGAATCACCTCGGCTTGTATTTTATTATTTTTTGGCGTTTTATAATTATAAATCCTTTTGTAAAACATAATATAAGAACTTCGTATTTATTAATTCTTTCATATTAAAATTAATCTACATGATAATACGAATGGATATAAAAGGAATAATTACATATAAAATATATAATTAACTATAAAAGTATGCTACCGTATAATATAAATATTAATTATCCAAAATAGAATTAACGTGTAAAAATGTATTTATAACCTATTATAGGTAATAGGTTAAATCTTTAAAGATTAGGAGTGAAAATATGTGATTGATTTTTGATTATATAACTACTAAAAATATATATTTTATGGATATAAATGATGTTATATACATATAAATTATAATTTTATGAAAGGTAGTAGTTTGTATGAAGAAATATCTATGTATGAATAAGCTCCTGTTATTTATTACAATTTGTTTAATATTCTTAGATTGTTTAATGACAGTAGGAACCGCTTATATTTTTAAATATATTATTGATACTGCTACAAATGCTGACATGAGAGCATTTTTCAATGCAATTCTAGTAACGCTAGTTTTTTTACTTCTAGGCTTTGTTATAGGTTATTTTTGAGAAGTTTATGAGTTTAAACTAATTAAAAAAGTAATGTTAAATCTAAAAAAAGATGTGTTTGATGGAATATTGAATAATGATATAGCAATGGTAAATAAATCCCAATATATATCCACATTAACTAATGATATAACAACTATAGAAAATGATTATTATAAGCCTATTTTAATCGTCATAGCCAGAGCAATATTATTTATTTTTACTATTATCACTTATATAACACTAAATATAAGTTTTACTATATTGGTGTTTATTATAGGATGGATTCCAATTATAGTAGTTAATCTTTTATCTAAAAATCTACAGGGATTAAAGAGTGAAGTATCTAAAAATCAAGATAAATTTACTCAAAAAATTAAAGATGTTTTTGCTGGTTTTGAAGTTATAAAAAGTTTCAATATAGAAAAGGAGACCTTTGAAGAATATAAAAAATATAATAATAAGCTAGAAGATAGCAAATATGCTTATGCTAAGAAAATGGTAACAGTTGATTCAGCATCATATCTTACTGGCTTTGGAGCATTTACAGTCAGTACTCTCATGGGTGTATATTTAACTATAACTGGTAAAATAACTGTAGGGTGAAATGTTAGCAGCAATACAGTTATTGAACTATATTGTAAATCCTGTAGTGGAAGTATCAGAATGTTTAAGTAAAATAAAGTTCAATAAATTAATCTTTAATAAGCTGGAAAAAGAAATAAAAAAGGAAGCTATTGAAAAAACAGTAAGTAAAACTTCTTTTGATAAGTGCATTGAATTTAAAAATGTAAACTTCTTTTATGATGATAAAAATCAAGCTCTTAAAAATATCAATTTAGTTTTTGAGAAAAATAAAAAGTATGCAATTACAGGGGAAAGTGGTAGTGGAAAATCCACTTTGCTTAAGTTAATTTTGGGCTATTATGATCAATATGATGGTTCAATAAAAATGGATGATGCTGAAATAAATACTATAAAGAAAAAAGATTTATATAGCAATATTTCAATAATTCATCAAAATGTATTTTTATTTGATGGCAGCATTAAAGAAAACATAGATTTATATCAAGGATATTCAGAGGAAGAGCTAGAAAATGCAATTGAGCTATCTGGACTTAAGAAGTTGATTGATAGATTGGTTGAAGGAAAAGATACCCTTATAAATGAAAATGGATCAAACTTTTCCGGAGGAGAAAAACAAAGAATTTCTATTGCAAGAAGTTTGATAAAAGGCACACCTATAATCCTATTAGACGAAGCAACGGCAGCCTTGGATAATAGAATTGCCTATGATATAGAAAATTCTATTATTAATCTTGAAAATAAGACTATAATTACTATCACTCATAGATTATCAAGAGAATTACTTTCTAAGTATGATGAAATCATTGTTTTAAAAGAAGGGCAAGTGGTTGAAAAAGGTCAGTTTGATGCTCTATATGATAACAAGGGTTATTTCTATGAACTTGCAAATATAGGGGCTTAGAATTAAAGTAATTTAAAAGAGTATTTTGATATAAAATTGCGACCCTCAAAAGTAAGATTTTTAAATCTAACTTTTGGGGGTCGATACATTTCACTCCAAAACTCTATTTCTTTTTTTCAGCATGAAAAAACTCTTGTATAAATTAATCCATTCATATTGTATTAAGTTTTAGTTATAATATGAATAATTAATAAGCAATAATAGGTAAAGCTATCTGAAAAGTATTTGATTAGTATAAAAAGGAGGAAAGGCCATGACTAATCTAACAGAAAAGGAAAAAATGTTAGCAGGAATGCCTTATAATTCTTTAGATAAGGAATTATGTGAGGATAGGCTTAGGGCGAAGAAGCTATGTAAAAAGTTCAATGATTTAGAACCGGATAAATTTGAGGAAAGGGAAGCTGTATTAAAGGAATTGTTTCAAACAGAGCAATCCTGTTATATAGAACCTAACTTCTTTTGTGATTATGGATATAACATAGAGATAGGTAAGAATTTTTATGCCAATCATAATTGTGTCATATTAGATGTTAACAAGGTTAAAATAGGCAACAACGTTATGTTTGGGCCTAATGTTCAGGTTTATACTGCTACCCATCCTCTTGATGCTCAGGAAAGGATATCGGGAATAGAAATGGGCTATGCCATTGAAATAGGTGATAATGTTTGGATTGGCGGTGGTTCAATAATATGTCCTGGTGTGAAGATTGGTGCTAACACTACAATTGCGGCGGGTAGCGTAGTTACTAAGGATATACCATCTAATGTTTTAGCGGCAGGGAACCCATGTAGAGTAATTAGAGAGTTATAGGAGGTTTATTTATGGAGCTTACATATAAATTTGGAAGAGGCAACTGGAGAAATATAAAAGAAGGAAATGAAAGAGAATGGCTAATAGGAAATGGTATTGGAGGTTATGCAGCCCATACCATTATAGGCGGAGGCTTTACCTCTTTTCATAGTTATTTAATAGCAGCTATAAATCCTCCAGTGGAAAGATATTCAGTGTTTACTAGAACTCAAGAACAGATTATTGTAGATGGAAGAGAATATGACTTAACCTCTCAACAGTATGTGAACTATGCTAAGAACGGACAAGAATATCTTCAAAGATTTGTCTTTGATTCTGTACCGCAATATATTTATCAGGTGGAGGATATAAATATTAAGAAGACTATAGCTATGGAATACGGTCATAACACAGTGGTAGTTTGCTATGAAGTAACTAATGGCAGTAGAGAAGCTAAGTTAAATCTTGTACCCTTATTTAACTTTAGGCCTGCCGGTGCCACCACTGAAAGAAATGAGCTTAAATTTACAAGAGAGTTAAGTGGCAATGTATTGAAACTTACACCAGAAGCTAAAAAGGATATAACTATAAGTTTCTTCATTTCTGATGGAATTTACAAGGATAGAGCGTTAAGGTCAACCAGCATGGCAACTCCAAACTATCTAATAGAGGAAAATCATTATTATGAGTTTGATAACAGAAATGGTTCCTTAGGCTTAGATAATCATTATACTCCTTATGATATAGAACTAGATCTAGAGCCTAATGAAAGAAAGTTATTTTACATAAAGTGTACTGTGGAAGAATTAGACGATAAAAATGGCTTTGAAATTGTAGAGACATATAAGAATAGGGCTATGGAGCTAATGAAGCAATCAGGCTATAGCAACAATTTTGCCTTAAATTTAGTAAAAGCAGCGGATCATTTTATAGTAGATAGAAGGAGCACAGGCTTAAAAACTATCTTGGCAGGTTTCCCTTGGTTTACTGATTGGGGCAGAGATACAATGATAGCCTTTGAAGGGCTTACTTTATGTACAAAACGTTTTGAGGAGGCAAGAGAGATTTTAGAATCCTTTGCTAGATACGTTAAGAATGGCTTAGTACCAAATGTATTTCCTGATAAGGGATCTGAACCACAGTATAATACTGTAGATGCTTCCCTTTGGTATATACATGCTGTTTACCAGTATTTACAGTACACTGGTACTAAGGAAGATTATTCCTTTGTAGAAGAGAAATTATATGATAAGATGGAGGAAATTATACAAGCTTACTCTAAAGGTACAGACTTTTCTATTGGTATGGATAGCGATGGGTTAATTCGCGCAGGCAGTGGTCTTGATCAGGTAACCTGGATGGATGTTAGGGTAGGGGATTTTGTAGTTACTCCAAGACACGGAAAACCTGTGGAAATAAATGCCCTTTGGTACAATGCTCTTTGTATTATGAGAGATTTAGCAAAGCGTTATAATAAAAATAACAGTTTCTATAAGGAATTAGCTATTAAGGTTAAGGACTCCTTCAACAAAAAGTTTTGGAATGAAGAGCAGGAATGCTTGTATGATGTGGTAGATGAGTTAGATGATAAGATAAGACCAAATCAAATTTGGGCAGTTTCCTTACCTTTTACTATGTTAGATAGAGAAAAGGAGAAGAAAATAGTAAATAAGGTATATGCAGAGCTATATTCTACCTATGGCTTAAGATCTTTAAGCTTTAAAGATCCCGAATTTAAAAAGCAGTATATAGGTAAACTCTTCAAAAGAGACTGTGCATACCATATGGGCACAACTTGGGCCTATCCTATTGGTGCCTTTATTTCTGCCTATTGCAAAGTGAATGATTACTCTGCAGAAGCAGTAATGAAAGCTAAGGAAATGTGTGAAGTTTTTGAGGATCATATGAATGATGGTTGCATAAACGGTATAGCAGAAATTTTTGATGGAGAATTTTCCGCTACAAGCCGGGGATGCTTTTCTCAAGCTTGGAGTGTAGGAGAGGTGCTTAGAACCTATACTGTGGATGTGTTACCTTATTGCCAATAAAAGGGGAATACTAAATTCATAACAAACTATGAGGTGCTACTTTGATGAAAAGATTTAAAAGAGTGTATATTGAAATTACTAATGTTTGCAATCTTTCTTGCAGCTTTTGTCCTAAAACTATGAGGAAGGCCCATACTATGGATATAGACAGCTTCAAGAAAATTCTAGATGAAGTAAAGCCCTATACTGACTATATATATCTTCATCTTAAAGGTGAACCCTTATTACATCCTAATCTTCCTGAATTTTTGGACTTATGCGCTGAAAGAGAGTTTAAGGTTAACATAACTACTAATGGCACTCTTTTAAGCAGAATTAAGGATAAAATAATTAGGAAGCCTTCTATAAGGCAAGTAAATATTTCTTTGCATAGTTTTGATGCAAATGAAAATAGCATAACTATGGGAGAATATTTGAAAGAAGTATTAGACTTTGTTAAAGAAGCCTTAGAAAAAACAAATATAATAATTGCTTTACGACTTTGGAATTTAGATTCTAATGCTAGCAAGGGTGAAAGGGAAAGAAATAGAGAACTTCTTAGCATAATAGAAGATTATTTTAAGCTACCCTATAAAATAGAGGAAGAAAATACACGTAACAGAGGAATTAAAATTGCAGAAAGATTATATCTGAATCAAGATATTGAATTTAAATGGCCAGCATTAGAGGAAAGAGAGTATGGTAATAAAGGTACTTGTCATGGATTGAAGGATCAGATAGGAATACTGGCCGATGGTACTGTAGTTCCTTGCTGTTTAGATGGTGAGGGGCTTATAAACTTAGGTAATCTTTCTGAAAAGTCCTTTAAAGATATTATTGCAAGTGAACGGACTCAAAATATGTTAGAAGGATTTTTTAAAGGAGAATTAAGAGAAGAGCTCTGTAGGAAATGCGGATATAGAACAAGATTTATAAAATGATGCTACTATCTTATAAGCCTAGGTGGAGTTACCTAGGCTTATGACTATTTTGATGCTTTTATTTTTTAAACATAGGTAAAGATTTTTTACTTGAAACTATTAGCCTCTTCTCCCTGTTTTTTTAGCTGATCTTCTGGCTTATCATAGGCAGGATACCAGCCTTTTCTTATTAATAAATCCAATAATTCATAATGATCTTTTATAGCAGTATCAAGTTGATCCTGCAACATATTTCTAATATCCGGATTTACAGCTTCTGTAGCTGCTGATACGAGGGCAAGTATAGAAAATTTAGAATCCTTTAAAATATCTGAGGCTACTTCTTCCTCTGACAACATAGAATTATTGTTGCTGCCAAATAAAGAACTTAGAAGAGACATTTATGTATCTCCTTTCTGCTTTTGCTAGCACTAACAAAGTTATTTTAAACCATGTTTCATGTGATCTAAGCTGCTTTTATTATCATAGGTTTTGAAAATTGTTATCTTCATTAGCTCCACTAAAGCCTTGGATAGCCTTAATGCAATTTTTCTTTGTAGTAAGGCATCGATCCATATAAGATTTCAAATCTACATCTTGTACCATTGACATATTTGCCTGAAGTTTTTTTGCAACAATTAAATTTGAATTGAGTAATTCTGTTAGTTCTAAGCTTTCATGGGGGGATAAATTATTATTTCCAGCCATGAGTCTACCTCCAAAATTTATTGAGTAACTTGGCTAACCATAGATAAGTTTTCTTTAAGCTGGGCCTCAGGGGCAGAGTCAGCAGTATACCAGCCTTTGGCTATAGAAATGTCTATTAATCTATAGTGAGAATTCAGGGAAGCAATTAATTGATTTCTTAGAAGCTCCCTAAGCTCTGGATTAGTTGCTTCTGTTATGGCTTTAGCCATAGCAGTTATGGTAGCTTTAGAACTTATTAATAAATCGAGGGAAATATCCTTGTCAGTAACCTCATTAGACATTCAACTTACTCCTTTCACTGTTTTCCCAGTTGTGCTTCTAATGTAGTGCGGAGCTCATTTAATGAATATTGTTTAGAAGTTAGAGCATCCTGTATAAAGTTTTTTAGCTCTGCATCTTGAACAATTTGCAAGCTGCTAGAAAGTTGTTTTATTCCAATCATTTGTTGTATCATAAGCTCTTTTGCTTCTATAGCTTCATGTGGATTTAGGGATGGATTAGCCAAAGTAACACCTCCTGATTTATATATTATTTCCTATATAATAGGTAAAAATTCTTTAGATAGTAGCAAAATTATGGTATGACATATACAAGCATAGAATAATAATTGCAAGGAAAAAATAGATTTAAAAATGTAATAAATCCTTGACGTTATACCTAGTAGGGGTATATAATGTAATTAAGAAATGAGATTAGAAAAAAGTAAGTATTAATAATTTTATGGAGGTAATCAGGATGAGCGTTACAGTATACAGTACTACAACATGTCCATGGTGTGTAAAGGCAAAGGAATATTTAAAGGCTAAGGGAATCGAATTTAATGATGTTAATGTATCTTTAGATCCAGCAGCGGCTCAAGAGATGATTGAAAAGTCAGGTCAAAGAGGAGTACCAGTGCTTGACATTAACGGAAGTATCGTAGTTGGCTTTGACAAACCTCAAATAGATAAATTACTTGGACTATAATTAGACTTGATAAAGTTAGAAGGATTTTTTCCTCCTAACTTTATTTCTATATAGAAAATTATTGATATATAGATATATAAGGAGCGTAGGAATCATATGGAAAAGCAAGTAAAGAAATTAGATTTAATGATTATAGGCGGAGGGCCTGCAGGCCTAACAGCTGCCATTTATGCTGCTAGAGCTAAGCTTGATATGGTTTTATTAGAAAATCAAATTACTGGTGGCCAAGTTAGGAATAGTTATACTATAGAAAACTATCCTGGATTTAAAACTATTGAAGGTGGAGCTTTAGCAGATCTGATGATTGAGCAGGCTAAAGCTTTAGGAGCAGTTATAGATGAGTTTGATCAAGTGATAAGTGTAGATCTTACTGATGAAGATAAAACAGTAGAAACGGAAAGTTATATTTATAAACCAAAGGCGGTAATTATAGCTACAGGAGCCTCTCCAAGAAAGCTTCCTATACCAAATGAGGCAAAGTATTCTGGAAAAGGTGTTCACTACTGTGCAGTTTGTGATGGTGCAGTATATGAAGGCAGTGTCATAGGAGTAGTAGGAGGAGGAAACTCTGCCCTAGAGGAGGCTCTTTTCTTAACAAGGTTTGCTTCCAAGGTTATAATGATTAGACGTTATGATTATTTTAAAGGAGAAAAGACTACCCTAGAGGAAGTAGAAAAGAATCCTAAAATAGAGATAATGTATAATTGGGACTTGGTAAATGTAGAAGGTGAAAACTTTGTTAATAAGGCTATTATAAAAAATACAATAACAGGAGAAGAAAAAGAACTTTCTTTAGATGCGGTCTTTGGATACATTGGTAATGATCCTAAGACAGATTTATTTAAAGATTATATCAATCTCAATAAAAATGGATATATTATTACAGACGAAAATATGGAGACTAACATCAAGGGAGTATATGCAGCAGGGGACGTAAGAGAAAAGATGTATAGACAGATAACTACCGCAGTGGCTGATGGCACCATAGCAGCTTTGGCCGCTGAAAAATATATTGTGGAGAGTAGTAGGTAAATATACTGAGAAGTTGGATTTAGGGCTGAGGTATTAGTGTTTTTAACGTTAATACCTCAGCTTTTTTTAGTATTTTGCTATATTCTAAATAAGAGTTGATTAAATTAATTTTATTCTAATGGTTGCTTTGTTATATAATATAATCAGTAACTAAAGATTGAAAGGAAGGTAAAGCTTTATGAATATAGTTGTTTTAGATGGATATGGCCTAAATCCTGGGGACCTTTCCTGGGAAAGACTTCATAAGTTAGGAAATGCAAAAATTTATGATAGAACTTCTAAGGAGGAAATAATAGATAGAATTGGTGATGCAGAAATAGTATTAACTAATAAAACACCTATAAGTGCAGAGACTATGGATAAAACAAATATTAAATACATAGGGGTTTTAGCTACAGGTTATAATGTGGTAGATATTGAGGCAGCCAAGGAAAGAGGTATAATAGTAACTAATGTACCAGCCTATAGTACTGCTTCTGTGGCTCAGATGGTATTTGCACATATTCTTGAAATCTGTCACCATGTAGCTCATCATGATAAATCTGTTAAGGAAGGAAAGTGGCAGAACTGTCCAGATTTTTGCTATTGGGAAAAGCCTTTAATAGAGCTTGATGGTAAGGTTATGGGAATCATCGGCTATGGTAGAATTGGTCAGGCGGTATCAAAGGTAGCCCAGGCTTTTGGTATGAAAGTTTTAGCTTACAGTCCTAGAAGAAAAAAAGAGCTGGAAAATGAAAATATGAGATATGTGGAGCTGGATGAGTTATTTGCTCAGTCTGATATTATCAGCTTACATGCACCTTTGTTTGAAAGTACTAGAAATATTATTAATAAAGAAAGTATTAGTAAAATGAAAAAGTCAGTAATCATCATAAACACATCAAGGGGACCTTTAGTGAATGAACAAGATTTGGCTGATGCTTTGAATAGTGGAAGAATATATGCTGCTGGAGTGGATGTAGTATCAGAAGAGCCGATTAAAGCTGATAATCCGTTACTTAATGCAAAAAATATTTTTATAACACCTCATATTGCTTGGGCCCCAAAAGAAGCTAGGGTGAGATTAATGAACATAGCTATGGAAAACATAGAAGCTTATATTAAAGGAAATCCAATGAATGTAGTAAGTAAGTAAGAGAAAGGAGCTGTCGACTAACAGCTCCTTTTTTACCTTTCTATAATTTAAACTTTCTAAGTACTTCATCTAAAGAGGAAGACAATTCATTTAGCTTTTCACAAGAGTTTACTATGTTTTGTAAGCTTGCTGCTTGTTCTTCAGCAGAAGCACTTACCTCTTCAGTGGTAGCTGCATTTTCTTGTGCTACAGTAGCTACATTACTTATTGTGAGTAGAACTTGTTTTTTGTGATTTTCAATATTACTTAAAGCTTCTGTTACTCTACTTACATTTTTCTCAAGCAGATTCATAGAATCTTGAATTTTATTAAAACCTTCACTGGTATTCTTTATATTTTCTCCAGTCTTTTCATTAAGTTCAAAGCTATAATTAATACGTCTTTGAAGATTTAATATACTAGAGTAAATATCATCAATTACCTTTGAGATTTCCTCTGTAGCTTTAGAAGATTGTTCTGCTAACTTTCTAATCTCTTCTGCTACCACAGCAAAACCCTTTCCAGATTCTCCAGCTCTTGCTGCTTCTATACTTGCATTTAAGGCTAGCAAGTTAGTTTGGTCTGTTATAGACTTTATGGTATTTGTAATAACACTTATTTCATTAGATTTATTAACTAGATTTTCTGACATTTCAAGGGCTACTTTATTAGCTTCGTTATTTTCACTATAAGTTTTATTTAATTTGTCGATACAAGTGAGCCCTATTTCTGTACTGTTTTTTACATCCTGAGTAGCTTCTATCATTTCCGAGGATATTAACATTGCATTTTCAACTTCTTTTCCAAGATTATCGGATAAAGTAGCACCCTCACTTAAGGAGTTGGCTTGCTCTGTTGAACCAGAGGCTATTTGTTGTACAGACTTTGCAACATCCTCTCCAGCTGAACTAGCATCTTGAGAAATGGTATATAATAGTTCAGAGGATTCTTTAACGGAATTTGATGTATTTTTTGCTTTTTTAAGAACTATAACCATATCATCAATCATAGAACTTACAGCATTATTAATAAGGATAATTTCTTTACTAGAATCCTTATGTGGTATAGGTTTCTGTGAAAAATCACCACTACCAACGGCATCTAATACTGAAACAAGTTCCTTTATAGGATAAATTAATTTTTTACCGAATCTAAATCCCATAAAGACAATAATAAATATAGATAAAGCTATTACTATAAGAGGAAGAGTTATGGTTTTAAATACCTTGATAGTTATTTGTGACACTGGAACTAAGCCGATTATAGTTATTCCTGTTTCAGGATTGAGTTTTTTTAAACCTATGAATTTAGCATTATCAATTTGTACGGAAAATTCATCTTTGCTATTGTCGGAAATTTCCTTTAACCAAGTTAACTCATTTTTGTTTTGACCAATCATTTGATTATTAGAATGACCAATAATATTATAATTAGTATCTACTGCCATGGCATAGCCTTCTTCATTGATACTAATTGATGCTAATAATTCGTTTAATTTAGTTAAAGGTACATCAATTCCTGCCACACCTACAAGTTCACGTTCATTATTTTTTATAGTTTTTGAAAAAGTTATAACATAATCAGAAAATTCTCCACTTGATTGGTAAGGTTGACTAACGGCTACTTCTCCATCATTTTCTATGGCTAATTTGTACCAGTTTCTGCTTGTAGGGTCAAAACCATCTGGAAGCTTTTGAGTAGGAGAAATTACAGTTTTTTTATTGGTAGTACCCACAAAGGCTGCAACAATATCTTTATGAGAATTTGTAAAGCTGTATAAACTTGATTTTAACCAAGTTATACTTTCATTACTTTCATTCGCTGCCATTGCATTAGGATCTTTCGATAGCATGTCTACAGATTCTATATTTGTAGAATAGAGATTATCTACCATATCGTAGACTCTATAAATATTACCTGAAATAATTTCTTTAATATCACTTCTCACATAGCTTTCTAGAGACCAAAAGCTAGCTAAAATTACTAGTACTAAAGGTAGTAAAGCAGATGCTAGTAATAAATTAGTTATCTCCATTTTTAAAGAAGGTCGTTTGATTTCATTCGACATTCTTTTCAATTTCAATCACCTCATTTTATTATAAGTTTAATTAAAAACTAATCCACATCTGATTGTAAACTTAAATTATCTTTATTTCAATAATGGTTTTTATAAAATGCAAATTATTTAATAATAATAATTTTCTTTAAAATTTATCTATTCCATTAATAAAAAAACTTTTCTCAGCATATGCTAAGAAAAGTTGTAATAAATTATACTTTAAAAAGTTATTTATTTTTTAATAATGTAAGAAATTCTTTTATTTGAAGTAAAAAGAATATTGTAAACAATTAAGGCAAGAACAGTGTTAACAAGAGTAGCAGGAAGAACTGTAAATATGAAAAGTGCTGTAAAGCTACTTCCTGCAGGGAGGCCAACAATTAACATAGCGGAGTATAAAAATACTGAACCGCTTACTAAGGTTCCAATTATAGATATTATTATCATCTTAACTTGATGGTTTAATTTATTTGTAGCCTTGACTAAAAGAAAGACTACTTGACAAGTTACTAGCTTATCTATGATGTTAGGAATTTGGCCACCAGGAAAGCTTGTTGTTAATGCAGTAATAATTCCAGCCACTACGCTGATAGCTAGAGTACTCTTGTAATCATCACATATAAAGATTGCTATAAATATCATAGCTAACATGGCATCAGGTTTCATGGCTCCTAAAGTTCCTGGAATTGCATAGTGTAGTACAAGCCCTATGGCCAATAATATAGATGCTAAGGTTAATTTTTTTGTATTCATTAAAAACAACTCCTTTATATTTTATAGTATTAAATAAGGTTGTCCTATTACAATCTAAATTTCATACCATAGAGCTCACCTCCTTTTATCTAAAATAGAAAACTCCGCCCTATATAACATAGGGCGGAGTATAATCCGCGGTGCCACCTATTTTATACTTTTGTTTTAACTAAAAATAACAAAAGTACATCTCTTTTCAGATACAAACATATCCTATCCATAAGATAACGGTTGGCTTCCGGTAACCACTACTAACCTTAAAATATCGGCTTTCGATTTACTTCTAAGAGGCCCATTCACCAAGAGTTATCGTATCGAGTTTCCACCATCCCCGACTCTCTAAAACTAAACTTCAAGGTTACTATTCCTCTTCAACGAATTTCCTTCTTTAACTTTAAAAGTATTTTACTAACAATATGCAAAAAAGTCAATAGAAAGTTAAAAAAATTCATACTAATTATATAAAAACATTATAGATTTATAATAATAAATTGTCATGATAGGTGCTTGTATAAACATATATTTTTATTAAACAAACAATATTTGGAGGTTTGTCATGACATTTAAACAGATAATTGAAAATGACAGAGAGTCTAAAAATAAATTTAAGTTTGAGGGGACCTTTTTAGATTATCTAGAGATAGTAAAAGAAAATCCTGATGTAGCAAAACTGGCTCACAAGAGAATGTACGATATAATTATAAAAAAGGGATACCAGGTTTTAAAACCAGAAGAAAATCCTAGAATAAGAAAAATATACGGAAATGAAATAATAAAAAAGTACGACTTTTTCAAAAATGATTTTTTTGGAATTGATAAAGTTTTGATGAAAATTGTAAACTACTTCTATTCTGCCTCTATGAAAGGAGAGGAGTCACGTCAAGTACTATACTTAGTGGGTCCAGTAGGAGCGGGAAAATCATCTTTGGTAGATTCTTTAAAGAAAGCTTTGGAAGAATCTGAACCTATATACGCTTTAAAGGGATGCCCTATGCATGAGGAACCTCTACATTTAGTGCCTAAACATTTAAGAAGTAAATTTGAAGAAATGCTAGGAGTAGAAATAGAAGGAGATCTATGTCCCGTATGCAAATATAGATTGCTAAATGAGTATGATGGTAGATATGAGGATTTTCCTGTAATAACAACCAACTTCTCCATTAGATCTAGAAAAGGTATAGGAGTTGTGCCGCCGGTTGACCCAAACAACCAGGACACATCAGTTTTGACAGGTTCTGTAGATATTTCCAAAATGGACATGTATTCTGAGGATGATCCTAGAGTTTTCTCATTAAATGGAGCTTTTAATGTTGGAAACAGAGGAATGGTAGAATTTATTGAAGTATTTAAAAACGATGTGGAATATCTTCATACTATAATAACTGCTACTCAGGAAAAGTCTATACCATCACCGGGAAAAGGATCTATGATTTATTTTGACGGTATAATTATAGCCCATTCCAACGAAGCGGAGTGGAATAGGTTTAAGTCTGATCATACTAATGAGGCTATATTAGATAGAATTGTAAAAATAGAAGTTCCCTATTGCTTAGAATTAAATGAAGAAGTGAAGATCTATGAAAAAATTCTTAAAAAGAGTAATTTCACAGCCCATATAGCACCACATACCCTTAAAGTTGCAGCTATGTTTGCAGTGCTTTCTAGGTTAAAGCCTTCTAATAAGGTAGACCCTATAACAAAGCTTAAGATTTACAATGGAGAAGAAATAGTGGAAAAGGGTACTACTAAAAGGGTAGATATTATGGAGCTAAGAGAGGAAGCAGGCTTAAACGAAGGTATGGAAGGCATATCTACTAGATTTATCATTAAAAGCATTGATAATGCTATTTCTAATTCAGAATATAACTGTATAAATCCTTTGAGTATAATGGAAAGCATAATTAAGGCCGTTAAGGATTTAGATGTGGCAGAGGACGTAAAGAAAAGGTATATGGGATTTATTCAAGATACCATAAGAAAGGAATATAATAAGCTTTTGGAAAAGGAAATTACAAAAGCCTTTATACACAGCTTTAGAGAACAAGCAGAAAGTTTGTTTGAGAATTACTTAGATAATGCAGAAGCCTTTGTAAATAAAACTAAGCTTAAGGATAAGGCTACAGGAGAAGAATTACAACCGGATGAAGAGTTTATGCGTTCTATTGAAGAGCAAATTGGAGTATCAGAAAGTTCTAGTAAAGGTTTTAGAAGCGATGTAACATCCTACATGTTCTATCTGGTAAGAAAGGGTGGAAAGATAGACTATAAGTCTTATGAACCTTTAAAAGAAGCTATAGAAAAGAAACTTACTAGTTCGGTAAAAGAGCTTTCTAGGGTAATAACCAAATCTAGGGTTAGGGACAAGGAGCAAGATGAAAAGTATAATGCTATGGTGGAACAATTAAAGGCTAACGGTTACTGTCAGCATTGCTGTGATGTAGTATTAAAGTATGCTGCCAACAATCTGTGGAAGGATTGATGAAATGGCTATATTTAAAGATCAGAGTAGTAACCCTATAGACTATGACAGAGCGGTAGAAGATATAAGAAGGCATAGACAGCTGGTGGAAAAGTCTATAAAGGAAAATTTAGGTGATTTATTATCTGAGGAAAGTATTATAGGACAAAGTAAGAATAAAAAAATAAAAATCCCTATCAAGGGTATCAAGGAATATCAATTTATATATGGCAGAAATAATCCTGCTGTAGCAAGTGGAGATGGAAGCGAGAGAAGAGGGGAAATTATAGGTCAGGATAGGATGCAGGGATCAGGTAGAGGTCCCGGTTCTGCTGGTAATGAAGAAGGAGAAGATATTTACGAAACGGAAATAACTGTAGAAGATGTACTTAATTATCTTTTAGAAGACTTGGAACTACCAGAAATGAAAAAGAAAAATCAATCAGAGATCTTAATTGAGGATGGTGTTAAGAAATCTGGTTATCAAAGACATGGTATAAACCCAAGACTGGCAAAGAAAAAGACGGTAGTAGAAAAGATAAAAAGACTTCAAGGAAAGAAAAGGGCCTTAAGAGAGGAAGGACTGGAAGCAGAAATTGAAAGATTTCCTTTTAAAAATGAAGATTTACGATATTACAGAATTAAGAAGAACTTTAAAAGGGAGAGCAATGCTGTAGTATTTTGCATTATGGATGTTTCCGGTTCTATGGATATGACTAAAAAGTATTTAGCCCGCTCTTTCTTTTTTATTCTTTCTCAATTTATAAGAGTAAGATACAACAATGTAGAGGTGGTTTTTATTTCCCATACTACTACTGCTAAGGAAGTGAATGAGTTTGAGTTCTTTCACAAAGCTGAGTCTGGTGGAACCTATATTTCTAGTGGTTTAAATAAGGCTTTAGAGATAGTAGAAAAAAGATATAATCCTGCCCATTGGAATATATATGCCTTTTATGTTAGTGATGGAGACAATTGGTCTGAAGATAATGCTAAAGCAGTAGAGGCAGCTAATAATTTATCAGATGTATGTAATGTCTTTGGCTATGCTGAAATAATGAACAGTTTCTTTTCTAGTTCTATAAGAGATAAGCTGGTTAAAGGTGTTAATAAGGATAACTTTATATCTGTAGTAATAAAGCAAAAGACAGATTTGTGGAATGCCTTGAAATATATGCTTAAAAAGCAGATAGCGAGGTGAGAAGGCATGGACTATACTATAAAGGATTTGGAAAAATGGAATGATACTATTGAGGCCATAGCAAAGGAAAGTGGTTTAGATTATTATGAACAGGAATTTGAAATAATTAGCTATAAAGATATGTTGGCTTATGAAGCTTATGTAGGTATGCCTTCTCGATACCCTCATTGGAGTTTCGGAAAGGCCTATGAAAAAAATAAAACTATGTATCAATATAATCTTACAGGGTTACCTTACGAGATGGTTATCAACTCCGATCCTTGTTTAGCTTACCTTATGAAGGATAACACTTTGTTGCTTCAAATTCTTACTATGGCTCATGTTTATGGGCACAATGATTTTTTTAAAAATAACAGACTATTTGTAGAAGGTACTAGGGCAGATTATACTTTGGAAATGTTCAAACTTCATGCAGACATTGTTAGAAGTTATATAAAGGATCCTAGTATAGGTTATGAAAATGTAGAAAGAATACTAGACGCCGCTCATGCTATAAAGTTACAAACTAGCAGAGTAATTGGAGAAAAGCGCAAAAGTCAGGAAGAGATAAAAAAAGAAATATTAGATTCACATAAACGAAAAGAGGATGAATTTAGCTTTCTATTTCCCTATAAAGAAGAAGAACTGCCAGATGTAAGTAAAATACCTTTAGAGCCAGAGGAAGATATTTTATACTTTATAATGAACTATGGTAATCTAGAGGAATGGGAAAAAGATTTAATACAAATTGTTCGTAAAGAAACGGCATATTTTATTCCTCAAATTGAGACAAAGATTATGAATGAAGGATGGGCCAGTTTTTGGCATTATAAAATCCTCAATAAGTTGGAGCTTGGAGATAAGCTTCATATAGAATTTATAAAAAGACATAACGATGTTATTGCTCCAGGCAAGGGATGGCTGAATCCTTATTATATTGGTTTTAAAATATTTGAGTACCTAGATACTACCTATGGTAGCGATAAAATATTTGAGGTCAGAAAGTTAGAAAGAGATGCTTCTTTCATAAGAAGATACCTTACGGAAGAGCTATGTGAGGAGCTAAACCTATTTCAGTATGGTAAGAGTGGTAGTAACTATGTAATACAAGAAATATCCGACGAAACAGGTTGGACTGTTATCCGAAATAACTTATCTAACAACTGTGGCATGGGATCAGTACCTATAATTAGAGTAGTTGACGTGCAGAAAATAGACAATACTTTAATCCTTGAACATGTTTTTGACGGCAGAGAGCTAGATTTGGAATATGCAAAAGCTACATTAAAATATGTAGCTAAGTTATGGGGAAGCGCCGTTAAATTGAGAACAAAGCAGTATAATGTAGAATTGATTTTAGTTAGCTAGGAACAATTATTTTGCATAAGATTAATATAATATTAAAAAGTTTTAATAATTTTAGGAAGGTTGATGGACTTAACAATAGGGGTTTTGTCCATCAACTTTTTATAACATAGTCTTTTAATATTTTATTTAAAAGTAAATCTACTCAAGTTACAGTGCTTTTTCATTTACACTATGAGATGATAATATATATTTATATGTGAATATGTAAAATCCATAGCCCAATAAAGCACCGGTTATATTTAAGATGATATCATTTACATCAAATGTTTTTAAGTTAAACTTGACTATAAGAATCATTGCTAGCTGAATAAGCTCTACTAACAATGAAGTAATTGAAGCTATTGTGAATATTTTCTTAAATGAACTTACTTTTTTAAATAGTGCTGGTAACAAGAAACCTAATGGAAAGAATAGAGCAATATTCCCTATTATTTGAATAGCAAATGCTCTTAATCCTTGATTCCACATTAAAATCATTGTTTTAAATGGAACTAAACATATATCTGGATTAAAGTTGGGATCAGGTATGTCCCATATAATAGGGAAAAAAACTACACCTACAAAACGAACTATATATATGCCAAATGCTAAGCTAAATAGGGTGTTATATGAAAATAGTTTATCTTTTTTGATTAATTTAATTATAGCTGGAGAAATCAGTATAAAGAATATTAATTGCTCTACTATATCAAAGTGCCACATATTGCATCATCCTAACATACAGTTTATAGGCCATGGTTATGTACATATCCGGAACCATAAAAATTTATTCCGCCATAGCTAGATTTACCATATAGGTAAAAGTAGTATTTGTCAGAATCGGTATCTACATTCCATTCCATATTTCTAGAAACTGACTTTGTTCCATAACTCTTATCTGGACCAGTTCTTTCTCTATATAAGGTAATGGTAAACTGAGAATAAGATCCGCTAACAGAATAGCTTAAATCTTGTACTGAAACCTTACCTTTAGTTAATTTGTAATATTTATTGTTTACACTTCCATCCAGCCAAGCTCCTTTAGTTCCTGCATCAAAGTCAAAGGTTAATTTTACTCCGGTATCAGCATTGACTGATACACCAAAAAGCATAATAAAAAGTGAGATAGCAATAAAAATTGCAGAAAAATGTTTTTTCATTTCATTTCCTCCTTTTATATTATTATCCATAGATTTAATTGGATATATAATTTCAAAATCCTTCTTTTTTTGAAAAATATTTATTAATAAAATGTAAAAATTAAAAAGTTTATAAAAAATATTTATATACTAAGAGATTTGGAGGAAAGATTTGGTGAGGGGAATATAATTAAACCACGACAATAAAAACGACAGCAATATTATAAAGCTTTTTTAAAATTGAAGATGATGTGATAGAATTAAAAAAGATATTAAAAAATAAGGTCTCTGGCAGGAGGATAAAATTAATTTTACTATAATAACATATAACAAAGATGATAAGGAGAAAAGCATGATTAGATTATATTTAGTAAGACATGGACAAACAGAGTGGAACCTAGAAGGACGAATGCAAGGTAATAAAGATTCGCCTTTGACAGAGCTAGGCCTTTACCAGGCAAAGCAGTTAGGAGAGAGTTTAAAGAATGTTAATATAGATCTTGTATATTCCAGTTCCAGTGAAAGAACAATGAACACTGCCAAAATTATTGTAGGCAATAGGAAAGTAGATATTATTCCTACGGCTCAGCTGAAAGAAATGAATTTTGGCTTTTGGGAAGGTATGACCTTTGAAGTTATAAAAGAGCAGTATCCAGATTTGTATCAGTGCTTTTGGAATACTCCTCACTTATTAAGTGATTTTCCAGGAGAAAGTTTTCAACAGTTGAAAAATAGAGTTGTTGGCTTTGTTAATAAAATAATTGAAGAAAATGAAGGAAAGGATATCTTGATAGTAACTCACGGAATAGTATTAAAGATGTTAATCACTAACTTTAAAGGATTAGAGATAAAAGATATTTTTCAGGGTGAAATATTAAAGCCCACTAGTTTAACGGTAGTAGAAGTAGAAAAGGATATTTATAATATTGTTAAATGTGGAGATACTGAGCATTACAACATAAAGGTAGAAGAATAAGGAAATTAAGACTTGAAATAGATATTCTAGCTAAGTTGTAAGTAAAGTTTAAAATTGCACTAATAAATACTTCCAGTTTTGTTAATAATAATATTATAACAAACAAGGGAGTGATTTGACTTGACAAAGTTTGCATGTCCTTGCTGCGGTTATAAAACATTAAATGAAGAACCACCAGGAACCTTTGAAATTTGCAGAGTATGTTTTTGGCAGGACGATGCGGCTCAGTATTATGATCCGGATTTTAAAGATGGGTTTAATGGCGTATCATTAAGGCAAGCTCAAAAGAACTTTTTAAAGTTCGGTGCATGTAAAAAGGATTCATTAAAATATGTTAGGCCTCCTCAAGAAGGAGAAGAGAGGGAGGAGGATTGGAGTCCCTTAAGTTAAGAGGAGGATTATTAAGTCCCGCTTCAACATTTATGAAGCGGGACTTAATAATTAGGTCAATAAGTATTTTTAACATTCTTAGTATAGGTATGCTATAATTAACTAACATATATTCAAATCATCGAAAATATATTAAGGAGTTGATTTAAAAATGTCCCATTGTGAAAAGAATTGTCACAAGTGTACAGGAAAATACTGTGTTTCTAAGGTTTATATATTTTCAACTCTTAAGCAAGAGGATTTTAAAAAAATATCAGAAATAATCGTAAGCCGTAAATATAAAAAGGGGCAAGTGCTTTTCTTTGAAGGGGATGTGGAAGATAAGCTTTATATAGTTAACAAGGGTAAAATTAAGGTTTATAGATATAATAAAGAGGGCCGAGAACAAATTTTATATATTTTATCCGATGGTGAATTCATAGGGGATATGAGCTTATTAAAAAAGGGAAAGTTTCAATATAATGCAGAGGCGCTTGAAGATACATATATATGTACAATTGCCAAAGATGATTTTGATAAGATAATTACTCTAAATCCTGAAATCACTTTGAAAATAATGGAGGTCCTTCATGATCGTCTAATGGATTTAGAAAATTTAATACAGAACTTAAGTACAAAGGATGTAGAAGTTAGAATTGCTTCAATTCTTAAAACCTTTGCTCAAGATTATGGAGTAAAAGGTGAAGAGGGGATAATCATTGACTTGCCACTAAACAGAGAGGAGATGGCAAACTATATTGGGGTAACGAGAGAAACTATAAGCCGAAAGCTTACCGCTCTCCAAGATGAAGATATAATAGAGCTTGTAGGCAATAAAAAGATTATAATCAAGGATTTAAGCTATATAGAGTAACTTATAAGCTAAATAAAATGGACAATGGTTTTTTGCCATTGTCCATTAAAAAACTATATTTTAGCAACAAATTGACCAACCTTCATGGCAGCTTGGGCTCTTTCGTCCTCACCGTAGAAATTAACCCTTAATGGTAGCTGAACCTCAGCTACTCCTGTAGTTTTAATAAGAGTGGAAGAATCTAAAACCGTAATATTACTGTTTTTTAGATAATCATTAATTATTTCTATAGCTTCTCCGCTCCAGCCGTAGGATCCAAAGGCAAAGCCGTACTTACCGGATAGGTCTAGGGCAACGATTTTTTTAATGTAATCTTCTATATTGCCAATCATGTCACCATATCTTGTAGAACTTCCTATGATTATTATGTCACTTTCCTTAGCTAGTTCTACAGCAGTTTCTATAGATGAAGTTTTAACGTTCAAAATGGTAGCTTCTATTCCAGATTCAGTAAGGCCTTCATAGATTTTATTTGCTATTTTGCCGGTATTGCCAGTCATAGTGCTATATAAAATCATGGCCTTTTTGCTTTGAGAGCTTTTTTGGCTAAGGTCATCATATATGTCTATATAGTCTTTTACATTTTGTCTTAATATATATCCGTGAGAAGGAGCTATCATGTCTATTTCAATAGTACTTAGCTTCTTTAGCATATCTCTTACATAAGGTCTATGAGGACTCATAATTAATTGATAATAAACTTTAAAGTCTTCAATTATATTATTGCTTACTAAATCATTAAATAATTCATAGGTTGCTACATGGGAGCTAAAGATATCACAAGGATATAGGATCTTATCTTCCAAGCAGTAGGTTATCATAGTTTCCTCTGTATGTAGATAAGGAGTTTCGAAGAATTTTAAAGTTTTTCCACCTATATCTAAGGTATCACCATCTTTAACAATTAAAAATTCTTTATTATGAAGTTTGTACATTTCTATCAATAGTTCTTTTGCTATTTCTGTTGTAACAATAATGGCATTTTTAGCTTTGCTCATTAATGCTGGTAGGGCTCCAGAATGATCTGGCTCTACATGATTAATAACTACATATTTTAGGCTGTTTAAATCCATCATATTTGAAAGTTTTTTTACAAATTCTCCACCAAAGGAGATATCTACTGTATCTATTAATGTAGGCATTTCTGTTTTTAAAAGATAGGAATTATAAGTTGTACCTTTTTCTAATATCAATCTATGAAAAGGAACAGGTCTGTCATCAACTTTACCAACCCAATAAGAATTTTCAGTTATTTTAATTTTATCCATAATATAATCCTCCTAATTTTATTCATTTTCTTTGGCTTCTAATAACTGTTGTCAGCCTTATGTGACCATTATAGGACATATTCAAATATGTCACTATGAGTATAATCAATTTAAAATTTGATTGTAATCACAGAGTATTAGGTTAGTTTTGAATATAGTATAACCATAGAATAGAAAAGGGGAGGAATTTACTATGGAAAATACATTTAATTTAAATAACAAAATTGGAGATATAGTTACAAAGTTTCCTAGGGCTATGGAAATATTTAAAAAGTATAAAATAGATTTCTGCTGCGGTGGAGATAGAGCTTTAGAACTGGCGGTCAAGGAAAATAAGCTAGATGGTAATAAAGTAGTAGAAGTGCTTAATGAGGAGTATAACACCTATGTAATAGAGGCTATATATGATAGGGATTGGACCATAGAACCCTATGACCAATTTATAGATTATGTTGTAAATAAACATCATGGATATTTAAATGAAATGTTACCTAAATTGAGTGAATTAACGACAAAGATACTAAGAGTTCACGGATCTAATCATCCAGAATTAAAGCTAGTGCATAAGCTATTGAACAGTTTAAAAATGGAGTTGGAGCAGCATTTGATAAAAGAAGAGGAACAGGTATTTCCTTTAGTGGTGGACTATGAGAAAACTAAGAATATCCATACTTTAAGGAAGGCAGTTGAACAAATACAAGCCTTGGAAGATGAGCATGAAGGTGCCGGCAGCATATTAAAGAAACTTAGAGAGGTAACAAATAACTATGAGCTTCCACAAGATGCTTGCACTAGTTATAGGCTTACCTACAAGCTTTTAATGGAAGTAGAGGATGACACTTTTAGACACATACATTTAGAGAATAACATAATGTTTCCTAGACTAGAGGAGGAAGTGAAAAACTTATACTAGTTGAGAAAAGCAAAGAAGGACAACGGTAGTAAAAGTTTAAAAGTTTAAATTTTTGCTATCGTTGTCCTTTTTATAAGCCTAAAGGTAACAGTATCTAAATGAAAGCTTACAAATTTTCCTTCATATATTCCTTAGTTTTTCTAACTATTTCTACTATATCCCAATAGGCTTTTATAGTTCCTTTAGCTACTATAGGTCTTCCAAGTGATACCAAGCCAAGCACTCTAGAACTTACTCCACCAATTCGCATAGTGTTATTTACAGAAGGAGAGGTGTCTGCTAAAAAGAGTCCTTTTAAGCTTCCGGTGGTAGCTTTATACAAGTCGCATATTGCAGGGATAACTAGATTAGCATTTCTACGACGACCTAGGGTATACACCTGTGCTCCAAATTCATCTTCTCCTATATAAATAAGCTTTCCTTTATCTGATTTTTGTATGTTATCGAAGGTAGGTAAGGCTATTATTTCTTCCATGCTAGGGGTACGGTTTATAGGAAGTTTGTTTATATGTATATTTGCTGCGGTGGCGGATGAATGACAGCCGCCTACATCGTGATATATTACTATCATAACTTATCACTCCTAAAAAGCAGGGGGTAGCATATTAATTTTCCTTTTATATAATTTGTAAAAATTAATAGTTCATATCTATATAAATAGTATTGCCAGAAAAAGTCCTCATATGCAAATCTTGTAGCAAAGAGATAAGTGGAGAATATATTATTACTGTGTATTTTTTAATGGAGGGGTAAGATGTATTGCTTTACTTATGCTAGTAGCTATGATTGCGTATTTAATGAGCTGATTTTATGGAGTGATATATCTAGCGAACATCCAATAGTGGCAAAAACCTTGGCTGATTTATCTGGTAAAAAACTTTCTAAAGATATAGAGGAGAAGTTGAATAGTTTTCAGAGGGATTTTGCTGACTTCAAAAAGAAGGTTGTTCAAACAAGGGAACAGCTTGTATACAATCAATATTATAGAAATGATATAGGAGGAGAGTTAAGAAAGTTAATCTCTGAATTTTTAATTATGGATGAAAAGTTTTTGAAGTTTATAGAGGAGCTGAAAAAAGTAGCACCAGAAGATAAGGTTTGGCAAACCCTAATGGGACATTTTATCGAAGAGCAAACCTTTATGAAAAAATTATTTGAAGATCTAAAGTTGCAGATGGATTAAAATAACAAGGCCAAGACAGATTAAGTATATATCTGCCTTGGCCTTGTTATAGGTATATAATTTTATAGCTAATTTAATAGATAGAGTAGGATGTAAATTGAAATTACAGAGACTTAGATAAAACATTAATTGATTTTATACTGGAGCTAGAAAGTCCAAGTTTAACAAAAGCAAATGGGGCTCCAGCCATAATCCAAAGGGCTAATAGAGAATAATCTATAAAGGCCACAATGTTATTGTCAGGAAGCAGCAGTTTAAAGGATATTTTTAATATAAGTGCCCCTAATAAGCCAATAAGGATTTTAATTACTTGCTGTGAGAAGGATGATTTAGTATGGAAGGCAATTAATTTACTTTCAACCAAATAACCTACATAGAAGCCAGCAGCCATAGCTACAGTTTTTATATAGTCTTCATCTTGAAAGAATATTAAACCTAAAAAAGCTGGTAAAACTAAAATTAGTAAGTATCTATGGTCTTGATTTTTTAAAGCTGATCCAATAATTTTATCAGCTATAAAGACACTTAGGACACCAAATATAATGCCTCCAACTACATCCTTTGGCCAGTGTACTCCTAGATATAGTCGTGAAATACCAACAGCTAGTACAATAATAGAACCTAGGATATAAATCCATACTTTTTTGAATAGCCTCATCAAAGCAGCCCAAAAGGTAGTGCTACCCTGACTGTGACCACTAGGAAAGGAATATCCAGTGGCAGTTTCTGTTCTAAGAGAAAAAATACCATCTTGTCCAATTGGTCGAGAGGCTTTAAATATATTTTTAATAACTCCATTAGTAAACATACTGAAAATTTGTATGAAGGCAAGTCTTAAACCAATACTTTTGTTTACACACCAGTATAAGGCTGCAATTACTAATACATAAAGAACCCCCTCACCTAAAATGGTTATAAATTGGAATGCTTTATCAAGAAAGTCTGTGGAAAAGCTTTGTAAAAATTTTATAATCTCCAATAGGCATACTCCTTCCTTCTTACTATATAAGTATTTTATCAGAGCCAAGGATAAAGTTAAAGCAAGATGTGAAATAGAAGATAGGATTTTTTAATACACAAGAAGCTAAAAACATACATATTATAAAGTGAGCTATTAATATTATTTGGAGGTTTAAATGGAGTTTAGAGACAGCCAAAAAAGCACTATAGATAAAGCTATGTGCCCTGTGAAGCAAAAGGGACAATGCCCTATGGATAAGATCTACAGCAATCCTATGATGGCTAATTATAACATTCCAGCTTATCAAATGGCTAATATGCCTTTAACAGTACAGAATGAAAGACAGATAGAGATGCTATATCCTCGCAGTTACTACATTATTTATCCTCATGTTAGATATCAATGCGATATGTTGGAAAGAAAATATGGTAAAAATTACTGTCCAACTAAGGAAGAGATGGAAGACATTTTAGAAGATATATATATAAAGGTTGAAAAGGAATTAGATAAGGATGATGATGATAAAAAAGACAAGGATCATTGCAGGGGAGAGGATCGAAAAAGAAGAAGACCTTATGATAGAAGAAGATTACTTAATGATTTAATTGGGATAATATTAATTGGTGAATTGCTAGATAGAAGAAGAACTTATTATGGTCCAGGTTTTTGGTATTAAATAGGAAGTGTGCGCTGCACACTTCCTTAATTTTTCTTACATTCTTATTATTAATTACATTTATATATATATATGTTATATGACATAAAATTAAATTAATTAAAATATTGTTACATTTTTTTAAAATATATACATTATTAGAAAAATATGATATAATACAGGTAGAAAATACATAAAAAAGGAGGTATTTTTATGAAAAAGGTATTTAAGCTATTAGGAGATTTCTTCCTTGGCATTGCAGCATCAATGGTTAATGTTGCTCCAGCATCAATAAGTAGCATGGCTGTAGAAGAAATGCCTGAATCTATGAAGAACAAGAGATAAAATTACCTCGTTTTATGAAAACAAAAGATTGAAGGCCGCCATATTATATTGTGGTCAGGCTATTGTTAATGGAAAGGAAGTGTGCTGTGGCACACTTCTTTAATTTTTTGTATTTAAATTAATAGTTGAAGTTATATATGTAAAATATGTCGTAAAATTAGATTATTTAAGATAATGTGTTAATTGTGGTAAAATAATATATATTATTAGAAAAATATGATATAATATAAGTCGAAAATATCTAAGTAGATATTTA
>NZ_FMJL01000083.1 GCF_900095445.1 Clostridium sp. N3C
TCATTCCTTGATGACCTGTAGTCATACAAGATGATGGGAGCTTCCCCATCATTTCCAGTACGATAAAGCCACATGTAAGACTTCGTTTGAGGCTTTTTTCCATCCTCCTTCAGTACTTGAATTGGCGTTTCATCGCAATGGATGATATCCCTCTCTAGTAGCTTCATCCTCATGTACTGTATGATAGGATAGAAATAATCCTGGGAACAACGTATGATCCAATTGGCCATAGTGCTACGTTTCAAAGCAATACCAAGATTCTGCCAGTCTTTTTCCTGACGATAAAGGGGCATGCTATTTACGTATTTTTGATACATTACATTGGCAACAGAACTTGGGGATGCAAGTGAATGGTTCATTAAAGATGTCGGTGTAGGTGCCTTTTCTATGTAGGGTTTGTCGGTATGCTTACACTTAGGGCATTCATAAGCCATACGGACATAACGCACAATTTGTAGTTTTGCAGGTATGTACTCCAGCTCCTCACGAACGGTTTCCTTACCAATTGGTTTTAAATCCATCCCACACTGAATACAGTACAGATCCTCCTTCGGTATCTCACATAGTATCTCACGAACAGGAAGATCTTTTATAATTTCTATCCTTTTTGTTCTTGTATTAGTACGGGTGTAGCCCTTTACTTCCTTGGTTATAGGTTCTGGATCAGGAGAATCAGAATAAGCCTCTGCCTCATTGAACAAGAGTAATTGCCCTTCAATATCATTCTTCGGAGTTTTTTCACTAGATGAACCGAATTTTTCTTTACGGAGTATTAGTATCATTTCCGTAAGATTTTCTACTTGTAACTGTAAATTTTTTATTGTATTCTCAAGTTGAGTAATGTATGCATCTTTCGTATTCATCAGTGGTTTTTCTCCTACCATATATTCTAAATTTGATAGGTTTATTATACCACAAAAGTAGCTTAAAAGCCAGTAAAATCAGGACTTTTAGCCACTTTTAATTTAACAAAATGCACCTTGTTTTACAGGTTTAATAGCCTTTGGTTGGTCGATAGAAAGCCCTTCCATTAACCATCGAAATTCCTGCCAGGAGAGAAGTTTTACTTCATCCTGACTACGAGGCCATTTAAAATTTCCGTTCTCTAATCTTTTGTAAAGAAGAACAAAGCCATCTCCTTCCCAAAGGAGTGCTTTAAGTCTATCCCGGCGTCTTCCGCAGAAAAGAAAGAGACTTTTTGAAAAAGGATCTAGATGGAACTGTTCTTGTACCACTGCAGCTAGTCCATCAATTGATTTACGCAAATCGGTATAACCACAGGCAATGTAGATGGTCTTAGCTACAGTAATATCACCTAGCATATATTCTTCAGTGCTAGGAGCACTGCCTCAATAGTTTGCTGATTGGCTCCGTTATGGATTTCAATTGTCGCAGATTGATGATGAATAATAATAGGTGTCATAATATTATTTGATTGTTGTTGTATTTCAACTTTGGCAAATGTCAGTTGCTTATCTTGCTTAGGTATTATAGGGAGCATTTCTTCACATGCTTTTATTCGTATCTTACGAAGCCAATAGTAATAAGAATTACGGCTTATGTTGTTCTTATTGCACCACTCTTCTACCTTAAGCCCACTGCTTTGGCAGTCTGCTATTAGTTTTTCCCATTGTTCTTGACGAAGCTTAGTTTTTACACAAGTAATTTCATCCATGTTTTTCAACTCCTTAGTAAAGTTTTTCAAGTTTTTCAACTTAAAAAACTTAAACTCTATCTTATAGAGTTATTATTACACGGATCTTATCAATAGGACAGGCACTCTATTATAGAGCGCTTACCATTATTCATTCCTCCTATTACCAATTATAGCAATCAAAATGATTCCTGTAAAGACAAAATGTAAACTCAGATTGCATTTTGTCTTTACAGTTCACCTCTACACATAAAAAACCCGCAAGTACTCTTAAAATTTCTTTTACAAGTCCCACGGGTATCTGGCAAATATTTTATTCTTATAATATACCACTTATTTTTCCGAAACAATACTTTCTATAGTTAATGCATATATTAAGTATTGTTGCATGAACTCATAGAACATCTCTTCATAATAATCTCCGTTATTTAGATTATCTTTATCTATTTTATATATGCATAGCCAATCATTATTGTTGTATGAAATAACCTCTGCATTTAATCTATCTACAAGTTCCGTTCTACGTTGATGTTTTCTATCCCTATCTTTACCTAGTCCATTATTTAACCTTGAAATTGCACCTTCACCTGCAAGTTTGGTTATATTCTTAATAATGTATATGTAATTATCATCTTCTACTGCTTGAGATAATTCTATTTGGCAGAAATAATCACTTCCAAATTTAAGCGGATTAGTTCCAAGAACTAAATGTGATTTAGGAATTCTGGTTTTATATCCCCATTCTCCAAGATTAAAGAATAGTTCATACTCTCTATTTCTTATTTTCAGAACATGCGTACTCTCCTGATACATGAAATATACTTTTTCCATATCTAATGAATATTCTTCTAAAAATTCTTCATTCTGCATTGTAACAGAAACTGAGTCTACTGTAAGAGATAAATCTAAGTTAGGTATCTTTATTTCTATATTATCATTTAAAGCGGTATTCTTTAGTAACTCCTTAATTCTATTAACATTTTCTATGGTTACCAATTCATATCCCATACCTCTATCTCCTTTCGTTACTATACAAATTTCTGTAATAGTCTTTAAATTCTTTTAAAATCATAGTCCATTTAATTAGCCTTTCTCCAAAATAATCAGAGTTAATGCTGTTGTCTTGTAATTTAATAATGCATATATACTCTTTTCCTTCTTCATCAATAAAAATCTCATCATCATATCCGTGCTCTCTTAGATAATCAAAAAAGTACTTCCTTTTCAATCCTCTTCTTCCTATGGTAAATTTACCATAATTTCTTATCTCAAATATATTGTTATCCCCATATACTCTTGTATTAAACGACTTGGAGAAGTAATATGGCATATTTACCTCAAGAATCTGTCCTAATGTATTATTGCTATACTCTGGTAATGTAGTTATGATTCCACATCTATTGACCTCACCTGTTGATGCATTAACCCATTCTACTGTAGAAACCCAGATAGTATTATCTTTATGCTCGATCTCATAAACATCTAATCCCTGTTGTGAACCAGATGGATTTCCCCACTTTCTTATTCCAATACTGTTGAAACCTTCTAAACAAGTTTCTAATACATTAAATATTTCCCTTGTTTTCTCTTCGCTATCAACTTTATACATATTTATATCCCCCTAAAGATTTTGTTAGTGTAAACCTATTTATATAAATTATAGATTTAAACTCTGTGTTATCAGGGTTTTCAAAGTTTTTTGCAATAAAAAACTTTGACCCCCCTTTTTTTGGTATAATTGAGTCGCCAAACAACAAAAATTCCAAAAGAAAGGTTGATCATTGTGAACTCAATTATATCATCTTTACTTTGTAAGCGTCAATTAAAACAGTGCATAGCAAAAGCCAGCAAAGTAATCTATAATTAATTCAAATTACTTACTGGCTTTATTTTTACAGAATGCCTGCACATCTGGATGCCATGGTAGGAAGTCTTCCAACCATTCTGGCTCCTCATCAAATCTAACTCCAGGCATATATTTAAAAATATATAGTAGATAATTATAAGGATTTATATCATTAGCCTTAGCCGTTTCAATAATACTATAAACAGCAGCACTGGCTTTGGCCCCTTCTGGACTTCCGGAGAACAGCCAGTTTTTTCTTCCGAGAGTAAATGGTCGAATGGAGTTCTCTGCTAGATTATTAGTTATTGATATATTTCCGTCCTCAAGGAATTGCATTAAACCTTCTTTTTGATTTATAGCATAATTAAAGGCTTTATAGAGTTTAGACTTTGGTAAACAGTTATCTCTATTCGCATTAACCCATGACCAAAAAGCCTCTAGAATCGGTTTCGACCGTTCCTGACGCTGTTTTTTTCTCTCCTTAGGAGTTAAGGATTCTAACTCGCTTTCTATCTTAAAGAGTTCTTTACAGTATTGGATTGCTTGAGTTGGAAGGGTTGCTTCTTGTTTCTTTATGTCTGAAGGCAAGGCATCAACAAAGTACCGTCGCAGATGTGACCAACAGTAGCAACGAATTATGTTTTCAACCTTTTCATATCCCTTGTAGGCATCTGTTATAAGGTAACCGCTAAAGCCTTTGAGGAAATCTTTGGCATAGTAACCATTCCTTGTAGGTTGATATTCAAATATTCGCATTGGAAACTTAGAGTCTTTATAAGTTCCATACACCCACATGAATGAATCGGTAGTGTTTTTCCTATCATTTTCATTCAGAACTTGAACTTTAGTTTCATCAGCATGAAGATATTTTTCCTCAAGCATCTTCTTATGAAGGAGATTAACCATAGGCATCAGCCAATCTCTTGAAGCTATAAGGAGCCAGTTCGACATGGTCTGTCTAGATAAGTTTAAACCCAGATTTGACCAATCTTTCTCTTGTCTATAAAGCGGCATAGCATTAACAAATTTCTGGTACATAACGTGCGCTACTGATGAAGGTGATGCAAAGGAATGTGGAATTACTGGTGAAGGTAGTGGAGTCTTCTCTATGTAAGGCTCATCTGTATTTTTACACTTACGACATTCGTATGTTTCACGGTAATAATCAATTACACGAAGTGTTGCAGGTATATATTCTACTTCAGTTCTTACGAATTCTTCCCCAATTCTTACAAGTTCAGAATTACACTGTAGACATGAGAGGTCTTCAGAAGAAAGTTTAAAAACCATCTTATCATGTGGTAGTTTATCTAGCTTATCTTTACGCTGACCTTTATATTTCTTTTTAAGTGCAGTTGTAACTTCTTCTATAGTTGGCTCAGGTGCATCAGAAACTGCTTCTACTTCAGCTTCATCAAAAAGAGACATCTGTCCCTCGATATTTAAGGACTTAGATGTCTCTGAACTTTTACCGAATAATTTACGGGTCAAAAAGGTAACCGTCTCATGAAGGTTTTTGTTTTCTAGCTCTAATTCTGCTATTCTAAGCTTAAGTTCGGTTACTTGATCCACTGGTTTCATTCGTATATTTCCTTTGTGTTTTTATAAAGTAATTATATCATAAAAACAAGCACAAAGCTAGTGTTTTCAATGAATTTAGACATTTTATATGACTGATTTTACACTTACTTTCTTGACTGCTTTAGGTTGATTTATAGATAAGCCTTCCAGAAGCCAGCGGAATTCCTGAGGGGTTATTTTACGGACTTCTTCTTCATCACGTGGCCATTGTTGTTAGTATATAACTATGGACACGGAAAGTTGAACATTCTATAATATAACAAAGGAGTGTTCAATCATGGCAAAAAAACAAAAATCCTATACACCAGAATTCAAGCAGCAGATTGTAGACCTGCGTATTAAGGCTGGAAAAGGTATAACAGAATTATCTAACGAATATGGCGTTCCAAAGGGCACAATCTCTACCTGGGTAAAGCTTCTTTCCCCAATACAGGTTTCAGAGACAGAAACTATTTCTATGAAAGAGTATAAGGCTCTTCAAAAGAAAATGAAGGAACTAGAGATAGAAAATGAAATATTAAAAATAAGCTTATAGCCAACAAGTTGGCTTTTGCCATATTTGCCAAAAATCAATAGCTGAGTACGTGTCCTTTATTCAAGCTAATCTTGATAATTATACTGTTAAACAAATGTGCAAGGTACTTAAGTTTCCTCGCAGG
>NZ_FMJL01000041.1 GCF_900095445.1 Clostridium sp. N3C
TAAAATTTTAGGGGAGTTAAATTATGAAAAATCTAAAATTATGGTGGAATAAGAATATTGCATTATTTGTATGTGGTAATTTTGTTTCTAGAATTGGAAATGTTATATTCGATATAGTAATGACGTGGTGGTTAATTAGTGAAACAAGCTCTGCTAGATATGTTGGTTTTGTATTAGGAGCGTCAACCTTTGCAGTTGCATTAATCAGTCCCTTAAGTGGAGCGTTGTCTGATAGATATAATAAGAAGTATATTATGATTATAACTGATTTTATAAGTGGGATTTTATCAATATTAATAGGGATTATGGCTTTTAATAATTATATAAATGTTTATTTATTAATATTAATTAATTTTCTTATGGGATCTTGCGCATCTCTTTTCAAGCCAGCAGTAAAATCAATATTACCTAAGATTGCAAAAAAAGAGTATATGGTTCAGGTTAATTCTATTAGTAACAACTTAGCAGAACTTACAAAGTTTATTGGTCCAGCATTAGCATCGGTTTTAGTAGGTATTAGCATAATTGGAATTCCAGGTATGTTTATTTTTAATGGAATTACTTATATTATATCTGCAATTTCTGAAATATTTATTGATTATTTTGAGGATGATTCAAAAGATATGAAAAGTGAAGGGGTTTTCAAAAATATAAAAGAAGGTTTTAGTTATTTAAGCAAGCAAAAAATTATATTTAAAGTTATAGCAGTTTCCAGTATAGTAAATATTTTTATAGCATCATATAATATTTTATTACCTTTATTTATTAATAATGACTTAAAACTAGATGGTGATTTTTATTCATATATATTAATGGCAGAAGCGGCTGGAGGTATAGTTATAACAATTTTATTTACCTTTTGGTCATCAATTAAGCCTAATCTTGAAAAATTATTTTATGCCCTTGCTTTTTCTGGTTTAGCCTTAAGTATGATATCAATATTCGCTAATAGATATTTAATATTAGTATCCATCTTTTTATTTGGATTATTTCTTAGTGCATTTAATACACTTTTCTTTTCTTATGTGCAAATAGTTGCAGATGAAAAATACTTAGGAAGAGTTTTTTCAACTATTTTTATGATTGCAACATTTATTATGCCAGTATCTTATGTTGTATTTGGGTATATTGGGGATTTTGTATTAAAGTATATTTTTTTAATTTCAGGTTTATCTATTATATTGGTAAGTTTGCCTATTTTATCTTTGAGTAAATCCATGGATCTAGAAATAATTAATTAGAAGCATAGTTTTCTAATTGATTATGAATATATTATTAATAATTTAGGAGGTAAATTATGGGTGTATTGAGATTGAGAGGTTTAGATGATTTCAAAAAGGAGGGATTAGTTAAATTTTGGGAAAATTATAATACGAAAGTAGACGAGCCTAAAATTTTAGGCGTTAGTATTAGTTGTTCTAATATGTGTAATTTGCGTTGTATATATTGTTATGCAGGAATAGATAAGAAGCCATTGCAAAATGAACTAAGCTTAGATGAGCAAAAGAAAATAATTTCAGATGCAAAAGAACTTGGTGCTAAGACTGTAGTTTTATGCGGAGATGGAGAACCGACTATGGATAAAAATCTAGTGGAAATGGCAAAACACGCTAAAAATAATAATATGGTTATGGTAGTGGTTTCAAATGCAGTTATCTTTGGAGACGATGATTTGTGTAAAAAAATACATAAAATGGATGGGGAATCATTGCTAAAATCTTTATATGATAATGATGTAAGTTTAATTATAAAACTTGAAAGTTTAGATGAGCAAAAGTATGAATATGTTGTAGGAGTGAAAGGGGCATATAAAAAATACAGAACTGCAATATAAAGAATTGTTAAAACTGGATTTGGAAAAAATGTTGGTGATCATGATGAGAGAGTAACACGTTTTGCATTTAGCTCAGTTATAATGAAAAATAATATAGATGAGTTAAGTAATTTAAAAGAATTTGCAGATAGTGTTAATGCACAGTATATTTGTAAATTACCATCACTTGTTGGAAATGCATTGAATAATATTGAAAATATGTTTGAAGTAAAAGAGTATAAAGAAATAAGGAAAAAAATATTTAATTTTACAGCTAAAAGAGAGACACTTATGGTTGATACTCCTAGATGTATGGCATGGCATTATGGACCATGTATAGATGTTACTGGTGAGATTAGAGAATGCTATACGTCAGCTTTTACTCCTGAAAACAGAGTTGGAAATGTAAGGGAAAAATCATTAAGAGAGTTAGTAAAAGATAAAAATAGAAAAAGCGATGTTTGTTGTAATGATTTTTGCCCAGTTAAGACTAGAATTAATAAGGAATTTGAAGCAAAAGGTATGGATAAGCTTTGGAAGATATGTGACGATAATTGCAAATCTAAGGAACGCTTAGCAGGATATTAATCATTATTACTTTTTTTATAATTGAAGTTTTGTAACTGTAGCTGCCAGCGTACTATTAGCTACACAATTAGTGTTGCGGTATAATAATTGGAGTGGGTTTTTTTATCCCACTCCATGTCTATTTTTGAAAACTTTTTTATGCTTCGGTATATAATTATTTTTTGGTTATAAAACAGATTCAGTTAATAAGATAGAAGTATCTATAGATAATATAATTTCTATAAATGATATAATATATCTAAGAATAATCAGCAGCCATAAAAAAATAAGCAAATGGTTTTAATAAGAAAGGAGGGATTGCTTTGAGAAGAGAGTATATAAATTACGATGTAGGGGTTCCCGTTGACATTTCCTTTGTTAGTGTGGAGGATTATCCTATTCATTGGCATAATGCTATAGAGATTATTTATGTATTAGAAGGGAAACTTCAGGTTTATATAAATTCAATTAAGTACGAAGTTTCTGCTGGAGAGATTGAAATTATCAATATGGATGAGGTTCATCATTTGAAAAGTAATGGGGAAGAGAATAAGGTATTAATCTTTTATATTGATCCATATTTTTTTGAAAGATACTATTCTGATATAGAGAATATGTATTTTTATACTGACTCTTCTACTGAGAATGCTCAAGCTAAAGAGGAATACGAAGAGTTAAGAGCCTTGCTTGCAGCTATTTTGTGCGAAAAGGTTCAAAGGCAAGAGGATTATGATGAGAACATAAGGGATATTTTAGTAGAGCTCCTTTATCACCTTATAAACAATTTTAATTATCTTGTTTATGAAAAGGAGGAGCTAAAGGAGGATATAAATCTATTTAGAAGATATCATAGCATATCTAAATACATTACTAATAATTACAATCATAATATAACTTTAAAGGATATTGCGGAAAAAGAGTTTTTAAGTCCGCGGTATTTATCCCATGAAATCAAATATGCTACAGGCTATAGCTTTACGGAATTGCTGAACTTGACTAGGGTGGAGGAGTCTATAAAGCTTCTTTTAGATAGCGATAAAACCATATCGGAAATTTCAGAGGAAGTAGGTTTTTCTCATATAAGGTACTATAATAAAAATTTCAAGCGTTTTTATAATTGCACACCTCTGCAGTTTAGAAAGCGGTATATGGTAGAG
Source organism: Clostridium sp. N3C (assembly GCF_900095445.1). Taxonomy (GTDB): domain Bacteria; phylum Bacillota; class Clostridia; order Clostridiales; family Clostridiaceae; genus Clostridium_AU. The sequence continues at coordinate 3,538 of NZ_FMJL01000041.1, forward strand.
GATGAAGAGCTTGAAAAGGTAAAAAAGGTAAAAAACTTAGAATTAAAGGAAAGTATTAATTATCTATTGAGTTACTTGCAAAGTTATGATAGGTTTAACTACGAAGATAGGTTAATTAAGATAAATATAGATGTAGACAATGATATTGGTAGTTTTAATAAAGAGTTTAAAAATGTAATTACCATTGGAGAAGCCTTTGATCTTTTAATTGAAGACAATAAAGATGCCTTAGAAGAATTACAAGGGGAGATCGGCTTTCAGTATGGAAGAATACTAAAGGTATTTAGTACCGATATGGCTATTTTCCCAGGTTCTACTTTCTTTAATTGGAATAGAAATAAGGAAGTGTTAGAGTTTTTATATGATCTTGATATTAAGCCCCTCATAGTAATTGATTCTACTGGCTTTTCTGATGATAATTTCCTTGAAGCCTTTCAATCCTTTTTAAGCTATTTTAGTGAGCTAGAGTCAGTGGATTTTTGGAACTTTAGGTTTGAATATAGCAACTCCGTTTCTGAAAATCTAAGAAAAAGAATTAATGAATTAATAGAAAGTTATTATGATACTGATACAATCAATATAGGAAGTTATAACGACATAGCAGAAACTAACCCTATATATGATACTGCATACATGATTCCTTATATTATTCATAACCTTATATTTAATAATAATTCCTTGCAGTTTTTGAAGGCCTTTGATGTTTTAGATAAGCAAGTAAATATAACTAATGAAGTGTTTTTTGGGTATCCAGGCCTAGTTAATGATATGGGAATAAAGAAGCCCTCTTATTACGCTTATTATTTGCTAAATAAGCTGGGGGATCGTTTGGTGGCTCAAGATAATGGGTATATTGTTACAAAAAGTGATTATGGATTTCAAATTCTCCTTTACAACTTTTATGATAATTTAGATAGCTTAATACCTTTAAAGGAGTATTCAAATTTAAGAGCTTTAAAGAGTGTTCCATCAAAGAAGCTATCCTTAAATATAACTAATATACAGTCTGATATTAAGGTTACAAGTTATGAAATAAATGAAAATGAGGGTTCTTCCTTTAATTATTGGCTACAAATGGGTAAACCTAATAGATTGAGTAAAGAGGAAAAGGAGATTTTACACAAGGCATCTTTTCCTGAAATTGAATTTAAATATTTCAAAAAAAGCGCCGTTGTAAATATACAAGCGGAGATAGAAGGCTATGGCGCTATATTGATTTTAATAGAAAAGGTACAAAAGCACCAATGAAATAGGTACATTTTGTACTTTTTCTTTTTTTGCTTATAAGGCTAATGAGCACAAGTATACCTTTTATTGAGCTTAATAGTCAATGAAATAATAACCGCTGATTTATATAATAAAAGTATAATAATCTTTGTTTTTAAGGGATTTAAGACTACCCATATTTGTCTAGTAGGAGGTGAAGAATATGGGCAACAGTAGCAACATTTTTTCAAAAGAAAATACAAGTAGGCTACTTTTAAGATTTGCAGTGCCGGCGGTTATTTCCCTGTTGGTGGTAGAGATTTATGGTATGGTGGATACGGTCTTTGTTGGAAGATATATAGGGGCAAATGCAATAGCAGCTCTTACCATAGCCTTTCCCATTCAAAAACTCTTGTCTGCTATTGGGCTTTTAATAGCTATTGGTACTTCAACGAATATTTCAAGAAATTTAGGGGAAAAAAATTCTTCTGAAATTAATAAAACTATAGTGAATTCTTTTATCATTTCTATTATTTCGATGATAATAGTACCCTTCATTATATTTATTTTTAGAAGTCCTATCTTATATAAATTAGGGGCAAGTGATCTTACCTACTCTCTAACGGAAGACTATAGCTCAATAGTTTTATTGTCTGGTATTTTTCAATGTTTAGGTATGGTAATCTGTTATGTTATGACATCCTTTGGCAATACAAAAATAAATCTTTATGCCAATGCCCTTGGTGTTTTGGTTAATATTATATTGGATTATATATTAGTAGTTAAATTACAAATAGGTATTAAGGGTGCCGCTATTTCAACGGTACTATCTCAAGTTACAGTTTCTGCCTTTGCTTTCTATCACTTTAGAGAAGTGATTAGGTATTACAATATTAAGCTATGCCTTATATCAATAGTTCATGGCTATAATCAAAATATAATTAAGAGTATTTTAGCCATAGGTTTTTCAACCTTTATCGTTGAAATTTCCGATGCAATAGGGACGGTTATATTAAATAATCTTCTTTATTCTTCCGGTGGAGATAATGCTATTACTATTATTGGATCAGTAACAAAAGTTTCTATGTTTATGTTTATAATAATTATTGGAATAAGCTCTGCTATGCAACCTATTGCAGCCTATAATTACGGTGCAGGAAAATTAGATAAAGTTAAAGAAACAGTTTATACCACTATAAAGATGGTTATAATAAGTTCAGTAGTATTGGCTATGCTTATGGGTATATTTACAAGGAACATTTTAGGTTTCTTTTTAAAGGATGAAGAAATATTAGGTAATGCGGTTCAAGCCTTTAGAATTTGTATATCTTTGGTACCGTTAACAGGAGTATATTATGTTTTGATATATTACTATCAAGCTATAGGTCAGGCTAGAAGAGGATTTTTACTATCAATATTTAAGGATATAGTAGTTTTTATACCTTTAATTATAACTCTTGTTCAAGCTTTCGGAACCCTAGGAGCCTGGATGGCTTATCCTCTTTCTGATTTACTTTCTGCCCTACTTTCGGTATACCTTTTGGTTAAGCCTTATAAGGAGGAAGAAAAGCTGCCGGTACTTTCACAGAAAAAGGTATCATTGGCTTCTTGACTTGGATAAAATTATATTATGGTTACAGGCTTAACAATTAAAAGTCATTATCCTATAATATAAGTGTACCTTTTAGAAGGCAAAAGTTAATATATTGAATGGTGGTGTGTAAAAATGGCTGAGAGAATAATAATTGTGGGAGGCGGAGTTGCCGCAGTTAGTGCTATCAAGTCCATAAGAGAAATTAATGAAAAAGCAGAAATATATCTATTCGGTAGTGAAAGATTTTATCCCTATTATAGGTTGAGATTAACCAAGGGTTTGTTTGATAATACTGTAGAGGATAAGATTTTACTAAGAAAGATAGACTGGTATGTTGAAAATAATGTTAATATTCATATGGGGAAGGCAGTAAGTTCAATAGATACTGATAAGAAGGAAATAACTTTAGAAGACGGAAGTAAGTTTAATTTTGATAAGCTGCTTTTAGCTAGTGGATCTCACAACTTTAAGCCACCTATTAAGGGGATAGATAAAACGGGAGTGTATACTATACGTAAATTGGATGATGTAGAAAAGCTAAACGCTTATATTAAGGAAAAGAAAACTATATTAAATATAGGTGGAGGAATTCAAGGGTTAGAAACTGCATGGATATTGCATCAAAATGGTAAAGAAGTAATTATAGCAGAAGCAATGCCAAGGATTATGCCTAGACAGTTAGATGAAAGAGCATCTAGTATTTTACAAAAGGCCATTGAGAAGTTAGGTATTAAGCTACTTATTAACAAGCAAGTAAAAAGTATTGAAGGTAACGATAAGGTCGAAGGTTTTACTTTAGATTCTGGAGAATATTTCCCTTGCGATACTGTAATTTATTCTGTAGGAGTGAGAGCTAATATCGATTTCTTTAAGAATAGTTCCATAAAAACTAACATGGGTGCAGTGGTTAATGAATATATGGAAACTAGTGAGAAGGGTATCTATGCTGCTGGAGATGTGGCGGAGTTTAATGGCAGATTAGGAGGTATTTGGACAGTAGCTGTAGAGCAGGGAACTGTAGCCGGTTATAATATTGCAGGAAAGGAAACTAAATATACTGGAGTAACTCCTTCAACAATGCTAAATGCCTTTAACATATCTTTATTTTCCATTGGTAATGTGGATGAAAATAACTGTACTAATTCAATGATAGAGGATAAGGAAGATGATATTAATTATAAGAGACTATTTATTAAGGATAATAAAATAGTTGGAGCCATTGTTTTAGGAGATACCAAAAAGGCTGTGGCTATAAAGTCTGCAGTAGAAAAGGAAAAGGATATATCCCAATTTGATTTAGATAATATGTCTATTGATGAATTAATAGATAAGATAAAGTAGAATGTTTTTTAGTTGATAAATATTATCATTTACAAATTTGAATTTTTGTGTTACCATAACCTTACGGCTGACTGGCGCCAAATTATTACCGCAAGATAAAGGAGCATAAAAAGGCTCAAATATTAGGAGGAATAATATGGCAAGGTATATGGGACCAAGATTCAAATTAGCAAGACATCTTGGAGTAAATGTATTTAATCACCCTAAGGCTCTTAAGAGAGGGGTAAAAGAACATCATAAACTTTCTGAATACGGAGAGCAACTTTTAGAAAAGCAGAAGTTAAAGGCTTATTATGGAGTTTTGGAAAAGCAATTTAGCAAATGTGTTCATCAGGCCCTAAAGGCAAAGGGGAAGTCTGAGGATTTATTAGTTCAAAGCCTTGAAAGAAGATTAGACAACGTAGTATATAGACTAGGCTTTGGTTCAACCTTAAGAGAAGCAAGACAGATGGTTAATCACGGTCATATTCTTGTAAATGGTAGTAAGGTTGATATACCTTCCTATAAGGTTAATGTAGGCGATGTAATCTCTTTGAGAGAAAAGTCAAGAAAGATAACAGCTTATGCTGATAATTTCACCAATTCTCTAATTAGTGTAGACTATATGGAAAAGGATATTAACTCTTTTACTGGTACTCTTACAAGAATGCCAAAGGCTGAAGAGGTTCCTATAGAAGTAAAGTTTACAAAGGTATTGGAGTTTTATTCAAAACACTAATGATAGATATCAAAAATCAGATTATAATGATATGATACTTCCAAAGTAGACAGTCTAATTAAAATTAGATTATCTACTTGGAGGTATTTTTTATAGCAAGAAAATTAAAGTATAGTTATGTGTAATATTTATTAAATTGATAGTCTACTTGACATGTGGTAGTTAAGGCAGTTGCGTGTTTTACACTTTAATGTATATAATTAAGAGGTATATGTTAGTATTTATAGGTGGTGAAAAGCTCTATGTTTAAAGAAGTTATACTGGCCGAAAATGCAGGCTTTTGTTTTGGAGTAAAAAGAGCGGTGGATACATCCATGGATGCAAAAAAAGACTCTAAGGAAAATATCTATACCTTTGGTCCTTTGGTTCACAATAAAAATGTTATTGATAAGCTTAGTGAAGAAGGAATATATGTAGTTAATGAGGATGATTTGCAAAAAGTTGGTAATGGAGATACAATTGTGATTCGATCCCATGGAGTAGCTCCACAGCTTATGAAGAAGATACAAGACACCGGGGCCCAAGTGATAGATGCTACTTGTCCTTTTGTTACAGCCATTCATAAGAATGTAAAGAAATATTATGACTTAGGCTATCAGATTGTTATAGTAGGAGATGAAAAGCATCCGGAGGTTATAGGTAGTAATGGATGGTGCGATAATACAGCAGTTATTACAAGGGACGGTAGTGAAGTAGAAAAACTTGCAGATAAGGTTTGCATTGTTGCGCAAACTACAGAGAAGCTTTCTAATCTGGAAAAAGTAAAGGAAGCGATTACTAAGCAATGCAAAGAGGTTGTTACTTTTAACACTATATGCAGTGCCACTAAGGAAAGACAAACAAGTGCAGAGGAAACTTCAAAAAAAGTAGATGTTATGTTGGTAGTAGGAAGTAAAACTAGTTCCAACACTACTAAACTCTATGAAATTTGTAAAAAGAATTGTGAGAATACATATTTTATTGATAATAGCAATGAAATTCCACAGTGGATAATGGAGGATGAAAAGGTTAAAAAAGTAGGGGTTACCGCTGGAGCATCTACACCAGACTGGATTATTCAGGATGTGTTGGATAAACTTTATAGTAATATAGAAAAATAATTTCACCTAAGCTTTATTAGTAGTAAAGGGATAATTTATAACAATATAGCCAATAATATTTTTAGTTAAAAAATATATATTGGAGATGGTTTTGTGAATAGATTTGATAGAGCTGTTAATAAAAAGACTAGTGAATTAATAACTAAAAATATGTTGGGAAAAGAGGTTTATCCTGAGGACATAAGAAAGTATAAAACTATAGCTAGGGCTCTAGTAAGAGAAGAAATGAGAAAATTAGAACCTAACAATAGAGAAAGTTCTTTATATAAGAAAACCTGGAAAGCTGCAAGTAAATATGGAGAATTTAAAAAATAAAAGCTAAAGGGGTATATTGCTAAAATATATCCTTTAGCTTTTTATAAGAGTTTGTATTGATTTCTAAATCTTCGAAGCTATGACTTATATGCTGTCGAAGGGACTTGTCCAATTGTTCGTAGTCCTTCTTTTCTATTAGATCTATTATGTGTAAATGTTCCTTTATGCTATCGTGTTCTTCAAAGTTAACCTTGTAAAAGGTATCGAAAAGCTTGAGATATACATTTATTTGATTAACTAACTTTTGCATAAATTCTATTAGAAATTTATTATTAGACTTTTTAACTAAAGTCATGTGAAAGTTTTCGTTTGCTCTAATAAATTTATCCATGTCCTTTTCTTTAAAGGCTTTACGTTCATCATCCACCAGTAGTCTTAGAGTGGATATATCCTCTTTTCTGATTCTTTCTATGCTTAATTTAGCAGCAACACATTCTAGCTCTATTCTTGCTTCATAGGCCTGGGTAATTTCATCTAAGGAAGGCTGAATTACGAAAGCCCCTCTATTAGCAATTATATTAATTAGACCTTCGGAGGCAAGTTTTTTTATAGCGTTTCTTATAGGAGTTCGGCTAACTTGTAGCCGTTCTGATATAGTACTTTCTACTAACTGTGTCCCTGGAGCTAATTGTCGGTGAAGTATAGAATCTTTAAGCTTGTTATATACAAGCTGCTCCATAGAAGGACGTGTTTGTTCATCCATAAGTTAACCTCCTGCTTAATTTAGCATGATAAAGTGGCAGATTACAAATAATTATACAATAAATGTGAATAAAAATAAAGAGTAGCATGAGATTATAATCTAATAAAGCCTTCCCCAAAGGTAGCGTGTACAGTATTTACTGTTATAAAAGCATTCTTGTCCAATAGTTGTATATACTTTTTTAATTTAACATATTCTTTTCTATTCAATACAGTTCGAATTACTTCCTTTTCATTGTTAGTAAAGGCTCCTTTGGCGGTGTAGATAGTAGCGCCACGATCTAAGGTGTTTACTATATAGTTAGTGATGTCTTTACTTTTGGAGCTTATAATAACTATTTCTTTAGTGTCTTGAAAGCTTTGCATTACATAATCTATCAAAAAGCTGTTTAATATGATTCCTAGAATGCCATACATAGCCATTTTTATACCAAAGGTAAAAAAGGAGAATAGAACTATTAATAGATCAGCATATAGCATGGATTTGCCCATATCTATATCGAAATATTTGATTAGAATTTTGGCGATTATATCGGTACCGCCAGTGGAAGCGTCTTGCATAAATACAATGGCTAGTCCAAAAGCGTATAATATAGCAGCCATTATAAGTTCTATTAGTATATCATCTGTTAATGGTCCAGAAAGGGGATGGATTCTTTCTAAAACCCATATTATTCCTGATAGGGCCAAGCTAGAGTATATAGTCTTTGCGCCAAAATTGAATCCAATAAATATGAAACCGATGATGAAAAGTATAATATTTAAAACAATCATTAAGGTTCCAACGGATATAGATGGAAAAAGAGAGTTTATTACTATTGACAAGCCGCTTACACCACCGGTAACTAAACCATGGGGGACAGAAATGTAGTAAATTGGTAAAGCCACTAATAAGATACCAATATTAATTAATAAAAATTCTTTTAATTTTTGCATACATAAATCTCCTTTACGCTAGAAATTCGAAAGAATGGAATAAATACATAAAAGATACAAAATTGTATAACAAAATTGTAGTACAATTTTGTTATACAATTTTAGTATATATGATTTTTTTTAGAATGGCAATTACTTTAATTAACCATGTTCAATTTATTTTTTATAAGAAATGATTAAATTATTTATAAGTGGTAAGTATAACAGCAAGGTAGCCAATATATGTGTTTGACTAACCTAGGAGTAAAATTTATAATGGTAGACATGAAGTATAAGAATAGATCTAAAACTTAACTTGAATATTATAAATAAACTTAATCAAAAGGAGTTAGCATGAAAAAGCTGATGGATATGTCCCCTTATGAGTTAGGGGAAAGCGGTAGAGAGGAAGCAATTAAATACTTGATAATGTACCTTACTAAAGGAAAAGCCAATGATAAAAGACTTGCTGCCTCAGCCATTGGTAAACTAGCCCTAAGATATAAGGAAAGTTGTAATAAGGCTATACCTTTTTTAATAGAAAATTTGAGCGATAGTCATGGACAGGTTAGACAGTATACCTTAAAGGCTTTAACAAAGCTTACAGTACCAAAAAAATATTATTCTCTTATAAAAAATGTTGCTGAAAATGATAGTGCAGAATACTGCCAGAGAGCGGCTCTGCAATTGCTTGAGCAGATGGCGCTAGAGTATTCAAAAAAGAATGTTAACAAGACTATAGCTCCTGCTAAAAGCCATAAAGATAATCATAAAACGGTAGATTATAAGGCTCAGGAAAATAGATTTTTAGATATATTAAGCTATAATTGTGGTATTAGGCTTACAGAAAAGCAAAAGGCTGCGGTACTACATAAGGATGGACCAGCCATTGTATTAGCAGTGCCTGGCGCAGGTAAGACCACAGTTTTGCTAGCCAGAACCGCTAATTTAATCATAAATCATAAGGTTAATCCCGCATCTATCTTATCTATAACCTTTAGTAGAGCCTCTGCGCTAGATATGCGAAACAGATACTATAACTTTTTTAGTAAAATTACTTCTATAGGAGCTAACTTTTCCACTATACATTCCTTTTGTTATGAGCTAATTCGAAAATATTCTATAATGAATAAAATAAGCTATAAGATAATTGAGGAAGGTGGAAGTAAGAGAGATATTCTTAGAGAGCTTTTTAGGGAGTACAATGGAGAAAATATAGATGATGACGCCTTAGAGGACTTGATTAATTCTATAGGTTATGTTAAAAACATGATGCTTAAGGAAGATGAACTTGAAGAATTTAGTCATTCTGTGGATATAAAATATTTCACAGAAATATATAATGACTATGAAAAAATTAAGAAAAGCAATAACTATATAGATTATGATGATATGCTTACCTTGGCCTATGATATATTACAAGAGGATGAGGAGTTGTTGCAAAGATATCGAAGTATCTATGAATATATTCAAATTGATGAAGGACAAGATACTTCTAAAATACAGCATAAACTTATAGAACTTATTGCAAACCCAAAGAACAATGTATTTATTGTGGCAGACGATGATCAAAGTATTTATAGTTTTAGAGGAGCTTATCCAAAGTTTTTGCTGGAGTTTGACTCTATGTATAAAGATACTAAAAAGTACTTTATTGATCAAAATTTTAGGTCTACCCCTGAAATTGTAGCTTTGGCAAACAGATTTATTAAGAGCAATAGTGTAAGATTTAATAAGGAAATGAAAACCGCCAATCCTTCTGGGCCGAGGGTTAATCTAGTAAAGGTGAAAGATGAGCTTCAAGAGGTGGATTATATTATTAAGGAGCTTGCCTCTGCCACTAACAAGGAAAGTGCTATCCTTTATAGAAATAATATGTCAGCAATAAAATTAGCAGACGAACTAAGCAGAAGAGGAGTATCTTTTTATATAAGAGACTATAACAAATTTTTCTTTAAACATTTTATTCTACAGGATATTCGTAGTTTTATAATGTTTACCTTAGATAATAGGGATATAGAGGCTTTTAGTAGAATTTATTATAGAATAAATAGCTTTATATCTAAAGAAACCTTTCAGCTTTTAAGTAGTAAAGATAAAGGAGACAAGGATCTTTTTGACCTAGCAGAATCTTTGGTGGACTTATCCAGTAATCAAAGAGGTGCTATGGCAAGGCTAAGAAAAATTTTTGCTTTTTTAAAGTTAAAATCACCGGTAGATTTTATTGACTATGTAGAAAAAGATTTAGGTTACACAAAATATTTGAAGGATAATTGTGCTAATATTGGTTACAGTTATGAAAGCTTAAAAGTAATATTATCAAACCTAAAATCTTTAGCAGTTAGATGTAGTAGTTTTGCAGCTTTTTTGGTAAGATTAGAAGAGCTAGAGAAAGTATTGGAAGAATCTAAACTAAAGAAGGGCAAGAGCTATTTAACTCTTTCTACTATGCATTCTTCCAAGGGGCTAGAATTTGAAAATGTATTTTTGATAGACTTAATTGAAAATATAATGCCTACTCGCTCTAGTATAGAAAGCTATGAGCAAGGAGAGATTGAAGAATTAGAGGAAGAGAGAAGGTTAATGTATGTAGCTCTAACTAGGGCGAAGCAAAGGCTTCATCTTATTGTGATGGAAAGCAAAAATGAGGAAAAAGTGAAGCCTTCCAGATTTGTAGAGGAAATACTAAACTTTATGGGAAGGATGGATTAATATGATAAAAGCAGTTTTATTTGATTTAGATGGGACATTAATAAATACTAATAAGTTAATATTGGAATCTTTCAAATATACCTTTAGAACTCAATTGAATATGGAAATGGAAGATGATAAGATAGTAAGATTTTTTGGAGAACCGCTAAGAAAGAGTTTATCTAGTGTGGATCCGGATAATGTGGATAAACTTGCAGATGCTTTTCACCAATTCAATTCTGAGAATCACGATCTATTAGCAGAGCAATATGAAGGGACTATAGAAACCCTACAGGCTCTAAAAGAAAGAGGAATAAAACTAGCGGTAGTAACTTCTAAAAGGAAAGTTATGACAGAAAGAAGCTTAAAATTAATAAAGATTTATGATATAATGGATGTAATTATTACTCCTGAAGATACAGACAAACATAAGCCTGATGGAGAGCCCGCACTACTAGCTTGTGAAAGGTTAGGGGTTGCTCCAGAGGAAGCTTTAATGGTTGGAGATAGCATTTACGATGTAAAATGTGGTAAGAATGCAGGAAGTAAGACTTGTATTGTAACCTATTCTTGTTTTTCTATGGAAGACTTGTTGAAAGAAAATCCAGATTATGTTATAGATAAATTATGGCAGTTAGTGGATATAATAGAAGGTAAAAACATAGAAAAAATAAGTTAAGGGGTGATATAATTGCCTTATATTAATTGTGTTACTTCAAAAAAACTTACTGAAGATGAAAAGAAAAGATTAAAAGAAAGCTTTGGAAAGCTTATAGAAATATTTCCTGGAAAATCTGAACAATGGCTCTATGTAAGCTTTAGAGATAGTGAAAGCTTATACTTTAGAGGAGACAAGATGTATAGGGGAGCTATTGTAGAAGTTAAGCTTCTTGGTAGTGCAAGTAGAGATATTAAAGATAAGTTCACCGCTAAAGTATGTGATTTATTAAATGAAGAAATTGCTGTACCAGGTAACAATACCTATGTTACTTTCCAGGAGTATTCACCTGGCAATTGGGGTTGGAATGGTGGCTTGTTTTAGATAGTTTAAAATTATTTTGCTATTATCCTTTAAACATATATTCTAAACTCAGGTATCTGATATATGAAATTTGTAGCAGCTAATCTGTTACTTGAAATTTCATGTCAGATACCTGATGTTTTATATATCATTAAGCTCTAATTTGGCCTCTTCCCCAATAATTTTTATACCTTTTTCAATATCCGCCAAAGAAGTTCTTGAGAAACCAATTCTTAAGGTATCATGTCCGCTGCCATCGGTATGAAAAATATCTCCAGGGGTAAAGATTACACCTTTTTTTATGCATCTATTGAGTAATTTTCTAGAGTCAATCCCTTTAAGTTTAATAAAAAGATACAAACCTCCGTTGCCGGCAATATATTCATTAGGAATGTACTTTTCACAAAGTTCTCTAGTTTTTTCGTATCTTTCTCTGTATATATTTCTCACCCGTTTTATATACTTATCGAAACCTGGACCTTTCATATAGTGATATAGTATTCCTTGATCCACAAAGGAAGTGTGGATATTTCTACTACGTTTTACACTTTCTAAGGTTTCTATAAGAGAGCTATCGGCAAAAATCCAGCCTAGGCGCATGCCCGGTGACAGGATTTTAGAAAAGCTTCCTATGTATATAACAGAATTGCCTTTACCACTAATGGCAGAGATAGGAGCTATATGACCGCCGTGGTGCTGCAGTTCTTCAGTAAAACCATCTTCTATTATAGGTATCTGTTTCTTTGATAGAATTTCATAGACTGCTTTTCTTTTTTCAAAGGGCATAACTATACCTGTAGGGTTGTGGTAGGAAGGAATTAGATAAGAGACTTTTATGTAATTATTGTTTACAGCCTTCTCTAGGGCATCCAAATCTAAGCCATCCAGTGTCATAGGCACTCCAAGTAAATTAAGGCCGTGAAGTCTCATTATTTTTATGGCAGTGTTGTGGGTTGGGTTTTCACAGAGTATAGTGTCTCCATTTTCTGTAATAGTAGATAGAATTATATCAAAGGCTTCAGTAAAACCATTGGTTATTAGTATAGATTTTCCTTCAGTTTCTACTCCTTTGCTAGTCATATATTCTAGCAGTGTTTCTATTAAAGGTTTATAACCTCTGGCGTATCCATAATTAAAGATCTTACCTTCTTCTAAAGCTACTAAGTTTAGAAAGGAACGCTTTAATTCATCTATATCAAAAAGTGTTTCATCCGGTGCTATAGATTTAAAGGAGATCATTCCTTTTTTATATATTTGCTCCTGTTTCATAATATCAAGATTTTCTGCAGTTTTAGCAAAAGTATTTGTATTTTTGCTCCAATTTATATAGACGGTCTCTTTTTTACTTATTTCATGATACTTAACAAAGGTACCCTTTCCACCTACGGTAAAGATATATCCTCTGCTTTCTAATAGTTCATAGGCAGCAATCACTGAGCTTCTGCTAACTTTTAAAAGACTAGCCATTTCTCTTGTGGAGGGAAGCTTTGAATTTGCAGGTAGCATACCTTGCTGTATCATTTCTTTTATCTGGGAATAAATTTGTCTATAAATTGGTTGGCTGCTTTCTAAATTGATATTGAGAAACATAATTCACCTCAGTTTATTTTTAATTTATATATGATGGCTGTAAAAAGTATTTCTTTTATAATATCTTTCTTTTAAAAAGTCACTGTATTATATATAATAAAACTATACATAAAAAATTGCAAAAGAAAAGAGGGATATAATGTCAGATTCAAGATTAGATAAACTGGCAGCTTTATTAGTAAATTACTCTGCCAGGGTAAAACCAGGAGATTTTGTTTATATTGAATGTGACGAGGTAGCTTTACCATGGATGAAGGCAGTGGCTAGAGAAGCGGTTAAGGCTGGAGGACATGTGGAATATAAGCTTACTTCTGAAGATGTAGGTGAAGTATTACTAAAATATGCTAGCGAAGAGCAATTAAAAGAAGAAAGCTTTATGAAGAAAAATGTTTTAGAAAGAGCAGATGTTTGGCTAACTGCTTGGGGAGGTAGAAATACTAGAACATCAACTAATATTCCATCTGAGAAATTAAAGGCAAGTTTACAAGGAGCATCTAGCTGGAGAAAGGTATATTCAGAAAGAATGGGTAATGGCTCTTTACGTTGGTGTGGAACAATGTTCCCTACACATGCTGAGGCTCAGGAAGCGTCCATGAGTTTAAGCGATTATGAGGACTTTGTATATGGTGCAGGACTATTAGATGCAGAAGATCCTGTGGCAGAATGGAAGAGAATAAGCGCAGAGCAGGATAGATGGATTAAGTACTTAAATTCAAAGAAGGAGATTCACTTTGTATCTGAAGGCACAGATATTAAGGCTAGAATAGAGGGCAGAAAGTGGATTAACTGTGATGGTAGAGTTAACTTCCCTGATGGAGAAATCTTTACGTCACCTATTGAAGATTCTGTTGAAGGCTACGTAACTTTCTCCTACCCATCAATATATATGGGGCAGGCAGTAGAGGGTATAAGACTTGAGGTTAAGAAGGGAAAGGTAGTTAAGGCTGAAGCTAAAGGCGGTGAGGAACTTCTAAAATCACTGCTAGCTACAGATGAGGGCGCTAGCTACTTTGGAGAAGTTGCTATAGGAACTAACTATGGCATTAAGAAGTTTACACGAAATATTTTATTTGATGAAAAAATTGGTGGTACTTTCCATATGGCTATAGGAGATTCTTTCCCAGAGGCAGGAGGTAAAAATAAATCTTCTTTACATTGGGATATGATATGTGATATGAGAAATGGTGGTAAGATCTATGCCGATGGTGAACTTTTCTATGAAAATGGTCAGTTTATTAAAGAGGTTTTAGAAAAGTACGGCCTATAAGAAAATAAAAAAGACAGCTAGAATATCACTTTTAGTGATTTCTAGTTGTCTTCTTTTTTAAAAATAATTTCTTCTTCTTCTTTTTGAAGCACTCTTTTTAATAATAGCTATAATAAATATTAATACCGCTAATATTGCTATGCCTGCAACGGCAGCACCTATATATAAGCCTTTGTTAGCTGATATTAAAGCATCTGAAGAAATAGTTGGGTAAATATCAACATTTCTTGTTGGTTGGGAATCCCTTTGAGTAATTAATAATTTTCCAATAGATTTGTCTGTTGAAAGCTTCCAAGGATCTATATCGTTAAGCTGAACATTTAATTTTGTTTCTTCTTTATTAAGATCATTTTCATAATAGGTTACATCATCTTTAATGATATAAGGAACTTTAATAGTTTTTGTTGGGCCAAAGAATTTAAATACCTTATATTGCAATTCAGCGGTGCCTAGTTCAGAGTTTTTCTCTTTTAATACAGATTTTTCAACACCATAGCTATAATCAATTATTTTTTTCATATCATTGAAAACTGCAGTGTCTTTTTCATCGTAAGGAGCTTTTAAAACAACACCTACTATCTTTCTGCCATCTCTTTCATAAATAGAAACTAGGCATTTACCAGCAGGGCTAGTATAACCAGTTTTACCTCCTAGATTACCATCTACACCAAGAAGCTTGTTTCTATTTTCGATATAAGCCGGTTGTCCTGTTGATAGGAGTGTAATCTTTGCTTCTTTAGTTCCAATAGATTCTCTAACCCATTCATTTTTATAAGCAGCGGTGCCTAAGATAGCTAAATCGTAGGCTGTTGAATAATGATTTGGATCATGAAGACCATTGGCGGTTACAAAGTTTGTATTGGTCATACCTAATTCTTTAGCTTTATCATTCATCATTTTAACAAAACTAGTAGCATCTCCAGCTACAGCGTCTGCTACCATATAAGCGGTATCGTTACCGGAGAATAAAAGCATTGCATTCATAACATCTGCAGCGGACATTGTGTCTCCAACCTTAAGATTAAAGTATATTTCTGATCGTAAAGAGTATGCCGGTTGCTTATAAGCATCTTCAGTATAGGTTATAGTGTCAGTTTTTTGCTTATTTTCTGCAAAAAGTATGGCTGTCATAAGTTTAGTTGTGCTAGCGGGATACATTTTATCATCTATGTTCTTAGCATAAATTATTTCACCGGTTTCGTAATCAAGGGTTACTGCAGCAAGTCCCTGTATAGTAGGTGGCTCTCCTGCTGCTTTAGCTTTCGTTCCAGGCATAATGGAAGTTGTAATAGAAAGAGCTAATGTAAGTAATAAGGAAAATTTGATCTTTTTCATTCTATTCTACCTCTCTAATATAAATTCATATTAATATACGATATAATAAGCTATAAATTTTTATATTAATATATAATAAATATATAATTATTTATTTCATATATAGTATAACTTTTGAAAACGCATACCTATAGTATAGCATTGATATGTCGAATGAACAACCATATAAAATTGATATGATTATATTTTTATTGAAAAATTTAATAGAATTAGAAGAATAATTTACATAAAATGTAAAAAGTTTAGCTCTAAAGTTTAGTATTTCTTTTGGAGGAGTGGATTGATATTGAATAATAGAGAAGTAAGCAGTATTTTTAAAGACAGGAAGGGAAAATCTATAAGGGAATATAAAAAAAGTGCAGTAGTTATTCCTTTAATTGAAATAGAAGGTAAGACTAATTTAATTTTTGAAGTAAGATCCTTAAAACTTAGAAGGCAACCAGGAGATATTTGTTTTCCTGGTGGAAAGGTTGAAAAAGAAGAGAATTATAAAGAGGCAGCAGCAAGAGAACTAGAGGAAGAATTACTTTTGAAAGAGGAGGACTTTAACATTGTAGGGGAAATGGACTATTTTATAAGCCCTTATGGTAGTGAAATTCATTGCTTTGTAGCAGAGTTAAATAAGAAGCCAGATAGCTATAACAGCGATGAGGTAGACCATATCTTTTATGTTCCTTTGCAATATTTGATGGAAAATGAACCTCAGTGTTATACTGTGAAAGTTGGCCCTCAGTTTCAGGAGGACTTTCCCTTTCATTTGATTAGGGGAGGAAAGGAGTACAAATTTGCATCAACCACGTTAAATCAGTATTTTTATCGTTATAAGCAATATACTATATGGGGAGTTACAGCGCAGCTTGTTAAAAGATTTACTGACATAATAAAGGAGGAAAAGGGAGAATAGGAATGAAGATATATACTAAACAAGGTGATGAAGGACGTACAACAAACATATTAGGTGAAAAGCTCCTAAAAAGTAATGATATTATGGAGCTTCAAGGATCTATTGATGAAATTAATGCTACCATAGGAGTATTAAGAAGTAAGATTAATAATATATCTGCAGAGCAAAAAGATTATATTAATTCTCTTTTGAAAACTATTCAATACCATCTTTATGAAATAGGTGTAGAGGTATCTTATAATTTTACACAGATTTATATTAGGGAAGATAAAATAAAACTATTAGAGGAGAATATGGATAAGATGACAGATAGTATGCCTCCTCTTACAAGCTTTATTTATTATGGTGGAGTAGAGGCAGCGGCTTATTGTCATTTTATTAGGGCTGTTGTAAGAAGAACGGAAAGAGTATTTGTTAGGTTCAATGAAAATATTGGAAGAGAAATATACAATTTAAGCTATAAGTATATTAATAGGTTGTCAGATTTTTTCTTTACCTTAGGTAGGTATATTAATTTTATCTGTGGAGCAAAGGAGGAGGCCTTAAAAAAATAATAATCTTCTTGAATTAATCTATATATAATGATAGACTAGTAATTACAATTGAATTTCAAAATGCAATAAGGGAATGTGGTGAGAATCCACAACAGCCCCCGCTACTGTATTCATGGACGAAAGGTACATAACCACTTGACATATTGTCAGGGAAGGGTACCTCAAGGATGAAGTGTAAGCCAGGATACCTTATGCATTTGGAGTTAGAAACTGCCTTCGGAGGGAGGGTAAGTAATGCCTTTGGGCTTATTTCCCGTGCTCTTCGCACGGTTTTTTTGCGTTAATTTTCAAAATTTCCATTGCTAGTAATTTTTATGATCTTTTAAGACTTTTTATCTCGGAGGGATTATGCTTTATAATTTTAAAGATATGCATGTGGTTACAGCTCTTTTATTGATAGTATTGATGACCTTTATAGTTTTCTCTACAGATAATCCACTTATTTTATTAAGTATATTTATATTTTGTCAGGCTATTTTCATGATGACTGGTTCCAGAGAGAAAATTAAGAAAGGTTTGGTCTATTTTATACCCTTTGCTGCTGTATCTATAATAATTAATTTTCTCTTTGTAGATGAGGGCAGTACAATTTTGTTTATTGCATTTGGGAAAAATTTTACTTTGGAAGCATTAATTTACGCTCTAATATTTTCTTCAAAGCTTTTGTTGATAATATATATTTTTTCTATGATTGAGCTTTTATTAAATAACGATGGAGCTGTTTCTTATTTTTCAAGCATAATGCCTAAATCTACTTTATTGCTTACTATTTCCTTTAAGCTTTTTCCTAACTTGAAGAGAAGGATAAATACTTTAAGAGAGGTTTATAGTTTAAGGGGAGTAGATTTTGAAAGTAAGTCTATTAAAGAAAAGGCTAAGAGCTACACACCGATTTTGGCTAATTTGCTAGGGACATCCATGGAAGAAGCTTTTGATATAGGGGAATCAGCCTATGTGAGAGGTTTTTTAAGCGGTAAAAGATCTGTTTATCAAAGGCAGAAGGCAAGCAAGAAGGATATTATTTTAAGCCTTCATATGTTTATAATCCTCATATTGTTTATATTTCTCAAGTTTAAGAAACTGGATACCTTTGATATATACAACAATTTCCGATGGCAGGTGCTTTTAAACTATTATGTTCTATTAATGAGTATTGCAATATTAACTCTAATTTTAAGCTTTTACTTAAATTGGAGAAACAAGGAGAGTTAGAATGGCTTACATAGAACTAAAGAATTTGGATTACTGGTATGCAGGAGAAGATAAAAAAGTCCTAAGCAATATTAATTTGCAAATAGAAAAGGGAGAAATTCTCTTTATAGTTGGCAGATCTGGTTCAGGAAAATCTACCTTGGCAAAGGCCATTACCGGCGCCGTTCCTCAATTTTATGGTGGAAAAATCCGTGGCCAGGTACTAATAAAGGATATACCTTTAAAGGATATGGATTATAGGGAAAGGGCCAAGGAAATAACCATGGTCTTTCAAGATCCTGAAAGACAATTAATGATGAATAAGGTTCATAGAGAAGTAGCCTTTGGTTTGGAAAGTGTAGGCATAGAGGAGGAAGTTATAGAAAGAAGAGTATGGGAAGCTATGCAGTTTTCAAATATTTTGGATATAGCTGAAAGAGATATAAGCAGCTTGTCTGGAGGACAAAAGCAGAGAGTGGCTATAACTTCCGCCATAGCCTATTTACCGGGATGTATAATACTGGATGAACCAACTTCACAGTTAGATCCTTCTGCTGCAGAGGAAGTTATTGCTCTCATAAAGAAGATAAATGAGGAGTTAGGAACAACTATTATTGTTATTGAACAAAGGATAGATAAGTGGTTTGATATTGCAGATAGAATGATAATCATGGAGGCGGGGGCAATTAAATTCAATGGTAGAAAGGAAGAGATTTACGTAGAAAATTACGAAAGCTTTTATCCGGAATACTTTAAGCTAGCTAAAAGGTTAGGTTATAAAGAACCACCAAGAAGTTTTAAGCATATGAGGAGCTTGATAAATAGTGAGAAAATCGCTATAGAGTCTTTGAAAAATACTAATAAAAAGGAAGAAGTAGAATGTATAAATATAAAAAAATTAAAGGTTAACTATGGAAGTTTGCAAGCTCTTAAAAACATAAGTATTAATATAAGAGAAGGAGAACTATTGGGGATAATAGGTTCTAACGGCGCTGGTAAAAGTACTCTTTTAAAATCAATAATGGGCTTATTTTCTTATGAAGGTTCTATAAAGCTTTTTGGCAAGGAAGTGAAGAAGCTTAAACTAAAGGAAATCTCAATGCTAATAGGATATGTTTCTCAAAATCCTAATGATTATATTACCAAAGATACAGTATATGATGAAATTAAGTTTACCCTTGATAATCATAAGATTAAAGATTATGCATTGATTGATCAGGTTTTACTTAAGTTAGGAATAGAACATTTAAGAAATAAAAACCCTAGAGATTTAAGTGGTGGAGAAAAACAAAGGGTGGCTATAGCCTCTGTTTTAGTAACAAAGCCTAAAATCCTTATGTTGGACGAACCAACTAGAGGCCTTGATTATGAGGCCAAAGTAAAGCTTGGGAAACTGTTAAAGGAACTAAACAAGGAAGGTACTACAATTATAATGGTAACCCATGATATGGAGTTTGCATCGAAGTTTTGTAGTAGATTCATCTTAATGTTTAATGGAAGTATAGCAGCTTCAGGAGATCATCATCAGGTGCTAGATGGAGGTATATACTTTACCACAAGTTTGAACAAGCTTTTTAGGGATAAACAGAAAGATGTATTTAATATAAGTCAGTTTGTGGAGAGGGATGCCTTATGAAGAAGTTGCTAGTTATAAGTACTTTTTTACTTTTGATGGTCCTAATTGCTTGTAGCTTTAGTTATGGTAGTCCTGCAAAGGATTATGGCAATATTATTGTTTTTGGAGTCTTTATTATTTTGCTATCTAGTTACATATACTTTGAAAAAGGTACCATGGGCAGCAAAGAAATTGGAATTATAGCTACTCTTAGTAGTTTTGCAGCGGTAGCCAGGGTGCCCTTTGCAGCCCTCCCTAATGTTCAACCAACCACCTTTTTAGTAGCTCTTTCCGGCTATGTTTTTGGGCCTTATGAGGGCTTTTTGGTGGGGGCTACTTCAGCCTTTATATCCAATATATTTCTTGGTCAAGGACCTTGGACGCCTTGGCAAATGCTAGCTTGGGCTCTTATAGGGGCTTTTTCTGGATTTTTGGGATTAGTTAAGGGGAGAAAAGGTAAGCTAATATCTTCAGAGGCCTTTGCTGCATTATGTTTTGTTTATGGTTTTATTTTTGATTGGATAATGAATTTATGGCATGTCCTTGGATTCATTAAGCCTTTAACTATGAAAGCTATATTAGCATCTTATGCTACTGGCTTAACATTAGACATAATGCATGCTACAGGGAATTGTATATTTGCTATAATCCTTTTTGATTCTCTCTATAAAGTTTTGTCTAGATTTAAAAAGAGATTGATAGTTACCTATATTAAAGAATAAGAGAAAGGGAGATAAAATAATGAAAAAGAAAATAAATAGTTTGCTACTAGTATTTATTTTTATTCTAGTACCAATAATGAATTTGAACATAAAGATTAAAGCTGAAAAAGCTGCTATTTCCGTTGAAGTT
Organism: Clostridium sp. N3C; assembly: GCF_900095445.1. Taxonomy (GTDB): domain Bacteria; phylum Bacillota; class Clostridia; order Clostridiales; family Clostridiaceae; genus Clostridium_AU. The sequence goes on from NZ_FMJL01000041.1 coordinate 24,449, forward strand.
GTAGTAAACAGCCATAACAAGATGATGGCAAAAGGTAAATCAGATAAGAGCAATGCTTTGGAGGCCTTAAAGGATGTACTTAATAAAAATAAAATTGAGATAGATATACAAGAATATGATTGGGGTAAGGAGATTGTTAAAATTGGATCCGTAGCCAAAGGGAAATTTGGAGGCTATGATGGCTGGTTATATGCTGTAAATCGAAAGGGTACTTATGTAGATATCACTAGCGGTATAGACAGCTTTACTTTAGAAGCAGGAGATAAGTTAATATTATACTATGGAGATTTAGGCACTGTTACCGTAAATAATATTGAATTTTCTACAAAAGAAGAAAATAAAGAGTTGTCAATTTCCTTAAACAATAGCTATATAGACTATCAGACCAATGCTCCAGTAGTTAATCCTATTAACGGACTTAGCAAGGTTAAGATAGATGGCAAGGAATATAAAGTAGAAGGTAACTCTGTTAATATTCCTAAAGGATTAAGTTATGGAAACCATACTCTAGAAGTTAGCGATTTCCAAGAGAGTAAATGTCCTGTAGTAGTAGCGGATGATAGCATTACTATAAATTTTGGCAGTACAGAGGAAAAAAAGTCTGGAAATGGTGATTCTCAGAATAATATATCTAAGGATAAGGCTATTAAGGAAGAAATAGATTATATAAGCAACTATTTAAAGGATAACAGTAGTGACCCTTGGGCTGGTGTAGTCCTACAAAAGTTTGGAGTTAAAGCAGATGAAAGCTTTATTAAAGAAAACTATGAAAAAGTTGCAAAGGAAGACTTGAAAAATTTATCTAACACTGATTTGGAAAAGCTTATATTAAATTTAACAGCTTTAGGGTATAGTCCTTACGATTTTAATGGGAAAAATCTTATTGAAGAGCTTTTTAGTAGAAGTGAAGAGAATTTTCTTATAAATGATGCAGCTTTTGCTCTAATAGTTTACAACTATGCTAATGTTGGCGAAGAATATTCCTTAAGTAAAGATAAATTGATTAATATAATATTGGAAAAAACAATAAATAACAATGGTAATACTGGTTGGGCCTTAAGTGGTGACAGTGTTAATCCAGATATTACCGGCCTAGTTTTCAGTGCTTTGGCCCCATATAATAAAGATGAACATCCTAAGGTAAAGGAAGTTATTCAAAAGGCGGTGGATACTTTATCAAAGCTTCAAAATGATAAGGGATATCTAACAGATAGTTTTGGAATATTTAGCGAAAGTCAGTCCTTTGCCATTATCGGTTTAGTGGCATTAGGAGAAAATCCTGAAGGGCCTAAATTTACAAAGTCCCAAGGGGATTTAGTTTCAGCGTTACTATCCTACAAAGGTACAGAAGGACAATATAAACACATGTTGGATGGTGACAATAATTATATGGCTACGGAACAGGCCTTGAGAGCTTTATATTCCTTACAAAAGTATAAGGAGTCTGGAGCTGCTTATGATTTCTATGCTAGCGATATAAAAGCTAAGGATCTACCATCTTTTAAGGTTGATGCCACTCAAAAGGATAAAAGCAATGAAGCTGGGACTAAAGGGGGCTTTCCTTCAAAATTAGTTCTACCTATTGTAATTGCTCTTCTTGTTGCTTTTATAGTTGTCATAATTATAAAAAGTAAAAGGAAACCTATAAATTAATAAGAAAAGAGTGATACTTTGAAAAAGAAAGCTATTTTGATTTTAGCTGTAATACTCCTTTCTTCTATACTGATTTATTTTAGTAAAGGCCTACAGAGAACTGCTCAGGATAGTTTATTAGGAAAGAATACTGAGGAGAAAATAAGTTACAGCGATAGTAGCTTAGATAATGCACCGAATTTTATAGTTTATGATGAAGTATCAGATAAGGAGATATATAGCTGTAAAGTGGAATATGATGGCAGTAAAAGTCTAGCAGAGTATACTAAAGAAATACTGAAAGCAGCAGGAATAAGATATAACATAAATTCTTTAGGATATGTTTCTATGATTAATGATCTTTACGAGTATCCTAGTATGCCTAATAAAGAAGGCAAAACAGATTGGAGTTCCTGTGGCTGGATTTTTTATATTAATTCTACAAAAGCCTCTATTGGTCCTAAAGAATACAAACCAAAGAAAGATGATAAAATAATCTGGAGATACTGGAAGGACGCCATCTACGAAAAATGATTTTTAAAATAATCAATGAAAGGAAAAAAGGATTTTTCTTAGCTAGTCTGAGAAAAATCCTTTTTTGATTTTAATTATGGATGGTTTTAGTTAAAGTCTAAAACACCATAAAAATTATGATAATTCTTGGAGGGAGTAAGATATATTTTAGATATGTTGCTTTGTTTTAAAGAAATGTTGATGAATAATCAAAGAAGTATAAGAATTTTATCTCATTCCTGGCTTAATATTTTCATCATTATTTTCCTCTGCATATTCTGATGCACTTTTGTTATACTGATTAGATAAAATTGATTGTACTTGTTTGTTTTCAGGATTCTTTTCATCTATAGTTTTCATTTTATCAGAATCAGTTTTTTTCATGCTTCTGTATGGCATAAAGAATCACCTCCTTAAATTATTTTGCCCAAAGAAGACAAGATAATTAAAGAAATATTTATTTGCTAGCTGGGCAATATATTACTGAGAGGAGTGGATATGATGAGTATGAAAGATAAGATGAAGGCTGACAATAATAATAAAAAAGAAGATGGTAGATTTAAAAAAGTAAATAAAAAGCACGATCCTCAAGCAGAAAGCGCAAGAGCTAAATTTAGCAGTCGTAAAGAAGTAGATTTAGATTAGGAGGGAGTCTAATGACACATAGAAAGAGTATAAAAGAAGCTAAGCCTATGGATAATAAAAGTAGAAGACCGGAAGTAATTCATGATGAAGAAACAGAAAAGCATAGATCTAAGGGGTTAATAAGGGGAACTAGAGATAGAGATTAAAATAAAGATTTTATAGAAATAAATCGGTTGTAGCTAGGAGGCTACAGCCGATTTATTTTGCAAATAAAGATGAAAAGGCATAGATACTTTTTAAACCTTATTGTAAAATAGACTTAATACTTGAAGTTGTATATCTTTATAAGTATGTAATAGGGGTGTGAAAATATGACGGAAAGGTTATTTTATAAGGATTCTTATATAAAAGAATGTATAGCTAATGTGTTGGAGATAATAGAGAAGGATGGAAAATTTACAGTAGTGTTAGATAGAACAGTTTTTTATCCTGAAGGTGGAGGGCAACCTTCTGATACTGGATATATTGATGATGCAAAGGTCCTTGATGTTTATGAAGAGGGAGATAAGATCTATCATGTTATAGATAGGCCTTTGAAGAATAGAGAAGTACATTGCCTAGTGGATTTGGAAAGAAGAATAGATTATATGCAGCAGCATTCAGGGGAGCATATTCTAGCTTCTTGTTTTTATAAGTTACTGAATACTAGAACTTCTAGCTTTCACATGGGAGATGAGTATTCTACTGTGGATATTAGTCTTCCTGAAGTAAGTGAGGAATTAGTTGCAAAGGTTGAAAATATGGCAAATGAAGCTATATACAACAACTATACTGTAAGGGCAGTAATAGTTACAGAGGAAGAGAGTAAAAAAATGAACCTTAGAAGGTATGTAGATGGTGAAAAAGAAGTTAGAATAGTAGAAATTGAAAATGTAGACGCTTGTGCTTGTTGCGGAACCCATGTAAAGCGTACTGGAGAGGTAGGAATAATTAAAATAATTAAGACAGAAAAATATAAGGGACTAACTCGTATATATTTTAAGTGTGGAAAAAGAGCCTTTAAGGATTATAGCAAAAAGCATGATATAGTAACTACTTTAGTGCGAAACTTTTCTACAGGAGAAGGAGAAATTTTAAATAAAATTAATAGCGATATAGAGCATATGAAGGAACTAAGTAGGAAGCTTAGTGAATATAGAAAGAAGCTCTGTAGATATGAGGCGGAAGATTTAAAGGGAATATCTAAGAATAATATAATTTGTCATATCTATGAGGATAAAGAAATGGATGAGCTGCAGAAAATAGTAGAAGAACTATCAGACAGTGATAATTTCATTGTATTAGCTTCAGCTAAACTTAAGCAGATTCTTGTATGTTCTGGTGGAGGCTATAGCCTAAATTTAGGGCAGTTCTTTAAGGAGAATATTAAAGAATTTGGCGGAAGAGGTGGAGGAAAGTCAGATAGAGCACAGGGTTCCTTCGAAAATTTAGAGGGATTAAAGAAGTTCAGAGATGCTTTGCTTAATAAATTACATAATTAAGTAGAAGGAGCTATATTTTCATATTAACTAATAGAGAGCTTTTATGATATAATAAAATTATAATATAGAAAAATTAGGAGGTAAATTATTGTTAAGGTGTGAAATTTGTGGTAAAAGCGCGGATAAGCATCATATTGTGCACAGATGTGAGGGTGGCTTAGATTATCCTTTAAATATAAAATATCTGTGCCCAGATCATCATAGAGGTAGTAAGGGGCCTCATAAGTGCAATCAAGTTGATATCAAGTATAAGCTTGAATTGCAAAGAAAATTGGAGAAGATTTTAGACAAAGATTATTATACTTTGGAAAAGTTAAGTAGTATTTTAGAAATTAAGCCTAGAAATCTTAAGAAGCTTCTTAAAAATTACAAGATGCATAAGGAAGGATATAAGAAGGAGGATATTATATACGAACTTATGGGAAGGAACCTTTATGATGAAATGATGCTAGATTCTTATATGGATTTCATACCGGTATACAATTTTGCATAATAGTTTTTTATATACAAACAGGAGTGTCATTACGACACTCCTGTCTATTATTGATAAGATATATACCTTTATGGTATTATATTTGCATTGGGGGTGTCAGAGATGAGCAAATATTTAGTTGTTAACTCGGAGGTTCTTCCAGAAGTCTTTGAAAAGGTAATTGAAGTAAAGGAACTTATAAGAACAAATAGAGTAAAGGATGTAACTGAAGCAGTAAAGCTGGTAGGTATGAGTAGAAGTACCTTTTACAAATATAGAGATCATGTATTTGCTTTAAAAGAGGGAATAAAGGGACAAAAGGCTACTATTTCTATAGTTATCATAGACAAGGCTGGTACTCTTTCTAATATTCTAGACAATATAGCTAAGTATGGGGGAAATATTTATACAATAAATCAAGACATTCCTATAAATGGTGCAGCTTATATAAATATTACCTTGGATATGTCGGGACTAACTATTGAAATAAGAGAATTAATAGATATATTGAGTAAATTGGATAATATTATAAAGGTGGATTTAGTTGCCGTTGAATAGTGGTATTTCCAGAAGGGAGAAGGCATAAAATGAAAATGATTTTTTTTGATACAGAGACAACAGGCTTAAAGCCAGGAAGCATATGTCAGTTGAGCTACATCAAGGTAGATGCTTCTGCTAAGCCACAGATAACTACTGGAGAAAATATTTTTTTCTCTGTAGATTATATGGAGCCTTCTGCAGAAGAAGTTCATGGTTTTAGTGTAGAGGATCTTTATGAATTAAGCGGTGGTTTATATTTTGAAGATCATTTTGAAAAGTTATTTGAAGAGTTTAGTAGTGCTGACTTTTTGATAGGGCATAATGTAAATTTTGATATAGCTTTTCTAACCCATGAGTTTGAAGGCTGTGGTGAAGAGTTTATTCCTAAAAAGGTATTTTGTACTATGAATTATTACAAGGATATTTGTAAACTTATAAATACAAGAGGAGAAAGGAAAAATCCTAGATTGGCAGAAGTGGTAAAGTTTTTAGGAATTAGTGAAGATACAATAAGGGAAATCAGTGGAAAGTTTTTTGGAGGTTCAGGAAACTACCATGATGCTAGATTTGATACTACAGCTACCTATCTTATTGTTACAGAGGGGATAAAGAAGGGCTTTATACCTAGAAATTATTTTTCTAATCAACTTAGCAATTAAAGTTGTATAAAAATGCATAACAACATATAATGATAAAAAGATAAAAGCTTCATTCTATAATAGATGGAGCTTTTATTTTATTTATTTAAGAAAAAATAAAAAATGGTTGAATTATATAAAAGTATATTGTATAATTATGCATATATCTTTTATAAATATTAGTTTTTTATCGTAAATAATTGGGGGCGAATTTTAATGGGCAGGGGAGTGTTAATAATAAGAAAGGCTACTCATAAAGACATACCGGCAATAGAAAGAATTACTAAAGAAGCCTTCAAAGCATATGTAATTAATGCACATATACCAGGTAAAACAGCAGCCTTGGAAGAAACAGAGGAAGATATTCAAAAAGACATTAATAATAAGTTATGTTTTGTGGCAGAAGTGGATGGAGTGGTTGTAGGAAGCGTAAGGGTAGAAATAAATGAAGAAGATAAGACAGCCTACCTAAGTAGATTTGGAGTAGCCTTAGAATATCAAAGTAATGGAATTGGAGCTAAATTACTAGATCATGTAGATGAGACTATGAAGGAAATGGGCATAAGTAAATTATACCTTCATACCGCCTCTAAGTTAGTATCTCTAATAAAATTTTACTATGGAAGAGGATTTTATATAGATTCAACTACTAAGGACAGAGGGTATATAAGAGCATTGTTATGTAAAGAATACAGTAAAGAAAGCCAGTGCAATAAAGAAAGTATATATAAAATATTTGCGGTTTAAAGGAAAAATCATATCAATGACATAAAGGGCGGAATATATGAAAGTTATAGATCTACATTGCGATACATTAACTAAATTAGCAGAAGAAAGCGGAAATGAGCTAAGGAAAAATCAATTTTCTGTAGATATAGAAAAGATGCAAAAGAGTAATTATATTGCTCAGTTTTTTGCTGCTTTTGTGGATAAAAGTAAACATATAGATTCATACTCTTGGGCCTTTAAACTAATTGAAATTTTTAAAAGAGAGGAAAGTAAAAATAGGGATAAAATAAAGCAAGCTTTTTGCTATGAGGATATATTAGTTAATGAAAAAGAGGGTAAGATATCCTGTTTCCTCAGTATTGAGGAAGGAGCAGCTTTAAAAGGAAGTTTAGATAATCTTTTTTTATTTTATAAGGAAGGTGTAAGATTAATAACCTTAACTTGGAATTTTCCAAATGAAATTGGATATCCAAATACAGAAGACAAGTATAGAAATAAAGGACTTACGAAATTTGGCTTTGAGCTTATAGAAGCCATGAATGATATGAGGATAATAATTGATGTATCCCACCTTTCAGATAAAGGCTTTTGGGATGTGGCTTCTAAAAGTAAAAGGCCTTTTATGGCATCCCATTCTAATGCTAGAGCTATAAAAAATCACAGTAGAAACTTGACGGACGAAATGATAAGGGTTTTAGCTGAAAAAGGTGGACTTGTCGGAATAAACTTTTATTCTAATTTTTTAGGAAATAAAAATATAGGCACTATCCAGGATATTATTACTCATATTAAACATATGAAAAAGGTAGGGGGCATTGATATTGTAGCTTTGGGCAGTGATTTTGATGGTATATCTACACCAGTAGAATTTGAAGATTGCTCACATATGGATAAAATATATCATTCTTTGTTAAAAAGTGGCTTTAGCCAAGATGAAGTGGATAAGATTTTTTATTCCAATGCTCTTAGATTTCTAAAGGAAACTTTATAAATTTGTCAGAAAATGATTCGGTTTGCTTATAAATTAGCAATATAATATCATAAACTTTGCAAATTATTGCAAAATACTATTGACATTAAAATCTGTTAATGTTAAATTATAAACAATATAATCTATTATTTGTAAAGACTGTGAAAAGGAAGAGTAAGAATATTGAACTTTAACAGAGAGTGGGGGAAGGTGAGAGCCCATAAAGGAATATATTCTGAAAATCACCTTTGAGTCGTAGGCTGAAGGATAGAGCTTAAAGTTTGCTTTAGCTATTTATCTTGTAGGCTTCACCGGCACAGGCCGTTATTTATGGAGTATAATATTGGGTGGCACCGCGGATAGTTTTCGCCCCAAGCGAAAGCTATCCTTTTGTTTTATGTTATGGATTACTTTAGACAATTTATTAAATTAAAATATTAGCATTATAGTGTATTTATAAAGTTAAGATGGGCTTTATAAATATACTTTAAATATGTATAAACTAAAATATCAAGGGGGTAATTTTAATGGCTAAATTATATTATGATGGGGATGCTAACCTAGATTTATTAAAGGATAAGAAGGTTACAATTTGTGGTTATGGAAGCCAAGGACATGCGCATGCATTAAACTTAAAGGAAAGTGGAGTAGACGTAACAGTAGCTCTTTATGAAGGAAGCAAGTCATGGAAAAGAGCAGAAGAGGCTGGTCTTAAGGTTGCAACTGTAGCTAATGCTGTAAAAGCTTCTGATGTTATCATGCTACTTATTCCTGATGAAAAGCAAGCTAAGCTTTACAAGGAAGAAATAGAACCTAATTTGTCAGAAGGTAAAGCTTTAGTATTTGCACATGGTTTTAACATACACTTTGGTCAGATTCAGCCACCAGCAAACGTAGACGTATTTATGGTAGCACCAAAGGGACCAGGACATATAGTAAGAAGACAGTATGTAGAAGGAAATGGAGTACCTTGCTTAATAGCTGTTCATCAGGATTATACTGGTAAGGCTAAGGACTTAGCTTTAGCTTATGCTAAAGGCATTGGTGGAACTAGAGCCGGTGTACTAGAAACTACATTCAAAGAAGAAACAGAAACTGATTTATTTGGAGAACAGGCTGTATTATGTGGTGGTGTTGCTGCATTAATGAAAGCTGGTTTTGAAACTTTAGTAGAAGCAGGATATCAGCCAGAAAGTGCTTATTTTGAATGTATGCATGAAATGAAACTTATCGTTGATTTAATTAACCAAGGTGGATTAAGCTTGATGAGATATTCAATCAGTGATACTGCAGAATATGGTGACTATGTAACTGGAAACAGAATAATCACTGAAGAGACAAAGAAAGAAATGAAGAAGGTATTAACAGAAATCCAAAATGGTACTTTCGCAAAGAATTGGTTGATTGAAAACCAAATTGGAAGACCATTCTTCAATGCAACTAGAAGAATAGAAAGCGAACACCAGGTTGAAAAGGTAGGAAAAGAATTAAGAAGCATGATGCCTTGGTTAAACAAGGACAAAGTTGAATAATAAAAAGGCTATGATGAAAACAGTAGGCTGCATTTTGATCCACAGAGAGCCGCAGAAAGCTGAGAAGCGGTGATTCAAAAGCAGTTGAAGATCCTTTCGGAGCATATATGCGGAAATTAAGTAAGCATGTACGGTCCACCCGGTAAAGTGGAGATGACTCAAGTCATCATCTTAAGGAGTCCATCTTAATTAGGGATGGAAAACTAGGGTGGTACCGCGGAGAAAAACTTCGTCCCTATATAAAGGACGAAGTTTTTTTCTATCCAAATATTTGTACTAAATAATTGGGGGGATTATTTTGAAGGTAAGTGGAGCACAATTAATATTGCAGTGCTTAAAGGAACAAGGAGTAGATACAATATTTGGCTATCCTGGGGGAGCGGTGATCCCTCTATATGATGCTTTATACGATGAAAAAGAAATAAGGCATATTATTACTGCTCATGAGCAAGGGGCAACTCATGCAGCAGATGGATATGCTAGATCTACTGGTAAAGTTGGAGTAGTGATAGCAACCTCTGGACCTGGAGCAACCAATACAGTAACCGGTATAGCTACAGCTTATAGCGATTCAATTCCAATGGTGGTTATAACAGGACAGGTAGCTAGATCCTTGCTTGGAAGAGATTCCTTTCAAGAGGTTGATATAACTAGCATAACTTCTTCAATAACTAAGAAAAACTATCAAGTTAAAAGTATAGAGGAACTACCGCAAGTTATAAGTGAAGCCTTTTATTTAGCGAAAGAGGGCAGACCAGGACCAGTTCTCATTGATATTCCAAAGGATATTCAGCAAGCCTTTATAGAATATGAGGTTGAAGAAAAGAAACAGTATGATTTTTCTCATTTAGATAATAAGGGAACCATAGACATTAAGCAAATAGAAGCGGCAGCAAAATTAATAAATGAAAGTAAGAAGCCTATGATTTATGCTGGCGGAGGTATTATAATTGCTGGAGCTAGCAATGAATTATTAGAATTGGCGGAGAAAATTAAATCACCGGTAACAACTTCTTTGATGGGCACAGGAGGATTTCCTAATAATCATCCTTTATTTACTGGTATGGTTGGAATGCATGGTTGTCATAGCTCCAATTATGGTATAACAAAGTGTGATTTATTAATCACTTTAGGAGCTAGATTCAGTGACAGAGTAGCCAGCCATATAGAGACCTTTGCACCACATGCAAAAGTTATTCATGTGGATATAGATGAAAAAGAAATAGGCAAAAATGTTAGGGTAGATGCGCCTATTATTGGGGATTTAAAAAAAGTATTACCTAAACTTATAGAGCTTGTTGAAGAAAAATCATTAAGTGAGTGGAATAATCAAATTGATCAGTGGAAAGAACAGTATCCTTTAAAGGATAAGCATAATGGGTTAAGTCCTAAATTTATATTAAGTAAGCTTTATGATTTGACTCAAGGAGATATAATTATCACTACAGAGGTTGGACAAAACCAAGTGTGGGCAGCTCAGTATTATACTTATACAAAACCTAGAAGTTTCATTTCTTCTGGAGGCTTAGGAACTATGGGTTATGGTCTAGGGGCAGCTATTGGTGCCAGCATTGGAAATCCAGGGAAAAAAGTAGTGAATGTAGCTGGAGACGGAAGTTTTAAAATGAATTGTAATGAGCTAGCAACTTTATCTAAGTATAAACCTCAAGTAATTCAGCTTGTATTCAACAATCATGCTCTTGGTATGGTAAGGCAGTGGCAGGAATTGTTCTGTAATAGTAGATTTTCTTTTACTTTATTTGAAGATGATGTAGATTTCATAAAGTTAGGCGCAGCTTATGGTATTAAGGCTATAAGGATAAAAAGTAATGATGAAGTGGAAGCAGCCTTAAAGGAAGCGCTAGAAACGGAAGAGCCTGTTATATTGGAATGTATAATTAATGAAGAAAATATGGTTCTTCCTATGGTAGCTCCAGGTGCACCTATTGATGAAATACTTGATTAGTATTGATAGCAGGAGTTGGATAACTCCTGCTTGATTTTTTTGTTATATTGTAAACCAAATATACAAAACATGTTTACAATACCACTAAAATAATTTATAATGAAACTATAATAACAAAG
>NZ_FMJL01000023.1 GCF_900095445.1 Clostridium sp. N3C
TGTTGAATTAATTACAGAAGTAGCAATGAATGAAGGATTAAGATTCGCTATCAGAGAAGGCGGAAGAACAGTTGGTTCAGGCGTTGTTACTTCAATAGTTGAGTAATAGAAAAATCGACAAATTTTGCATGCAAGTGTTAGCTTAAGCTGAATAGGTGAGAAGATAGGGGACGCCCTATCTTCTCACTGTTTTACATTCAGAAATATATCTTTCATTAAATGTATTTTGCAAGCTATAACTTGTACTTATTAATGCTAGTTATACTTGATAAAAATCTATAAATAGCTTATAATTGAATTCTGAGAAAAATAAATAAAAAAATATTACATAATCTTATAAAAAACTTGAAAATGATAAAAAGTTGTAGTATAATGAAGGAGTTGCAAAGCAAACAGTGATGAGTCAAGAGGTTGCCGACTTCCGGGGGAATTCTTGATGAGTATGTCAGGGTCTAGAATCCGACGACGGTACTCTGTTTTATTGTTCTTTGTGAATAGGGTGGAAACACCCGGAACAGTTTACAGAGCGTCCGCTGTTGTGCGTGAGAAGTAATGCGTACATGAAAAGGAGGGAAAGTAAATGTCAAAACAAAAAATCAGAATTAGATTAAAAGCTTTCGATCACACTATTTTAGATCAGTCAGCTGAAAAAATAGTTGAAACTGCAAAAACAACTGGAGCTAAGGTTGCTGGACCTGTGCCACTACCAACTGAGAAAGATGTTGTTACAATTTTAAGAGCTCCACATAAGTATAAGGATTCAAGAGAGCAGTTTGAAATTAGAACTCACAAGAGACTAATCGATATAATAAATCCATCTTCTAAGACCGTTGATGCTCTTATGAGATTGGATTTACCTGCTGGTGTAGACATTGAAATAAAACTTTAATAGGAAAGAGTAATATATAATTACCAACTATTATGATCGCTAAGGCGATCCGCTAATATGTTTAGGAGGTGTAACAATGAAAAAAGCAATATTAGGAAGAAAAGTTGGCATGACTCAAATATTTGATGAAAATGGCAGAAAGGTGCCAGTTACAGTTATTGAGGCAGGCCCATGCGTAGTTGTTCAAAAGAAAACTATTGAAAAAGATGGTTATAATGCAATAAAGGTTGGTTATGGTGATATAAGAGAGGCTCTTGTTAACATGCCAACAAAAGGACAGTTTAAGGCAGCTGGAGTGCCAGTTAAGAGATATCTTAAAGAGTTTAAATTAGATGATATAAGTGCTTACGAAGTAGGTCAAGAAATAAAAGTTGACATATTCGAAGCTGGAGACAAGGTTGATGTAACAGGAGTTTCCAAAGGTAAGGGATTCCAAGGTACAATAAAGAGATGGGGAGCTAGAAGAGGTCCTATGAGCCACGGTTCTAAGTTCCACAGAGCAGTAGGTTCTATGGGAGGATCATCTGACCCATCAAGAACATTCAAGAACAAGAAGATGCCTGGACACATGGGTAATGTAAAAACTACAATTCTTAACTTAGAAGTAGTTAAAGTATTACCTGAAAAAAATGCTATATTAATTAAAGGCGGCGTTCCAGGACCTAACAAGGGACTTGTAGTAATCAAAAATACAATAAAGGGTTAGTTTTAGTAGGAAAGGAGGATACAGAATGCCTACAGTAGGATTATTTAACAAAGAAGGACAAAAAGTTGGAGATATCCAATTAGCTGATAATGTCTTCGGAGTAGAAGTAAATAAAGAAGCTATGCATCAAGTTGTTGTTGCTCTTTTAGCTAACAGAAGACAAGGAACTCAAAGCGCACTTACTAGAGCTGAAGTTCGTGGAGGCGGTAGAAAGATATACAGACAAAAAGGAACTGGAAGAGCAAGACACAGCTCAAATAGAGCACCACAGTTTACACACGGTGGAATAGTATTTGCTCCTAAGCCAAGAAGCTATAGAGTTTCTTTACCTAAGAGCTTAAGAAAAGTAGCTTTAAAGTCAGCTTTAAGCAGCAAAGTTGTTGAAAATCAGATTGTTGTTTTAGAAAGCCTTGAATTGGAAGCACCAAAAACAAAAGAAATGGTTAAAGTATTAAATGCTTTTGATGCTAAGAAAACATTAATAGTTACTGCTGAAGTAAATGAAAATGTATATAAGTCAGCAAGAAACATAGAAGGCGTTGCAGTATTACCTGTTAACAACATTAATGTATATGACATCCTTAAGTATGAAAAGTTCATTATAACTAAGGATGCTGTATCTAAAATCGAGGAGGTGTATGCATAATGACTATGAATAGCTATGATATAATAAGAAAGCCAGTTATTACTGAAAAGAGTATGGCAGCTATGGCGGAAAAGAAATACACCTTTATCGTAGACATAAAAGCAAATAAATCTCAAATAAAGAGAGCTGTTGAAGAAGTATTTGGAGTTAAAGTAGATGAAGTAAAGACTATGAGAACAGAAGGAAAAACTAAAAGAGTTGGTGTTCACATAGGAAAGAGAGCTGACTACAAGAAAGCAATAGTAAAACTTACTGAAGACAGTAAGGCTATTGAATTCTTTGAAGGAATGCAATAGTAGTTAGAAATTAAGCCGTTATTGGCCAAAGGCCAGATAAGCTAAAAAGGAGGGAATTTTAATGGCAGTTAAATCATTTAGACCTACCACCCCTTCAAGAAGACAAATGACTATGGCTACATTTGAAGAAATTACAACTAATAAGCCAGAGAAGTCATTACTTGTTGAACAGAAAAAGACTGGCGGTAGAAACGCTCAAGGTAAAATCACTGTTCGTCATAGAGGTGGCGGTGCTAAGCAGAAATATAGAATTATAGATTTCAAGAGAAATAAGGATGGCATACCAGCAAAAGTTGCTACTATAGAATACGATCCAAACAGATCAGCTTACATTTCATTAGTAGTATATGCAGATGGTGAAAAAAGATATATTATAGCTCCAGTAGGATTAAAGGTTGGAGATGTAATTGTATCTGGTCCAGATGCTGACATAAAGGTAGGTAATGCACTACCATTAAAGAATATCCCAGTAGGTACAGTTGTTCACAATGTTGAATTAACAGCTGGAAAGGGAGGCCAATTAGTTAGAAGTGCCGGAACATCAGCTCAACTTATGGCTAAAGAAGGCAACTATGCAACATTAAGATTACCAAGTGGAGAAATGAGATATGTTAGATTAGAATGCAGAGCTACTATAGGAACTGTATCTAACTTAACTCATGAAATAGTGAACATAGGTAATGCAGGTAGAAAGAGACATATGGGTTGGAGACCAACTGTAAGAGGTTCTGTAATGAACCCTGTTGACCATCCACACGGTGGTGGTGAAGGTAAGTCACCAATCGGTCATGCGAGTCCTCTTACTCCTTGGGGTAAACCAGCACTTGGTTACAAGACTCGTAAACCTAAGAAGTACTCAGATAGGCTAATAATTAAGAGAAGAAATGAAAAATAGTTGAAGAGAATTGCTAAAATTCTCTTCCCAACTTTTAAGTTTTATGAAGGGAGGCCAATATAGTGAGTAGATCAACTAAAAAAGGACCTTTTATTCAAGAGTCACTTTTAAAGAAAATTAATGAAATGAATTCAAAAGGTGAAAAGAAAGTTATAAAGACTTGGTCCAGAAGTTCAACAATTTTCCCACAGATGATAGGTCACACTATAGCTGTACATGATGGTAGAAAACACGTTCCAGTATATATTACTGAGGATATGGTTGGACATAAACTAGGAGAATTTGTTCTTACAAGAACATTTAAAGGACATGACGATAACGAGAAGTCAACAGGTAGAAGATAATCTGGGAAGGAGGTAGCTTATAATGGAAGCTAAAGCTATAGCTAGATATGTTAGAATGTCTCCAATGAAGATTGGAATAGTTCTTGATTTAATAAGAGGAAAGAATGTAAACGAAGCTTTTGCTATTCTGCAGTATACTCCAAAGGATGCAGCAGTTGTTGTAAACAAGGTGTTAAAGTCAGCAGTTGCAAATGCAGAAAACAATAATAATTTAGATCCTGCTAACTTATATGTTGCAGAAGCATATGTTGGACCAGGACCAATATTGAAGAGATATAGACCACATGCTCAAGGTAGAGCATTTAGTATAAAAAAGAGAACTAGTCATGTTACTCTAGTAGTTAAAGAAAGAGCGTAAGAAGGAGGGAATAGCGTGGGACAAAAGGTAAATCCACATGGCCTAAGAGTAGGTATTATTAAGGATTGGGATGCTAAATGGTATGCAGATAATAAGAATTTTGCAGATTATTTAGTTGAAGATAACCAGATAAGAGAATTTGTAAAATCAACTCTTTACAGCGCTGGTATTTCAAAGATTGAAATCGAAAGATTCGCAAAGAGAGTTAGAGTAAACATACACACTGCAAAGCCAGGAATGGTAATTGGTAAAGGCGGTGCAGGAATAGAAACATTAAAGAAGTCCTTAGAGGTTTTAATAAACAACTCTAAAGATGATAAAAAAGAAAATAAAACAGTATTAATTAACATAGTAGAAGTTAAGAGTCCTGAAAGTGATGCTCAGTTGATGGCTGAAAATATAGCAGCTCAACTTGAAAAGAGAATATCTTTCAGAAGAGCTATGAAGCAAACAATTCAAAGAGCTATGAAATTAGGAGTTAAGGGAGTTAAAACTGCATGTTCTGGTAGACTTGGTGGAGCAGAAATTGCTAGAACTGAACAGTATCATGAAGGAACAATCCCACTACAGACTTTAAGAGCAGATATAGATTACGGATTTGCAGAAGCAGATACAACCTATGGAAAAATAGGAGTTAAAGTTTGGGTTTATAAAGGTGAAGTACTACCAAAAAAGAAAGTTGAAAAGGTAGAAGTTAACGCTTAAGAAAGGAGGAATTCGACATGTTAATGCCTAAGAGAGTAAAACGTCGTAAGGTTCAACGTGGCAGAATGAAAGGAAAAGCTACAAGAGGTAACTTTATAGCTTACGGAGATTACGCAATCCAAGCTACTGAGTGTGGTTGGGTTACAAGCAATCAGATAGAAGCAGCCAGAATAGCAATTAATAGATACATTAAAAGAGGAGGAAAGCTTTGGATAAAGATTTTCCCCGATAAACCAGTTACTCAAAAACCAGCTGAAACACGTATGGGTTCCGGTAAAGGTTCACCAGAGTATTGGGTAGCAGTAGTAAAACCAGGTAGAATATTATTTGAGTTGTCAGGGGTTTCTGAAGAAACTGCTAGAGAAGCAATGAGATTGGCAGCACATAAACTACCTATAAAGAGTAAGTTTGTTACAAGAAGAGATTTTAATGAAATGGGTGGTGAGTTAAATGAAGGCTAGAGAACTTCAAGAATTAAGAGAAAATAGCCCTCAGGAATTAGTAATAAAGCTCAATGACCTGAAAGCTGAGCTCTTCAATCTAAGATTCCAATTGGCTACTGGTCAATTAGAGAATCCAATGAGAATAAGAGAGGTTAAAAAATCTATAGCCCAGATTAAGACCATCATTCGTGAAGAAGAACTTAAAGCGTTTAGGCAGTAAGCTGAAAGGAGGTTCGTCCTGTGGAAAGAAATCATAGAAAAACAAGAATTGGTAGAGTTGTTTCGGATAAAATGGATAAGACAATTGTAGTGGCTGTTGAAACTAAGGTTCGTCACCCACTATATGGTAAGACTGTTAATAGAACAACAAAGTTTAAGGCTCATGATGAAAATAATGAGGCTAAGATCAATGATAGAGTATTAATAATGGAAACAAGACCATTATCTAAAGATAAGAGATGGAGATTAGTTGAAATAGTTGAAAAAGCTAAATAATAGCTTATAGACTGAAAGGAGGGTTTAATTTATGATACAGCAACAAACCATTCTAAGAGTAGCAGATAATTCTGGTGCTAAGGAAATTATGTGTATAAGAGTATTAGGTGGATCCGGAAGAAAGTTTGCAAACATTGGAGACATAATAGTTGCTAGTGTTAAGAGTGCAACACCAGGCGGTGTTGTTAAAAAAGGTGATGTTGTAAAAGCTGTAGTAGTAAGATCTGTAAAGGGTCTAGGCAGAGCAGACGGTTCATACATCAGATTCGATGAAAATGCAGCAGTTATAATTAAAGAAGATAAACAGCCAAGAGGAACTCGTATCTTCGGACCTGTTGCTAGGGAGCTTAGAGATAAGGAATTTACTAAAATTTTATCACTTGCACCTGAAGTTCTATAAGATAGGGAGGTGGCTATGTTGTTAAATAAAGTGCATGTTAGAAAGCAAGATACAGTTGTTGTAGTATCCGGCAAGGATAAGGGTAAAGTTGGAGAAGTTCTTAAAGTTTTACCTAAGCAGGGTAAAGTTGTAGTAAAGGACGTTAACGTTGTAACAAAACATCAAAAGCCTAATAGAGCAAAT
>NZ_FMJL01000039.1 GCF_900095445.1 Clostridium sp. N3C
CTGTACTAGCAGTTAATATACCTCCAATTATCCACAATGTTTTTTTCATAATAAATCTCCTTCCAATTCATCAAGTAGATTATCTATATCATTAAATGTATCCTGTATAGATTTATCTTCCTCGCAGTTTGCCAAAATGTTTTCTAAAGATTCACGCATCATATTTGATGCGGCAATATGACGTTCTTTTATATCTTTTGTTACATTTAACTTAGTCTGTTCTAATTTTGCCTCACTTACAATAGCAACTTGGTGTTGAAGATTTAGAATCTCATTACTCTTCTTCACTTGAGCATCAATAATATCTGATTTTTGCCTTTTTTCAATTCTTTTTTCAATAAAATTTATTGCTATAGCACCTACAATTCCAGAAACTACAGAACCAAAAAATACTCCCAAGACATTAGAGAGAGTACCAATTAAAGGTATAGGTATTGCAAATATAGGTATTGCAGATAATCCTTTTTCAATAATTTCTCCTAGTACTATTGCTCCCGCTCCAGTTAGTCCTGCTATTATTATTTTACCTGTTTCAAGAATTAGCCGACCAATAGGCTTACCTTTATTCTCAGGATTCTTTATGTAATTAACAGCATCTTTTAAAGCTTTCCACCCCTGCTTTAACAACATAAATACCTTTTTTATAGTTCCAACAACAGGACCAATAATAGCTGTTGCAACAGTGGTAACCAAAGTATTTCCCGCATTAATGAGATGGGTTTGCATTTTACTTATAAAAGAATGAATAGCCTCTTTTAAACTATCTATAAGAGTACTTAAGTTCTTTTTAGTAGACTTTAAGCACTTAACAGTCTTACCAACAATTTCCTTAACAAAATCAGCAAGCAACCGCATAAGCACAGCTCTAAGTGCTTTCCCTCCAATACGAAAGGCCTCTTCCTTTCGAGACTGTTTTCCCGCTTCAATAGATCTTTTCTCAGCTTCTTTTTTTAGTTTTTCGTATTCTTCTCTGGCCGCTTTGTCTTTTTTAAGCAAATCTTCTTCATCTACATTAAATCGTTCTGATGGTTTTTTTCCATCTCTTTTGCTATCTAACCATTCCTTCATAGTGGAATCCCCCTTAGATTGGTTAGCGGCGGAATTCATTAAATTAAGGTTTTTCTCACTATTAGCAAAAGCTATCTGCTCTTCTCTTGTCATGTGTGCATTAGCGGCAGGATCTCTAATAATTTCTGCTGCAGAAATAATGTGATCCATATTGGTGTTATCTGTATTATTACCAGTTGGTCGACCTTTATCAAAATCATCTCGTGCCCCTTTATTTAATACCTTTTTCCAAGAGCCACTTCTATTATCTAATTTTTCCCAAACCTTATATTCTTTGTTGTATCTATAATTTTCATTTTTATGCTCCAAATTAGGATCCTTTTGAAAATTTTTTTGCCATCTATCATATCGCTCTTGATAATCAATTTTAGTATTATGTGTTGCAATCTTGCCTTTTGCAAAATTTTCAGTTGTTTGAATATGAGCTTCTTTTCGTAAATCAAGGGTTAATCCATTATTCTCTTTAATAAAATCCTCCCCAGCAGTAACAGCAATTTGATTCATAAACTGTTCCCAAACAACATCCATAATGACATTTCCAAGCTTATCTGCATTTCCTATTTTCTCTTTTTCCTCTATCAAAAATTCTAATCCCATAAGTTCTTCTTCTAATTGACTTTCAAGTTTTATTTCCAGTTCATCAAAGTCAAAAGAGTCTAATAATTCTTCACTAACCGCTTGTCCATCACTAACAAAGGCATTTTTACTTTCCATATTCTATCGTCCTTCCAATTTAGAATTGTCTTCAAGCTAATAATCTGAAATTTATCGAATATGATTAAATTCTAAGGTACAATCATGGAAATTTCAACATTTATACAAATTGGACATATTCTCAATTTCCTCTTTCATCTCATTGACAAAACTTTCAGGATATAATGCTTTTACCTTTCTCCCTTGGGATAGCAAAAACATATTTATTCCTGTTCCAAAAGTTTCTGCTTCTATGATAGCCCTATCTCTAACTCGATCTATACCCCTAGCCGTTGGTATTTTATCTAAAATTACCTGCAAACAACTTCCAGTATATTCAAATCTAATTTTTTTATATTCACCAGCAAACATAAATTGGATTTTACTTCTCAGTTCACCTTCATCAAAATCATGTTCCTTATCTATTTCAAAGTGTTTTCTATGTTCAACTACATCTACAATTCTATGTACACGGTAATACAAAAGCTTCCAGTCATTTTCATCGCACCTATAAGCAATCAAGTAAAAATAATAATCTGAAAAAGTGATTGCAACTGGCATTAGCCTTCTCTTTACCATCTCCCGATTCATTTTATAATAGCCAACAGTTATTTCCATCTTTTTATATATACATCTAGTTAACTGCCATAGATTGTCGATAACACTCTGGCAATCATGCTTGACCTCATTGTAATGATACATTTCTTTCATGATTATTTTTTCAAGCATATTTCTATCGTTATATGAAGTGAAGTTTTTAAGTTTTGAAATAATCTCAAAAATCTCCATCTTACTAAGAGCTCTACATCCTATCATCATTTTAATAATGGAAATCAATTCTTTGCTAAGCAGGAAATTATCAAATTCAAGATAATAAGATTTAGTATTAGCCTCATACTTAAATTAAGTGTTGCCTACAAGTTCTCGATTTTCATATAGAAAATTTTTAATCTCACTTATATCCCTTAAAATACTTTTGATAGAAACACCGTACTCCTGGGCCAAACTTTTTACAGATATATTTTCCACTTTCATAGCTCTAAAGAAAATCTCTAACATTCTATTTTCCTTTGTTGCTGTACTACTCATACCTTTTATCTCCTTTCGCTATTATTTAGATTTTAACACATACATAGAACATAGGTCTGTCTTAGTAAAATCATAAATAAAAAAAAGGCAATTTTTTTTTAAGCTCACTTTCCAATATGTAGCATAAAAATACCTCCGATATATTCCTATAAAGGTATATCGAAGGTATTAATTATGTTAAAAAATATAATTTCATTTTACAATGCTAAGTATTATATTCATAGCTCTTACAAATACTTTTTTCTACCATCTCACTTATTTCCGTTGTGCGACAGGCAGTTACTAAATCCGCTGGAATCACCTTTGATACTTCAACTCTCACCTTGGTAGAACGTAAAGGAAAATTCTTTGCTATTTTTTCAGTGTTTATCAAAGTAATAACTACAATGGGCACATTGCTTTTTTGAGCAATTTTGAAAACACCATTGTGAAAGGGTAAAAGTAATTCTTCTGTCTTATTACGGGTTCCTTCCGGATATATTCCCACGGAAAGATTACAATTTTTAAGCAATTCTGTTGCTCGATTTATTGTTCTCATAGCATTTCTCGGATTTTCTCGATCAATTTCCATAAAGCAACATTTTCGTATAATTCGTCCGAAAAAAGGTATTTTAAAATTTTCTCCTTTTGAAACAAATGCAATAGGGTATTTTCTTAAAGCGTAACAAGTAATGATTGGGTCAAAATTAGAACGATGATTCCCTACAATTAAAAAATTACAGTCAGAAGGAATATTTTCAAGACCAGAATACTCAAACTTTATCCTAGCAAAACGAATAACTATGGCTGACCAAATGTTTAGTAAAAAACGATACAATTTACTGTCTTTAGTATATTCTTTATCCTTTCTGACAGCAAAGCTACAAAAAATAGTGAATAAAATAAAAAGAAATATAATACCAATTAAAGAAAGTAAAATGTAAAATATACAGTCCATTTATAGATCCTCTCTTCTGAAAGATTTTTTTCTTGTCAAAACCCTTGTCCACATTTTTTAGTATACATATATATAATTCATATTAAACATATGCCATTTCTAGTTTTTTATTTCTTACTACGGATTCTGCTATTACATGATATTCTGAAACATCAAGAATAGTTTCACCGTCAATCTGCAAGGGGCATGGACGATCAAATTTAACCCTGATATCCTTTCCTGTAAAGATCTTTACTAGGTCGGTATACTTTACATGCTCCCCTTGAAAAATAGAAGGAAAGACTGCCAGTGACTTTAATTTTCTTTTACAGTGAAAGACCATAAGGGATAAATTTTCATCAGGATCCTGTCTATCCTGTTGCGGTGTTGGCATCATACCACCACCATAAAATCTACCTTTCATTGTTGGTGCCAACCAAACTTTATTAAAATGCTCAATTTTTCCATCTACCGTTACTTCGGCATTTACGGGATGAAACCCTCCCAAAAGTCCCTTTATGGCAATAGCAGTATAATTGATATTTTCTTTTTGTGCTTTACGCATTTCATCCCCTATCTGGGTGCAGTAACCATCAATACCAAAGCCCACATTATTTAAAAACTTATATGTATCTCCTTTTACAGTTACATAGGGAAGATTTTTTAAATATCTATTTATTTCAATAGGTCTATCACCAGGAGCTAAACCGATATCCCGAACAAAATCATTACCATTTCCGCAGGCATAATATAATATAATATTTTATTTTTCAATTCCATAGAATCCATATCATTTATAAGTCTATTCAGTGTACCGTCCCCACCACAAATAATTACGGAATCTTCTGGATCAAGAGCTTCAATTATTTTTGAATAATTTGAAATTGACCTTATATCAAAAAATATAAGATCACCGTCAAATCGAAATGAGCTTAATCTTTTAATACATTCATTTTCTCTACCATTATATGAAATAGGATTAATTAGTACATAATATTTAGGCATAATTAAATTTACCCCTTTAACTAAATATCCATAAGCTAGCTAATTCCAAAAGCTAACACTAGAACACTAATCAAAATCGTTTTCAAGCCTCAAAGCCAATATACAATTAAAAACAAAAAAAAGAGTTACAAATGTATCTTTAACTTCCTTCTTACTAAAATTCACAGGTATAAGTTATAAACATTTGACTATATATTATAATATATTTCAAATTTCTTGCTTTTGCAACATTTTCCTACTAAATAACAAGAAAAGTATTAAAAATAATAAATTATAGCTAAAGCATAAAATTTAAAATACAAAAATTTATCAACTCCAATTCAGTAATTTATTTTTACTTTTATTTAACACTGAAGTTGCACAAAAAAATAATTGCAACACCCCCATTGTAGTTAGAAGGCGTGCAACTAACCATAAGATTTACATTAGAAAATTATTAATTTATTAATTAATGATAATTTTTCTTATACAGAAATATGTAACACATTAGTATTATACTTAAAATTCAATGGTTACCCTTGCACCACCTTTTTCTGTATTAGCTAAGCTAAGGGAACCTCCATGTTGCCTTACAATGGAATCGGCAATAAATAAGCCCATACCGTAATGTGATTTAGAACTACGACTGGAATCCCCCTGATAAAACTGCATTTTTGCCTTTTTCAAATCTTCTGTAGAAAATCCTTTTCCACTGTCCTCAACTATAAATTGAAATCTATAATTTTCTGCTAATGCATAAAACTTAATCACTCCACCCTCCGGTGTGTAATCTACCGCATTGGATGTAATATTCATAATTGCTCTTTGCATCAAAGAACTGTCAATATTCATAATCTCCGGCAAATTCTTTTCTTGAAACTCAGTTTTTAAATTTTTTATTGAAACTAGTGCATGGATTTTACTGTATAATTCATCTAAAAAAGTTCTAGTATTGACCTTTTCCCGCTTAAATATATATCCATCCTCTGCTTTGGATAATTCAATCAACATCTGCACATATTGCTCCATTTGATTGGCATTTTTCAAAATATAATTAATAAACTCCTTCTGTTCTTCTGTCTGATTAGTATCCTTCAACATTTCTGCGCTTCCTCTTACAACAGTAAGGGGAGTTTTTATATCATGGGCCAAGGCAGAAATCTGCATTTTTCGCTTTTGCTCAATATTCCATTGCATTTCCAGCGACCGCTTTAAGTCAGTTTTCATACTTTCTAAAGACTGTAAAGCTATGTCTATTTCTTGTATACCACTAAACTGAACTTCAAATTCAAGATCTTTATTCTCAATTTTCTCTGTAGCAATTTGCAGAGGAATAAGTTTACGGCTGATCTTTCTAGCATAAAACCGAGAAAGTAGGATAATTTCCACTGGTATAGAAACAAAAATTATCAAGAAAACAAGTATTACCGGTGGTGGAAGATGCTTTCGCAAGAATTTACTAGAAAACTGGGTCAAGGCTGAGTATTTAAGAATAACAATCTCATTCTGCCTTTCAATTGGAAAATAGCATTGTGGATTTAAACCATTCATAAGGAATATACCTGAACTTCTTCTTCCACTTTCAATTTCCTTCCATGCATTATCAGCTTCCAATTTAGCCATACTCCCTAATAAAAACTCCCCATTTTTGCTTAGCACAGCATATTGGCAGGTTTCAGGAATCAGTTCCTCACTTACTATTTTTGCAGAAGCAATTTCATTTCTTTTACTTTGAATATCTGCTTCTACCTCTCCCACTGAAATAATAAAGCCTGTTTTTAGTGAAATAAAAAATATGCCTACAATAATCAATACAATTAACAAGAAGCCTACAAAAAGAGCTAATAAATACCGCACAAAAAATGTTCTAAGTCTAATATTTTTACTTATCAGTCCCATTTGTATCCAATCCCCCATACAGTAGAAATTGGAGCAAGCTTAAATGCAGCTAACTTTGACCTAATATTTTTTATATGAACAGCAATGGTAAAACTATCGCCTTCAGCATCATAGCCCCGTACAGCATCGTAAATTTGCTCCTTAGTAAAAACCTGGCCTCGATTTTTCGCTAGAAACTCACAAATATCATACTCAATTTTTGTAAAAGGTAACTTCTGTTCATTAACTAATACTTCTTTTGCCAAAAGATTAAATTCCAAACCTGATATAGCTAATACATTACGTTTTTCACGGTTTTCTCTGCGCAGATGTGCATTTACCCTAGCTCTCAATTCTCCTATTCCAAAGGGCTTTTTTATGTAATCATCGGCACCTAAACCTAAACCATATATCACATCAGTTTCCATGGTTTTAGCAGTTAGAAAGAGGATAGGACAATCTACAAGCTTCCTCACAGTTTGGCAATAAGTAAAGCCATCAATATTGGGCATCATAACATCCAGCAATAATAAATTAAACTGATTCAAGCTACTTAATTCCACCTTGTCAGGTGATGAAGCAGTGGTTACAAGATGTCCATCTTTTTCTAACGCCTTTTTTATAAGAACCAAAATATCTGGTTCATCATCAATAACTAATATTTTTGACATACCCCTCACTTCCTTTTAACTTCTCTTCCAAGAATATATACCCTTATTATAAATGAAGAAATTATATATTTGCAGATGTAAATTTTGATATTTGAATCAGTATTTTTAGTAAAATTAAAATACAATGTGAATTAAAATTTTCTTTTCCTATAAAACACCAATTTTTTTAATCGTAAGATTTTCTCCCTTCCCATCTTTTGAACCAAAAAAGGCTTAAGATAAAGGCAGCTAAAGTTGCAGAAGCTGCCACTATTAAGCATTTCTGTATTTCTTCATATCCAAAGCTCATTGCTGGATTTAACCATGTGAAAACAAGACTGTCACAAAGACGACTACTCCAGGTACAAGGAATATAATACCATTTCCCATCTCCAAATCCCGTTAAAGCTAATGCAGAAATCAGGCTCTCTACTATTCCAAGACCTATAGAACTTCCCCTGCCATATTTGAGACTAACAAACAGATGCAAAATATAGACAAAAACACTTCCACTTATCAGCAATGCACCTGCTTTTATGTAAATTATAGCTGGCATTGCCTTAAAACCGAGTGCAAAAATTCCTATTGCAATTATAATTGATAAAGTTCCTAACAAAAGCAGAACTATTAACTTACTGACGTATAATGCCACCGGTGATTTTGCCCCACACAACATATTCTGAAAGTTACCAGCTTCTCCTTCTTGATCTACTGTTTTAGCTGTGATAAGCCCTATTATTAAGGGAAATCCTACACCGATTACCTCAAGATATCCACTGATTTTTGCATCAACATTCCAAGGGGATTCGGAGTAATAAGTAATAAACAAAATGGCTGTTATCAAAGGAATCAATATATGTATCCATAGCATGGACGTATGCTTAAATTTATAAAAGTCTGAACGAATACAGCGTATAAAAGTATGCATATTACTTTACCTCCTGTTTCTGAAACCAATTTGCAGTGATGATTAGAATCAGAAGAAACAACACAAAAGAAAGAACAATCCCCATTGGAATAACACTTGGATTAAGTAAATTATCACCCTGCACAACCGTAGTACCGTTTGGTAAGACACCAAGCACTGGACACATTAGTCGTGCTGCCCAGCTATATGGGCAAAGCCACCATAAATTTTCTGTTGCCATGAAAATACTTAACCCAATCCCCATGACAAGGTTTATAATCACTGTGGTCATCAAACCAAATTTTTTTGAAAGAAAAAGGCAAAATGGAATCTGCCAAAGGGATACAAGAATTAATATCAAGGTTGCCATTACCATCTGTGCCATAGAGATGAAGCTTGTAGGATTTATAAATAACTTCCCTAAGATCATCCCCGAAAGGTGTAAAATACAAGCCGATGAAACATATATGACAAGGACAATAACTTTGGAAATCCAGACTTTTTTAAGTGAAAGGGGAAGTGCAAAGATTGTGCGATAACCCTTTTTTCTCTCTTCTATCTGGTTAACTAATGCTGTGATAAGGGTAATATAACCAGGTAATATAATTATATACCACCAGTTATAGCCATTTTGTACATAATATATGCCAGAAATACCTGCAAGTAACAACATTAAGAAAGGTGCAATTAAAACCAATTTCTTTGCAAAAGTTCTGCGGCATTTCAGATTTTCTGCTTTAATATAATCCATCATTCTAATCACCTACCTTTTTACTTTACTGTTTGCAACAACCTGCATAAACAATGATTCCAAATCTTCTCCTGGGTTGATTTTTCCTTCGTAGCCCAATATTCCATTACTGATAATACCGATATGATCAGCAATCTGTTCCACTTCAGATAGAATATGACTTGACAGAAGCACCGTAATTCCCTGTTCTGGGAAAGATCTAATCAGTCTTCTCAAATCTTGAATACCTATTGGATCCAAACCATTAGTAGGTTCATCCAAGATTAACAGTTTCGGATGGTTCAGTAATGCAATGGCAATGCCAAGACGCTGCTTCATTCCCATAGAAAACTGTCCTGCACGCTTTTTTCCTGTATTGGTCAGATCAACAATTTTCAAGACTTCATCAATTCGAGCATCTGGTAAGCCCAAAAGAAGTGTACGTACTTTTAGATTTTCCCAAGCAGTGAGATTCTCATAAATTGGAGGATTCTCGATCAAAGCCCCTATATTCGTAAGATCACTTCGGCTCCATTGATGTCCTTCAAATAAAATTTTTCCTGAAGTAGGATGGAGCATCCCAGCAATCATCTTTAAGGTAGTAGATTTACCTGCTCCGTTAGGACCCAGTAAACCGTAAATAGAATTTTTCATTACAGATAAGGATATGTTATTAACAACTCGTTGCTTTTTAAAATCCTTACATAAGTTTTTTGTTTGCAAAATATAGGAATTCATAAACATCTCCCTTTCTTTTATTTGATATTTACTATAAAGAAAAAATTTAAAGAATCCTTAAAGAAATTAATTTTTTATCCAAAAATTAAAGAAAACCAATAACATTAAGATAAAAAATAAGGTTTCCTACAATCAGTATTTATTACTGAAAGTATGGAAACCTTTGATTTTAAACCATAAACCTTTGATTACTTTAAAGATTATAGAAAATAAACTTTACAAATAATAATCCAATTCTATAGAATCTTTTAATCCAAATTCCTCAAATACCCTGTCCCTAATTTTTAAAAAATCAGCTCCGGTTCTGTCTCTTTTCCTACCTAAAGGCACCTTAATTATGCTTTTTATTCTACCAGGAGAAGGAGTCATTATCACTATTCTGTCCGCAAGAAACACCGCCTCTTCAATATCATGTGTTACAAAAATTATTGTTTTCTTCTTTTCTAACCATACCCTCTCAATCTCATCCTGCATGGTCATTCGAGTCATTGCATCAAGTGCACCGAAAGGCTCATCCATAAGAAGTATCTCCGGATCCACCGCTAATGCCCTTGCCAATGCCACTCTTTGCTGCATTCCACCTGAAAGCTGTGCTGGATAATGATTCTTATATTTGGAAAGCCCCACAAGTTCAATATACTCTTCAGCAATAACTCTTCTTTGCTTCTTAGGGATCTTCTTGGCCTCCAGTCCTAATTCCACATTTCTTAAAACATTCCTCCATGGAAGTAAACCGTAATTCTGAAATATGGTAATTCTATTTTCAGAAGGCTTTGTAACAACTTCTCCATTAATCCTGACAAGGCCTGAAGTTGGTCTGTCAAAACCGGCTATTAGATTCAACAGTGTTGATTTTCCACATCCACTTGGCCCCAAAAGACAGATGAATTCGCCTTTATCTATTTCCAGATTCACTTTATGAAGGGCTGCACTCTTTCCTTTACCTTTTATCAAATATTCGCGAGATGCATCGTTAATTGAAATATACATTCTTAGTTTCTCACCTCCGAGAATACTCCCCATTGTCTTTTTATTTTGTTTTCAAGAAATCCTACCAAACGATCCAGTAAAAGTCCCAAAATTCCAATAATAATTATTCCAGCTAATACCAAGTCAGACCTTAGGGAGTTCCTTGCGTCAATAATCATAAAGCCCAAACCAGACTGTGAACCTACCATTTCACCTGCTACAAGAAATACCCAAGCAGATCCAAGAGCTAAATGTAGACCATTTGCAATCAAAGGAAAAGCTGATGGAAGAATAATTTTAAATAACAGACCCGGTTGCTTTATGCCGAAATTATCCGCAACTTTCTTATAAATGGCATCTACATTTCCTACACCGGAAACGGTAGAAAGAAGTATTGGATAAAAAGCAGCTATAAAAATAGTTACAATTGCCGGTGCATCACCTATACCAAACCATAAAACTATAAAAGGAAACCAGGCAATAGGCGAGACAGGCCTTAACACTTGAATTATAGGATCTATATAAGACCAGATCTTTTTATTCCATCCAAGTAAGAGACCTAAAATCACCCCAGATAGGACTGCCACAAGATAACCACTTAAAAAACGGACAATGCTAACCTTGAAATTTGTAAATAAGGTTCCATCCATAATAATTTCTTTTACCCCATCAAAAACTACCGCCGGTGAAGGAAGAAGGGACTTTTCAAATTTTCCTGTAATAACCACCAACTGCCAAATAACTATAAGTAAGGATATACTTACTATAACTTTTATTGACTTTTTTAATATGTTCATTACTATTACTTCACCCTATCTATTAATGAATTATCCACAAAATCCTTATACTGTGGAGGATTTTCAGAAAGCTTCGTTTCCACCATATACTTTATAAGTTCATTATATTCATTTTCTTCCATTCTCAGATTCTCATATGAAATCCACTGAAGGGATAAATCAAGAACCTTAGAATCGGCCTTCAAATATTTAGAGGTGATTTTTTTCACTTCTTCATCCTTTAACTCCGCTTTAAGTCCCGCATTTACATATTCCTTTACAAACTCTTCTGCAACTGCCTTATCATTTTTTATAAAATCGCTTCTAAGAACGAGACCACAGCAATGGGAACCTTCCCAAAGTTCATGGGACTCATACAGTGTTTTTCCCTTCTCATTAGCCACTGCTTGTGCACCAAAAGGCTCTGCAACACAATAGCCTGATATTCTGCCTTCTGAAAGAGCTGCAGGCATTTCAGGAGGTGGTAATTCTACAATATTTACATCACTGTAGGAAAGGCCTTTATTTTTCAGCATAATGTATAGAAGAATATTATGGGTAGATAGCTTGCTTGGTATAGCAAATTTTTTCCCCTTCAAATCTTCTGCACTGTTTATATCCTTTGACACTACCACCACATTACCATCTCTGTGTCCAAGTGCAACAACCTTTAGATCAATTCCCTGCTCCTTTGCTTTCACTGCAAGCTCAATAAGCATGGAGGCACCATCGATCTTACCTGCATTCAAGGCCTCTGCTAGCTCAGGCCATGAACCAAACTTAACAAGCTCAAGCTTAAAATTCTTAGTATTTTCATTTAATAGTTCATTTTCAATATAAAGTGGGAGCGCATGAGTAATAGGTAGATATCCAATTTTTATTGTTTTAAGCTCTGATGATGTTTTTGCAGCCCTGCCATGACTGCTACATCCAGAGAAAACTGTTAGTATTATAAGCAACACAACTAAAATTTTTTTAACCATTTCAATACCTCCTTTTTCCATTAACTACTATCAATCCCACTTTAAGGCTTTTCTTTTCTCATTTATATCTTTAATTATTCTATCTGCAAGCTTCAAGTGATCTAATTCAACCACCATTACTGAGCCCAATGTTTCTCTCGTATCTTCGAAAAGATATTTCATAACATTTTCAGACCCCTGTACCGGTGGATATACAGAATGGTAAGAGTTTATTCCCAAAAGCCTAAAACCTAAGGCCGCCGCAACTCCCTTTTCATTGGACCATTCAGGACTGGCAAAGGCAAAGGGCATATCCTTTATATCTTTTCCAGCTGCATCAGCCAACGCTCTGAAAAATGCTGAAGCCCTTGCATTGTCAAGACATTCCCCCATATGCCAAACCGGCGGTAAATCAGGCTTCAAAAATTCCTTTAAATCACTGCCGGTTTTCTCCAAGGCCTGTACATTGCAAAATCCTAGTTTCAAAAGTGAAAAGGATGCGCAACCATTTGTAAGCACCAGAATATTATTTTCAATAAGTATTTGGGCTATCTCTGTTATTGCCTTTTCATACATTACTCTTGGATTATTACATCCTACCAGATTAACAATGCCTCGAATCTTACCACTTTTTAACCCCTCTGCAATAACATCTATACTTCCAAAACGGTGTATAGCATATTCTACAGAAAATCCAATTTCCGCATCTACTTCATACTGTGGAATGAAAACTGGAACATCTCTTCTTTCCTCAAAACTTTCAATAGCTCTTTCAATAATTATTTTTGCTAATTTTTCTGTATCATTTATGTTGCTATGATGATGGTCATAACCATAATGCTCAGCACCGGGAAGTCTTCCAGAATCACTGGTTGTGACAACAGTAGTTTTAAAGCATTTTGCAACGTCCATAATTGAAGGAAATACGTCCTGAACATCTGCTACCCACAAATCAAGAGCACCAGTTCCAAGCACAATCTCTGCACCAATTGCATTTGATAAAGGAATAACGCCTCCATACCTATACATAGCTGAAAGACCAGAGCAGCATATTCCATAAAACTGTATTCCAAGGGCACCTTTTTCCCTTGCTAACTGTTGGTATTTCTCGCTTCTTCCTTGTTTAATAATTTCACTTACCAATAAGGGAGAATGTCCATGGACCGCTATATTGACATAGCCCTCCTTAAGCGCTCCCAGGTTCGCTTTTACTGTACTTCTAACCGGTAAGCCAAAGAGACTATCCATAGCTATTGAGGATCCTAAAACACTGCTCCAAGCAAAGGCAAGTCCACATCTCAAAAACTGCTTCATGATATTTTTCCAGTCTCCGTCTGTTCCAGTAGTTGTTCGGTGGAGCGCTTCAAAAACTTCATGATAAGCTCCTATAGGAAGAACGTCCAGCTCTCTCCATTTATCAATCCTTTCCTTAGTTGCAAAAGCGCTGAGAGTTTTATGATTATCTGGAACAGTTCTTGACAAATCCTCAAGGAGAATATCCGCAATTTCTACTGCCAATTTTTCAACAGACTTTCCTTCTGTGGTAAGACCTAGCTGAGTTGCTGTTTTTTTAATCTTCTCTACTCCATAAATGGGTATATTCAAAACTCCCTCTCCTGCTGCTCTAAGAGCCAACATAATTTCGCGACCTCTTGCGCCATGGGCTGCAACACCTGCTGCCACCCATCTGAGAAGATTCCTTGCAACAATCAAATCAGCATCTGCCCCACAAACTCCTCTGGGGCTTTTTTTGGTAATTCTACAGGGTCCAATGTTGCAATTCCTACAACAGACTCCTGCAATTCCAAAGTTGCAGTGTGGTTTTTGACTATCAAAACGGTCAAAGCAAGTCTCGCAACCTACTTTCTCCATATAGCCAAGCATTTCTCTTACAGCATAATCAGGAGTATTTTCCATTACATCCGCCTTTGAAGGAAAACTCTTCTTATATTCATTTACTGCCTCATTATAATCGTTAAAAGTATTTACTCTATGATGATGATTCCCTGTGTGGTCAAAATGTCTGTGATGATATCTAACCTCTTTAAGAAAAATCATAAAAACACCTCAATTCATTTCATACTTTTCGGATATGTTTAATTATATATGTCAATATGTGGCAATGTCAACAATAATTTTATATTATTCATATTTGTTTTGTCGGATTAATCCACATACATATATTTTAGGAATTTACATTAAAATCTATAAAAAGTTAATGCTATAATCATTACTATATCTTGACAATTTCTTATTTGTAATATATAGTAATTTAGAAGCAATGAGGCTTAGGCCTCATTGCTTTTTTTGATATATGATTATTTACATATTTTTTTGTATTTTTATGTCATACGCTTATTAAAGTTGATATAAAAGGAGGAAATTACAATGAGAAGCCAAAAGAATTTAAAGAAAATTTTAGAAGAAGCATTTAGCATAGAACATCATGCAAAAGAAATGCGTAATGGTAACCTAGACATAAAAATCGATACAGATCATTTCACTTTTTTAAAAGACTTAGCAGAAGATATTAATCAAATCAATAGTACCTTTAATACCTACATAGACGAGATAACCCATATATTATCTCATCTTTCAGCAGGTAATATGACCGTTTCCTTTTCAAAAGATGTACATTATATTGGAGATTTTTTACCAATTAAAGATGCTCTTTATAAAATAAGATCTTCAATGAATTCTTCATTCGAAGAGATCCATAAGCTATCCAAAGAGATGGACGCAATGAGTAATCAGGTTGAGAACAGCTCCTCCTTTTTGGCTACAAACACCACTGAGCAGGCAGCTTTGATTTCTGATCTAACCTCAACTATTTATGACATTACAGACAAGACTGTAAATAATGCAACAAATGCTCAAACAGCTGCCAAAACCGTTGAAGCTATAACAAAGGAAACTGAAATCGGTAGAAGTTATATGAAAGAACTGCTATCCTCCGTGGATAAAGTAAAATCCTCCATCGATAATATATCTAATATCATTGAATTAATAAAGGGTATTGCTGAACAGACCAGACTGTTAGCTTTAAACGCATCAATTGAAGCTGCAAGAGCTGGTGAAAACGGACAAGGTTTTTCAGTAGTTGCCAGTGAAATTAATAAGCTTGCACAAAAAAGTAGTGAAGCTGTTAAAGAAACTACACAATTAATTAATAATAGCATAACTGCAGCGGATGAAAGTGCAAAAATCACAAAAAAAACCGTAGAAAGTTTTCAAAACATACAAGATTCCATCGAAGGAGTAGCTGGTTTATGTAAAGAAATAGCAGAGCTATCTAATATACAGGCAGAAAGTCTTCAGGAAACCTCAGCAATTATTACAAATATATCAGAGGCAGTACAAAATAATGCAGCTTATGCTCAGGAAAATAGCGCAGGAGCAATGAATCTGTCAAACATATCTGATAATTTGGAGAAGGTTCTTCAACGTTTTCGTATAATTGGACAAGAAAATTTACTGGTAACTGATAAAAACAAAGAGGAGGAATTCAAAAGAGAGCTAATAAGCAAATTAGTGACAAAGCTATTTAATGCAACTACTACTCAATCTATAGATTGGATACTGGAAACAGAAATTCAATATCATAGTGATGTTGAATGTCTATATGTTATTAATGAAAATGGCAAACAATTAAGTCACACCATTATGAATCCAAAGATCATTGTAGATCAGGATGATAATTTTAAACCAGCCTTGCCGGGACAGGATTACAGCTCAAAAAAATATTTCCGACAGGCCATAAAAAATAAGCAAGAATTTTATACTTCCTCAGCATACATATCAAAAGCAACAGGAAACTTGTGTAATACAGTATCTTATGCATATCAAGCTGCTGACAATGAATGTTATGTAATTTGCATAGACCTACTATGTAAGTTTTAGAATAGCAGTAAAATAAAATCTAAATAAAAAGCTATAAAGAATTTAAAAAGGGCTTCCCGACATTACCACATCCAGCAAGGCCACCGTCAAAAGGCTAAATGTCTGGAAACCCTTAATTATATGCATTTTTATCTTATATTTGATAATCCTAAAATCAAAACTACAATCCAAACCAATCTTTCAGCTGATACAGCAACTTACATTAATAAAAAATAACATAAAATTAACAGCACCGCCAAGAAAAATACATTCAGTAAGGTAAACACTCCAAGATAAGCTCCATTATTCTTTCCTTCTGTCTTACCATAATATTTGAAAGAAATTAAACTTGCCATAGAAGCAATTATAGTTCCAAGACCTCCTAAGTTAGTACCTATAATCAGCGTTGATATGTTATCGGTAAATCCAGAAAGAAGAATAGCTGCAGGAACATTACTGATAACCTGACTAGCAAATACCGATGTAAGTAATTCTTGTCCCTGTATAACACTATTTAGCCAAAGATTGATTTCTGGAATCCGCTTCATATTGCCTATAAATACAAACAGAAAAATAAAAGTAAGTAATAGAGCATAATCTGCTTTTCCAATCATCCTTCGGTCCATAATAAAAACTACTAATAGTATCACTGCTCCTACTATATATACTGAAATTAAATGAGTTACGCTTGTCAAAGCAAAGAGAAACAATAGAAAATAAATAAAAGTCTTACCTTTTTCTCTTGCTGTCAGTGTGGTTTGAGATTGTACCTTCACCTTGATGGATTTCTTGTCCATTAGTATTACAGAAGCTATTAATAATCCAATTAAAGAAAGTATAGCATAAGGCAACATCAATGAAATGAAACCGCTCAAGGTCATACCGCTTAAGGAAAAGAGATATAAGTTCTGGGGATTGCCTATTGGAGTAAGCATACTGCCTAAATTACTTGCAATAGTCTCCAATACAATAATTCGAATCAAATACTTTTCCAGTGCTGCCATCACTAGTACATCAATGGTAAAGGGCACAAAGGTAATCAGTGCCACATCGTTGGTTATAAGCATACTAAATCCAAAACATAGCAAAATCAAAACTAATGATAAACTGCGCACATTACTTGTGTTTTTCAACATCCAAGTTCCTATCATGGAAAATAGGCCTAGCCTGCGCAATCCAGCCATAACAATCATCAAACTTAACAAAATAATTAAGGTGTGAAAATCAATATAAGTAATATATTTATTGTCCAAAGGTACAAAGAACATAGATAAAAGAGCAAGTAAGAAAGATATGCATAACACTATTTCTTTTTTCATATAATTAAAGATTGATTTCATCCTATAGTTACTCCTTTACTAATATTTAAGAACATAATTGCATTTGATTTTTTGCTATAGTTTTTAAATTTCTCTTATATTTAGAATAAACGTAATAAGAAAGTAATACAGTCAATACATCTGCCGTTACCTGGGACCAAACTATACCATACATTCCCATAAAATGATTAAGAATAAATAGCATTGGAATATTAAACACAGCCCATCTCATAATATTAAGGAACAAGGCTCTGTTGCCTTCCCCCAATCCTTGAAAGAGAAAAACCGTAAAGAAACTACAAAACATTAGTGGTGTTGCTAATACCCTTACTCTTAAGAAATTAGTTCCTAGTGCTACTGTTTGCGCTTCTGCTATAAAAACATTCATAATTGATTTAGAAAAGATTTCGTACATAATTATACTTATGGCACTTACTATTAAACCTATAGTTAGAGAATATTTAACAGTATCATCTACTCTCTTTTGCTTTTTAGCAGCATAGTTATATGCTACTATAGGCATCATAGCTTGACAAAGGCCTATACCTACATTGAGAGGTAAGCGTTCTGCCTTTAACACTATTCCTATAGCTGCCATTGCAATATCATTATAAGCAACCATTAATTTACCAATAACAATATAATCTATATCAAACAACAATGTCCCAACTGCTGATGGAATGCCAATATTAAGTATAGAAACAATACTTTTCCTTTCTGGTAGCCCTATTTTTATATTAAAACTAATTACTGACCGCTTACGAATTTTATATATTACAGCAAAAAAATAGACACAAGATATGCAATTTGATATAAATGTAGCAATACCAACAGCTAATATTTCTTGCCCTTTAGGCATAATCACAAACATAAATAAGGGATCAAGACCTATATTAATTAATCCTCCTAAAGTAATACCAATTCCTGCTTCCTTACTAATGCCAACACTACGAAGCATATTTGACATTACATTTGAAAGCACTGTTGGTATGGCACCAAGCACAATTACACAAATTGCATACTGTTTTGCATAGATAAAGGTATTTTCACTGGCACCAAGAAGATTAAGAATTGGATTCATAAATACAAGCATGCCAAAAGAAAACATAGCACTTATTAAAATTGAAAGATAGAATATAAAAGAAGATACTTTTTTTGCTTCATTCTGTCTATTTTCCCCAAGCAATCTTGATATTAGAGCACCTCCCCCAACGCCTGTAAGGCCTGAAAGAGATAAACAGATATTAAAAACAGGAAGAATCAGTGAAGCCCCTGCAACCATATAAGGATTATTGGTCTTTCCAACAAAAAAAGTATCTGCAAGATTATAAATCAAAACAATTATTTGACTGAATATGGTGGGAAGAGCCATAATTCTAATGGCTTTAAGCACCGGTAGATCTTCAAATATCTCCTTACTATTTGATTTAGACATTATCATTCCACTCCTTAAGTTTATTATCAATATGTTTTATATACTCTAACATAAAAAATCATCCTCACAACCTCATCAGTTATGACGATGTTTTATACTGAAACCTATTATTATTTTTTATTTATCAAAACTAAACTCTTTTTTAATGAGAAATATGAAGAACAGCTGAAAAATATTTGCCTTCGTAAATAATACATATCAATTCTAAACCATTAGCTTGTATTTTTCAAGGTATGGAAAATACTGCTTTCAACAAGGTCAAAAAATAAAAAAGCAGCTATAAGCCGACTTTAGATAATCATTAAGCTTTATTCCTTTTCTACAATATAAGCTTTCCCTCCTGCTGAATTAATCCTATTAATTACGCTTGAATACCCATAGTATTTCCATGCAACGCTCTCTTCAGCCACCCTCTCTTTAGTCTCCGTATCCGTATTAAGAAATACTGTTACATTTCTTTCTATCTGTGGAAAATAACAATCACATCCAAGCCATCCATGCTCACAGGGACTAAGTCCATTATCAATAGATGTAGTAGCCGCTACTGTAGTAGGTGGAAATATAGAACTGTATGCTCCTACAAAGTGTCTCTTAAAAAAACTATTCTTTTCGAGATTAGCCTCAATAATGCACTTATCCATTCCATCAAGATTTATTTACATTAATATGTTTACTTAGAGAATTTTACTTTTTAATAATTAAAACTGACAGATATTATTCCCTTACCTAAAAAGTAGCAAGGTAATTTTTATATAGAAAATTACCTTGCTACTTTTTTTATTCTATTTAAAATAATCCCGTATATAACAGTGTATTTTATAATAATCCTCTCCGAAGCCTAAACATATTTCAACAGCTCTTTTATATTTGGGATTTGCCTTTAAATATCGTATTATTTTTTTATACATAGAACTATAATCATTGAGATTATCTCCATGTTCAAGATATATTTCACCTTTTTCAATAATATCCTTGATTAAGGAAGATAAAAACTCCTCTTCTACTTCATAAACAGCATTATCTATTGAAATCTCTGTTTTTTCATTGCTATCAATAGCCTCATTGATTGTTATATCATTTTCAATATGAGATAATTCCTTATTATTAATTTCTGGCAGTATTTCCTCTGTTTCATTGACTATTCCAAGTCCATTACCGTGGATAGCCACTACATTTTTTGGTGAAAGCTCTGATATTAATTTAAATATATCCTCTTTGCTAGCATGTGCTGATAATGGTATATCTAATACAATGTTATTGTTATCAATTAATTTATTTAATACATACTCACCATAGGACTCACTATTAATGTAACCGGTCTTAATAATTGCGATTTTTTTATCAGATTCTAGAATTTCCTTAATGTAATTAGCAGATGTACTATTTTCTGAAATCATACCGGAACTAGAAAGAATAATATCTGTATGTGCATAGGCGTTAAGCTTCATTTGTTGAGAATTTATATATTTTATATTGGAATTATAAATCTTTACGTTTTTCAGTAGGTTTTCATATACGAATGAAATTTTAGCGGCTAAACCATCTATTTTAATTCTGTATTTTTCTTCATTAATTAACATTGCTATTTCTTGTGTCCTACCAATAGCAAAGGATGGAATAAATATTTTATATCCTAACTCTAAAAGGATATCAATAAAATGTTTTAAAATTTCAGCTGCATCGTTAAATGATAGAGATTTATCTTTTAAACCGTATGTAGATTCAGTTATTAGACAAGCTAATCCTAGTTCCTGTATAGGTTTATAATTCTTAATACTTTCTATGTTCATTCCTGATACAATAGGTTGATCATGTAAACTAAAGTCACCGGTATAAAAAACATTTATATTATCAAAGGTAATTACATAACCTTCAGATCCCAATATATGGCCATTTTCAAAGGCTTTTATAGTAAACTCATCGCTTTTGAATTCTGATATAGGCTTAATTAATGGAAAATTAGGTATATCTAGAGTAACTTCTTCTATTAGTTTTTTAGTATATCTATTTATAAATATTATCTCTGGAGATATTCCTGCATTAATTATATCCATTAAACTTCCATAATGGTCCAGATGAGCATGAGAAATTAGTAGCGCTTTAATATCTGAAATCTCTATGTCATTATGTTCTAAAAAATCCATAAAATCCGAAGTGGAAATATGATAACAACCATATTCATTAACTTTTGCACCGCAATCAAAAATAATAGAACCATATTCGGTTTTAAGGATGTTCATATTGTTGCCGATTTCCTTTGAGTAAGATATAACAGAATAGGACTTCTTTTCATTCATGTAAATATAGTTAAAAGATCCCTTATGTTCACTTACCCATATATTGGTCAAATTAGGTAACTCTCTTGAATTATTATTTTTTATTTTTTCTAATAAGTCTAATATTTTGTCTTCATATATCAAAGGGTTAGCTTTATTTGATTCTAAAAGGTTTAAGTAATACTTACACAAGGCTTCATTTTCAACTTTATTGTAAAGTATTGCTAAGGATGTTATTAAATAATCATAGTTATTTTTCAAGTATTCTTCTTCAATCACCTTAATTATATTATTTATTTTCTCCCTTGAAATGTTACAATGGTATGTTCCATATATAATATTTTCAAATTCTGTACAATCAGCTTCCATAGCTTTATTCAAATAAAACTGCTTTAATTGCTCATCATTAGCATTGATTATAAAACATTCTAACAGCTCTATAACAGTGGAATCATTCAAATTCAAAGAAATCCACCCCCTTTCTAAATATTTTTATTCCATTACATAGGAGGTGCTACTCTGTCCGCCTTTTGAATAAGTTTATTTACCTCTTGTATGTAAATTCTGTAATCGCTATAGTTTTCAATTGTTCCTTTAATTGAATCTAAAGTTAATAAAATGGCTTTGCTCTTTACTGTAGAATATTCTATCAAAATTCCAATTACATCCAAGCAATTTCTTATGATGGATCTGCTAAGTTTTGTAGCAATAATATATTTTATCAATTCCAAAATATTATTTACAGAATGTGTTTCATTAACAAAATTATTAGAATACTGATCGCACATATACTTTAGTAAATCAGCATAATTTATTATGTCATTTAAATCTTCTGTTTCACCAATCTTGTTCATAAGGTAATTAACGAACAAAGCAAAGCAATCTTTCCTATATCTGAAAAATTGCGCAACAGTTTCTCTACCAAGGTACTCATCTTCAGATATAATTAAATCAAATACTTGATCCATATAATATGAAAGTAACTTTTTGTCTTTACTATCAACTTCAACAAAAAGCAAGCCAAGTTTTATTCCAACTGTAAAATCTTCGTTGCTTGCCAACTCACTCCTTAAAAATCTTCGAGCTTTGGCCTTGTATATTTCATCATTTGAAAGTGCAGCCTTTTGTCCAATTGTATAATATGTTTGAGATTTTACTGAGGATTGGGGGATATTATCTATATTTTCAATAAACTTATCAATGCCTATTTTAATTACCTCTGTATCTTTAACTCCTTTGAAATAACTCAAAGTATTAGGTGATTTTTTACCAAAGTCCCATCCATTAAATAAAACATTGCTTTCCCTATTAACTCGTTTATTAAATTCAAACTTAAACTCTGGACTTAAGGAATTAAGTAAAACCCCTTTCTTGAAATTCTCAAGATTCTCTTCTGACTTCATAAATTGGGAATTCATTATAGGTTTTGTCAGCAATTTATAATTGGCTGGATTATTCATAAAGGCGCTGGATCTTACTATTTTAATCAAATACTCAACGCTTTTTTCGCTTTGTGATGTAAGTATCATATTAAGATAAGATCTTATTAAATCAATTTGCACATCCGGAAATAACCCAACTATTCGCCTATAGTTGTCCATCATAATAGAAATGTAATCCTCATAGCCTGTTTTTCCGCAGGCTTCAATTACTATCTTTAATTGTGTAGGCCATTCCCAGCCTGATGCTATATACTTTAAGGCTTGTTCTGATACTAAATATTTAGCGGTGAGGTCAACTAATGTATTCAATACCTCAACATTTCCATCAATATGGCCTTTAATGGTTCTTGAAGCATACAGCATAACTTCAGCCCCTAGGCCATCCATTTTATTCAATAGTTCCGATAATTCATCATATAATTTATCTGTACAGTTTCTAATATATTGTGTGTTATATGTATCACTAAAATCTTGAAAAATCTTAAAAAATTCCTTTGCTTCCTCTTCAGTAAATTGATTATAAAATAATCCATCAGGATTTTTCTCATTAACAACTGCACCGGTT
The DNA here is from genome assembly GCF_900095445.1 of Clostridium sp. N3C. Taxonomy (GTDB): domain Bacteria; phylum Bacillota; class Clostridia; order Clostridiales; family Clostridiaceae; genus Clostridium_AU. The sequence goes on from NZ_FMJL01000039.1 coordinate 23,277, forward strand.
GTATTAATAGAAAAATCATCCTTTTCTTCTAATTGTAACTTTTTAGATATCTCCTTCATTTGTTCTTGCCAATTCATTATAATTGCTCCTCCATAATTGCCGATTCAATAGTGTATTTTTCATTATTATCTTGAAAAACAATTTCAAATTTAATTTGTTTGCTTTTGTTTATATCATAGAAAACTGTGAAAGGACGCCCCACTGCTTTAGGAGTTCGGAATTTTATAGTATAAACATGATTTAACTTTCTTAATTGCCAATCATATTCATTTTTCCCTTCAAAAAGACGTATTTCCACACCATTTTGAGATTTAGTTTTAAAGGTATAATCTACTTTTTTGGCAACAGGTACAGCTTCTCCTGCTTTAATCAAAGTTAGAAGAGAACCATCTGCCATTTCCATCATAATGGAACGGGACATTTTATCATTACTTTCTTCTTCTAGTTCCGGATACTTATTCAACAATGCGGCCCCCCTTGAAACTGCAAGATAAGGCTCGTCTGGAACAATAATAGGTCTTTTTAAAAGTTCATATAACATTGCCTCAACTGGGAAACATTTAGCCATACCACCGGTTAGGAATACATAGTCTATGCTAGATGAATCTATATTACTTTCTTGAAGCATGGAAATGATTAACTCTTCCACGTTTTTATTTTTTTCTTTTTCATCTTTATTTAATGCTTTTAAACCACTGCTTTTTACTAAGGGTTTGATAATATTTATAAACTCACTTACTGTTAGATAAAATCTAATAGTTTCCCCATTAACCGTTGTATTTAACTTCCAATCATCTGCGCTGGATATTTCATCGATCCAGTTAGAATTTTCATATACCTCAGCCTTTGATGAATAATTTTCTTCTTCAATATACCAACTAATATTAGCAGATAATTTTTCTTTAGCTGCACGAGCTGCTTTCATTAATTCTATGTGGTCCTGATGGGTTAAATCCACATCATTTAAATATTTATTTTTAAGATATTCTGCTATTCTAATATCAAAATCTACTCCACCTATATTTTCACGATTTGGAACGCCTATTGAATCAAATTTAAGAGAATTATTTTTCCACAGCACATCTTCTATACAAATATCGCAGGTTCCTCCACCAATGTCTATAACAAGTATTCTCTTTTTTTCCTTTAAATTAAGACACTTATCCTCATCTCTCTTGCTCATTTCACTATGTACATAACTTAATATTGCTGCCTTTGGTTCAGGGAATAATCTCACCTTACCTAATCCAGCTTTTTTAGCTGCCGTCGCTGTAGCTTCTATTTGGTTCGTATCAAAATTAGCAGGAACAGTAACACAAACATAGGCATCACTCAATACTTGCTTTGCTCTAGAATGACTAACGGCATACTGTAAAATTATTTGAGCTATATCCGTAGGGCTATATTTTTTGTCATCTATTGTATAAACTCTTTGCTTTCCAATATCTCTTTTAGAGTTTTCTACATATCTAATAGTTTCATCTTTTGAACTAATTTCGTTTTTTAACTCCTCCGCCTCAGCACCAACAGCAATTCTTCCGTTTTCCTTGAAATAAACTATTGAAGGCAACACTTCCCTCTTTCTTATGCTATTATCACCCTTCTGACCTATCTCTTGATCTTCTAATATAATTTGTCCATTTATATCAACACGTGAAATAGCAACAGCAGTATTTGTAGTTCCTAAATCAATACCAATACATTTCCTAGTTGGATCCATTGCTACGTTATTATCTATCATATTTACTCATTCTCCTTCTTAATAATCGGTTTAATCATAGTTTCACCCATATATCTAAATCCAGGCTGATATACCGTTACTTTATCCTCCAAATTTATAACTTGATTTTTTATTGTTTCATATTTCCTTTTCTCTTCCTCTGTTATTACAAATTCTTTTCCAATCATGTGGGCTTTAACAGTTCTAATACCTGCATTTTCTAAGGCTGAAAAGAAATTTTCAAGGGTACCGGCAATGTCAGCATCCAAATTATTCTGTCGTGATAAAAGATATAATTGGCCTAAAGGATATTCATAAGCTGGATCATTAAGTGACAACAATATATCTCTCATAGCATCCTTTTTTGCATATTCAACTTTTATCTCCAAATCATGTATTCTTCCTTCAAGATATTTAATCTCATTTTCATATTTTTCTTTAGCTATATCATTATCAGCATTAATTTCTTCTATTTCAGGTATAACTTTTGCACTTTCATTCTTTTCTTCTATAATATTTTGAAATTCATTGTTTACTTGTAATTCTGATATATCATATATTTCTCTTGCAAAATTAGGATAATCCACAGCATCAAAGAACTTATAAAGTATTTCAAATGTAGCTTCAATTGCAAAATCCAATTGACTTAGTAATTCACCGCATTCATGCAAAACACCATTTGCAGATAACTTAGGTAAATACCAACTAATCATAGTAAACTGTTTTTCAGTCATAAGATTATCAATTTCTTTTTCTTGCTGAAATTTGTCATCCGATATTTTTTTCAATTGAATTATGGATAAGTTTTTATACTTTCTAGCAATTAATGATAAAAACCACAATTCAGAAGTCATCTTTTTTACAAAAGTAATATTACGTATTTTTCTCGGATTTTTTTTGCCATAGTCAAAGAATAACCTTGCTGCCCTGTAATACTCTATCTGTTCTCTTATATCTAAATCGTTAATCTTTACACTGGTATCAGATATCAAGGTCTTTGTTGCATCAAGCAAAGTTTCACTATCCTGATCAATTACTGCAGCCATTTGTATTGCATACTTTAAAAAAATCTTTTTCGAATATTCCATTTCATTTTTCCTTTCAATATGTATTTTTTGGTGCTACTAATAAGAGTTTAAGTTGTTTAGTATAAAAAAAGTTACATTAATTGGTAAGTATAAGATTATTTAATTGAATCTCTATAAAAGGATTTATATAACTAGGGGAGACAAGTTTTTAGAATCACAGCAAGATTTATTCATAGTAAATGCACCAATGTTTGAAATTATAGAACTATGAAATATCTGATTGTCGTAATAGAAAATACAACAAGATGAGAATTGTAAAGAGGAAGATGAAGAGAAACAGAGTAAATACTCCCTTGCAAAGGTCTTTTATTCCTACGATACGACTGGTAATTCTGCCATCTATCCATATATAATTTATGCCAATCCCTTTACCGTCTTTGATGTTCAATAACCGTCTTCACTCTACTTATATCTATAATATTTTAACTCTAAATTTAAAGGGTTGCAAGGTATCTTCCTTACAGCCCTCTTATCATAAATTATTGCTTTTGATCTGATATTTCAATCTTGAAAATATATCTTTTCGCATTTCTGAATTTGCAATAAATATATTAATTGTTCTCCATGGATAATAGATACAGAAGTATAAAAACATGTTCCAAGTTGGGATATTTACTTTGGTAGCAAGCCTAAGCAACTGTGTAGTTCCAAGTTTAATTACAAATAATAGCCATATAGCAATATATTTTCTGTCATGATGCATATACCATATATCATCCACTTTCTCTACAACCTTTTTCCTTCCAAGAATAACTCCCTTAGTAATAGCAATGACTAATATTATGCAAACATTAATAACTTCTGCATAACTATGAATGCCATTGTAATTTTTAAGAACTTCAAAAATCATGAGAAGCGTAATTATCAAATACATCTTAAGTCTTATCCTTCTATTTCTTAAACCACCAATCAAAACCCAGCATAAATATACAATATAAAGCCCAGTTAATACAATTGTTAGTAATGTTTTAAAATCAAATTTACTCATTTTATACCCTCCTGCAGCATAAGAAAATTATGCATCATCTGTCGCATATTTTATTATAAGATGCTATAATTAATAAAAAAGCATCAATTCATCAACAAAAGAAAGTTAAGCAACAGATTCTAGGAATATGTTGCAGAAAGGAGTGACTATATGAATAGCCTTGATGCTCGAGCACGATATACTCAAATGATGATTAGAAATGCACTGTTAACTTTATTAAAAGAAAAGAATATAGAAAAGATTACTGTGAAGGAAATATGTACGCTAGCAGGAATCAACAGAGCAACCTTTTATCGTCATTATCAAAATCAATATGAGCTTTTATCCCTTCTTCAGAACGAAATGTTGGAAAATGTTAAAAAAATAATAAATAGCCAAAAATGTGATGTTGATAAATTAATCCTACTAATGCTCCAACTGATATATGATAACAAGGAGGAATGGACTCTACTCATGGGCGATGATACTGATCCCCGCATAAAAACCAAGCTATTAAACTTTCTCAATGAATACTTGAGTCCTAAATATAAAACACAGTCCCAAATTATGAAAAATAGATTTATACTTCATGGATTTACTGGTATCTTTGATTATTGGATAAAATCCGGTATGAAAGAAAGCCCTGAGGAAATAGCTTCTTATCTTATATCCTATCGTCATGCCTTGATAAAGAAGAAAAAATAAACAGGACACTTACACAAATATGTAGATGTTATATAAACTTAATCTTAATTTATTACTTTCATACTTGCACTTTTTAGTCTACAATATAAACTTTCATCTCCCTCTTCTTTATATGTCTCAAAGTTCCCAATTATCTCTACCTCAGCTTCATCAGCAGGATATTCATCTTGATTATCACCTTCCAATACAAATTCTAATCCTTGGGCACAGCAAGCTGTTGCATCTTTTATTAGAACATAGTGATAGTATTTATGTGTAACTTCATCACAAACAGTATAATGATTACCTTTGATTTTAAAAGACTTTCCTATATACTGATCTGGATTAATCATTAATTGAAAAACTGTTGCATACACCATATTCCTATCCATTACCGTCAAATCATAATCTACTTGCTGGGACATTCCATTCTGAGAATTTTCTAAACTAAACTTTTCTCTCCAAAGATCCTGCTTTTCTTTTTTTTCTTTTTGATCTTCTGTATCTTTTACCTTGTTTTGTAAGGTTTCATCTACCGAATTATTATTGGGAACATTTTTAACACTGTATGTCTTTTTTGAGCATCCTGCCATCAAAAAAATTAAACATATTAACATTACATATCTCATCACTCTTTTCATTCTCTATATCCTCCTAATTTTAGCTATTAACGAGCAAATTAGAAATAGAGCCATATCTGCTACTACAATAGTAGAACCAACAGGAGTTGAAAATACAATTGATACTAAGATTCCAATCAAAGCACAAAAAACCGATATAAATCCTGATAAAATCACAACACCCTTAAAACTATGCATCATACGCATAGAAGAAAGTACTGGAAATATAATAAGAGCTGATATGAGTAATGAACCAACAAGATTCATTCCTAATACAATAATAATGGCAATCACAATTGCAATAATTAAATTGTATAGTTCTGCCTTCCCACCGGTAGCCTTTACAAAGTTTTCATCAAAGGTTACTGCAAAAAATCTATTATAAAATACCACAAATATTATAATTGAGATAAAAGAAAAGATGAGACACATCATAACATCTTCTTCTGTTAGTGTTAAAATTGAGGTTGATCCAAACAAAGTGGTACATACATCCCCTGATATATTAGAAGATGTGGCAAATACATTCATCACAAGATAGCCAATAGCTAAAGAACCTACCGAAAGTATGGCAATAGCAGCATCACCTTTTATTTTTGCATTTTTTCCACCTTTCAAAAGTATAATTGTGCTAATAATGGTAACAGGCATAGTTAACACTATATGATCAGCTAAATTAAGAACCGTTCCAATTGCCATAGCTCCAAAGGCCACATGTGACAAACCATCTCCAATAAAGGAATATCGTTTCAATACTAAAATTACACCTAGCAGAGAAGAGCAAAATGCTATCAATACCCCAACTATTAAGGCATACTGCACAAAGGGATATTGCAAGTAAAACCCTAATTTTGCAACTATATTATTCATTTCTTCCTCCCCTACAAAGCATCTCATAAGCTTCGCTCTTTAAATAATCTTCCTTGGATCCCCAAAACATCTGTTGCCTATCAATATGCAAAATCTTTCCAGAATAAATCAAGGCAGCATTTATATCATGAGAAACCATAATAATGGTTACTCCGTCCTCGTTTAGTTTCTTTATCAATTGATATAACTCTACTGTTACCTTTGGATCTAATCCATTAACAGGCTCATCCAGCAACAATAATTTTTTCGTTGCACAGAGAGCTCTTGCAAGAAGAACTCTCTGTTGTTGTCCACCGGATAGATTTCGATAAGATTTTTTTCTCAAATTCCAGATTCCCATCTTCTTCATATTTTCTTCTGTAATTTTCTTATGCTCTTTTCTATAAAAAGGTCTGCCCTTGCATTTTGATATATTTCCTGAAAGAACTATCTCCCATACAGAAGCAGGGAAATCCTTTTGAATTACTGTTTGTTGAGGTAAATATCCTATTTCATATGCCATAAGGCCATCACCATAAAGTATTTGACCAGATATAGGTTTTGATAAATGAAGTAGAGTTTTCATAAGTGTACTTTTCCCTGCACCATTTTTACCTATTATACAAAGGTAATCACCCTGTTCTACTGAGAAATTAATATTCTCTGTTACCACAATTCCATCATATCCAAGTTTTAGATCTTGGCAAAGAATATATGCCATAGGCACACCCCTTACTATTTCAAACTTTCAATTAGCACTTCAAGATTATTTTTCATAGCTGAAAGATATGTTGTACCTTTATCAATATCCTCTTTCGTCACGGACTGTAATGAGTTCATGACAAGTATTTTCTGATTCTTACTTTTTGTATTATTAATAATGGTTTGTGCTATTTTTTTATCTGAATTTTCAATTACAAATACTGTATTTAAATTAAGCTCATCTACTTTTTTAGCCAAAAATACTACAGTTTCAAAACTTGCTTCTGTTTCTGCACTACATCCAGAAAAAGCTGCATAATAACTTAAGTCATAATCATCTGCCAAATATCGGAATGGGAAACGGTCTCCAAACACTATTGTCTTCTTTGAAGCACCTGCTATAGCTTTTTCATATTCCTTATCTAAGTTTCTTAATTGCTGTATATAGTCTTCACTATTTCTCTGGTAAACACTTTCCTTTTCCTTATCTATCTTTTTTATTGCCTCTGCGATATTTTTCACCAGGAACTCTGCATTCTTTAAAGAAAGCCATATATGCTCATCTTTTTCATGCTCATCTTCATGTTGCTGTTCATCTCCATGTTCATCATTATCTTCCATACCTTCTACAATCTCTTCATCCTTAACACGATCTCCCAAAGCCTCAACCATATTAATTACCTGTATATCTTTATTAACCTTTTCTTTTAACGCATCTTTTACCCAGGCATCAGACTCTCCTCCTACATGGATAAATAAATCGCAATTAGCGATGGTGGCAATATCTTCTGCCGTTGGCTGATAACTATGCAAATCAACACCATTGTCTAATAAAAGTGTAACTGAAAAACTCTCACTCTTATCACCTATAATTTTCATTACCCAATCATACTGTGGAAAGGTAGTACAAACAATACTATACTTTGTATTCTTTGTATTCTTTTCTTTACTGCATCCGGCAAATAGTCCTAAGCATAAAGTAAATAACATTAAAAAAATCAATAATTTGCTTTTCGTATTAAACATAAAAACCCCCCAATCCGTATTTTGTAAATGCAAATTATTTGCAATTACTATTTTAATCCATGTAATTTCTCCAGTCAATACCAAATGCAAATTATTTGCATTTACAGAACATAATATATAATAAATGAAATATAAATTAATTTCACATTTTATTTTGCTAATATACTTAACAAAAAAGCTACTTATCATAAAAATACTATACTAAAAAAAGCAGACAATTCACCTTTACAGGTGTCATTGTCTGCTTCTTCTTAAATTTTACCTTAATACAAGAGTTGAATTAATGAATTATAATCTTGTATATCAACACTTCTTTGAATCAAAGCAATATAATTAAATACGCTCCCTCTCATAATCATAACTTAATTTTCAATTAAGTATTTTCTCGAATATTCTTCAAAATACTTAGCATAAGTTTCACTTTTTAGTTGTTTTATACTATCAATATATTTATGAGTATCAAAAGAATCTGATTCCAATGCAATCATGGTAACGGCAATATTAGAACAATGATCCGCAATACGCTCGTAATCGTTCAAAATATCGTTAAATACAAAACCAGTATTAAATGAACATAAGCCGGATTTCAGTCTATCAACATGATGGAGCTTCATTTCTCCGCAGAGATTGTCTACCAGCTCTTCTAATGGTTCAATTTTATATGCAAGCTCCAAATTGTTATTAACAAAGGCTTCAATTGCCATTGTCACAATTTCTGAGACAGCATCTCCTAACACACGGAGCTCATTGTAGGCATCGTCAGAAAAAACAATTTCTTTTTCATGGATTTCCTTAGCAGCTTTAGCAAGGTTAACAGCATGATCGGAAATACGCTCAAAGTCAGTAATAGTATGCAAAAACTTTCCAGTGCTCTCATTTTGCTCATCGTTTAGTTCTTTGCTTGTAACTTTCAAAAGATATGTTCCTAGTCTATCCTCATATCGATCCACCATATCTTCAATCAACTGAACCTGTTCATAATTGTCATGATCGAATTTATGTATCAGTCCAAATGAAATAAACAGATTTTCTTTTGCCTTGATAGCCATATCATTGATTGCCTTTCGACATTGCTCGATAGCGAGGGCTGGATGGTCTACAAAGCGTTCCTCTAATGGTTCTAGCTGCTCCTTTTCTTTTTTACTTCTACCGCTGGAGCGAATAATCTTCTTAGAAATTAACTCCAACTGTCTATACAATGGGAACAGAACCAAAACCACAGCAAGACGATAAATACTGTTAAGAGCAGCTACAGTGGTCATTGTCATAGTTTCCTTCATGAAAGAAAAACTTAAAAAAGCATTGAGTCCGTAGAATATAGTTGCGCTGAGAACCACACCAAGAAAGTTGCTGGTCAAATAAGCCAAGGCAGTACGCTTTCCATCGGTTGTTGCCCCTACTGCAGATAACAGAACTGGAACAGAGGCTCCAATAGCAATACCCATGATAAGTGGAAGCGCCATATCAAATGTAACCGCTCCTGTCATGGCCAAAGCCTGTAAAATTCCCACAGCTGCGGAAGCACTTTGTAGGATGCTTGTAAAAGCAATACCAACAAGAATACCCAGTATAGGATTAGAAAATTTTGTCAAAACATTTATGAATACTTCACTATCCTTCAATGGCGCTACAGCACCACTCATAGCTGACATACCAAACATCAAAATGGCAAAGCCAAGCATTATGTCTCCAAGATGGTTTTGGAAACGATTTTTGGTAAACATACGAAAATAAATACCAAACAATGCAGTAATACAGGTTAACGTACTTGTAGAGAATAAAGCAAGCCATCCTGAAGCAGAATCGTTTCCGGACAGACAGATAACCCAGCCTGTGATACTAGTACCAAAAATTGCTCCAAGCACAATAGGAATAGCCTGCCTAAGCTTCATAATACCGGAATTTACAAAACCAACAACCATAACAGATGTTGCTGATGAAGATTGAATTACTGTGGTAATTCCAGCTCCAAACAGGAGTCCCTTTATTGGTTTACCCGTAAGTTTGAATAAAATAACCTCCAACTTATTTCCAGCTACCTGTTTTAAGCCTTCTCCCATAAGTGTCATACCGAACAGGAACAGAGCTATGCCGGTAATTAATTCAATAATATTTGAAATGCTCATGTATTTCCCTTCCTTATAAAATATATTTATCTGATCTGTATCAGGTGGATAATTTTAAACCCTATACATGTATCCAGATACATACCCACTAAGCCAAATTACTTCTGTATCCATATCACCTATTGTCAAAACGCTCAATATCCACCATACTCAATAAGTTTGAGTAAACACATAAAATATACCATAGTACTTCACAATATATGATAATAGTACTGTGGCATTTTCGTCAACACTTTTCGTCATCGACTGACTTTTTATTTTACAAATTTTGAGCAATTCATTTCCTGCGTTATTTATATTAGGACTGATATACTGTCAAATCAGCTTAAATTGTATAAGAGATTTATTGGCAAACATTTCCTCAATTAAATTATTATACTTCTGTAATCTTAAGCATAACTTAAAATTTTTATTTTATGAGATAAAAAATAAGGTTTTCAGCAGTCAGTAATTATTAATGAAAGTCTGAAAACCTTATTTAAAGATAATTTATGTATTCAAAAACTTATCTAACATTTCCTTTGCTTTATCATTAATTGCTTCACTAATTACTTCATAAAGCAATTCTGTATGATCAACTTTTCTAGAATAAACCTCACCCAATAATTTCTGGAATGCTTCCATTCCAACCTGTTTTTCTAATTCACTTAGGATAACAGGACCTTTCTTATAAAGAAGGGCGTGAGCATTACTAGCACTTCTATCTATATTTTTAATTGGCGCAAAATCTTTAGTTTCTTTTTTATACATATCAATAAATTCATTAAATTTATCTTCTCCATATACTACTCTTATTGCTAAAAGAGCTGAATACTCGGCAAAGGATTCATTCAACCAGTCTTCCCAACTATCATGTATGCCATTACGCCACCATAAATGTCCTAACTCATGTCCAATATGTTTAAAATATTCTATTTCATCTTCATAGTACTCATTTGCCATAAGTACAATTTAGCCGTATCTTTACCTACTTCATATCTAAACTTTTTATCACATGTAATTTCTTCTATTTCAAGATTTCTATGTATATAAAAATGTAATTCCTTTTCATTTTCTCCCTTGTAACAGTATGTCATCTTTGCTTTGCAAGCTAAAAAATGATTTGAAGGTTCAAGTTTTAAATCAATATCATATTTAGTATACATCGTTAAAACTTATCTCCTAACTATGAATTTATACTTATCTTTCAACACTTATTTAAAACAAAGCAATATTAATAAAAAATGTCTTATGCCATACGATTAAAATTATCATATTTTGCTTATATCATATACTTTATTTTACATCAATATAAATATGTTGTGAAACAGTTAACATAAAACACTAATATCCATAAAAAATAATTTAATTTACTATACTAAAAAAATTAAATGATTAATCCACAATATTGACACAAATCGATAGTATAACCCAAATTATGTCATATTCTTTTTGACAAGTTGTATCAGATAGCATAAAATAATGTTTGCTAGATACTATTTAAATGTAGCTTATAAAAATTCTATCATCAGTACCTACCAGAAGAATAAAGGAAGAAGGAGTAATATGACACTAAAAGAGTTGAAAATCGGAAAAACCGCCATCATCACTAAAGTCAACGGTGAAGGTGCTTTACGTCAACACCTTCTGGATATGGGTGTAATCCCCGGTGCAGAGATCACCATAGTCAAATATGCACCGATGGGTGATCCTGTAGAAGTTACAATTCACGGTTATTCATTAACTTTACGTTTGGAAGATGCAGCAAAAATTGAGGTTAAATCGGTGTCAGAGCCTATGGAAAAAATAAATAAGAAAAGGCTCAATGGGAAGACAGTTCATCCAAGTTTCGGTGAATACGGAAAGTTTCATCCTGAGGGCAACAGAACACCCTTGCCGGAGGGAACAACACTAACTTTTGCACTAGTTGGTAATCAGAACTGTGGCAAGACTACCCTTTTTAATCAGCTTACCGGTTCTAATCAACACGTGGGCAATTTTCCAGGCGTTACCGTTGACCGCAAAGACGGAGTTATCAAAGGACATCCAAATACTTTAGTTACGGATCTACCTGGAATTTACTCAATGTCTCCCTATAGCAACGAGGAGATTGTGTCTCGTAATTTCGTTTTAAATGAAAAACCAAAAGCTATCATCAACATAGTGGATGCTACTAACATAGAGAGAAATTTATATCTTACTATGCAACTACTAGAAATGAATGTGCCTATGGTGATAGCCCTAAATATGATGGACGAATTAAGTGCAAACGGTGGAACCATAGACGTAAACACCATGGAAGCTATGCTAGGTGTTCCTGTAATACCTATTTCTGCAGCAAAAAATCAAGGAATAGGGGAACTTGTAAGCCATGCCATCCATGTGGCAAAATATCAAGAAACTCCTCTCCATCAGGATTTTTGTGATAAAAATGACCAAGGTGGTGCCGTTCATCGCTGTCTCCATAGCATCTGCCACCTTATTGAAGATCATGCCCAAAGTGCTAATCTTCCACTTCGCTTTGCTGCAAGCAAGGTGATTGAAGGCGATTCTTTGGTTATATCCCAGCTTATGCTGGATGAGAACGAAAAGGACACAATGGAGCATATAGTTTCCCAAATGGAAAAAGAGCGTGGACTTGACAGAAGTGCAGCCATTGCGGATATGCGATATGCTTTCATAAATAAGGTTTGTGACCTTTCCGTGATAAAGCCTAAAAAAAGTAAAGAAAGCATACGAAGTGAAAAAATTGATAAAATTCTTACAGGCAAATGGTCAGCGATTCCAATATTTATTTTAATCATGGGAGCTGTTTTCTGGCTCACCTTTGACGTTATTGGAGGTACCCTTCAAGGTTGGTTAGAACTTGGGATAGACGCACTGACAAATCTTGTGGATAAGGGATTAACTGCAATTAACGTAAACGATGTTCTGCATGAACTTATTATTGATGGTATTTTTGCAGGAGTAGGAACAGTTTTAAGTTTTCTTCCTATTATTGTTACGCTGTTCTTCTTTCTTTCTCTCCTTGAGGACAGCGGCTATATAGCTAGGGTTGCCTTTTTTATGGACAAACTACTTCGTAAGATTGGACTTTCTGGAAGAAGTATAGTACCTATGCTAATCGGATTTGGTTGTACCGTTCCAGCAGTTATGTCTACTCGTACATTACCAAGTGAAAGGGATAGAAAAATGACAATACTGCTCACTCCCTTTATGAGTTGTACAGCAAAACTGCCCATATATGCCTTTTTCGTTGATGCTTTCTTTCCAAAATACAAAACACTTATAATGGTCAGTCTTTATTTTCTAAGCATTATCGTTGGTATTCTGGTTGCCCTGCTATTTAAGGGTACACTATTCAAGGGTGAGGCAGTGCCCTTCGTTATGGAATTACCTAATTACCGCATGCCAAGCTCCCGAAATGTGGGACAACTTCTTTGGGAAAAGGCCAAAGACTTTTTACAGAGAGCTTTTACTATCATTTTCCTCGCTACTGTTGCCATTTGGCTCCTGCAGAGCTTTGATCAACATTTCAATCTGGTTGAAAATCAGCAAGACAGTATCCTTGCCATTGTAGCAGGATGGCTCACAGTAATTATGAAGCCTCTTGGACTTGGAGACTGGAGAATATGTACATCCTTAATTAGTGGATTTATGGCAAAGGAAAGCGTTGTATCTACTATTGAAATACTCTTTGGTCAAGATATAACTACAATAATGACCTCAGCTACCGCAGCGACGCTCTTAGTATTCTCACTGCTCTACACTCCCTGTGTAGCAGCCATTGCTTCAATTAGAAGAGAACTTGGTAGAAAGTGGGCCTTCGGCGTAGTTCTTTGGCAGTGTTTCATTGCCTGGTGTGCTGCTTTGATTGTACACATTATTGCTATTATGATTTAGATACATCTTATAAATAAATATAATAAA
>NZ_FMJL01000088.1 GCF_900095445.1 Clostridium sp. N3C
TGAGGGAACCTTTGAGCGCCTCCGTTACATTTTAGGAGGCGACCGCCCCAGTCAAACTGCCCGCCTAACAATGTCCCGTGACCAGCTTCATGGCCTCCGGTTAGAATCTCAGTATCATCAGGGTGGTATCCCAAGGTCGACTCCACAAGGGCTGACGCCCTTGCTTCCAAGTCTCCCACCTATCCTGTACAGATAATACC
>NZ_FMJL01000032.1 GCF_900095445.1 Clostridium sp. N3C
CTTTCTTTTTGTTCCAACATAGGAACCCATTCCACCAGATACATTTATCACCTTATATCCTTGCTTTTCAAGTAATTTAACTGTTCTACTGCTTCTACCGCCAGATTGGCACATAATATAATAGGTTTTATCTTTAGTTAAATATTTTTCTGGACTTTCCAATAAATTTCCCATAGGTATATTTTTCGCTGTCTTTATTGTTCCGTTTTTATACTCAAAAGGTTCTCTTATATCTATTAAATCGATTTTACCAATTAGGTTATCCAAGTCATTTACATTAATAACCTGACTATTATCTCTTTTCAAAAATTCAAACACTTTAATTTCCTCCTTCAATTATCACCATAGATTCTTGTTCCTTCATCTTAAGTTTAATTATAGTGATTTTCATAATTTTATCTGTGACCTAATCACATAAATATGGTTAGTGATATAGGTACTTTTTATCCTAGGGGTAAAGAAAAAAGCTCACTAAGGCATTAACACCTAGTAAGCTTTACATTTTCAATTATATTTTCTAAACTTATAACCCAATAATCTCGTCTACTATTACATCAATATCCTTATTACTTGTATCAATCTTTATTGATTGCAGTTTATTATAGCATGGAATTCTCTCAACACTTCTATTAATTATGTCCAGCGTTCTTAATCCTAAAGCAATATCCTTTTCTAATCTCTTTCTTAAGCTTTCTTCATCACATATCAAAGAAATTACTTTTACCTCACAGTCTGTCTTATGTATATTAGCTAAAATAGTATCAATTATTTCTTGCTCATGCATTACCCAGCAGAAAACAACATTGTCATATGCAGAGCAATTTATGAACTGATTTAACATGAAGCATATGTTACCCATTACCATTCTTTTTGATTCTTCAGTAACCATGAATGGATGAGCATCCCAGCACCAATCTCCATCTAGAAATACACAATTGTCCAATTTTAATTTTAGTTGCTGGCACACAGTGGTTTTTCCAACGCCCATGGTGCCGCCGATAAGATAAATTGTCTTCATTGATTCATCTCCTAACATACAAGCAAAATCTTCCTTGCTAATTTTTTCCCCTGATAGTACTTCATTCACCGAAACATCAAGTTCTTTACATAATGGTAGTAATAATTAAACATCAGGAAAGCCCTTACCCGTTTCCCACTTTTTCAACACATAGATAAATTAAATATCCTGGATACTCTTTTCCTATATCAATTTCAGACTGTCTTCATGATGGTCTAGTTCTATTTAGTCCATTAGAATTATTAATCTCATCCTGATTAGTTATCCCTCTAGCCTTCGCCTCATCCACCGCTTTATTAAATAAATCTATATTTTTATATTACTGGTTTCATTATGTACCAGAAGCTACTCTTCTCCAACAAAGTAAGTATAATAATCATCTACTTATATGCAGAACTTGGATATTCTCGAATTTTATAATTCAATCCCATAATAATATCTAATCATTTCCTGTTGCACATGAATTGGAATATAGATATCTCCTGTGAAAATAGCTTTTCCTTTGTAACTATTGCCTTTTAAGTATGTTTTCTCCTGTATTATTAGACGTGTCTCGGCATAATATCTAAATACTTCTGCCTGAAAAGCACTAAGTCCTTTTCCTACATTCGGTTCAAAAGTCAAAATAGAAAAATAGTAATTTTCTCCAAATTTATCTTTAGAAGTAATATACTCCTTCATCGCTGGATACTCTTCTTTCTCAAGCTCGATAATATGTTCTTTTAGTCTCTTAGCTAAATTTGTAGTTTGACCTATTCTTAGCAAGGTTCCATCTCTATCACATATTCCATATACACCACTAACTTCGGAATAATTCTCTAACTCTTCCATGGACCTCAGAGGTATATCAACTCTTTTTATCTCGATCTCATTATTTTTAAGAGCCAATAAGTCACCGAGAACCTTCGAAAAATTGCATTTATGAGTAGTTTCACCTGGCCTAGACCAAGAGAGGCCAGCAAATAGAGCGGCTTCTAGTAGCATGGAATCTGATATCCCAAATACACTCCCTAGATTGCGTCTAAATATCTCCACTTGTTTCCATATGTATGCGAACTGGAACTCATCAATTTCCATTATACTGTTTACAACACTAGCTCTCTTTTTCATAGCGGTATTAACTTGATAGTATGTATCTTTTTGAAATTCATTGTTGTCTTCCTTTAAGTCTTCTATAGCAACTCCTAAAGCTGTAGCGATTTTTTTTAATGTTGTCGGAAAGGGGCGTGCTAGTTCAGAAGTCTCGATCTTGTTAAGCGTAACTACTGATATTCCTGCTACTTCTGCTAATTCATATTGTGTAAGGCCTCTTTCTTGTCTTAATTCTATTATTTTTTTCCTATTAACCATATAACCGCTCCTCAATTTCATTTTTATTTAATTGTTACATTTTTATTTCATTTTATTACACAAAAAGTTTTTTCGCAATATTAATTTCATTTTTATTTCATTTTTTCATTTTTATTTTTTCGCAAAAATAATACCCCCACAATTTAAGGCTGGAGAGATATAAAAATCAACTTAAGCTATATTATCCATTTACACCTAAAGTTAAATGTGATAGCATCTAAGTAAAAGGCAAATCATGGAGATTTTCGTAAAAAATTTAAACTTGAAACATAAGGAAGGCGTTATTATGAATCTAACTACAATTGCTAGAGATTTTGATTATGAGCTTCCACTCTTTTATAAAGAAAAGCATTCTTTTAACAATATAGAAGCGTTGGATTCTCGATTTTGTGTTGTTTTAATTACAAATGGAACTGGTGTATTAACAGTAAATCAAAATAAATTTATCTTTCGGGCACCCTGTGTGCTTTGTATTAATGAAAAAGAGCATATGGTAATAGAGGAACAGTCTGATTTTGACTTTCAGATAATTTACTTTCATCCCTCTGTCATTAATAGTGCATTGAATTTTGAAACCATTAGAAATCTTCCTGAAAATGCACCGATTACTTTATATCAAGATAGTTATTGGAATAAGTTCTTTCTAACACGATCAGAAAATTATCATGGTATTATTTCTATTGGGCCAATGACTATGAAAAGATTGACCTTGTTATATGCAAATCTAAACAATGAAATTTCAAATCAAAATAGGGAAAATTGGCCTTGCAGAAGTCGATCTTACTTTTTGGAAATTCTTTTTACCATTGATAATGTGTCTATTGAAGAGATTTCCTTAGAAGAGCCTTTGCTTCTTCAGGTGAACGAGGATTTTGCTCCAATACTGCTTTACCTATACAATAATTATGATCAGAAAATAACAGTGGAGGACATTACCACAAAATTTAATATTAATAGAACCACCCTATCGAAAATGTTTCGTGATAATGTAAATGATACTTTTATTTCATTTTTAAACAAGCTAAGGATTTCAATAGCGGCACAGCTTCTCAGAGATACTAAGCTTCCTATCTCAGAAATAATGTATCGGGTAGGTATGAATGATAGTGTGCATTTTCTAAGAACTTTTAAAAAATATACTGAACTGTCACCATCAGAGTACAGGAAAAAATATTGCTGGATGTAATATAGATTGATAATTAACATAGTAATGCTGATGATTCACAATTATATTCCCTCTTTACCTTTGCTATTCTTATAACTGTAAAGAAAATATAAAGAAAGAGGGATATAAATGAAAAGAAAGAAATTAATGAAAGGAATCATCCTACCATGCCTATGTCTTTTCCTTATGACAGCTTGTAGTAATAAAGCTAATGATAATGCTAATAAAGAAAACAGTAAAGGTTGGCAAATAGTTAAAAAAGTTCCAATTACTCATAAAGCAAATAAAGTAGCTTTTTATAACCTTGATTATGGTATTACCGTTGGTTATAATGGAGAAATCCATTATACAACTGATCAAGGAGAAACATGGCCACGAGCAGAAAATCAGTCACATTGCCAATTTGGGGCTGAAATAGTAAATGAAAAAGTGTCCTATTCCGTCGGTAACCACAAGCACTTAGTTAAAACCGTTGATGGTGGTAAGACCTGGTCTAGAATAACTGATTTTGGTGGTGCTACTCCAAACCAATGCCAAATGGTTAGCTTTATTAACGAAAAGGTAGGTATGATTGCTAGTCAAGTTCAACTAGCCTTTACAAAGGATGGGGGAGCTACTTGGGTAGAGCAAAAAGCTCCAAGTAAGATTATGTCAATTTATATGGTCAATGAAACAGATGCTTATTTAGTTGGATTGGATAAGAAGCTATATGTAACCAAGGATGCGGGAGTTACATGGAAAAATGTTGCCTTTGATATTGAAGGATTTGAAGATGAAAATACTTTTTCCACACCACAAGCTTGTACCTTAACAATATCAGAGGATGGCAAAGGACAATTCCTGTACTTAGCAAAAGGCGGAGTATTAAGATGTTTTGAAACAGAGGATGGCTTTGCCACAGTAAGTAAAACTTGTGAACTTAATTTCTCCGAGAAAATGTCTAGTTCCAATAAGATGTATTTATCCCGAGATGGTAAGTATCTAACCTTGCAATCAATACTATGCGATGAGGCCTTAATTTTAACCTATGCTGAGTAAATTCACTAAATAAATTTCGTTATAAGCAAATCATGGCTACCCGTAAAACGGGTAGCATGCTCTAACCCAATAAGTTCATGTTAATGGCCGTATCTAAAGACACGTTGAATAGTCCGTCAATCGCATATTTTTTTCAGTCTGCCCCTAAAGGGCCTATTTATTTCTTGCCTTTGTTTTCTGACTCACCGTAAAGGGGTCAATAAATTCCTTTAAACTTATTTTATATTTAAGATTTGCGTGTCTATCGAACATCATAAGAGAACTTTTTTCCTTCAAATATCCCATAAATTGTGATACGCTCAACTTTTGTGCAAATATTATATGTTTTTGAAAAAACTTTTCAATGGAATATTATTCTGTTATTTTAATGGTATCAAGTGCATATCTTCCATCAGAACGCATACCTTCAATGCTAAGCTTTATACCTGGTTTTCCCGTTGATGGATCAATAATTGCCACGCACAAAGTATATGTTCCTGCCTTCAAATTCTTAGGAATATCAATGCTCTGTTCTGTTTTTGTAACCCCTGGGAGCCATTTTGTAATATCTTCTGAGGTTATTGTTTGGGCTACTATATTACCATTGCTGTCAGCAAGGGACAGTTCTAATGGCCATTTATAGTAGAATGGAGCTACCCCTTTGTTATTCCACTGCATTTTTATATTTAATTTGCTTCCAACCTTTGCATTCCTATCATGGGTAACAGATTCCAGTACAAAATTATAACCCATAATATTTAGTAATGCATCTATGTTACATTGATAACTCTCTGAATCAGTCTTTAGATAATCTGCTGGTGAACAAGGTCCTAACCATGATGTATGGCTAGCTCTTATTTGACGAATGGTCTCCATAATTGTATCATCACTGATATACAGTTTTGCATTTCCATTTGCAAATTCACCGCCAGAGTAGTTGCTTTTCCAAAAGTCTGGCATAGCTGAAGCCTTTTGAGCCTCTTTGGCATTAGAAAATCCGGAAGCCGCATCCACATAGGATCCAATTTCATCCCAGCCATTTACAGTCCAATCTATGAACTCGTCAGTGCTGTCCTTCATACCAAATACATCATTAAATAAACCTAAATTTTTATTTTTTGCAATAGGAAAAGGTTTTCTCATTCCCATCTTAACATTTTTAAAGTTGTCTATATAGTGTTGAACATACTTGTCAGAAACACTTAAGTTTGGGAATTTTCCTGAAACCTTCTCAGGCCAATTATGAAATTCTGCCCAGTGTCCAAGACTTCCAATTTGAACAAAGGCTATAATAGAAGGATCATCGTATCTTTTAGCTAATGCTTTTATTGCCTTCTCATGGGCAGCAATAAGAGTAGGACTATTATAATTTGGCGCAAATCCCGCACCAATTTCCGGGCTATTATACCATTTACCACCCTGCTCACCATTATAATTTTCTTTTACAAGCTTATCATACAACCATTTTGGTATATCCATATGATTAGGGTCCTTGGTAGGGTTATCCATCACAAATCTTAGATTTAATTTAACACCCTTTTTACGCCAATAATCAAAATTATATTTCTTTTCTACCCCTTCGAAATCATATTTTCCTTCAACAGGTTCTAGCTCACTCCACTTAATATCAAAGTATGCCATTTTCACTTCTTGGGTCTTTGACTCGTCTCTATTGCCATTACTTGCCCATGCAACCCAACCCTTATATGGGTTTGCCTTTGGAGTGTAATCTTCTACAGGATAAAATGTATTTTCTTCAGCCTTGGTTTTCCATACGCTAGTTACTTTTAACTTTTCTCCATTTTGAGGAAGTCTATGTTTGCTCTTTCCTAAATAAGCAATACTTATTTGGCCAGCAGCAGGATTTCCAATTTGGGAAAGTTTAAGCTGCATTGTTACCGCATTATCTTGATAGTCCATATATACCGCTGATTTTTTGCTACTATCAAGCTTATTATTTCCTATGACAGGATACACATAGTTTCCTTTTACTACATATTCAATACCGGAATAATTTCCGTATTGATATCCGCCCTCTTTTACATCCAGATAATACTCATTCTGTGTATTCAATTTACTTCCTTCTACTATGGTGTATAACTTATTAGCGTCCTGGGCTACTGACAATTTTAAGGTGCTAGTACCGTCAGAACCCTTTCCAGTAATGCTATTCCATTCATTTGTTTTTCCATCCTCATCAATATCATTATCAGCAAAATCCATCACCTTTGCATAAGGTAGATTAACCCATATTTTTGGTGCAAAACCAGTATCATCCTTCAACCCCATGGAAATATGCAAATCCTTTTTCGCTGAAGCAAAGTAGCTCAAATTGATGGACAATTCAAGGCATTGGGTTCCATTGCTATCTTTTACAGCTGAACCTGTCTTTACACCAGTATTTTCCCATTTCCAATCAGGACCAACATATTTGTACATTTTCCAATCACCGTTTTTATCGGACATAAGCATATACTCAGCTCCTGCCCCATTATCTCCGTACTGTCCCCAGTTTTTGTAGCCCGTGGATGTATCATTATCAGTATTAATGTAAATATAGTTATCCTTTCCGTTTAGTGATTTTCCTAGAGCCATTATGTATAATTTTTCATTATCTTTAAAAGCATACAATTCTTTTAGGTTACCCTGACCATCTGCTATCTTAAGATTGGTCCATTCATTTGAAGCATTAACCCCGTCAATTGTTATCTTAGGCTTATTTACAAATGAACTATTATTGCTTGTGCTACTTGAAGCCTTACCCTGTTTGCCAGTACTCTGTTTTTCGCCACTCAGTGTCAGTGCTTTAATACTGTTTGCTGCATTGTTTGCGGCACTTGAACCTTTACTATATGAAAAAACTATTGTACCTACCACTAGTAAAGATATAGCAAGAATAAAACTAACTACTTTTTTCAAGCAAATACCCCCTTATTATTGCTTAATTGTTTTAATTCCCCATGAATAGGACTGTGTTCCTTTTAATCGTTAATCTATCCTCCTCTCTTGCTCTCATTATCATTTTTACTGAATTCTTTCGAAGTACTTGTCCAATTTTCATGTACCCCTTCTTCCATTAGTTTTACGTTACCTATTGATCTTCATCGCAATCGTTTACTATAAATTTTTATTTTGATTATAACATCCAATAAATGTAATGTGAATCACTGTTTACCATATATTAACATTTTTCATTAAATGCTAATATTTATATCTTTTTTATTTGAGCCCCATGTAAAAAGCCGGTAAGGAAATCTGTGTAATTCTCCTCCCGGCTTTTTATCTTGAATTTTTTATTCAGTTGTAAACAGAACTATTTAACATTTCCTTTTACCTTCTTTTCTTAGCTTGGTAATTATACATAACCATTTCCTAACATCATAATCACTTTGTTGATATTGCAAGATACATTGATAAAACCATACTCATCAAATCTTTTACATATAGCCTATGTTTCAAGCCAAGAATCAAATTATTAATTTACTTGATATAACCTCCCACTTATCATTGGTTCCGCTCTTTTTATTAATACCACAGTATCCCCATGTATATAACCTTATTTCGTATTAATATTCACGAACAACATTTCTTTATATTTAAAACCAATTAATTCTGGATATTTTTTAATTAAATCAGGTGAAAGATAAAATGATATTACCAACTCATTCTTTTGATACTACTGGCGGATAGATTCTTCCCAAAAATCAAATTTTTATATACTCCAAATGAAAAAGGTCACTAATCAATTAGCTTGTAATAATAATCTTTTTCCTCGTCATATATGTAACCATTGGATAGTAACGCTTTAATAGATGGTAGGTTCTCTTTGTCTGGTTGTACGATAATCTGTTTTCCTTCTTCTTTTTCCTTTATAGTATCAGTCAATAAACTTATAATAGTCTTTCCATATCCTTTTCCTAAATAAGCTTCATTACCTATCAAGTAGTCAATGGAAAAGGTATGATTTTTTTCAGTAACCTTATACCAATCCTCTATATCATTAGCATCAAAGCAATCATAATATTGACAAAAACCAATAGGTGTATTTTCATCCATGACGATAAAATGGTGGATCCATGAGTATATTCCATTTCGATTATTAATTTCTGTAAGCCCATCCTCTGGATGGTGATACCATTTTAAGATATATTCTTTCTTTAGCCATGTTGTAACCAAGATTATATCTTCATCTTTTATCGGTCTTAAGGCTATTTTTCTCATGATCTCCTCCATTTATAAATTGCTTTTCTCATAATTTACCTTTAATTTCTCTCTACATTATAATAAATGTATTGGCAATTATCCAAATTAATTTAGTGGCTTATATATAGTAAGTTTAATGTAATCTTCCAATATCTTGTTATAACTCATGTTTCGCCAAACGGCTTAAAGCAATTTCCTCCCACTTAGTACCAGCCTTCCCGTAATTGCAGTAAGGATCTATTGAAATTCCTCCCCTTGGAGTAAACTTCCCCTGTACTTCTATGTACTTTGGATCTAATAGTTTTATCAAATCCTTCATAATCACATTTACACAATTCTCATGGAAATCGCCATGATTTCTAAAGCTAAATAAATAAAGCTTTAGGGATTTACTTTCAACCAATTTTTTATCTGGCACATAGGCAATAGTAATAGTAGCAAAATCCGGCTGACCAGTAATGGGGCATATAGATGTAAATTCAGGACAATTGAACTTTACAAAGTAATCATATTCTGGATGTCTGTTATCAAAGGCTTCTAGTACCTCTGGATTATAATCCAGTACATATTTGGTTTCTTTCTGTCCTAGCAAAGTTATTCCAGCTATTTTTTCACTCATAACTATTTACCTCCTTTATATCTAAATCTTTTATCCCATTCATTTCAAAGGCTTTGGCTCTATCAATGCAGGTTCCACAAACACCGCAAGGTCTCTCCCCGCCCTCATAACAGCTCCAGGTCATTTGGTAGGGCACCTTTAACTCTAGTCCCTTTTTCACAATGTCTCCTTTTGTTAAAGAAATAAAGGGAGCTTCTATATGTAGCTGCCTTCCACTTCCTTCATAAATAGCTTCATTCATAGCTTTATAAAAAGATACACTGCAATCAGGATAGGCATTGCCAGCTGCATCATCCTTATGGGCTCCGTAATAAACTACACTACAACCCTTTGAAAGAGCAATGCTGGCAGCACTAGATAAAAACAGGCCATTTCTAAAGGGTACATATGTTGACACTGGCTTTCCATGAGTTTCTTTTAGCTGACTAAAATAATCCCCTTTTGGTATTTCATCCTTTGATTGCTGCAGTAGGCAACATTCACTATGCTCAAAAATTTTAGCTAAATCCAAGCTGATATGCTCCACACCATAAAACTCTGCTATTTTTTCAGAAGCCTCCAACTCTTTTACATGCTTTTGTCCATAAAAAATAGATAGAGCAATTACATTTTCTCTTCCATATTTATCAACTGCCAAAGCAAGGCAGGTGGTACTATCAACACCGCCACTAAATAAAACTAATGCTTTCATAATCTACTCAACCTTTCTAAATATTTATTTTGAATCATTGATTATTTCAAGGCCATTCTTAAGCTAGGATCTCTTTTAAAACGGCCCCGTAAGGTAAGGGTCTCTGTCTTGGCTGAGGTCTTCTTAATACCTCTAGCTGTCATACAACTATGGTATCCTTCTATAAAAACCGCCACATCTTCAGAGCCTGTTATATCTTGTATAATTTCAGCTATATCAGAACCAATTCTTTCTTGTAGCTGCAATCGCTTTGACACCATGTCCACAATTCTAGCAATTTTACTAAGGCCTATTACTTTACCTTTTGGAACATAAGCCACTGACACCTTCATGTCATACATAAGGGCTAAATGATGCTCGCAATAACTAAAGGCTTCAATGTCCTTTACTACAACTAAATCTTGGTTTTCCTCTACAAATTCTAAATCTTCTTCAAAGGTTTTCTTAAACATCTGGGCAATTTCTCGATTACTGTAATTCATGCCCTCAAACACTTCTTCATACATATGGGCTACTCGCTTTGGAGTATCCTTTAGGCCTTCACGGTCTGGATTATCTCCTAGGGCTTTTATAATACCTCTTATATGTTTCTCAATAGCTTCTGTGTCAATAGCCATTTTTCTCCCCCTTCCTAAAAGCTTCTACACTCCTCTTTCATTAGGTCCCCAAATGATTTTGTGCGTTTGCAATTGCATAGCTACATTATTCATTCCATACTCAATTAAATAATCAGCAATTTCAGCTAATTGGATTTTCCCATAAACAGGACTAATAAGCACATGGCATCTACTGGTCAAATCATACTCATAAATAACTTCCCTGGTCCGATTTAAATCCTCCCTATTTCCTACCACAAATTTAACAGCGTCTTTTTTCCTAAGTATTTGAAAATTAGAAGCTAACATTTTATCTTCCATGAAGCTACTGGGTAACTTATAGTCCATAGTAAAGGATGGGGCATTGGGTATGTTAGCAAAAGGACTTAAGTCTATGCTTCCATTGGTTTCAATCTCAACATGGATGTCCTGATTAGTGGAAAGCAGTTTAAGAAGCTGTCCTATATCAGGGACAAGTAATGGTTCCCCTCCAGTTAAGGTCACGTTTTTTATGCCAGACTCTTTAATATACTCATAGATTTCCTCTTCTGTCATAAGGCTAAATGGCGCATCTTTCTCATTGGCCCAGGTGGTATCACAATAGGAACAGGATAGATTACAGCCATGAAAGCGGATAAATACTGCTGGTTGCCCTGCTAATATACCTTCTCCATTAAGGCTTATAAATTTTTCTACTACTTTGTAATTTGCCACTTTCTACCTCCATCTTATGTAGCCCATTTTAAACTTCATAGGTAGCACAATTGTTGGGCGTTTCATAAACAGTAGCAGCTTTCACTTCATAACCTTTTTGCGCCATCCTATGAAAAAAGTATTTTGCCAGATTTTCCGCCGTTGGTCTAAAATCCAGTTCAACTATTTTAAATCCTTCACCTTTCAAAGCCTTAAGGGTTTCCACTTTCAAGGTATCCTTCTCAATGATTAGCATATGATCAAAATAATCTACCTCTTCTTTTAAGTCCTGCTTTAACTGACCAAAATCCACCACCATACCACTTTCTTGACCATTGTCTTGTAAAGTTAAACTCTTTACTTCAATTAGAACCCTCCATCTATGTCCGTGTATATTACTGCACTTTCCTTCATAGCCAGCTAAGAAATGTGCTGCATCAAAGCTCTGTTCAGTTTTTAAAATGTACATATATCACAATCCTTTCTATAATTTTTAAAAAAGCCATGGGCAAGTATAGCAATTTCACGTTTGCACACCAGCCCATGGCTTTACTGTTTTTTAGCAAGGTTTCACCTTATTTATTGAATAGCAAACAAAAATAGGCATAAAACTATGCCTATTTTGCCTTAATATATTGATAAGAAAACTATATCAATATATGTATATTCAAAATTTAGCCCTAGTTTTGTTTAGAGACAGGATGGTGCAAACGAACTGTCTATATGAAATTTTAGTAAATTATATCATTTGATTCTTTATTATGTCAAGTTTCCTATATATCAAGCCTTAATACTAGTAAGAATAGTAACCATTAACTCTTAATCTTATCTGACATCATAATCACTGACAGCTCATCAAAAGAAATATTTGAATCAAATCTTCCAGTATGAACTTCAATCATCTGGAACCGATGAGCCACTTTCCCATTTGGAAACAGCTTGTCTACTTACTCCTGATTTTTTCCGCAAAACCTTCCTTAGTAAGATTGCTCATTTTTCGAATCATTGATATTTTTTCATTTTTTAGTTGCATTCCTTATTTTAAGGCACTTTTATTATCAATATAGTAACATATCAAGTGGAGCTAAACAAAAGTAAAGCCATTATAGTATGATCAATATTCATTCTTACTTTGCTTCTCCAATCATCAGATAATTTCTGACAGGAAAAAGCTCTGCCGAAATTCCAAAATCCATCTTTGTTTCTCATCTTCAGTAAAGTGGTCAACTCCTCTTCAAATTCTGTTTTGAAGGATGAAAATTTAGAGAGAAGAAAATATACCTTATAAAGCTGAGAAAAATTATTATTAAAACCTTGATTTAATACAACACTGGTATAGCCTATGGCTTCTCCATTATGATGAAGCCATTTTATGTAACATTCCTTTAAGTCATCACTGATTTCTGCTTCCATGTTTGCAAATAACTCTATAAGGTAGATTGAATTCAGTCCAATATAACTTCCGTCAATGTTACATCCTAATAACTCTTTCGATATCTTATTAGCTCTGTCCTTGCTATATTGGCCATCTGCAAAGGCTTCCTTCAAAATAGCATGCCAGCAGTTGAATACTTCCATATATTCCTTGCAACTTGAACCAAATATAGAAAGCTTGGAGGCTACAAATAAAGGTTGTGCTGGCCTGTACCATTTATTCTTTTCAAAACCATCGGGCCATTGAATTTCATTTTTCAATATCTTCTCCATGTAATCACATAGCTTATCTACTAAAAAATTTCCTCGTTGTAAATCTAACATTTTAATTTAATCAATAGCTCTTTCTGTGGTAGGAAATTTCAGCTTTTTCTTGGAGTTTTGGGTATGAAATCTTCCATATCCACCGTCATCAAGCTGATTCTTTTTCAATAATTGAACCCACTTGCTGTTATAGAACTCTTCAAACAGCTCCCCTTCTATTTCTTCCTTTAATATTCTTTTTATTCTATATCTAACGGCAGCACAAGGAGATAATTCTTTAATTTGATCCAATACTTGAAATACACTCATTCAATCCTTCCTTTCTAGGGCTGCTTGCAAATCATCCGTAAATTGATGTTCTTTATTAAGGTATCATATTATTATGGCACTTTTCTTCATTTGTAGTTCTTGTCTTACATAACTCTTGTATATCATAATATTAGTTTCCATATGGAATAAAATCAAAAATAATTTCAAGGGCATTTTTCAAGTTACCTACTTCTATTTTTTCGCACACTTTTAAATAAATATTGCCTATCCTTTCTCTTTTTTCAACTTCTATTATACCAGTAGCAATTGTACTTTCATTGTACTTAATAAAAAGTTTCCCATCAATCAACTACCTTTGCTGAAGTTCTGAAAGCTTCCTATTACCGCTTGTCCAATTATATTTTCTAATCCATCAACACTTCTTTGAAACAAAGCAACATACCCAAAAGATCAATATCCCTACTTATAAATACCAACTAGCAACCAAGGAAAATTTTCCGGAGTGCAAAATTTATTAATTTTATGTTCCAATAACTCTAGCATGATTTTATATTGAAACTAAAGCTAAAAATTTATTTTTCTCGAACAGGAACCCAAATTTCGCTATATGCGTACCCTTCTTTCTGCTGATCCATTTTGGTAAAGGAAAAAGTCGGGGCATTGATTACTTCGTAGTTGGAAGAAGGAAGCCATTCTGAGTATACTTTCGCCATTGTTTGCTGTAGGGTAGAAGGAAATGGGCCTTCGTTTGGAAATACAGCCCAGGTACAGGCTTCTACTGGCACCTTTTCTAATAGATTACTTATATCATTTTCAGTAGTTAACACACCTATCATATGCGTTAAATATCCCTCTTCCCTTAAGAAATTGGTATCGGATTCATAAGAGGCATTGACAACCTCATAGGGTTCAATATTCTGAAGGGAATGCATCTCTTCTCTTTGCTCTTTTGTAATACTTTGAGCAAGCTTTACAATTTCGTTATTTACGCCTTCAAATTGCATTGGCACCCGTTTACTTACACCAACGATGTTAAATGCAGGCTTTTCTTCAATTCTAAATTCCATAGTATTTCCTCCTTTTACGGTTATTATGAATGATAGTTTGGGAAAGGATTTGCTTATACCTTTTCTTATTACATCGGAGGGTAAAAATCCACTCCATTTTTTAAATGCACGAGTAAAACCATCTATTGACTGGTAACCATATTTCAAAGCCACATCCGTTACTGTTTCTCCACGCAACAAATCCATACTGGCTTCTGACAGTCTTCGGTTTTTAATATACTCACTGAGGGTCATCCCTGAAAGATAATAAAATATCTTTCTAAAGTGATAGTCAGACACACCTGCGTATTCAGAAATTACTTCAAGAGACAACTCATCAGTTAAATGCTCTTCAATATAGTTAATGACCTGATTTAGTTCCTTTAGCATTGTATCCCTCCCTTCGTATCTACATGATATCAAAATCCCCTTATCAATGCTCGACTTTTTTAATATAAAAACTATCGAATTGCTTCTTTTGGACAATAAAAAATACCCTCCACATGTTCTTATAAACAGTACTAGAGGGTATAAATCTACTTAAAACTAAATTGGTTCAAATGTATTTAGAGCCTTTCTTATCTAAAACCTCTACCTGGCCCACCATGTCCTCTGTGCCCTCTGCCTGGTCCTCCAGGTCCTCCTGGTCGTCTTGGCCCACCCATTGGTGGTGGTCCCATTGGCCCATGATGAGGTGGTCTTGGCGGTCTTGGCCCTCTTGGTGGTCTTGGCCCTCTTGGCGGTCTATTATATCTGCGTCGACTAGATCCTCCACCAAATACGCTACCTAATATTATTAGTAAAATCAAAAGTCCAATTAGCTTTAAATACTCCATTATTATTCCCCCCTTCCCTTCAAATCTTCTACAGTAGATTGGTTATCTTTAGTGGTATTTGTACAGGGTTTAGCATCAAGGTATGCTTGTACCTCTTTTAGTTAAAAATTTTTTGATATTTCTACAAATATCGATTTTTAGATATAAGATAATTATACCCTTTTTTCCTTTTTATTATCAATAATATATATTGCATTATTTCAATAATAAAAATATAAAGTATAAATCCCATGAGCAAACTAAAGTTATTGGCTTTTACTTTGGATTTTACAAATGCACCTAAAGGTAGGTATAGGAGAACATTTGTAACTACAAGAAGTAAGTTATATGATATGTAATTCAAATAAACTTTCAGAGTAATTTTATGATATTTATCTTGTAGCTTTATGTGACAGAGGCTAAAATTAAAGGGGGCTAATAAAATATGAGGTATATTAACTATGGATCTATTTAAGAATCTTATCAACAATTTAAGCTATGTAATACTAATCGCTTTCATAATTTCTAACTTATCCGTATTTAAAAAAATTATACAAAAGGATGAGTTTAGAAGATTGGATTTAATCATTCTATCTTTAACCTTTGCTGTTTTTGGAATTATAGGTACCTATTCAGGCACAAATGTACAAGGCGCCATAGCCAATACAAGGATAATTGGAATAATGGCAGGTGGAATATTATGCGGCCCCTTTGTAGGTATATCCTCTGGTATTATAGCAGGATTTCACCGATTTGCTTACGATGTAGGTGGTATAACCTCCATTCCCTGTGCTATAGCCACAATTTTTTCAGGCTTTCTCTCGGCCTACATCTATAAAAAAGGTATAAAATATACAAAATCCTTCTATGGCTTAGTAGGTGGTTTTCTTATTGAAAGTATAGAGATGGTCCTCATACTTATAATTTCAAAGCCTTATTCTAGCGCTTTGGCAATTGTTAAAAGTATATATTTTCCAATGAGCTTTACCAATGCCTTTGGTATATGTATATTAATCATTCTTATTCAAAAGATTTTTAATGAGAAGGAACAAATAGCTGCAAAACAGTCTCAGCTTGCTCTTGAAATAGCTAACAAAACTCTTCCTTATTTTAGGGACATAAACAATGAATCTCTAACCACAATCTGCTCTATCATAAAGGAATCAACAGGAGCAGCAGCAGTAGCAATAACTGATAGAGAAGTAATTTCAGCACATGTTGGTCTTGGTTCAGACCACCACATAAGTGGTGAACCCATTCAAACCAACGCAACTAAGCAGGTTATACAGGATAAGCAAATACGAATATTAAACTCTTCAAAAGAAATATGCTGCTATAATAAGCTTTGTCCTTTAAAATCAGCAATAATAGCACCTCTCAAAGAAGGCGATGAGGTTATAGGAACATTGAAACTATATTACTCAAAGGAAAATAGAATAAGTTATACAAATGAAAAATTAGCTATTGGATTATCTCAGCTTATATCTACTCAGTTTGAAATGAGCAAAATAGGAAAACTTAAAGATATGGCTGCAAAGGCCGAAATCAAAGCACTGCAAGCACAAATAAATCCTCATTTTCTCTTTAATGCATTAAATACAATAGTATCCTTTATAAGATATGATCCAAATAGCGCAAGAGAATTAATGATTAATCTCTCCACATATTTAAGATATAATATAGAAGAAGCAAATACCTTTGTAGATATAAGTAAGGAGTTGGAGCAAGTTAAAGCCTATGTAGAGATAGAAAAAGCTCGATTTGGAGATAAGCTTAATGTGATATACGATATTGATAATACTCTTCAAATTAAAATTCCATCTTTAATAATACAGCCCTTGGTAGAAAACTCCATTAAGCATGGTATATTAAAAGGCTCTGGATATGGCACTGTAAAAATTACAGTTCAAAAATTCAACCAAAAGGATGCCTTGATTGTTATTGAGGACGATGGTATAGGCATCCCCCAGACCGTAATTGACAGTTTGCATAACGGAAGTATCAAAGAGAATAAAATAGGATTGTCAAATGTTAATAATAGATTGAAGTATATATACGGATCCGGTCTTAATATAGAACGGCTTACCACAGGAACAAGAATCAGCTTTATTCTTAATTGCAAAGAAGGGAGAACAACTGATGAATTGCATTATAGTAGATGATGAAATTCCTGCTATACAGGAATTACGATATTTTATAACTAATTTTAGTTCTATTAAGATATGTGGGGAATTTGATGACAGTATAAAGGCCCTTGAGTTTATACAAAGAAATTCTATTGATGTTATTTTTCTAGACATAAACATGCCAAAGCTTGATGGAATAACAATAAGTAGAGTAATAAATACCCTTAAGCAAAAACCTCTTATTGTTTTTATAAGCGCTTACAAGGACTATGCTCTAGAAGCCTTTGAGGTTGCTGCCTTTGATTATATCCTAAAGCCTTACTCTGAGGCCCGAATAACTGATACACTTAATAGACTAGAAGGCTGCACCACAGAAAAGTGTAGCAACAACAGGCTCACAATCTGGAAAGATCAGAAGCTTTACGTTATTAATACCAATGATATATACTACTGTAAAGCTCACGAACATGAAGTTTTTATATATACAAAATCCGATGAGTATAAAATAACTTCCAGCATAAGTGAGCTATATAAAAAACTCCCTCAGGACATATTTTTTAAATCTCATCGTTCTTATATAGTAAATATAGATAAAATTTCAGAAATAATTCCCTGGTTTAACAATACTTATATGCTTAGGTTACAGGGAATCGAAGCTGAGGTACCGGTAAGTCGTCAAAATATTTCTCAGTTTAAAAATTTAATGGGCATATAAGTTCATCTTATGTGCCTATTTTGTTATTTGGTGAATTATCTATATGTAAACCTATACATTTATTTTATAATGAATCTATAAAAATAATTTATAGGGGGATATAAAAATGGTATCATTCATTCTATCAATTGTCGCATTAATAGTTGGTTACTTTATCTATAGTAAGGTTGTAGAAAAAGCTTTCGGCGCTGACGACAACATCAAAACTCCAGCTATCAGGCTTGAAGATGGTGTTGACTATGTTGTAATGCCAGCTTGGAAGATTTTCTTAATTCAATTTTTAAATATAGCAGGAACCGGTCCAATCTTTGGTGCCATCGCAGGAGCATTGTGGGGACCAGTAGCCTTCCTTTGGATAGTGTTTGGTTCAATATTTGCTGGTGGAGTTCATGACTACTTATCAGGTATGCTTTCAGTAAGACATGATGGTGCAAGTATTCCTGAAGTTGTTGGAAAGTACCTTGGACCTGGCTTCAAAAACTTCATGCGAATCTTCTCAGTAGTCGTTCTTATACTTGTAGGTGTAGTATTTATTACAACTCCAGCAAACCTTTTAGCTTCTTTAACACCTAAAGCTCTTGATGCAAAGTTCTGGATTTATGTAATATTTGCTTACTATATATTAGCTACTATACTTCCTATAGATAAGATTATAGGTAAGATTTATCCAATATTCGGTATATGTCTTCTAATTATGGCTATAGGAGTATCTGGTGGAATAATTTTTGGTGGTTATAAAATTCCTGAAATTACTTTAGCTAATCTTCACCCAAACAAGCTTCCAATTTGGCCATTAATGTTTATTTCAATAGCTTGTGGTGCAATTTCCGGTTTCCACTCAACTCAATCTCCTTTAATGGCTAGATGTATAACTAGAGAAAAGCAAGGTAGAGCAATATTCTATGGAGCAATGATCGCAGAAGGTATCGTTGCATTAATCTGGGCTGCTGCTGCTATAGCTTTCTTTGGAAGCACTAAAGAATTAGGTGCTCAAATGACAGCTAATGGTGGACAAGGATGGGTAGTAAGCACAATATCAACCACTTTACTTGGTAAAGTTGGCGGAGCTCTTGCAATACTTGGTGTTGTTGCTTGTCCTGTAACTTCAGGAGATACAGCATTCAGAAGTGCTAGACTTACAATTGCAGACTTCTTAAACTTTAAGCAAGGATCACTTAAAAATAGACTTGCTGTAACTCTACCATTATTTGCAATCGGTTTTGCTTTAACTAGAATAAACTTCGATATAATTTGGAGATATTTTGCTTGGTCAAATCAAACTCTAGCTATGATAGTACTTTGGGCATCAGCTATGTATTTAGCTTTAAGAAAACAAATTCACTGGATAGCTACAGTACCTGCAACTTTTATGACTGCAGTATCCATAACTTATATACTTGCTGCTCCAGAAGGATTCCAGCTTTCATATTCAATAGCTTACCCAATAGGAATAGCTACTGCTATAATCGCACTTGCAATATTCTTAGTTGCAGTAAACAAGAAAATGGGAGCACAAAAGCCTGAAGTTAACGCTAAATAAATATAAGCAGGCTTTTCACAAAATTATAAGCCGCAGAGTATGAGTACTATACCTGCGGTCTTAATGTTATTTTTAGACTTAGTCATATTATGATAAAATAATATTGTTTATTAATCTTTATCTTATTATTCTAACTAGGGGTGAATATCAATGAATTATAAAGAAGTATTAAAAAATGCAAAAATCAATTTAAATGGAAGCTGTAGGGTTTGTCCTGTTTGTAATGGAAAAGCATGCGCTGGAGAAGTTCCAGGTATGGGTGGAAAAGGTACTGGAGAAGCCTTTACTATAAACGTTGAAGCTCTTAGCAAGTATAAGCTAAATATGAGAGTAATTCATAATGCTAATAATCCAGACACTTCTATTGAACTTTTTGGAAGAAAAATGAGAATACCTGTATTTGCAGCCCCTGTATCAGGTACAACTCTTAATATGGGCGGAAAGTTCACTGAACAGGAGTATATTTCCTGTGTAATCAATGGCTGTATTGATGCTGGAATTTATCCTATGGTTGGAGATACAGCAGTAGATTCCTTTCTTATAACAAATCTAGAAGAATTAAAAAAGGCTGATGGAAATGGAATTGCTATAATAAAACCTTGGAAAAATTCAGAAGTTGTTAGAAAGATTAAACTAGCCGAAGAAGCCGGTGCCTATGCAGTAGGTATGGATATTGATGCTGCCGGTCTTATAACTCTTGCCCTTCACGGAAAACCGGTTGGTCCAAAAACCTTAGAGGATATAAAGGAAATTGTTCAAAGTACAAAGCTTCCTTTCATTTTAAAGGGAATTATGACACCAGATGAAGCTGAGCTTGCTGCGGAAGCAGGCGTATCAGCCATAGTAGTATCAAACCATGGTGGAAGAGTTCTTGATCAAACTCCTGGTGTTGCTGATGTCCTTCCTAGAATAGCCGCTAAAGTTAAAGGAAAAGTAAAAATATTGGCTGACGGCGGAGTAAGAAACGGTGTTGATGTACTTAAAATGATCGCTCTAGGTGCAGATGCAGTACTTATAGGCAGACCCTTTGTTTCAGCCTCTTTCGGTGGACAAACTGAAGGTGTAAAGACTTATATAGATACAATAGCAGATGACCTAAAGGCCGCTATGATACTCACTGGTTGCAATTCTATTGATGAAATTAGTGATAGAGTACTCTTTAAATAAAACTTAAATAAAGAATCCATAAAAAGCGCTGTTCCTAGCCATGGAACTGCGCTTTTTTAGATCTCTACAATAAAGATATTATAGCTGCTATCATCCTTTTCCTCTTGCTTCATACTAAAAATATAACAACAACCACTATAACCCAGTTATATTAACTAGTATATAGCGGTTGTTTATAAGTCTATTAAATTCATTACACTGTGAACTTACTGATTATTTGTTCTATTTCTTCATTTCTTTCACTTAATACTTTCATGCTATCGTTTATAGTATTTACTTTTTGTACAATGACAGCTGACTGTTCAGCAATAAGACCTGTGCCAGCGGCACTCTCCAAAATAGTGGTACTTATTCCACTTATTGCCGTAGTAATCTGTTCTCCACTAGCTGCTAGCTCTTCAATAACTTTAACAAGAGCTTCTACATCAGCTCTGATATCATTAGCATCTTTACTATATGATTCACCTATATTAACCATATGTTTATAGTCATTAATTACTTGTCCATCTATAAACTCTATCAATTGGTTACTTCTTGCAGCTAAGTTTTCCACTGCTTCTATTACTGTTACTATTTTATTTTGTATTTGATCTACAGTTGCTTTTGACTGTTCAGCTAACTTTTTAATTTCATCAGCTACTACTGCAAAACCCTTGCCATGCTCTCCAGCCCTAGCAGCTTCAATGGATGCATTCAATGATAATAAGTTTGTGGTATTTGCTATTTCCGTAATTTCACCTGCTAAGCCTTTAATATCTTCAACCATCTTTGCCTTTTGTATAGCCTTATCAAGTTCTGTTTTACTTTCTCGATAGATTGTATTTGCCTTAAGAGTTGCCTCTATAGCCTCATTTTTAATACCTTCAGCTTTCACAGAAATTCCATCAATCATTTGAATTGAATTTTCAGTAATACCTACAATGTTGTTTAAATTATCTTTAACAGTAATCATTGAAGCGCTTACTTCTTCTGTTGTTGCGCTTGTTTCCTCCATGCTAGCAGATAGCTCTTCTACCGTTGCGCTTGTTTCCTCAGACTGATCTCGTAATTTAACAGTAGAATCACTTACATCTGTCACAACATCATGCAATTGTACTAATGAAATCTTTAATCCTTTTACGATGGATGCTAGTTGTTCTTTCATCCCCTCAATTGCCTTAGCTGTTGTTCCTATTACGTCGTTAGAGTTAACTAGCATTCTATCCACATTTACTGTCAAATCTCCCTCTGCAATTTGATTAACTTTTTCAGCTAATGTTAGTAGAATTTTCTTCATTACTACAAGAACCATGAATGCTACTATTCCTATTGCAATGGCAGATACAATAATTATAAAGATTGATAATTGATTTATAATAGGTTTAATTTCTTTTTCTACTATTTCGTAAGGTACTTCAATGGCAATTTTCCATGACGTTCCAGGAATCAATCTATAGTAGTAGATTGTTTCTACACCATCATGGTCTGCTCTAAATACACCTGTAGCACTTTTACGTATTTTATCCAGTACTGCAGTTTCTGTTAACTCCCCTACATTTTCTCTAATATTATCTTCTTCAGCTACTGTTACAGTCACTGTGGATACCGCATCTGTCTCATTAGTATCAGTAGTTGTCTGTATGGATTTCACTTCTTCATTCTTATTAGCTATTATCTGTCCATTATTACCTACTACGAAAATTCCTTCCTTACCTTCATATAGATTAATCTCTTTAATATGTGTATGCACATCTTGTAAAGAAACGTCTAATGCGATTACACCTACTATGTTCCCTTCTCCGTCAGTTAGTTTCTTTGAGAATGTAACTACCTCTTTTCCAGTAACTACATCATCATATGGATCCGATAAATAAATTTCCTCAGTTGTTAGCGCCTCTTTATACCATTCCATTTGTCTAATATCTATACTCTCATCTACCTGATAATCTGCTTTATTTGCTATCAGTGTATTATTTTCATATCCTACATAGATTAATATAACGTCATCATCTACTTTAAGGTTGTTAAGCTGACTTCTAACAGATTCCTCATCCTCTAGAGGTTTAATCATTTCACTTGCTATCTTCGTCTCTTTAAGTTTATAATCTACCCAATCATTTACTAAGGATGCTCCGGATACAACATCTATTTGCAACTGCTTCTCAACTTTCAATTCTGCCTGCTCTCTAATAGCGTTGATTACTACTAATGCAATGGTTCCTATAATAGCAATCTGTACTATCAAAAATGATATAAGTACTAGCTTTGTGAAGTTTAAAGTCTTTACCTTTTTGATTCTTGCCTTTATTGCACTTTTAATTTTATTCATGCGCTGCCTCCTGATATTTTTAGTCTAACTACATATCTATATCTCTAAATAGCTCCACAATTGTATATTTCAACGGCTCCTTCCATTTAAAGATTTCCATCATTGTTCTCATTAAATTTTGAAGCTCTTCCCCGATATTAATCCCTTTTAGTTGTGTAACGTATTAAGAGCAACATCTAATGCACTATGCTTACTTTCCTTAAAGAGAAAAACTATTGAATCATACAAAATGTTGAACCTATTTTTCAAAAAAAGACTGAGTTTTGCTTGATGAGAATCATACTTGTAATTTTGGAAAAGATTTGACCCTATAAATAGAAAAATAAGGACTTAAAATCAAATACACCCATGACTTTTATTTATTCTATAGCAGTATACCATATTACTCCATAAATATACAAGTATCTACATATTATTATTTTTTTCGACATTATATTTTAATATCCCCTACTAAGTTTGCTATATTTAAATCATAGTTATATATCCTCAAGTTCAACTTGTATTTATATTCCAACTTATCCTTTTTCAGTATCATGTATAAGAGCGTCAAAGCAATAACTATTTAAGAAATAATATTTTTACCGGAGAATTGTTAACCTGCTATTGACATGCATTGCATATAACTGTTATATATTAAATAAGGTATAAAACCTTTTCATTATTCCTTTATCCCCATTATTATATAAAATCAGCATTTATAAATTTTATATCCGCTCATACAATCCTCAGGAGGTACAAACCAATGACAAAGTCACATTTTATCCGCAAGAATGATGAAATTGCAAACAAATCCACAACCAAAATTTTATTTACTTTCACTTTAGCTTTTCCAGCTTTAATTTTACTTGGTTGGTTAGGTATATTTTACATTGATAATCTGGTCAATTTAATTATGTACTGTCTAATTGGAACCATATCTACCATCTCCCCTTTCATACTAAGAAAGATAGGTGTAAACAGTCAATTTCTAAAATATTATACAATTGCTATGGCCGGGGTAGCTATAGGTATCCTCAATTTAAGCGGCCAGATAGATATCTATATAGCCTTAATATTACCTATTGCAATGAGTTGCATTTACTTTGATAAAAAGCTTACTATAATGGCTTCCTTTTTTCAGTGCTTAATTATTGCTATTACAAATTATCCTAAATTAACATCAGATCCTATTTATGCTGATGACCCCTTTGGCCATTATGTAGCTGATACAATAGGATTGATCCTAGAAGTAATCATTCTATCTGCAATTTTCATATGGATAGCCAATAGAACAAGAAACATTCTTAATGATTTATCCAAAACAGAAGAGCAATCCTTATTATATATTGATAAATTGCAAGGTGTTATGAATAGTTCCAAAAATGCTTCTGAAACTCTTTCCACTTCTGTAAAACAGCTTTTACAATCAATCGAACAAGCTACTGCCTCAAATGAAAATATTAATCAAAATGCGGATAGTGCATCCTTAGGATGCGAGCAAAACTTACAATACATAGAAAATACCAATACTACTGTTGCAAATATATCAGATGCTCTTGAATCCATCTCATCTAAAACTCAGAAATTATCCGAAATATCTCAAAATACATCTGCAGCAACAGAAGAAAACGAAAAAATAATTAACCAAGCGATAAGCTACATGGAAGAAATTGAATTGTCTACAAATCAAAATAAAATTATCATAAATAGTTTAAGCTCTAGATCAGAGGAAATTGGTAGGATTATAGAAATTATTACCGCTATAACAGAACAGACCAATCTTCTAGCATTAAATGCAGCAATTGAATCCGCAAGAGCCGGTGAACATGGTAAAGGTTTTGCGGTAGTATCTGATGAAATCAGAAAACTTGCTGAAAAATCATCAACTGCAGTGAAAGATATTTCAAACCTCATAAGTCAGATACAAGAAGATACTACTAAGGCTGTAAATTCCATAGATCAAAGTTCTTCAACCATTAAATCAGGAATTGATTTAGTTAAAAATGTAGGCGAATCTTTTAAAAAATTAAAAAACTTACAAGAAACTTCCAGTAAAGAGATTAGGGAGATTACCATGAGCAGTAATCAATCTTCAAAATATGGACATGAAATTGTCCAAGTTATTTCTAATACAAAATCAATTACATCTAAGTCACTTGAACAGATAAAATCAATTGCATCAGATACATCTGTTCAGGCATCCGTTATGCAAGAAATATTATCTTCATTTAACATAATTTATAATACTGCTGATGATTTGCTAAATTTAAGTAAGAGTGTTACCCTCTGATCTTTACATAGTATAAATAATACTCCGCGAAAATAGACTTTATTTCATGTAGTTTCTTATTGCTAATATCCTAACTGCTTGCTAAATATCAAGGGAAAAGATTTTAATTTTAGGAAAAATACAAAATAAGTCTCATGAATAATATGTTATAAAAATACCAAAAGGCACCTGCCTACACATGATAGGCAAGTGCCTCTTATTAGTATCTTTAAGTATGTTTATCTTCGTTCCTCTGAATTCTTTTTACCATAAAGCATTGTAAATCCAACACTTGCTAAGCCCGTAATCATAAGTAATGACCAAAGCCAAAGATCATTGGTGTCTCCGGTCTTTGGAGCTGATGTGTCCTTAATATTATCCTGGCTGGACTTGTCCTGATAAACAATAGCATATGTTGAGAAGCGATCTGAGTCAAATGTTAATCTATATTTTGAATCTAACCTTCCATCAAGGTAATCCGCCCTTCCTTCATGAACACGAACAATACCAAAGCTTCTATCTAGCTTCCGTAAATCCTCTGGAATAGTAATTGTAATCTCTACCTTTCCATTTGGAACCTCTTTAACCTTTGCCACATCACTTCCGCCTATCTGCTTCCAAAGATTAATATCTAGATAAGTTCCTACAGTAAAGTATTTTGGCATTTTATTTTCTACAGCCTTCTTATCAGATTGACTAACAGTTAAAGATAAATCCTTAACTTCAAGCCAAATATCAATGTCCTTACCTTCGGAAATAGCTTTCTTATCCTCATCTGTAAGTACTGCTCTCTTTATGTCATTGGCTGAACCAGAAAGTTGACCAGATCCGAAATTATCTTTTTGCTTTTCTTCAGGAACATTAACTATACCCTTTTCCTTTGTTTCTACTACATGTTTATTAGTATCTATTGGTACTACAAGCGAAGATTCATCTGCAATAACCTCTCCATCCTTGTCCAATTTTTCATTGCAAACATCACATGTCCAGTATTCTTTCATACCGGTTGCAGAGTTTGTTGCATCTACTTTTTCATGTTTAGTTCTATTTGAATGGGTACAATTCTCTCCTGTCAAAGTGACTATAATATTATAATCACTATAATTTGCTCCATTTTTACCAGTAACAGGGATTGTGATAGCATAATCTGTTCCATTTACTACGAAAGTAGAACCTTTATAAGTTAATTTTCCATCTGCAAGGGAAATATCATTGATTTCCTCCGAATCTGTCACAAGAATACCATAACTCATATTTGTTGGAATTGTAGGTAATATAACCTCTCCATAAGATGCATGTCCTGCAAGAATATTATCAGAAACTTCCTTAGCTCCAATATAATTTGCTTTTGTAATTGTAACGGTCACTGGGGTATCAAATACCTTGTCATTATGCTTAGCATCACCTACAACCTTGTAATAAACATTATATGTGCCAGCATTTGTTGCCGTTGGAATGTGATCCTTATAATCTCCATCTTTTGTTAAAGAATATTTTAAAATTCCCTGGCTGCTAGTGCCAGCTGTAACAAGTGCCTGTTCAGAACCATTATATGTCAAGTTTTTTGCTACAGGAGCTGTTGCCGTTGGATCACCTTTACTGATTGTATAATCTACACTTGCTGTTACACCCTCCACTGTTACTTTTGCAGTATATTCACCTACAGTAGTTGGAGCAGAAGCTAGTAGAGTGCTACCACTGTAATGCTCTACATCAGAAGCAGTTGGAAGAGTTAATCCAGCATTAGTCCACATATTCTGCTGCTCATCTGTTCCAATATTGATTGTAGCTGGACTACCGGAATAAGCTGGCATAATGGCGCTAAGTGTCAATGCCACTGACCTATCACTGCTTGTCAGATCACAAATATTATCTAAGTTTTCACAGGTTGCCTTAATGGTGTCATTGTCTGTGATTGTTTTGTCCAAACTATATGTGAAATTGTGGGTATGTCTGCTTGAAACTTCGCTTCCACACCCGCCAATACTCATGTATGCTTTAAAGCTCTTTGTTTCACCGGCCTTGATTGTTCTGTTATTCCATGCATATGAAATTGCGGCATCAAAGCTACCAGACTTGCTGTTTTCGGAATTATTAGTAAATATATTTTCCCATAATCCATCAATCAACTCCATATACTGTCCATACCAAAAATTATCAACATCTGTTCCACTGTCCATACCTTTTCCAAAAAAGTTGAACTGAGAATCTTTATCATTTCCATGATTTTGATTTATCATTTTAAAGCCACTTCCGTCTTCAAAAGGTGTAATGAGTGCACAGTCGTCATTTCCGATTTGAACATCGGCACAGCTTCCAATAGAAAAGTCTTTTCCACATTTGCCTTGTTCTGAATAGTGTATATGATTTCCAATAATTTTCCTTCATTTTCAAAAGAAAAGGTGACCTTCACATTTAGGTTCTCATAATCTACACCCTCTGCACTGGCTTCTATTCGCCATATCTCACCATCACCAACCTTAATGCATGTCCAGAACCCACCATCACCACAAGTGGTTTGTAACCAGGAGTTAAGATGACCATAAATATCAAATGAACCATCAATTGTATATTTATATGCCATAATACCATTGTTGTCCGTAACATAACCATCGGGTAAATACTTGCTTCCGGCATATACCACAGTAGAAGTAAAAAACATAGTTGACACTATTAAGCAAATAGACAGAATCAGCGATAAGGTCCTTTTTGTAATTTTTTCTTTCATAGTATCCTCCTTGAGAAATATTTAAGATCAGTGCATTTTTAAACCATAAAGCTCAAAATTTTTTGCAAAAAACAAAATATGCGCATTGCTTCAACAAAGTAGTAGTAAAAATGTTGCAATACGCCACTATTTTGAAGAAAATTATATAAAGGCAATTGACAAAAATTCAAACACGGCTATGTTTGCTCCTTTAAAATTGTCAATACTTTATTGTTTGCCATCTCCGTTTGCTTATCTGTCAACTACTCAAATTAAGAAATTAAAAATTACCCCCCAAACATATGTTCGATATAATATTTTTAAGGTTTTCTCCTCAAAGCTCTACCATAGGTTAATGCCTATATGGCAGTGGCTTTTTCCATGGAGTTATAGCTCTGATTACATAAATAAATCTCTTATGCTAAATCTGGAGAAATAAACATTTGCTTATGATAACCATTAATGACCTTATAGCAGTGCTTGTACCCTGTGCCGCTTTTTAATCAAATATAATAAGGTGAACCCTAATGGATAGCACCTTTTGTATTATCATAAAATACACCGCTTTTATGTCAAAACATATATTCTTTTTATAATTCTAATAGAAAACCCCGCCACCTTCTTTAGATAGTATAGCCAGTTGCTATTTTATTTAGTGTATCATAAGTACCAATTCTCAGTCAATTTATTTTGCAGCTTTTGTCGAATCAAATTGTGCAGGATTACAATACATGTGTTAAAGCATCAAAAAATTAAAGCGAGAATAGCTCTCTTGTGTTATATTTGAATCACCACAAAGCAAAAAACATAAAGGAGCATTCTCGCATGGCAAGTATAACACAAGATATGAGATTTCGTAAAGCTTTAATTTATTATGCAAAAACATATTGCTTCTAAGGCTGCAGGCCATTATAAAACCAATAGCCAATACGTCTATAGATGTAAACTTATCTCATCTTTTAAACCTAGTATTTCCAGCGTTATTATTATCTCTTTTCCAACATCAAAACCATAGTTTCCACGTTGGCCTTTAGAAGAACATGTTAAATAGATTTAAGGGGATTCAGATCCTTATTGCCAATAGCATTAACCGCTTTCCGCTTTTTTCTCCGAACTCGGTTTATATGCCGTTCAAAATCACCATTGCGCAGCAACTCAGCAAGGACCAGCTGCTCAAACACAGGTACCATACAAGAATAAAAGCCAAGTCGACGCTGAAAATCTTCCAGCAGTTTTTCCGGCAGAATCATATAACCGATACGTATGGACGGGGCAATAGTTTTTGAAAATGTATTGACATAAACCACATTGGAATCGGTGGTTATGGAAAAGAGAGAATCCTCTGGCTTTTTAGAAACAGTTAGTTCAGAATAATAATTATCTTCAATAATAAAACCATCTCTTTGCTTCGCCCAACGAAGGTATTCATGTTTCTTTGATATACTGGCGGTAATACCGCTTGGAAAACTGTTAAAGGGAGTAACATGCAATATGGTTGCATCTGTTCGGTCCAACTCTTTTGAAAATATGCCGTCCTGACTCATCGAAAGCATATCGCATTGAATGCCCATCGCTTCATAGACTTTCCTGATCTTATCATATGATGGCTGTTCAAGGGCAAATTTTTTCATGTTTCTAAAAAGCTGGGTAATCAGGCCATAAAGGTATTCTGCACCGGATCCCACAATAATTTGTGATGGCTTTACGAGTATTCCGCGGCTTCTTGCCAGATATGAACAAATTTCCTTTTTAAGTTCATCACATCCGCTGTTTGGAGATTTTATAAAAATCCGATTTCCGTAATAAGACAATACTTT
This sequence comes from Clostridium sp. N3C, assembly GCF_900095445.1. Classification (GTDB taxonomy): domain Bacteria; phylum Bacillota; class Clostridia; order Clostridiales; family Clostridiaceae; genus Clostridium_AU. The sequence goes on from NZ_FMJL01000032.1 coordinate 29,810, forward strand.
TCTCATGGTTTTGGCAAATACCGAAAAGGGAAAATCCCCCACACTGCTGGATTGTGGCTGGATTTCAGGAAAGGTACTGCTATGCAATACCGGAGTTCCATGGAAATCAGATTTATGATAAATAACGAAACAGCCACTGCGCTGGCGAGTTTCAATATAACCTTCTTCACTCAGTAATGCAATTGCGTGCTCAACGGTAACAACACTTACACCAGTCTCCTCAGCAATGGTCCGCTTTGAAGGAAGACGGCTTCCATAAGGATAAACTTCAGATATAATATCCTGCATAATTAATTTATACAGCTGAATATAAGCAGGTACCGATGATCTGGAATCAATATGATAGTTCATCTGGTTATATAAAATTCTCCTTTCCTGGTTATTTTTATAATATCAGTTTTATTGTATTCTTTATTTACAGATTTGTAAAGAAGACATTCACTTAAAAAAGATATAAAAATTAATAGGATATTTAATAAATCAGTAAAGGGGATATGTAAACATGAACAAAAACTGTAACACCACTGTCAAGTTGACAGTAACCGCCATGTTTATGGCAATGAATATTGTACTTAGTTCTTTCGGCATACCGATTCCCGGTGGGCATCTATATTTTAATAACATAGTTATCTGCCTGTCATCAATCTTGATAGAGCCATTGCAGGCATTTGTAGTAGGCGGTATTGGAGCCTTTATCGGTGATTTTCTGTTCTACCCTGCACCGATGTTTGTTTCCCTTGTTACTCATGGCTTACAGGCTGTTGCAATTTCATTATTTTCCCACAGATTTTTGAAAAACAACCCACGCCTTGCATCTGGAATAGGCGTTGCTGTCGGTGCTCTCATCACTACCGTTGGGTATTCACTGGGAAGAGCTTTCGTTTACAGTACTCCGGAGTATGCTTTGATGAATTTACCTTTCCAGATACTTCAGGCCATGTTCAGTGCCGTGGTTGGTATGTTGCTGTGCTGGAATTTCGGAATTCATAAATTATATACCAGGATAACAAATTCTAAACATACTTAATTTTTAGCCTCCCTTGCAAGTTCAGGTGCATATCATGGCTTTAGTTGAATTGTTAGAGGGTTCTATATACATCTATAGTGCAAACAAAGGCAGACATGGAATAAAAGGAGTAGGGGTAGCTTTTTATATTGAACCTTTGACTAATTAGATACCAATTAAGAGAAAAAAAGTTGATTCAGAAACAGGTTGTTAAAAATGTGGTGTCGCAAAACTACTCTTTGAGTAGTTTGTGACACCCTATTTTTGTTAAAAAAAATAAGTGCCACAGCCCTCAGACTGTTGATTCAGAAAGGATGTTTAATACAGAAAAGAGGTGTTGTAATATTTTATGGAAAGAATTTCACAAACAAGAGTGCAGAGAAACTAGACCAATTACCCAAAACACACCACAAAACATCTGTTACTTTAATGTTTCTAATTTCTAAGCACCTTCTGATCCAGACGATAAAAACTATTCTATCTAAACTACTGTCTTCTAATATTTAATCTAATCTATCAACTCACCTCTATCATTTTTAAGGCAGTTGATATGTTACCGCAAGCAATAGAAAGGATATAAGCTATGTAGTTACGTATAAAATACTTGAATAGAAGTCAAATAAAAGAGAGCGCCTGTTGCAGCTCTCCTATATACCTAAGGTTTGTATTCACTTTAAAATCTTTAATTAGAAATTTATCGAAAGCATTCTAGTAAATTATATGATTACTATAGATTATACCGTTTTTAATAATTCAATTGCTCTTTTATACAGCGAGTCGTATTCACAGCCACAACTTCCACAATCTCTATCAGCTTGTTCTATTGCTGCAAGCAATTCTTTTACAAAAAGTTATTGACGATCATCTTGCCAATCTAAAAGAAAAGATTGATAAAGGCTATGTATACAAACGAAGAAAAAAAGCAACTACTAAACATAATGATGATAGCTATACCAAGAGTAGACCTATATCATGAAAATCTTAATTCAACTCTATTTTTTTACTGAGGTAATAGGGTAGTAAATCTGCTCTATTACCTTATATATAAAAACATAAATGAGATATGATAAAATGCCCGGAATGTATAAACGGGGACAACTATTAGTATTATTATTTTAACACTGCTAAAATAAATGTAACCTATAAGAAAATATGTAGTAAAGTTGGAAGCACAAAGTTAGAAACTGAAAAGGTACTAAAAGCAGGCATAAAGAGTTTGAAGATACTGGAATCTCTAAAGCTGATAATAATATTAGTGTTAATGATTACTTTGATTTCTGGTATAAAATCTATGTACTTATTAACTATAAATATAATACTCAGAAAGCTTACAAGGTAGTTATTGAAAATCACATAAAATGTGCCTTAAAAGCTGCAGTACATCCATATCAATACATTAAAAAAAATCCTATGCAATACATCAGATTACCTAAAGATGATAAAATCAAAGAAGATGAAGAAGCTCTAAAATAATTGCCGTTGAATGGTTAAACAGAATAATAGAACGGTTCCATTTTGGTAGTTATTTTTATATACCACTGAAGATTGCTTTTCACACTGGACTAAGAGCTGCAGAAGTATGTGGTCTTACTTGGGATTGTATTGACCTAGAATATAAAGTTTTGAAGATAGAAAAAATTCTTATTGGAAAAGGCAACGGTGTTTTTGAATTTGGTACTCCTAAAACTAAGAGTTCCAGGAGAACTATGTAATTGCTAACACCTTAGTGTCAATATTAAAGAGACATAAGACCTTCCAAAATGAAAATAAGTTAAAGTATGGCAAGTATTATAAAACATCTAACTTTGCTTGTACTAAAGAGAATGGTGAAACCATAACTACTGATACATTAAAGTATTTAAGCAGAGTAGTAAATTATGAGATAGGATTTGTCTTTAACTTTCACTCACTAAGACATACCCATGCTACTAGAAGCAGAAGCAAACATCAAAGACATACAGATGAGACTAGGGCATATCAGACTTGCCACAAGCATGGATACTTATTCTCTTCTAACAGATAAATGAAGCAAAATACAGTAGATATTTTTGAAAGTTTAGTAGCCAAAAATAATTTGCTACCAAAGCCGTTTCATTGGTAGCAAATTCGTAGCAAAACCTTTATTTGATTATTTATAATTTCCTCTAATCGGTGATTTTTCTATGAAGTTTAACAACACTCTCCACATGCAACGAGCGAGGTGGATTGATGTCTTTTACATTGTCGGTAGGCGGAAACACGTCATCGCCACTTTTTGCACTATCGGTAGGCGGGAACATATCCACTAAATTTGCATAGTTAAACCGAATGTGCTTTTCAGCACAAATAGAATTTATCTTTGGGATGTTTACCCACAGGAATCCTCTACTTCTCTTCAGTGTATCTTTCTTGCAGCAAAAATCCCTTGGCCTCGCTAGGGCGTAAATCCCAATATTTTTGCAAAAGGTAAATGACTTTCTCATCTTCAACTTTAGCTTCCTTCAGAGCCGCAGCTGCCTTTTCAATCCCAATGACTCTTTCTTCAAAGGCAGCTTCATCTAGCCTTGCATTGCCATCTTCTCTTATTCGTTCCAACAGTTCACTTCCAAATCCCGAAAGGGAAGCTCTAATAGAACGTGCCATATCTATTCCTCCTCTAAATTCTAATTTATTGCACTATTGATAGACAAATTGGAATTTGTTGGTTACTTGTATTCACTCGGAATAGGAATATTAAATCTCTCACACAATAGTTTTACATCATGCACATCATTTTCATCATGCTCATAGCCTAGATGAAATAACACTTGATATTCAGCATCAATACATCTGACCATTTTATCGCCTATTTTCCCAATGCCGCTAAAGACTTCTGGAGGATATGCTTCTCCCTCAAAAACAATGTATCCTTGTTCGTTGAATTTAAATATATGAAGATCAATTATCCTACCTTTACTATCCTTATAAACCTTATGAGATGTGGTAGTATATGCTTCGATAACTTCAGCAAAGCCATTTTCTTTTAATATTTCAATAAACTTTTTACCATTACTTTCTTCCACAAATAAATCAATATCGTTGTGTACTCTTGTTTCTTCTTCTAATAGTGCATCTACTCCCCAACCGCCATCAATCCATATGTTAATTCCATTTTCTTCAGCGTACGTTATTATCTCAATAGCGTCAGTTTTACTTACCATGTAATCCCTCCGTTCAAATTCCTATCTAATTTCATAAAATCCCAAAAAGTAGCCATGCTAAATTCCTCCCAAGTAATACTGTTAATTCATATAATCTAACTTAATAGCGCCTTTTCATATCCTCTTCGTAGGCGGCTAGAATACGCTGATATTCTTTTGGGTCATCATTCTCACAGTCCAGTTTTATCACTCGATCCACAATAGAATCTAAAGAATCAGGGTTGTACCAAGGTTCCTTAATTGTAAGATAAATGATCTTTTTTGTCTTTTGACGTTCGGCCATTTCTTTCAGCATCTGAATCTCTTTTTCATTTTTTGTTACACTTTGAATTGGCCATACAATCATAAAATCGAAGGCATAATTATCATATTTATCACTACTACTTTTAGTGGTCAGATTATCAAAGAAAATTGTAAGATTGGATAATTTCATTCCTTGCCCATATTTCTTCGGTACGTTAACTTTATAAAGTTCCGCCCATCGAAAGAAATTCTCCATTCCATCTTTTGTTGTATGAATTAAATTAATTAGTCCTTTCAAGTTCCCTTGAGCATTCAAAGCTTTAAGAAGGGCCTGATGCTTTTCCTTATCAGCGATACCTCGTAGTAATAATGTTTTCTCTGTTTCATTGTTCAAGAAATCAATAATCTGATCATACGCATTTTTTACGTCGGACATTTTATTCACTCCTTAACTAATAAAAATCGCTATTTGTTTTTTGAATATACCCAAAATAAAATGCTATCAGTTAATCTCAAACAAAACAGCGCATCTTCAACTGTCGGCAATTCAATAGCATTCTCATTTCTGTGGGTTCCGTAATCAGACATCATAGAGTAAATCATATAAATTGTTTTTGTCTTTGTCAGCTTTCCATCTTTATTTTCATTAAAAAATTCTGCTAAATCTTCTTTTCTTAAATCTGATTTAAGGGCCCTATCTAAGTCAGCGACTGATGCAGTTGCACTGTCTCCACTAGTATTAAAGACACCTCTCATCCATTTTGCAAACTTTTCAGTCCCCTTATATTTTGAAAATATACTTACAATACACGTCCTACATGATTCAATACAAGCTCCTGAATGGCCTTGTGTATAAGCGTCAACTGCAGATTTGTAAGCATCATATACTTCTATATGGTTACTTTTTATCCATGATTCAACAGAAAACATCTCACTTACTCTTACAAAGTCACTTTCCATGCAAGCAGAAACTTTAACTTTTTCAAATTCAATGGATATGTTTAATCCTAAAATCTCGTAAAGTTTAGCTAGTTCTTCAAAGTCTTCAACGCCATTTTCGCAAATGTATCTTACATTGAAAGATTTTGTTATTTCTTTTAGCAGGTTGATAATATCCTCATGCCTGTTTTCCTTATATAAATCCGAGAAAATACTATCTAAACCTAAGAACACATCGTATTCTTCGTTATTATTCTCGAATTTGTGCGCATAACCTTGATTATAAAAATATGGCACCAGATAGTCTATATATTTTTCGTAAAGGTCATTAAGCCCCACACATTTTAATCTGGCCTTAAATTCCGAGTTTTTTCTTATAAAAAAGCCTGGTCTGCTAACTATTTCTGCAATTTTTGAAAGAATTATTTCTTTATCATTCATTTTTTTCATCTCACCTAATATTTAATAACTATAACTTTTTCAAAGTAGGTAACACTTTCTCTAAATATTCCTGCCAATATCCCTCGTCATCGCCTTCCATATCGTGAAGCCAATAGTACATAAATAATATCTCAAATTCCTGCTTTCTACCTTTTATAAAGGACTTTTTCGGCATTTTTCTATACAAAGAATCTAGATTAAAAAGGTTACTTTTTTGCCTATAATCATAATCGTACTTTTTCCAATTATATTGACTCTTTCTTCTATGTGTTGAGGGCCAAATATCCTCATTATCAAAAAAACTGTTTATCCAATCATAAGCAAAGGCAAGAAGATTTACTTGATGCTTTGCCCAGGTTTTCTCAATCCAATCAGTAATTTCTTCCGATATTGACGGTATCCCAAAATTAAACTTTTGCTCACTTTCTACCCTATGATATTCTTTTATAAAAAGAAAAAGCATTTCTGTCTGATCCTTAAGAAATGGTAACCTTTTAATTAGTCGTGAATAACAATCATATGAAGCATTTCTAAATTCACTATCAGTATTATATAAAAAGAAAAGGTCATTCTCCTTCATGATGTTTCCAATGTATCTGTGTATTTGCTTCCCGTACTTATTATAAATACTAACAGCCCATTCTCTAACTTCAGGATCATACTCTCTTAGCTGCTTACGATATTTCTCCAACTTTTCATTATGGAGTACTGTTTTTTCCTCAGCTTCCGTAATATTCAGATAGTTGTTAAAATACTCAAATACATAATCAACACAGATTTTCATATTTTGTGCACGTGCATCAATGTCAAATTCATTGAGTTTATCTTCCTTTTTCCTTCGTGCAATGTATTCCTCAATGCTTAGCATCCTTTCACCACCTCTCGCATGTGATTTTGCTATTCTTAGGAAGATTAATATAAAGCCAATAAATCATTTCGGCTAGTATCCAGAGTTAATCTTTTTATATCTCTGCTGGTTAGATGAAGTCTTTTCAATTGCCTTTATATCACCTTCCATTTTATTTACGTAGTTTAAAAATAAAGTCCCAAGCAGAAGTCGATCCTTTCTGGGTATTCTATTCCATACATAACCCTTGAACAGATCTTTAACAAGAAAGACTTCACCTGCATTCAAGTTTTCAGTTTCCTTAATAGCTTCTTCTAGCAGCTCATTAACATCACTCATGTTGTCATCTCCTTATCAATAACAATATTAACAACATTGTTAATAAGATTATATGCCTTTTGCCAATTCTAGTCAATAAAAAGAAAACCACCAATCAAGAGAATATATCTCCTGAATGGTGGTCATTCATGAAGGTTATGTTTATACATCTACTTCTACACCAGATTTAAATTCAATAGTTAGTTTGTCATCATAAACCGTTATTTTCTCTATAAGTCGCCTTACTAGTTGCTCATCATACTCCTCAAGGAGGGTGGATTGTTCATTTAGGAATTTTTCCATATCTTCTAGCCTTTGCTTGGAGCCTTTTTTGCCAGCTTCTTCTGCTAAAGCCTTATGCCTTTCCTCTCTGAGCCTGTAAATCTCATCGGCTATATCGTTATAATCTTCTTTGGAATTGGCCAGTCTCAAAAGGTCTTTTTGTAATTCCTCTAGCTTTTTATCTATCTCGTAAACAATATTATTGTCCGTTTCACTTATCACTGTTTCTATATTTTCCTTTAAGATAGTTAAAAAGCCATCCTTTTGCCCTATTAGTTTATTAATTGCATCCACCGTAGCAAGGCCTATCATATCCTCCAGCACGGTTCGGGAATGACAAGTTAACCCTGTATTCTCAAGCCTACTGACGCATCTCCAAACAATCGATTTTTTACCTCGGTTATTCCAATGAACTCTACGGTATATTTCGCCACACTCACCACAGAAGATAATTTGCGAAAATACATGATTTGAACTAAAGTTTCTTTTCTTTCCGCTAGTACTTATATGTCCTCTACTTCTACGAACTAACTCTTCTTGTACCTGCATGAAAATTTCACGCGGGATAATGGCTTCATGGTTATTCTCTACATAATACTGAGGTACGATTCCGTTATTAACAACCCTCTTTTTTGTAAGAAAATCTACCGTATAAGTTTTTTGGAGCAATGCATCACCAATGTATTTTTCATTGCTTAATATTTTCCTTATAGTACTGGTATGCCACCTTTTTTTCCCCGCTCCCGTAAGTATGCCATCAGCTTCAAGTCCTTTTTTGATTTTATCCATACTTGAGCCTTCAAGATACTCTCGGTAAATCCTTTTGACTATTTCAGCTTCCTCCGGCACAATTACTAATCGCTTATTTTCATCCTTGGTATATCCTAAAAACCTAGAACAATTGACCATTACCTCTCCCTGTTGGTATCGGTATTGGTAACCAAGCTTTACATTCTGGCTTAATGACTGGCTCTCTTGTTGCGCTAAGGATGCCATAATGGTAAGCATAATTTCACCTTTGGCATCCAGTGTATTGATATTTTCTTTCTCAAAATATACCGCAACATTTTTATCTTTAAGTTTTCTGATGTATTGTAGACAGTCCAAGGTATTTCTAGCAAATCGGCTTATTGATTTGGTAATAACCATATCAATTTTCCCAGCCATGCACTCATCAATCATTCGATTAAATTCGTCGCGATTTTTTGTATTTGTGCCGCTGATACCATCATCAGCAAAGATCCCTGCAAATTCCCACTCTGAATTCTTCTTGATAAACTCTGTATAGTGTTCAATCTGCACTTCGTAACTACTAGCCTGCTCATCACTATCTGTAGAAACTCTGCAATAAGCAGCGACCCGAAGTTTAGGTGTTTCATCTTCTTTTCGATTGTTGCCTACACGTTTTATTGCAGGTATAATCATTACATTTTTATTAACTGCCATCTTGCTGCACCTCACTTTCTATTAAGCTGTATACATATTCCGCTTGTGTAAAAGGATTTGTATACTTCTGAATTACTTGTCCTATGGTAAATTTCTTAGAAATAGTAGGTTTATCTTCTGTCTTGGGTTCAAAGATTCTGCCTAGCTTTTTTGCTCTCTTTATCCTCTCTGCTTCTGCTTTTTCGTAGGTTTCTTTATCAATGATGGCAGGGTAATAATCATCACCAAGATAACGTTCATTTCTTAGCATCCTTCCAGCAGTTCCATGATAAGCATCTATTCCAGCAGACTTTGCCGCGACCGATAAGGAAAGGCCTGATAAGTAACCCTTATATAAATTCCTAACCTTTTCAGCTTTTTCTTCATCGATAACTGCTATTCCATTCTCTATCCTATAGCCATAAGGCGTATGTGCCACTTTTCTCACATCCTTTCCCTTAGTGTGATTCCACATTTCAGAACGAAACCTATCTCTACCCTTGAGAAAACGATAATTTTTTCAACATAATCATTGAAAATTTGCTCGCTAAAGGTATTTATCATTTCAGCCTTATTTGTAAACTTTATTAAGTTACTGACTTCCTGCACCTTTGATAATTCACCATTTAAAGCATGAATTAAAGCTTCTTTTTGCCCCATATAATTATCTGCTTCCATTTGCAGTTCATTGTTTTCTCTGTTAAAAAGGGCAGGTTCTAGATAACCCTTTGCCATAAGCTTTACAAGCAGTTCTCTCTGTTCTGCATTTTTTTCAATTTGCTTCTCTAATTCCTGAATTCTTGAAAGGTTATCTGAGTTGCTCATTCCACGCAAAGCATCTAATAGTGGTTGTAGAATAAGTTTTCTTCCGAAAATCAGCTTGTTAATCATAGTAACAAAGGCCGTCTTTATATCCTCATCTCGAATAAACTGCATGGAACATTCTGTTATCTGCTTTAAGTGTTTACTACAACACCAGGCTACATATTTTCTTGTGCCGGATGAATGAATTCGTCTTTTAAAGGTGCTACCACATTCCGAGCAAATAATTTTTCCGGAGAAAGAATACCGGTTTTGGTACTTATCATTACGCTTTTCTATTCCCTTTTCTTTTGCCCTTTGATTTAAGGCAGCCTCTACTGCTTCAAACACTTCATGGCTGATAATTGCCTCATGGTGATTTTCTATTAAATATCTGTTTTTCTCACCATAATTGGTGCGCTTATTAAAACGGGAATCTGTATAGGTTTTTTGCAGTATAACATCCCCGGTATATTTCTCATTTTTTAGAATTCCTCGAATTGTCGTAGCCGTCCAACGGCCGCCTCTTTTAGAGGGGATACCCTTTTGATTAAGATCATCTGCTATTTTCTGTGTACCCTTGCCTGATAATACTTCTGCGAAAATATACTTTACAATTTCAGCTTGCTCAGGATTTACCACCATTTGACCGTCAATGTTGTCATAACCATATGGTGGGTATGAAATCTTAAAAGTTCCGTTCTGAAATCTCTTTTGAATTGCCCACTTGTTATTTTCTGAAATGGAGATTGACTCACTTTCTGCAAGCCCGCTTAATATAGAAAGCATCAACTCACTTTCCATTGATTGGGTATTGATATTTTCTTTTTCGAAATAGATATAAATCCCTAGGTCCAACAGTTTACGAACCATCTCCAAACAATCCGTAGTGTTTCTCGCAAACCTACTAATGGACTTTGTAATAATTGGTGTTAGTATAATATTTTAGACACGAAAACCCGAACACTTTAAAATAAGAAAAGGGAAGGAAGTGTCTACTTGGCAAAAAGTCAAAAGAAATACACAGAAGAATTTAGAAA
>NZ_FMJL01000038.1 GCF_900095445.1 Clostridium sp. N3C
ATTTTCTACAGCACTGGGCCGTTGACAAGGAATAGTATACCTAGAAGTTAAGAACAATTCAACCGTCAAAATAACTCTTTATGCAGATTTATGCTATTTAATCTTAAAAAATCTCTTATTTCCTTCATTTTAGACTCAAATACATTTTTATTATGATTTCTCAACAATTTTAATTTGATATATAATCCTCTATATAATCTACATTTATGTATTTTGAAGCTATATCCTTAACTTCATTATAATCCTCATCGCTCAATCTAGCTTTAAGCAAAGTAAAAGTATTTATTATACCTCTAGTTTTATTCTCATCAAGAAGATAATTATTAATTTGTGCATAATCTACCGGTGATATTTTTTTTCTTAATAATAGCAATTTAGTTTTTTCACTAAGGCTAAGATTTTTCAATATTTTACCAGACTCAACTTTAAACACCGCTGCACTATCAGGGTAATGAGTACCATCATTTTGTTCTTCTTCAAATTGATTTTCCTCCTCCCCTTTATCAACAACCTCAGCTTTATTCTCTTGCTCCTTCTTATTCTCCTTTTCATTATTCTTCTCTTCTGAAGCAGCTTTCGCCTCCTTCTTATCTTCTACTTGATCCACTTTGGGCATATTGCTTTCTTCAGTATTTTTAATTTCGTCTTTATGTTCTTTGATATCTCTCTCTTCACTTATCTCATCTTTTTCATTAATACTATTTTCATTAATACTATTTTCATTAATACTATTTTCATTAATTATTACTGATTCCTTATTATCTTCATAACTTACATCATTCTTACTGCTGGAAATCATTATGTATGCAGATATAATTGTGCAAATTATAACTACAAAAGAGGAAATTTTATACTTCAACATTATCACCCTCATCTTAAATATTTTGTATTTTTACTACTATCTTTCATTTTTTCATATTTTAATCTTTTTATTCTTGTTTTATTTAATATTCCGTAAATTTTTTCATATATATTATTGAGGGGGTGTTGAATGCTTGAATAAAGTCAAAATGCATTATAAAGATGCACTAGCTTACTATGAGTTAGCTTATTTTATCAAAGACTATATAGACAAGAATACCATAATAGTTTGCATAGGAACTGATAGATGTATCGGTGATTGCCTAGGTCCATTAGTCGGAACATTTTTGCAATGCAGAAATTTTCCACTACCGGTGTACGGTTCTGTTTCTGAACCTATCCATGCATTAAATCTTGAAAAAAGGATTCAAGAAATAAAAAATCTTCACCCCGACGCCAATATCATCGGAATTGATGCCTGTTTAGGGGATAGTGATAGTATTGGAGAAATTCAAGGAAGGAATTATCCCATTCACCCAGGGAAGGGTGTTGGCAAGTCGCTACCAGATGTAGGAGAGAGCTCTATAATTGGTATAGTAGATTCTTCCGACAACAACGAACTTTTTACTAATAGAACTATTAGATTAAACCTAGTAATGGAAATGTCCAAAGTAATAGCTGATAGTCTTATTCACGCAATATACCTATCAAATTATCGGTTTAAAAAACCTTATTAAAAAGATTTGCGAATGTATGTACATTCGCAAATCTTAAAAATGAATATTTAAATATATAAAACTATAATTATGAACTATAGTTATTAGAATCTAAATTATCAAGATAATCCAAAGCTTTGCCTGTTCCTATGGCAACACATTCCACTGGATTTTCAGCAATTATAACAGGAATCTTTGTGGCTTGAGATATTCTTTCATCCAATCCATGGAGTAAAGAACCTCCTCCTGTCATCATTATTCCCTTTTCCATTATATCAGCGGCCAACTCTGGAGGCGTTTTTTCTAAAACAGAATGAGCACATTCTACTATAGCTGTAACTGTTTCATTCAAAGCCTCTGCAATTTCTTCCGAATAAACGGTAAGATTTTTAGGTAGTCCTGTTATTAAATCTCTACCTCTAACCTCCATAGTAGCATTGTTTTCCCTCTTGTATGCAGTACCTATTGTTATTTTCATATTTTCGGCGGTTCTTTCACCAATCATTAACTTATGCTTTTTTCTTATATATTTTATAATAGCTTCATCAAAATGATCTCCAGCAACTTTTATTGAATTTCTTACTACCATACCGTCTAGGGATATAACCGCCACATCTGTTGTGCCGCCTCCTATATCTATAATCATATTTCCACTAGCCTTTGTTATATCGAGGCCTGCTCCTATTGCCGCAGCAATAGGCTCTTCAATTAAATAAACCTTTTTAGCCCCTGCATTTATGGTAGCATCTTTAACAGCTCTTTTTTCCACTTCTGTGGCTTCACATGGTACACAGACCATAACTCTAGGTGCAGAAATTCTTCTCTTTCCACATGCCTTTTTTATGAAGTATTTAAGCATTTTTTCAGTGATATCATAATCAGAAATTACACCATCACGCAAAGGTCGAATCGCAACAATATTTCCAGGTGTTCTACCTATCATCTGTCGTGCTTCTTCCCCTACTGCCAAAACTTTCTTAGTAATCTTATCTAATGCTACAACAGATGGTTCTTGTAATATTATTCCTTTACCTTTCGCATACACCAATACTGTTGCAGTACCTAAATCTATGCCCATATCTGCACCCATACCAAAAAACCACATTGCTAAACCCACTCCTACCTTTATAACACTTTTTTATTTAATTTGCTATATCATTACAAATTTCTCTTATATTATTATACTAATAATAAGCCTAACCTTCAATAGCTTTATAGTCTTCAATAGCTTTATATTTCATTTTTGTAGCTCTGCCACCTCTTATATGTCTCTCTGATTTATTCAAATCTAATATAAGCTTAGCTTGTTTTGCAATGGCAGGATTGATTTTGGGTAATCTTTCAGTCATATCTTTATGAATAGTGCTTTTGCTAACACCGAATATCTTTGCTGTTTTGCGAATTGTTGCTTTTGAATCTATAATATAGTTAGCTACTTCAAGAACTCTTTCTTCAATATAGTCTTTCAAAGTGCTACCTCCTTAATTCTCTATTATTTATAAATATGCTTTTAAAGATTCTTAAATTACCACCCGCCGGTCAATAAAGGTCTATTAGCTATTGCCGGCGGGATATAAGTCTACTCTTTACTTAGAGGACTATATTTTACATATTTAGCTGGATCAACATATGTGCTACCATTCATTACTTGAAAATGTAAATGATCTCCGTAATACTCATTTGAGTAACTTTGTCTTGTCTTGCCCACATATCCGATAACTTGACCCTTTTTTACTGTATCTCCAACTTTAACCTTTAGGTCTTCCTTCAAGTTAGCATATACAGTTTTAATACCATTTTGATGATTAATAACAACATATTGACCAAGCTCAGTGTGATCATTATTAACAGTCTCTACTTTACCATCTAGTACTGAATAAACTGGGCTGTTAAGATCTGCTTTAATCTCTATTCCATTATTTGTTTTATAGGTTCCTATTGTTTCGCACTTAACTAACCCTGTACTAAAAGTTGTTGCATATTCTCCTTCCACTGGCTTTACAAAAGTATAATCCGTTGTTTTCGATACAGCGGTAGATGTTGTCTTTTCATTAGAAACTACTTCTTTCGTAGAATCTGACCCTGACTTAGGAACAGTAATTTTTGCTTCATTCTCCTTTTTCACCTCAATAGCATTAGGTATTTCTGTGCTTTGAGCTTCAGGGTTATTTTTAGCCACATCGGTATTCTTTTTAGCACTTTCTTGTACTAATGGTGCCTTAGTTACTGTTTTATTGTTTCTAGCAGTAAGTGCGGCTATAGTAGCTACGATACAAAGACAAACAAATAGTATTACATAGAATCCCTCCTTCTTAAAGAAGTTTGATGATTTGTCAAATAGTTTTTTGTCCATACGAACACCTCCATTTTGTAGTCTGTCCAGAGCTTAGTAAAAAATACATGTTATCGATGAAAATTTTTCCTGTTTTTTTTCCCTAAAACGACAAATTCATCAGTTTATCTATCCATAATGTAAAAAGTTAAGTTTCTAAAAAGTATATAAAATCTCAAAAACCTAACTTATAACTAATCAAGGAAAATGAATATAAAAAAAGCCTTTTCTCAGCATAGCTGAAAAAAAGCTAATTTTATGAACTTAGAATTTCAACTCCACAAATTTTATCTATTATTGTCAACTTTTCGTTGCTAAAATCACTTTTCTATTTTCTCAATCCTTGTGCCTTGATAGTAATGGGTCAAAATTTTTCTATAATCATTACCCTTTTGCGCCATTACATTGGCTCCCCATTGACTCATTCCTACCCCGTGTCCATAACCTATGCATTGAATTTTTACAGCATTATCATTATAAGCAATTGTAAAGTTTGCTGAGTTTAACCCTAACATAAATCTAAATTCTTTACCATGTATTACGATATTACCCATTTTTAGTTTAGTTACAGTTCCAGCTTCACTTTTTTCAAGTATCTCCAATTGCTTGTGTAAATTCGCAGCTGTAACCTTAGCATTAGGATAATTTTTATTTATAATGTTAGCCAAATTAGAATATGTAAATTCATAACTTTCCTTATATTTTGTCGCTACTTCCTCACCAGGGCTATCTACACTTTTTAAATAAGGAACACTGAACCCAAATACCGTTTGTGCATCCTCTGTTTTACCGCCACTAGTAGAAAAGTATTGAGGATTCATTACTAATTCACCATTGTAGGTAAGTACCTCTCCCTCTGTAGCCTTTACTGCACTAACTACCTTATTCCAGTACTCCTCATTTTTATCTTTAGGCCATAGATTCATCCTATTTTCCTTACTTTGATACACTTGGCAATGTACTGTATCACATAAATCCGCTTCAGAATGATTGCTGCATCCAGATCCTCCAATAGATCTTAAATGAGCTAGGGCAAAGGTTCTAGCTGCTACTGCCTGTGCTTTTAAAGCTTCAATATCAAAATTAGCAGGCATTTCGCTAGACACTACTCCCGGCAAATACTCTTCTAAACTCATTTCTACAATCTTATTTTCTTTGCTTAAAAAAACTTTTATTTTATCATCTTTAACCTTAATATTGCTAAATTGTATACTACTAGGACTTAAATGATAATATTCACTTTGATCACTAGACTCTTCCTTATTTTCTTTAGCAAACATAGGTACTATTATAGGAATTACTAATATTAATGACACTATAGTTAATATCACAAACTTACTTTTATTCAAATTAATATCCCACATTATTTTCTTCATCTTTTCCTCCATGGTTATTTTTCGTACATTTAAAATGTATTAATGTGGAATATTAAATATGACCATTAAAGGTTTAGTTATAATAGCAATTTCAAACATTAAAAATTACATAGGTATACTTTGTTTTTAGTTCTATAGAGCAAAAAAATTCGACCTTTAGGAGCGGTCAGATAGGGATTTGTAATCCCTGAAAAATTCGGCATAGTCGTTGATATTCGGCTATGCCGTTTTTTCGTTTATTTTGGTAAATCGATAGCGCCAATGCAGTTATAAAAAATTTGAATCCGCTGGGTTCTGCGGCCATCTACCTTTTCAGCCTTAAA
>NZ_FMJL01000075.1 GCF_900095445.1 Clostridium sp. N3C
GTCATTTAATCTCTGTTCAATTTTCAAAGACCAAGATTAGATTGTTTTCGCTGTCATCTGACAGCTTATTAATATTACCACGATTAATTTGTGGTGTCAACATCTTTTTTCTTGAAGTTTTTAAGGAATTTTTTACTTAAAAACCTTGTTCCAAAAAGAATGCTTTATTATATTATCATGGTAACTTGTAGCTGTCAACAAATTTTTTAAATTTATTTTAGCTATCAATTTAGTGATAATAGTGCACTGTTTTCAGGCCAGAAAATTATAATATCATCATATTTTGTATTTGTCAATAAACCTTCTAATAATAAAATTCCCTGAAAATCTATTTTTATTCTTTGCAAGTTGAAATTATCCACTTAACTATTATCAATATGGATAATCTGCAAATTCTATAAATATAAAACCATTTCAATATATACATAAAAAAGTCCGCAGAAAAGCGAACTTTTTACTAACTACATTATTATATTTACAGAATTATAATTACATTAACGGTATTTCATTGGTAGTATCTGCTTTACATTTTAACTTTATGCATCCATTTATACACCTAGCTATAATATTATTCTCTTACAGCCTCTTTTAATTCTTTAACAAAGCTGACTACTCTTCTTATAGTCTCTTCCTTATTACAGCTAGATGCTATACGCTTTATGATTGCACTTCCAACGATTACTCCTTCTGCGTATTTTGAAAAGTTTTTTGCCATTTCCGCATTAGATACACCAAAGCCAATAGCTTTTGGTATCACACTATATTCCTTTATCAAATTAATATAACTATTTAAATCTGTAGAAATCTTATCCCTAGTACCAGTTACCCCATTGATAGATACACAGTATACAAAACCTCTGCCATCCTTTAAAATGTTTTTGATTCTTTCTTCTGAAGTAGGCGCTACCATTGGAATAATATAAATATTATTTTCATAAGCCAAATCTATTATTTCTCCTCTTTCTTCTAGAGGTAGATCTGGAATAATAAGACCATCAATGCCAACTTCATTGCATTCCTTAATGAATTTATCTATTCCGTACTTAAATATACAATTGTAGTAAACAAGATATATTAAAGGGATAGATGATTCCTTTCTAATATCCTCAACAGCCTTCATTATATCTTTTATCTTTATGCCATTTTTTAATGCTCTTTGAGATGACTCTTGAATAACTTCACCATCCGCTACTGGGTCGGAGTATGGTATACCTAATTCAATAATATCTGCCCCTGCCTTCTCCATTTCTAAAACTAAAGATACGGTAGTATCTATATCAGGGTCTCCAGCAGTTATAAAGGTAATTAAAGCTTTTTCCTTCTTTTCTTTCAATTCATTAAACTTAAAATCTATTCTATTCATTTAAGCTCTACCCCCATTTCTCTGGCTATAATATTTATATCTTTGTCCCCTCTTCCTGAAAGATTAACTACAATTATATCTTCCTTGCTTAAGGTAGGTGCTAACTTTAACGCATAGGCAATAGCGTGGGAACTCTCTATTGCAGGTATGATTCCCTCCATTAGACAAAGTTCCTTAAAGGCAGCTACAGCCTCCTTATCTGTAATAGCTACATAATTAGCTCTTTTAATTTCATGTAAATATGCATGTTCCGGTCCAACTCCAGGATAATCAAGGCCTGCAGATATAGAATAAACTGGCATTATTTGTCCATCTTCATCCTGTAGCACATAGGTTTTCATTCCATGAATTACACCTAAGCTGCCCTTTGTAATTGTGGCTGCATGCTGATTTGTATCTAAACCAAGCCCTGCAGCCTCTACCCCTATAAGCTTAACTTCCTTATCTTCTATAAAAGGGTAAAAGATACCTATGGCATTGCTGCCACCGCCAACACAGGCTATAACATAATCAGGAAGCCTGCCTTCCTTTTCAATGATCTGCCTTCTTGCTTCATCACCTATTATTCGTTGAAACTCCCTTACCATAGTTGGATATGGATGGGGTCCCATAACAGAACCTATTACATAGAAGGTGTTATCGATATTGGTTACCCAATCCCTAAAGGCTCCATTAACTGCATCCTTTAAGGTTCCAGTTCCACTTTTAATAGCTGTAACCTTTGCTCCTAGCATTTTCATTTTAAATACATTAAGGGATTGTCTTCTTATATCCTCTTCCCCCATAAATATTTCACATTCCATTTGCAAAAGAGCAGCAACAGTAGCAGTGGCAACCCCATGCTGTCCCGCACCGGTTTCTGCTATAACTCTTTTCTTGCCCATTCTTTTAGCTAGAAGTATTTGACCTAAAACATTGTTTATTTTATGAGCTCCAGTGTGATTCAAATCTTCCCTTTTAAGATATATTTTAGCTCCTCCATATTTTTCAGATAGGCTCCTTGCATAGTATAGAGGAGTTTCCCTTCCACTATACTCCCGTAAGTAATATCTATACTCCTCTAGAAAACTTTCATCCTTAATAACCTTCTCAAATTCCTCTTCCAGCTCCATTACAGCATTCATCACTGTTTCCGGTACATATTGACCACCAAATTGACCAAATCTTCCTTTCATCTAAAACTCCTCACTTTCCCAATAAATTCTTTTATTTTTTTATAATCTTTAACTCCTTCACTCTCAACACCACTTGATACATCTACCCCATAAGGCTTTACAATTCTAAGAGCATCCAATATATTTTCACAGTTTAGGCCCCCCGCTAAAATTATTTTATTTTGCAAATCAAAATCCTTTAATATATTCCAATCAAAGGTTTTCCCACTGCCTCCTCGGAGGCCTTCAATCTTAGAATCAAGAAGAAACCTAACATCACTATATCCATTTAAATTTAAGAGATCCTCTTCGCTTTTAATTGAAATAGCCTTCCAAACCTCATAGTCTTTAAAAGAATTTATATAGTTTATATCCTCATCACCATGAAACTGAAGGATGTCCAATTTAACTTTTTCTGCAATCTCCCTTACTGTATTTATATCTTCGTTAACAAAAACCCCCACAATCTTAATATCATTGCTTAAATTTTTAGCTAGCTCTAGGGCTTGATCAGCACTTACCCTTCTTTTACTATCAGCAAAGACAAAACCTGCATAATCTGGCTTAAATTCATTGACATACTCTATATCAAGAGCCCTTGTTAATCCACATATTTTAACCTTTATCATTCTTATCACCTAGCCTTAAAGGCTAATATAAACTGATTTATTTTATTCCTGTCCTCTATATTTCTCATGAAGGCTTCTCCAATTAAAACTCCATTTACCCCCAAACCTTCTAGATACTTTATATCATCAGCTGTAGATATACCGCTTTCTGAAATCACTATTTTATCCTTAGGTATATACTTAATAAGCTCTTCTGTATGCTTTAAACTAACCTGAAAGCTTCTAAGATCCCTATTATTTATTCCAATTATTCTACCACCGGTTTCTAAGGCTTCTTCTAATTCCCTTTGGTTATGCACCTCTATAAGCACATGTAATCCTAATCTTGAAGCTAAATCATAAAAGCTCTTAAGCTTTCCAGGCAATATGGTAGCTATAAGTAGTATGGCATCAGCCCCTATTTCATGAGCTTGATATATTTGATATTCATCAATAATAAAATCTTTCCGTAGAATTGGCTTAGTGGTTATTTCCTTTGCTTCCTTAATATATTCATTCCTTCCTTTAAAGAAATGCTCCTCTGTGAGTATTGAAATTGCATCTATATTGATTTCTTCATAGATACTTGCAATTCTTTTATGATCAAATTTTTCAATTATAACTCCCTTAGATGGTGATGCCTTTTTTATTTCTGCAATTATAGATATTCCCTCTCCTCTAAGAGCTGCCTCAAAGTCCCTAACCTCTCTAGTTTTAAGATTCTTCTTTAGATAGTCTAGAGGCTTTTTTCCTTTCTCTAACTCTAACTGTTTTCTTTTAACTGCAACAATATCATCTAATATCATTACACCGCCACTCTCCTACTAAAATTCACTATTTCTTTTAGCTTGTCATAGGCCTTTCCTGAATCGATAATTTCTTCTGCTAGCTTTACTCCCTCATAGATACCATCAACGGCCTTTCCTACATACAGAGCTGCAGCAGCATTTATTAAAACTATGTCCCTCTTAGGCCCCTTTTGTCCTTTAAATATATCTAAGATAATCCTTGCATTTTCCTTTGCATCTCCTCCTTGTATATCTTCCTTTTTACTTAGTGGAATGCCGTAATCTTCTGGATTTATTACATAATCTATAACCTTGCCATCCTTAACTTCAGTCACTGTAGTTTTAGCAGTTGTTGTTATTTCGTCTAAACCATCATGGCCATGAACTACTAAAGCCCTTTCTCTACCAAGCTTTAAGAGAACCTGACCTAGTTTATTGGTTAATCCCTTATCAAAGACCCCAAGTACTTGCCCCTTTATATCTGCAGGATTGGTTAAAGGCCCAATTATATTAAATATAGTTCTTGTACTTAGCTGCTTTCTTATAGGTGCTGCATATTTCATGGCAGGATGATAATTTGGTGCAAAGAGAAAGGTCATACCGGTTTCTCTTATACACTGCTCTGAAGTACCAGCATCAATATTAATATTAAACCCCATTTCTGCCAGCACATCGGCACTACCACTATTACTGGATACTGCTCTACCTCCATGCTTAGCAACCCTTACCCCTGCAGCAGCTGCAATAATAGCCACCGCTGTAGATATATTAAAGGTATTAGCTTCATCTCCACCGGTACCACAGGTATCAATCGCCAATGTTTTACGCTCTTTTTCAGCCTGATGATCCAAATTAAAACTTTTTGCATTTTTCTTCATAGATTTCACGCAACCGGTTATTTCATCTATGCTTTCCCCCTTCATTCTAAGTCCAATTAGAAAAGCTCCTACCAATGAAGGTTCAAACTCACCCTTCATTATTTCATTCATTGCCGCCTCTGCTTCTAGTTCCGTCAAATTTTCCCTTAACACTATTTTCTTAATAGCATCACTTAACATTACAGATCACCTCTACAAAATTTTTTAATATTCTATCACCATACTCTGTAAGAATAGATTCAGGATGAAATTGCAGTCCATATATGTCATAAGTCTTATGCTTTAGTGCCATAATAACGTTGTCTTTTGTTTTTGCTATCACCTCTAGGCTCTCTGGCAAACTGCCACTATCCACCACTAAGGAATGATATCTCATTACATTAAAGTTCTTAGGTAAGGCATTAAAGATTTGGCTATCTTCCGTAAAAATCTCTGAAGCCTTTCCATGCATTATTTGATCTGAATTAATTATCCTAGCCCCAAAGGCGTGACCTATAGCCTGATGTCCTAGACATATTCCTAAGATAGGCAGCCTTCCTGCAAAGTTTTTAATTATATCAATGCAAATTCCAGCATCTTCTGGCCTTCCAGGGCCTGGAGAAATGATAATTCCTTCTGGATTCATTTTTTCAATATCCTCTATGGTAATGGCATCATTTCTTACCACTTTTATATCCTTGTAGAAAGCTCCAATCATTTGATATAAATTAAAGGTAAAGGAATCGTAATTATCAATTAATAGAAACATTAGATCACCAACCTTAATGCTTTTGCTTTATTTATAGTTTCCCTGTATTCCTTAACAGGGTCCGAATCATGGACTATTCCAGCCCCTGCCTGTATATAGGCTATTTTATTCTTAAAGACGATAGTTCTGATTGCTATACAGAAATCCATATTTCCATCGTAGGAAAAGTATCCTAGGGCTCCTGCATATATTCCCCGTCTTACATTCTCTAGCTCATCAATAATCTCCATAGCCCTAATCTTTGGTGCCCCTGAAACGGTACCTGCTGGTAAGCAAGCTTTTAAAGCATCGTAAGATGTTAATCCTTCCTTTAATCGTCCAGAAACCTTAGAAACCAAGTGCATCACCTGAGAATATAATTCTACTTCCATGAAGCTATCCACGTTGACGGTACCAAAGTCACTAATCCTTCCAACATCATTTCTTCCTAGGTCCACAAGCATTACATGCTCAGCTCTTTCCTTCTCATCTCTTAATAACTCTTCTGCCAATAAAGCATCTTCTTCCTTGTTTTTTCCTCTAGGCCTTGTACCTGCAATAGGATTAGTGGTTACAATCTTATCTTTAACGCTCACTAGTTTTTCTGGAGAAGATCCCACCACCTCAAAGTCTTCAAATTCTATATAGAAAAGATATGGAGAAGGATTTTCTGTTCTTAATCTTCTATAGACCTCAAAGGATTTTTCATCTGTATCAATACTAAATCTTTGGGATAATACCACTTGAAAGATATCTCCCCTTTTTATATAAGCCTTTGCCCTATTTACAAGGTCACAATATTCTTCCTGAGATAAATTAGACCTTACCCTTCCTAAGCACTCTTTTTTTTCAAAGGGCTTTATTTCCTTTCTAATTCTAATTTTTTCATATGTTTCTTCTAATATTTTCACAATGTCCTCATACTGTTGCTCATCTTCATTAAGCACGTTATAGATGATGTAAAGCTTATGGCTATAATGGTCATAGCAAATTACTTTTTTATAAAATAGAAGATAAGCATCTGGTACATTTATTTCATCTTTATTGTTATCTGGAAGTTTTTCATACTGCCTAATCATGTCGTAACCTACATAACCTATGGCGCCGCCACTAAAAGGTAGATTCAAGTCTTCAGTGCTGTATTGGATATTTAGCAGCTCCTTTACTGTATCTAGCAGATCTCCCTTTCTCTCTACTCTAGTTCCATCCTCTTTTATAATAGAAATATTGCTTCCATAGCCAGTAACCTGAAGGTAAGGGTTCTCTGCCATAAAAGAATATCTTCCACTTTCTTTAGTGGCTAAAGCACTTTCTAAAAGGCATCTATTTTTGCCTTCCAAATTATAAAACATAACTATAGGCGTCAGTTCATCTGCATGAGCTTCAAAGGCAACAGGAAAAACCTTATTGGCTTTTTTCAACTCATTAAACTGCTCTTTGCTTAAGCTAATCATAGTAAAAACCTCCAATTCTCATAATAAATAAAAAAGCCACTTCATCCTCATAATGGGACGAAGTGACTCCGCGGTGCCACCCATATTAAATTCACATTATTAGATAGGCATATTCTATATTTATTTTCTCATACAAATTAAAGAGTAAATAAAAAAACATCTAGTCCAATTAGGACGAGATGTTTTACTCGCTATGCCACCTAAATGCAAATTTCTCTTTACCAGGTACAGATTAACATCGATACCCTGTCATTGTAACGGCTGACTCCCGGAAAATGCTACTATAAGTTCGCATATCATCTCGCAGACCCATTCAATATAGGCTACAGTACCCGGCTTCCACCGCCCCAGGCTCGCTTTAACTAAACTCCCATATCTACTCTTTCTGCTCATCGATTTTATTTTATTTTACTATTATGGCAACATTTAGTCAATACCTTTATAATTAAACTTACCAAATTTTTATTATTAATATTTAACTCTTCTTTTATTCAATATTATTTCTTCCCTTTAATATTATTATGTCCAATTATTTCTTTTGACATAGCCTTATACAATTTTTTCTCTAAGGCATAGGCATCTTTTATTCCTATTGCTTCATATTTTTCTATTTCTTCATCTAACTTTTCACTAAGTTTTCCTAAATCCTTTTCTCTTCCCATCAAAACTTCCAAAAAAAACTGTTCATATGTTATAGATTTGGAACTCTTGTCCAACAATTCATAAACAGAAAAATCTATTTCTTTTTTTAATAACCTTGTATATATTGCAAATAATATTTTGTATTTATCTGATCCTTTTTCATAATAGTTCATATAAGTATCATTGATTTCCTTTGGTATTTCATGTTTGCTCAACAATAATAATATGATGGCACACTTTATATGTAAAGCCATATATTCATCTAAAATTTCTTTACTTACTTTATCATTAACATGCTCTAATTTTATAAATTCATCATAATTTATATCGCTAAAGGTTAAAGCATACCCTAACCTTAATGTATTAAAAATAGTCTTAAATGTAGGCTTATTGAAAAAATAATTCCAAAGATGCTTAATATCACTTCCTTTAAAGGGAATAAGTGAAATAATACAAAAAATCATTGCAAAATATAATATATTATCAAAAAAACTACTTACATTTTTTAAGTAAATTTTTATTACACCTAAAATAGCTGCCACAATAACTGTTAAAAAACATGGTGTAATAATATAAATCATTAATTGTTTATCTGTATTTTTCCATGTTGGATAAGCTAGACAATTACCTAATCCATCAAAATATTTGCTTTTTGTTCTTTTTATTTTTCTTTCTTCAGAAAAAAAAAAGCTAATCCCGAAGCTTCTACAAATACTACTTTCATAGAAAATAACTTTGCCACTACAAAGTGTATAATCTCATGCATACATACATATACACAAAAATAATCAGCACACCAATTATAAAAATAAAAATTTTGGGTAAGTTCTCAATACCATATTTATCTTCCAATACATATATAGCTAAAACCGTTAAAGGAATACATGTAAAGTAACCAAGTTTATCTTTTAGTTTCATTCAAGTATTCTCCTTATTTTAGTAACCCTCAATAAAAATATTTTTTATAGCTTATCAATTATCTATAAATACTAAAATCCCTGATTGCTTTTCTATAATTTTAGTAGATATAGAATTTATATTACAATTCTATAAATAAATCTTTTAGATATGGATTTTCTTCAACTTCTATTTCTTTACCACGTTTATTATATTGTGCTGAATAGCTTAATCATCGCATTCAGAATGAGAACGGTACAACACTCACTCATTATTAATGCTTATTTTAGTTCTTGAAAATATTAATTAAACGAAAAAAGACATCAAGCAAAAGCTTGATGTCTTTTATAACCTGGC
>NZ_FMJL01000031.1 GCF_900095445.1 Clostridium sp. N3C
ATTAAAGATATGCTCTCGCATATCTTTAGGTAGCCTATACGAAAGTTTTTCCCAAAATTCTTCAAATTTATCTTCAAGTATACTTTTAATAGTTATCTTACTCATAGAAATAATCACCCAATTTAATACTCCTATAGGTAATTTATCGAACTTATCCACAATTTCTTAAATATATAATTTCCTATAGAGTAAAAAAATTGCTGCAATTTCTTAAATTGCAGCAATTTCTGATTTTATAATCACCTTGTCATCTACTACATCAACAGTAACCTCTGAGCCTTCCTTTATCTTTTTCATTAAGTATGCATCGGTAATTTCATCTTCTACATACTTTTCAATAGTCCTTCTTAAAGGTCTTGCTCCATACTTTGGATCATATCCCTTTTCTAATATAAAGTTCTTCAAGGCCTCTGTAAAGTTCACTGCTATTTTTCTTTCTCTTGCTTCTTCTGCCACTTCTTTTAGCATTAAGCCAATAATTTCGTACAATTCCTCTCGCTTAAGAGGATTAAATACTACTATATCATCCACTCTATTTAAGAATTCCGGCTTAAATATTTCTTTCAAAGCATCCTTCACTTTAGCTTCTATAACAGAGTAACCCTCTTGAGCAAATCCTATACCATAGGACTTATAGTTTGTGCCAGCATTAGAAGTCATGATTATAATAGTGTTTTCAAAATATACAGTCCTACCCTGACCATCTGTAAGCCTTCCGTCTTCTAAAACCTGTAAAAGCATATTAAAGACATCTGGATGAGCCTTTTCAATTTCATCCATTAAGATTACAGAATAGGGCCTTCTTCTTACCTTTTCTGTGAGCTGTCCGCCTTCATCATAACCTACATATCCTGGAGGTGCTCCAATTAACTTAGAAACGGTATGCTTCTCCATGTACTCTGACATATCTACCCTAATCAAAGCATCTTCGGTACCAAATAGTTCTATAGATAAAGCTCTTGCTAATTCTGTCTTTCCTACCCCTGTAGGTCCTACAAATATGAAGGAGCTAGGCTTTTTCTTCTTTCTGATTCCAAGACGATTTCTTCGGATTGCTCTAGAAATATTATTTACTGCTTCATCTTGGCCAACAACTCTACTATGAAGCCTTTCCTCTATATTCATGAGTCTTTGAGCTTCTTCCTCTGTAATTTTTTGCACAGGAATCTTTGTCCATGCCTCTATAACATAGGCAACATCCTCTACAGTTAAATCAACAAAGGCACTTTCCTTCTCAATAGCAGCTATTTTTTCTTCTAACCTACACTGATCCACCTTATATTGAGCCGACTTTTCAAAATCATTGTTAAGAGAAGCTTCTTCAATTTTTGCAGTTATCTTTTCTAGCTCATCCTTTAAGGATCTAAGCTCAACTAAGCCCTTGTTCTTTAGGTTAGCTCTTGAACTAGCTTCATCTATAATATCTATAGCCTTATCAGGTAAATATCTATCATTTATATATCTCTTTGATAAATTAACGGCAGCTTCTATAACCTCATCAGAAATTCTTACCTTATGATAATCCTCATAGTAGCCTCTAATACCCTTTAATATTTCTATAGCTTCTGGTACAGTAGGCTCTTCTACTATAATAGGCTGGAATCTTCTTTCTAAAGCAGTATCCTTTTCTATGTGCTTTCTATACTCCTCCAGGGTAGTAGCACCAATTACCTGTATCTCTCCTCTAGCTAAAGCGGGTTTTAATATATTAGCAGCATTTAAAGCTCCACCTTGAGCCTCTCCAGCGCCTATAATGTTGTGAACCTCATCAATAACTAGAATTATGTTCCCAAGTTCCTTAGCTTCATCAATAATAGCCTTCATTCTTCCTTCAAACTGTCCTCTGAACTGAGTACCTGCCACTACTGCTGTTAAATCAAGCAAATACACCTCAACATCATAGAGTTTTTCAGGAACTTGTTTTTCCGCTATACGAACAGCTAAACCTTCTGCAATAGCAGTTTTACCTACACCGGGCTCACCAATCAAAATAGGGTTGTTTTTTGTTCTTCTATTAAGTATTTGAATTACCCTATCAATTTCTCTATGTCTGCCTACAACTATATCTACTTTTTTATCTAAGGCCTTCTGGGTTAAATTGATACCATACTTATCTAAGTTCTTTTTCTTTCCCTTAGCTCTACGGTTCCACTCTTTAACCTCTTTTTCTGAACCTTTGTTAGAATTAATGTCTTTATTGCTATCTAAGGACTTATCTGCGAAAGAATCTTCTATTTTCTTTTCCATAGGCATTATAGCGCTGAAGGCCTCCATCATGGTATTGCTATTCATGATGTCGTCCATATCTATATCTTGAAATATACTATTCATCTGCTCACTTAAATTTTCTAACTCCTCAGGAGTTATTCCCGCTTGCTGTACCAATTGATCTACTACTGGAAGACCCATCTTTTTTGCACAATCAAGGCAAATTCCTTGAGTTTCAGTTTTGCCACCTTCAACCTTTGTTGTGAAAATTACAGCTAAGTTTTTATTACAAATCGAACATCTCTTCATATAGAATTTCCTCTCTATCCTTATCATAAATTGCTTATGAAATATACATATAAATATAGTATACCATAATGTAAGTAATGGTAGTATTTAAATATTTAAAAATATTGATATCTTACAATTTAACTTATCCATAACTAGTTAAAAAAATGTCCTGAAAAAGCAATTTATTTTTAAGGAAAATTCTTGCTTTTACTTATTATATATGGCAATATAATTAAAAAAAGAGTATAATAGACAAAATAACAGAAAAAACATTAATATTTTTAAAAGGGGGCTATTTTATGCGTGCTGTCATAACCGTTATAGGTAAGGACAAAAAAGGAATCATCGCATCAGTAAGCAGTGAATTATCCAACTGTAATATTAATATTCTTGACATCAGCCAAACTATACTACAGGAATATTTCACAATGATTATGCTTGTAGACCTAAAAGAAATGAACGTGAATTTTGACGAATTAATTGCACGTCTAGAAGCAAAGGGCAAGGAATTGGAAGTATCCATAAAGGCCCAACACGAAGACATATTTAATTCAATGCATGAAATATAAAGGAATGAGGCAGAGTTATGAATATAAATAAGGATAAAATTATCGAAACTATCGAAATGATAGAAAAAGAAAAATTAGATGTACGAACCATTACTATGGGTATATCTTTGCTTGATTGCTGTGATTCCAATGGTAAAAGATGCAGAGAAAAAATCTACGACAAGATCACAAAAAAAGCTGAAAATCTTGTAAAGGTTGGAGAAGATATTGAAAAGGAATTTGGTATTCCAATAATTCACAAAAGAATATCTGTAACTCCAATTTCTATTATAGCTGGTTCTACTGATGATACTAACTACGTAGAGTTTGCTAAAACCTTAGATGAAGCGGCAAAAGCTGTTGGTGTAAACTTTCTAGGGGGATTCTCAGCCCTAGTACATAAAGGTTATACTAAGGGTGATAAAATCCTTATAAAATCAATTCCTGAAGCTTTAAGTATAACAGAACGTGTTTGTTCTTCCGTAAATATAGGTTCCAGTAAAGTGGGCATAAATATGGACGCTGTAAAAGAAATGGGACATGTAATTAAGCAAACTGCTGAATTAACTGCAGATAGAGATGGCATAGGCTGTGCTAAGTTTGTGGTATTTGCCAACGCTGTGGAAGACAATCCCTTTATGGCCGGCGCCTTCCATGGTGTAGGAGAAGCAGATTGCGTTATTAATGTAGGGGTAAGCGGTCCCGGTGTTGTACAAAAGGCTTTAGAAAAGATAAAAGATGCTCCCTTTGATGTAGTAGCAGAAACAGTAAAGAAAACTTCCTTTAAAATTACAAGAATGGGTCAACTTGTAGCTAATGAAGCTTCCAAAAGACTTAATGTTCCTTTTGGAATTGTTGATCTATCATTAGCTCCTACTCCTGCAGTAGGAGATAGTGTGGCCCATATATTAGAATCAATGGGCCTTGAACGCTGTGGAGCTCCAGGTACAACTGCAGCTCTAGCTTTACTAAATGATGCAGTAAAAAAAGGTGGCGTAATGGCCTGCAGTCATGTAGGAGGCCTAAGTGGAGCTTTCATACCTGTTAGTGAAGATATTGGGATGATAAACGCCGTTGAAGCCGGTGCCCTTACTCTAGAAAAGCTGGAAGCTATGACTTGCGTATGCTCCGTAGGTCTTGATATGATAGCTATCCCAGGCAACACCTCTGCTGCTACTATTTCCGCAATCATCGCTGATGAAGCGGCTATTGGGGTAATTAATAATAAGACTACAGCTGTAAGAATAATTCCTGTTCCTGGTAAGAATGTAGGAGATACAGTTGAATTTGGGGGACTCTTAGGATATGCTCCTATAATGAAGGTAAATTCCTTCTCCAGCGAAGCTTTCGTTGAAAGAGGCGGAAGGATTCCTTCACCTATTCACAGTTTCAAAAATTAGTAAAGCAAAAATCCAGCCTTGGGCTGGATTTTTTTATTATGCTACTTTCATCAAAAACATAAGATGTTGCTTCACATATCTTTCATATTAAGATAAAATTAGATTATAGTAAAGACCAATAGATTTCTAAGGGGGCATGGCTCATGGAATGGAAGGATAAAAAAAGAATTTTAGGAATGCCTATATCTTTTACCCGCTATAGACTAGAAAACAATAGACTCTATGTTAGTAAGGGCTTTTTTTCTACTGTAGAAGATGAGTTAGTGGTTTACAGAATACTAGATGTAAGACTAAACAGAACCTTTTTAGATAAAATATTAGGAGTTGGTAGCGTAACCCTTTATACCGCTGATGAAACACATAAGGAACTTGTTTTAGAAAAAATAAAAAATCCAAGCCAGGTTAGAAACCTTCTAAGTGAAATGGCAGAACAGGAAAGGGCTAAGCTAGGCATAAAAGGTAGAGAACTCTATGGAGTATCTAATTTATACGGTAAAGATTACGATGATGGCGATTATGATTTCTAGAATAATAACAATTTATATAGATTAATTTTTTAGGGCTTCAGATATACTGAAGCCCTTTACTTTAGCTACTTTCTCATCACAGTATAGCCCTTATCTTTCAACATCTGAACAATACCATCTTGTCCTATAAAATGAGCTAAACCTGCCACCACAAAATAAGTTTTTTCCGTATTTAAATATTCTTCTATTTTCAAGGTCATATTTTTATTTCTATCTAATATCATCTTTTTATAATAATTACTACTTCTATCTTCTTCCCCTAGGGCCTCTATCATAGCTTCCTCGTCACCTTTCTTATATATATCAAAAATCTGATCCAAAGAAGCCTTTGTCTCTTCAATAGTTCCTATACTCATAATGAAATTCTTTTCTTGTTCTTCATCAGAAAAGCTATTTAATAAATCAATCTGAAACTTAGCACTTTCTAATTCTTCAATTTCTTTTTTACCCTTTGCTTTATTAAAAAAATACTTATCTATACCATAATTAGCCTCGTATCCAGCCTTTTTCATCTGATAACTAGATAAAATTGATCCTACATACCAAGGCTTATATTTTATTATAAATTTATAATTAAAATCTAATTCTTTACTCACTTCGTTAAGCTTATTCTTACCTTCCTGTGACAAATGATCTAGGGCTGTATCTCCATTGGTGTATATTGAATCGAAAGCGTAATTGGTAGCATCTTCCGTACTTATATTATTGATATCAATTTCACCTACTAATACATCAGCACCGTCAAAAGCATCCTCAACGGTCTTTTCTAAAGGATAAATATCCTTGCCTCCCACATGTATAGAACCATACATATATACAGTAGCATTACCCTTTTTTACTTCCCAAAGAAATCCCTTAACAGATCCATACTTTTTCTCTACATTACTTTCCCCATTCTTTTCTTCTTTAGCAAAGGTTTCTTTGTGCTTTTTATTAACAGATACCTCTTTAGATGCTTTTTCTCTTACATTATTATCTTCCTTTTTGCAAGCAGTAGATAAAAGCATAGTAAAAATTAACATTACTAATAATAGAGCATTACTGACCTTAAAAAATCTTCTCAATTTCATACCTTCCATAAAATTCTCCTTTTACTCCATATTAAATTTATTTCTTTGCAAACCTCTTTTTAAATTCATATTTTATTATTAAAAAATCCTCTAAATCATTTAAAAACTGAAATAGCATGGCCCTATTTTCAAATTCCTCTCTATCCTTAGGTAATTCCATAGTTCTAAAGCTTTCTCTTAAAGTTTGCAAATTTGCAAGTAATCCTTCCGCTGTATTCTCCTCATGAAAGGATCTACCTACCTCTGCAGTAAAGTCTGATACCATTATGGTTTGTTCATAGGTCATAAAAAATCTTCTAAAATGTTCTCGTAGCCTATTTAACACATGGAATTGCTGCGTTCTCATTTCCATATATTCTACATAATAATTAGTCTCTACAAAAAAGTAATTATTTAGATTCCTATAGGATCTTTTTCTTGCCTCTTCTAACCTTTTCTCTAGTGCTTGGAATAAATCCTCTTCCTTAATGGAAACGTAGTTTTTCTTTAAAGCATCCGCCATGCTTAATAAAATAGTTCTAATTGCATCATCAATATACTTCTGATCTTCCTTTATCTTGCCTTCTATACTAGGCATATATAGATTTAAAATCAAGGCTACCCCTGCACCTACTAACATTAGTAATAGCTCATTAAGTAACCAAGTTGAATGTACTGTTTTTTCCACTAATAGGTGTGTAACCAAAACAGAACTTACTACAATACCTTCAGCCAGCTTTAATTTTGCAGCAGAAGGAATGAAAATTAATAGATAAAGACCAAAGGTAATTGGACTATAGCCAAATAAAGAAAATATAATTGTCGCTATTGTTAAAGCTAAAAGGCTTGAACATATTCGCTGCACCGCTATTTCTACCGACTGTCTTCTAGTGCTTTGAGTACTTAAAATTGTAATAACACCAGCAGCTACTGTATATTTTAATCCTAACATTTCTGCTATAATTATGGCCACGGCTGCTCCTATTGCTGTTTTAATTGTACGATATCCTATAAATTTCATATATGCTCCTTTCAAAATTTTATACTTAGCACAATTGTACTTAGTAAAATGGCTTATGTCAAAGCGTAGGGTATAATTTCTTCATTTAAAAAAGTGGCCCTTCTGAGCCACCTTACTATATACTATTTATAAAGTTTTTCTAGTTATTGGACTTTCCTTGAGCTAAGCCTTAAATCCTTGGCTTAGAAACCTCTATTCTTACCTTTCTACCACACAATCTCTTACCACTACATTTTTTAATTATATCATCCGCTACTTCCTCTAATACATCAGCAAAGGTAAATTTGTCTAGTATGTCAATGTCTCCAACTTCTTCCTTATTCACATCTGCATTGTTATTGAAGAACTTCAATAAGGTCTTAGGATCAATTCTGTCCATACGACCAACACTTATAAATAATCTTACGTAACTAGGAGAGTTATCGATAATATTGCTATCATAGTCATAACTAACTTCCTTACTGTAAATTATATCCATTAAAGCCGCAGCCACATCTACTAAATTAAATTCCTCATCTAGTTCTGCAGCTAAAGGAACAAATCTTTTATAATTGTCCTTTTCTAAAGTTGTCTTCACCCTTGAAAGTATATTTTTGTATTTTGTCAAGAATATATCATCTACACTAGGTATCTCTCTTCTTTTTATCTTACCCTTTGTCACTGCTTCAATATGCTTAAGAGTTCTATATTCCCTAGCGGTTACTAAAGTATAAGCAACTCCCTCTCTATTGGCTCTTCCTGTTCTTCCTATTCTATGTACATAAGATTCTATATCCTGAGGCATATCATAATTGATTACATGGCTTACATTTTCCACATCAATTCCTCTAGCAGCTACATCGGTAGCTACTAAAAACTCTATGCTACCTTCCTTAAACTTTCTCAAAGTGTTAAGCCTTTGATTCTGACTCATATCACCATGCATACCTTCCACATTATATCCGCGTGCCTGCATGGCTTCCACTAACTCATCAACACCTTTTTTAGTCTTGCAGAAAATAATAGCTGCCGTAGGCTCATCTGCATCTAGAATTCTACAAAAAGACTCAAATCTATCTTTTTGCTTAATCTCATAGTAATATTGCTTAACAGTAGATACTGTTAAGGTACTTTTAGCTATAGTTACATGCTTTGCATCCTTCCTCATATACCTTTGTGCTAGTTTTCTTATTTCACTGGGCATAGTAGCAGAGAATAACATAGTTTGCCTGTCACTACTGCAATTTTTTATTATCTCTTCTATATCATCTATAAAGCCCATATTTAGCATTTCATCCGCTTCATCTAAAACCAGGAATTTAATTTCGCTTAAATCCATAATATTTCTTCTTATTAAATCTAGAACTCTTCCTGGAGTTCCTACAATTATATCTATTCCTCTTTTTATAGCTGCTATTTGCCTTTCTATAGGCTGACCTCCATAAACCGGTAGAAGCTTTACTCTAGTATATTTAGCAATACGGTTTAATTCATCATTAACTTGAATAGCTAATTCTCTTGTAGGAGTAAGTATGATACTATTTATCTTTCCTTGTTTTCTTTCCATTTTACTCAATATAGGCGCTCCAAAGGCTAAGGTTTTTCCTGTTCCTGTCTGAGCCTGGCCAATAGCATCATATCCTTCTAATAATACAGGGATTACTTCTGCTTGTATACTTGAAGGTTCTTCAAAACCCATATCATCTATAGCTTTTAGCACTTCCTTTGATAATCCTAATTGATGAAACTTATTTCCTTCCATCTGCTTCCCTCTCTTTCACTAATTAATTTTATGCAATCTATCAAAGATTCACAACTAATTTTTGGTTCTTTACGAATATTATACCCACAAACAAAAACTCTATAAGAATGAATTCTTATAGAGTAATTTCTAATGAAAAACATCTTGTAGAAACCTTATTCTTATTATCTATATCATATATTCCAACTTCACAGAACCAACTAATAAACTTAAAACCCCTGTAAGTATACCATCTACATTAAATTTATGCAACAAATTATTATTATCTTGGACGTTACCTAAAGCTTCTGAACGTTTATTGCCATAGGTCCCTTTTCCTTCTCCACTACATCAAAGATAACTTGGGTTCCCTCGTGAAGCTCCTTATCATTAGCTTCACCCCTAATACTGTTTTTATGCACAAAGACATCATTTCCTGAATTAGCGGATATAAAACCATATCCCTTTTCATTATCAAACCATTTAACTACACCTGTATACATAGCCATAGGCAACATCTCCTTAAATATTAGATTGGTTAGTCATCCTTATTATTAGCCAAGTTCCCTATCTATATTCAACTATTACTTTAAGGTATCATCAATATACTTTATATATTCCTTAATTCTTTCATCCTCTTCTGGTGCCCCATAGTACCACTTTTCATTATCCTTTTCTTTTCCACCAAAATACTTTGCCTTCAATATTATTTCTGGTCTATATTCAAAGTGTAAAATATCAAAATGTCCCCATTTACCGCCCCAGACAAAATTATTTTTTTCAAAGACCTCTACCAATTCCTTAGGATATGTAGATAGTCGCTTTTGCCCTTGCTCAGCAGTAGCCCACTTCCAATAGTCCCACTTGCTTCCTGCTAAATCTATAGCTATACCGTAGGAATGGGCACTTAGCCTGTTAGTTCCTGCTATCCTTCGAAAATTAAAGGTACCACTGGTAGGATATACAAAAGCTGCTATTTGCTTATTATTTTTAATTAGTTCATTTATTTCTTTTATAGCCGCACTTAAAAACTCTGCTGCTTTATTATTTTTATTAAATTGACAATATCTACCACCTATTGCTACATTAGTAAGATTCTTTTTTATATTGGCCTCATTAGATCCATATACTTCCCCCATTAATTCATATACTCTACCCCGTCCAGGGTCAAAGTTTTTATCCATTAGCTTTCTTGTAGTAGTAAGAGGATATATCTGTTCTAGCATATCCTGCAAATCTGGGTTGGCAATTTTCTCTTCTTGACTCTTTTGCTTTTTATCATCATATATTATTTTTTTACCAGATTTCATAACTATATAAACTTTGCCATCTTCTTTCACTTCAATGCCAACTATGTATTCTGGATAGGCCATCTTTAAACATAGTAAGTCCTGCTTCATAGTTTTTACATAGTCCTTATCCTCCGCTTTAAAAACCGCTCTTATTTCCATAATTGCTTTAGAAGTTAACCAGGTACTTCCAATAACCCCTAAGACTAAAAGTATTATTATAATCTTTTTCAAGTTACTCACCTCTAGGTATTAGAGTTACCTTGCTTTTAAAAAAATATGTAAAAAAACAGTTTCAAATTATCCAAAATAGCATATAATATTTATGATATCCTCTCCCATGATTTACCTTTTAATGATGTTTGTGTTATATTAATAATATACTTTGAATTTTTTGTGAAAAAGGTATATTATAATATTTGATATTTATAGATATCTAACTCCAGCCATCAATTGGAATATATAAAAAGCATGATTGAAATTGGATATTTATATTGTGATGTAATATTCATTAAATATGATGATAATTATTATTTTTATGGGAGGATGAAATGTTTACCAAATTTAGGTCTTTTGTATTTAATAACTGTAGAAACTTTAGTTTTAAAAAAATTAAACAAAGTAAATTAGCTAAAGCTATATTAATTTCCTTTGTTTTCGCTTTAATTACAACTTTTTTTCTACAATTCTTTCAAATGTCTCAAAACTTTATGCCTACCATATGGTGGATATCAGAAAATTATAAAATATTTCTTTTAAGCAGTCTTTTTATTTTCTGCTTATATCTTCTGTTATTCTCCATAATAGGAAACCCATATGTTAGCTCAATTATAGCTTTGGTTATACTAGAACTTATAGGGTATTCTAACAGCAAGAAAATATCTATATTAGGTGAACCACTATACCCTGTAGATTTTTATCAAATTAAAAATGTAAAATCTCTTGTTCAAATGGTAGGTGGAAATCTTTTAATTCTTTTAATTGCAGCAACTGTAGTATTCATTTTGTTATTAGTA
This sequence comes from Clostridium sp. N3C, assembly GCF_900095445.1. Classification (GTDB taxonomy): domain Bacteria; phylum Bacillota; class Clostridia; order Clostridiales; family Clostridiaceae; genus Clostridium_AU. The sequence continues at coordinate 11,070 of NZ_FMJL01000031.1, forward strand.
TTTGCAGTTAAAAAGCTTCCAAAGGTAAAGATAGGAGCTAAATCTAGATTAGCTTTATTTACTTTATCTAGCTTTATAATCTATTGTTATTTATTCTTTAGCCATAGTTTTATAAATGTGCTGGCTGCCAATGCTGGAGTGAACATAGTTTTATGGAATCAACCTCGTAATTATGAATATAACGGATTTGTTTTTGGACTTTTATCTAACCTTCAAAATGATATTATGAAAGAGCCAGAGGGTTACTCTGAAGAAACAATTCAAGAGATAGTGGATAAATACACCGAAAAGGCTATAGAAATTAACAAAGAAAGGAGCACTAATAGCTCTGAAATACAGCCTAACATAATCACTTTTATGGATGAAACCTTTTGGGATCCAACGACACTAGAAGCTGTAACTTTCAGCGAAGATCCTATGAGCGCTTTAAGAGATGTAATGGCTAATTCATCTTCAGGCTGGATGTTATCACCAGGTTTTGGCGGAAATACAGCTAATATAGAGTTTGAAGTTCTTACAGGACTATCTATGTACAACTTAAACCCTGGATCAATACCTTATCAACAGGCTTTTGATACTAAATCCTTCTTCCCTTCCCTAGTGAATATGTTGGAAGAAAGGAACTATGATACCCTTGCTATTCATCCATATAAAAAACAATTTTACAAGAGAAATAAAGTTTATTCTGCTATGGGCTTTAATAACTTTATAGGCGAGGATGATTTAATTTCACTTAATAGATTGAGTGAGAATGCTTATGTATCAGACCAATCTGTTGTAACAGAAATATTGGACAAACTTCAAAATAATGATTCTCCTATGTTTATTCACGCGGTAACAATGCAAAATCATAGTCCTATAGAAGAAGGAAAACACGGGGAAAACTCCATTACTGTAGAAGGATTAACCGGTGAGGCAAAGGATCAAATGGAAATCTATGCTGAAGGTATAAAGCAATCCTCTATAGCTGTAAGAAATTTGATAGACACTTTAGAACAGATGGAGGAACCGACAGTGGTTATATTCTTTGGAGACCACCTTCCATCCTTTAAAAGCGATCTATATGAACAGGCTGGATATGATAGTGAAACCTTTGATAGCCAGAGATTAAAGTGGCAAACTCCTTTGTTTATTTACTCAAACTTTGATATGAAGAAAATAAATTTAAATACTATGAGTCCAGCATTCTTCGGTGTAACCTTGTATGATCTTCTAAATCAACCGGTTACCCCTCAATACGCTATGTTAGAGGAAATAAAGAAAACTTTTCCTGGTCTAAAGCCAAATATGATAATAGATGCCCAGGATAATATAAAAACAACAGAACTTTCAGAGGAAGAAAAAGCATTGCTAGAGGACTATATGTTAATTCAGTATGATTTATTAAAGGGACAACAATATTCACAGGAGCTCTTTTTCAAGGTACCTACTGAAGATCAATAATATGATGTATTTCATAAAAATAGTTAATTATTAATGAAACTATAAAACTAAGGGCTGTGGCACTAAAACAATGCCACAGCCCTTAGTTTTTAATTATATTTCACACTGTTCAATTTCTATAGCATAATTACCACAATTGTCACAAACCATAAGGCTTACAATATAACTATCATCTACTAGACCTCTGTTAAGAAGTGTGCTGAAATTATCTTTTCTATCTTTAGAAATATTACTGATAACATAATTACCATCTTTAGTATAAATGAAAAAGTGATACTCTAAGAACTTAAAATATTTTTGTCCATAAACCTTTCCATTTAAGCAATTGCCGCAAGGTTCATCGTAATATTCCTTGCTAAAGCTTACTTCTTCTCCTTCAAGAAGCAGTTTTATAATGCTTTCTCTATCTATACCCCTTACAGGCTTTTCCTCATCATTTAAGAAATACTCTAAGTTATTTTCTCCTAACTCATAGGCTTTATCCATATAGGTAAATTTAAAATTCTCCATCTTATTCCTCCAAACTTAATCACGATGGAACTCTAAGACCTTACTCAAGTCTCCATCCCAAATTTCATAGGTGCTATCCACTTCAGTAATGTCTCTAGATTGATTACTATGTATATAAATACAATCAAGTCCTACACTCTTGGAACCTTCAACATCTGCAATATGATCGTTACCTATAAATACACTTTTAGAAACATCAATATTATGTTCCTTAATTAAATGTTGGAAAAAGGCTGGATCCGGTTTGCATATTCCTATATCAGAAGAACTATGTAAACCATCAAAATAATCATATATTCCTAGGTACTTTAATTCTGGAACAGTGAAACTACGCTGTCCATTGGAAAGCATATATATTTTCTTCCCTTTAGCCTTTAAATTTTCTAACAGCTCTATAACTCCAGGATAAAGCTTTATATAGTTTACAGATAGAACTCTAAATAGTTTTGCAGTTTCAAAGATAAGTTCCTTACTGCAATCTACCCCTTTATTGTTATAAAGCCTTTGAAAAACAACCGTAATATCTATGTCTGGATATTCTGTTTTAGTATTGCTATCTAATTCCTTTTTTACTTCTTGCAAATAAGCCTTCTTAAGTTCGGTAGACTTATAGATTGCCCCATTGTAACCATAAAATAAAGCAAACTTTTCCCATAAACCTCGTCGTGATTCGTTTGTATTAATATCCACTAATGTTCCATACAAGTCAAAAATATAATTTTCGTACATATCTCTTTACCTCAATTACCAAATATTTTTTAGTCTTTTAACCTGCTAATTGCTTCGCTGGCAGAATAATCATTAGAAGTGAAAGCATTTCTTATATATTCGCTAATCTCACTGCCTGCCTTCTCTTTTACAACGCCTAAGAAACCTTCCAAAGTTGCATTTTTGTACCTATACCTATTGTAATATGTTTTAAATATATCGTCAAACATTTCATCTCCAACCTTGCTTCTAAGATCCTCTAATACTACAGGACCAATATAATAAACAATTATTGAGAACTCCCTCCAGCTATACTGATCAGTACTTCTATAAATTGGTGGTTTATATGGATAATTATTGTTTAGAAAAGTTCTTTTTATTCCGTACTGATTATCTTCTCCATATAAGTTCTCAAAAAACAATGCTGTAGCATAGGAGGTAAAACTTTCGTCCAAAATAGGTTCTTTAAATTCATTGTTCCCTATAATAGAGTAAAACCATTGATGTGCAGTTTCATGAACTACAGCCTCATCTTCAAAGGATAAATTATCAGCAGAAGGAGTTGCATCCATTGTTGAATAAAAACCCATTTGGGTAATTGTAGGATATTCCATAGCTCCCCCCTCTAAAGGAGTTTCCACTACATCATATTCACTGTAAGGATATTCTCCATAGGTTTTGCTAAAGAATTCTAAAGATTTGCATGCAAGATCCAACATTCTCCTAGCTGCATTTTCATAACCTAAATGATAGCTATTCACTTTTACTCCATTTACCTCTTTAGAAATGACTTTATAATTTTCACTCATAAAGAAAACAAAATCTCTAACATTCTCCGCTTGAAAAGTAAACTTATCCATACCATTCCTAGATTCCTTATTTTTTTCAACTCCAGTAGTTGCCACTACCATACCTTTTGGTACTAAAATTTCCACTTGATAATCTGAACAATCACTGTAATTAGATTCACCTACAGGATGGAAGGGATTTTCATCCCAAAGGCCCTGTTCTTCATCATATATTGAAAGAATAGGATACCAGTTTGTAATAGAATATTTATTTTCATAATATCCTAATCTATCTCGAGACTCAGGTATTTGTAAAGTAAAATCAATTACAGCCTCTGCCTCTTCCCCAGGCCTTAGATCTTTATCTAAATTAAATTTTAATACTTGATTATCCTCTGTATATTTAACTTTTTGACCATTGTAAGTTACAGAGTTAATTTTTATATCTCCAATTTCACTTTTACTTAATACTCTTGTACTCTCCCCTATACTCGGTCTAGTTTCAGCACTATTATAAGAATCTGGATATAAATGAAAAACCACATCCTTTAAAGAAGTATTATAGTTGTTTCTAAACTTAACTCTTTCATAGCCTAAAATCTTTTTATTGTTTTCATCTAAAGAAACCTGTATTTTATAGGCGGTTCTATTATCCCTTAAATTTAACTGTTCCTGATTCTCTCCCCATTCCTTTGGATGAGGAACCTCTTTATAATTGTTACTTTTGCCAATATTATCATTACTAGCTATGTAATCTTTCTTATTTTCTGCATATATCTCCTTTGCAATAAATATACCTACTGTTACAACAAGTAAAAAGCCTATAATCAAGCCACTTATTACTTTTTTCTTATTTTTCATATTGATCACCTCACATTTTTCCATGATATGAATATATTCTTATCCATTTTATTATACAATATTGTTACAAAAAAGTATATTTATTCATTTTTCTCAAGCTAAGCTATTATATTAAATAAAAGCTTCAGCTAGGCTGAAGCTTTATAAAAGAGTTCTAGAAAATAAGATTATTCAACTACCTTTAGTATTTTGAATTCCATCTTCTTTAAGCTAATTCCATTTTTCAAGGATATAGACTCTCCAGATATAAGATCTACTGAGTCCTTTTCAAAGGAATTATTCACAACATAGTCTTCTTCATTATTATTTATAGCTATTATCACAGAACCATTGTCAGAATTTCTTTCAAAGATTATAACATTATCCTCTAAATAAAGAGGTTTATAATCGCCATAAACTAATTCCTTATTTTCCTTTCTAATTTTTATGAGCTTTTTATAAAGCTGTAAAAGCTCCTTATTTTGTTTATCTTCATCCCAAATCATGCAAGCTCTATTTAAAGGATCATTGCCACCGGTAATACCAACTTCATCGCCATAATATATGTATGGAACTCCCTCAAAGCAAAATTGGAAGACTATAGCTAACTTCATTCTATCTACATTTTCATTACATTCATATAAAAACCTTGGAGTATCATGGCTTCCAAAAAGGTTCCATAATTGCCTTGTTACACCGCTCATATAAATTGCTCTATTCATACTTACAATATTGTCAAATTCCTTCTCATTTATACTTCTCTTTGCAAAAAAGTCTACTAGAGCTCCTCTAAAAGGATAGTTCATAATACTATCTAATTGGTCCCCATTTAGAAAACTAACAGCCTCATGCTGTATTTCTCCAACTATAACTGCCTCTTTATTCACTGCTTTTATTCTCTTTCTAAAGTCCCTCCAGAATTCATGATCTATCTCATCACAAACATCTAGACGCCATCCATCTATGCCTACTTCCTTTACCCAATACTCACCAACCTTAAGCAAGTACTCCTTCACTTCTGGGTTTGCAGTATTTAACTTTGGCATATGTCTTACATTTCTAGCAAAGGTATAGTAATTAATCTTTTCTAGGCTTACAGGATATTCATCTATAAAGTACCAATCCTTATATTTTGACTTCTCTTGCTTTTCTAGCAGATCTTTAAAAGCAAAAAAGTCGCTTCCTGAGTGATTAAACACTGCATCAAAAATAATTCTTATACCTCTTTCATGGCACTTTTTAACCAATTCCTTTGCTAGTTCTACCGTACCAAATTGAGGATCTATCTCATAATAATCCGCAGTATTGTACTTATGATTTGAGGTAGACTTAAAAATTGGAGTAAGGTAAATTAAATCTATACCTAAATCTTGAAGGTAATCTAATTTATCTATTATACCTTGAAGGTCTCCCCCAAACATAGATTTATGAGAAACAGGTTGTCCCCACTCCAAGGTATTTTCTGGATCATTGCTTATATCTCCGTTACAAAATCTATCAGGGAAAATTTGATAAACTACAGCTTCCTGCATCCATTTACATTCATGATAAACATCTGCCTCCCCAATATAGGCATATTGAAAACCGGTAGCCTCTGGAATTTCCATAGGCTCTTCCTTTAATCCTCTTTCATCTAAGTATATTTTCTTTCCTTTTCTATCAGTGAGCTCAAAATAATATTTGTATCTATTTTTCTCCACTTGTACATCTACTTCATAAAAATCAAAGAGATCTGTTTGTGCAAAAAGCTTCATGGTCTTTTCACAAAAAGGATTTTCCCAATCATATCTACATTTATAGTGTACCTTTACCTCACTCATGTCCTCTCTTGCTGTTCTAATTCTAATACATAGTGTATTCTTATCCTTTGCATAAGCATAGGGAACGGTAGTATTATGAAATATCGCATGTTTATTCATACTATTATCCTCTCCATAAAATTAATAATTTGTAGCTCTCCTACAAGGTCATTATATCAAAACCTTCCTAAAGCATTTGTATATAGTTGATATTTTTTGTATATATTTTAATCATTTATATTGACCGTCATTTTATATAGTGTTACATTAAAACAAAATAATCTTCTTACTAAAGGAGTGATAAGATGCCCCTAGAAGGCTTCATTTCTGACAAATACTTTTTTAGTCCTATCATTTCACTGCTTATAGAATCTAATGCTAAAGCAAACATTATAGAATTGATAAACAATAAACACAAAGAGGAACGGGAAAATAATATTCCCTTTCAGCACAAGAAAAATGACCTTTTCATGTGGAATATAGTTTATATTAGAGAGGTTCTAGCCAAAGGCACCTATAAAGAAAACTTTAGCGAACTCTACAATAAGTTTTATATGAAGATTTTTAAAGCTACCACTGTAAAAGAGCTACAGGCCTTAGAGCTAGAGATCGCTTCTAAATACTTGGACCTACTAATCTACGATGCAGAGGTTACAGACACTTTTATTGTAAACAAGCTTCTTCAATATCTGCACATTCATATTGAAAGTCATGTTTCACTAGAACAGTTATCAAAGGACATGGGTATCTCCATAAGCTATGCTTCAAAGTGCTTTAAAAATAAAATGGGTATGACCATTATGCAATATTGTAAAAAAATCAAAATAGAAAGGGCAAAGAGCTTATTATTAAGCACTACTAAGAGCATTCTAGATATTGCCCTATTGTTAGGCTTTTATGATCAAAGCCATTTCACTAGGACCTTTAAAGCCTTGACTGGTATTACTCCTACCCAGTATCGAAATAATAATTACCTGTAGAATAAAAAGGCCTTTTCACAGATATGATTTGTGAAAAAGCCTTTTATAGCCATATTCAATAACCAAGTAACGAAAACCAATAGCATTATATCAAAAATAAAAGTAAAAAACCTTTTATCTACAATATAACATATGTAAATAAAAGGTCTCCTTAATATATATTATACCACTGCCACATCATACTGGCTAGCAGTTGAATTCTTATTAACTTCTACTGGGTACTCTTTGCAAAGTAAAGCTCTTACATATCCTCTGTCCTTTGTGGTAGATTCTATATAAAATCCTCTTCCATAATAAAATCTAACTAAAGAAAACATCCTTGAGGCAGTGTGCAGATATAAGTTTTTTACTCCTAACTTCATCATATAGTTATCAACTGCATTTAATAGTATTTTACCAACACCATTGTTTTGATATGCTACTTTTACACCAAGTCTACTTAAATATGCTGTATTATCAGGATTTATTTCAACTCTAACGCTTCCTACAACTTCTCCATCTAAAATAGCTACTAAAACCAATTTAGTTTCTAAATCCCTTTTCAAATCCTCATAACTTTCCTGTAAAGGTTGCACAAATTCTGTTATACCTGCATTTTCAGCATAGGCCCAGAATGCTTCCTTTGCTTCCTCTATTATTTGAGTAATATCCTCCTCAATTGCTTCCCTAACCACAAAGGTTATTTTGTCCATCGATCTACCCCCAATCAATTAATATACTGATATTGTATAATTATACAAACATTATTATAAAAACGCAATACTTTTTTTAAAGTTATTTTGTATATATATAAAATAAGTTTTATATATATACATTGTATTACCTTATGTCATATTTAGTTCTAATTATATGCAAAATCTCAATCAAAACAACATTATGATTATATGTGTTTTTCATATCATATACAACAATATTTAATAAAAAAATATTAGCATTATTTCTGGTAGCATATTCACCTTAATCCTCATATGTTATTTATTGTGAATCAAAAATTATCTTATCTCTGAAAGGAAGTGTACTAGCTCAATGCTACATTATAATTATCCTAATGATTATTCAAATCAATATATAGATCCCTATTATTACGGACCGGATATTTATAGAAACAATCATTCTTCCGATCCTTATACCTTTACCTCTATAGAAAATGACCGTAAACAGGATGATAAAAAATCTATTATACCTACTTTGCCCAATTCTTGGTCCTTTGGTCCTTTAACCATACACTGGGATTTTGATGGACAATCTATAAACATGGTGTTAAAGGTACTGGAGGATGCTCTTGAAAATGTAATTTTATCTATATCTAAACCTACCGTTACTATAACTACAAACATAGGAAATGCCGCTGTAAATTTAAGAATAAATGCAGACTTTACAAGCAAGAAAATAGTCCTTAAGGGTACAATATGTCTTGATACTGTTTGCACCTCTTTTAACAATACCACAATTGCAAAATGGCAGTAGTAGAGAAGATGCCTATAACTTTTATAAGGAAGTTTTATATAAAAAAATATGGAGCTCTAAAAATGAGTCTCCATATTTTTTATTATATTCACTGTTCTGAAAATCCTTAGATTTAATTAGCTGCATAGTAGTTTATTAAGCAACCGCATAAAATTATAGTCTTTTCGTCCTCTGTTAATTTATTGAGCTTAAGCTCTATATTTTTATTGCCATCCTTACCTACTATAACTGCAGGAATAGTTTCCTTACCAGCCTTAACTGCTTCCTTAATATCTTCGATATAAATATATTGTCCAACTTCAAAGCTGTCTACAAGAGCTTCATCTACAACGAAAGGTAACATACCCCAGTTAATTAGGTTGCTTCTATATCTCTTTGTAGCATATTCTAAAGCTATATTTGCTGAAGCTCCTAATACTCTTTGACAGGAGGCTGCCTGTTCTCTTGCGGAACCGTCCCCTGGTCTTAGGGCAAATATAGTGCTTCCTATTTGAGTTGTGGACATGAAGCTCTTTAATTCCTCTTCAGATATATCCTCTCCCTTTAGCTTTTGTACTACAGCTTTTAATTCTTCTATATTTGCTTCTTTTCCTTCTATATATGCTCTTCTTTTCTTTTCCAACCCTTGTACCGCTTTAGCTCTGCCTACATACTGTGGATCCTTACGAGACAATGCAAACTCTGATAGCTTTAAAGGATTGGATCTATAGGAGGAAGTTTCTCCTGAAGGAATAAGTTCATCTGTTGTAGTAACTTCATCCTTAATTACAGACGCAACCTTTAGCAATAGATTATCGGTAAGCTTTGGCATCTCTGGCCAATCACAGATATTTGGACCGTATTTTAATGGTGCATCTATTTGAGCTTTCCCATATCCATAGTAAACTCTCTTTTCATAAGGAGATCTATCATATTCATAACTTGTATCTACATCTGGAATTTCTATTTCTGTAGCTGGAGTTAGGTATCCACCATTCATAGCAGTAGCTGCAATGGATAAAGCATCAACTAAAGCTACAGAAGATATTTGTCCTTCTCCTGGCTTAGAACCTTCTCTGTTAGGGAAGTTTCTTGTAGTATGTCTTATACTGAATCCATTATTATTAGGTACATCTCCTGCACCAAAGCATGGACCACAGAAAGCAGTTTTTAATGTTGCACCACTAGCCATCAAGTCACTAATAGCACCTCTCTTAATAAGCTGTAAGAAGATTGGTTGGCTTGCAGGATATACACTTAAGTTAAAGTAATCATTTCCTACAGACTTATCCTTAAGTATAGCTGCTGCCTTTAATACATTTTCAAACATACCACCAGCACAACCAGCTATAATACCTTGATCTACTTTTACTTTTCCATCTACTATCTTATCTGTTAGCTTAAAGTCTATCTTAGGATTATCTAAAGACTTCTTAGCCTCTTCTTCTACATGTTTTAATATTTCATAAGGATTGCTGTTTAATTCAGAAATCTTATATACATTGCTTGGGTGGAAAGGCAAAGCAATCATTGGTTCTACCTTGCTTAAGTCTACCATTACTAAACCATCATAGTATGCTACCTTTCCTGGCTGCAATTTTGCATAGTCCCTTGATCTGCCATGAATCTTGTAGTATTCTTCAACCTTTTCATCAGTAACCCAAATGGAGCTTAAGCAGGTAGTTTCCGTAGTCATTACATCTATACCGTTTCTAAAATCAACAGATAGGTTTCCTACTCCTGGTCCTATAAATTCTAGTACCTTATTCTTAACAAAACCGTTCTTAAATACCTCACCAATAATAGCTAAAGCTACGTCATGAGGTCCAACACCCCTTTTAGGCTCCCCTTCTAAATAAACTGCTACAACCTTTGGATAAGTAAAGTCATAGGTCTTACCAAGAAGTTGCTTAACTAACTCTGGTCCACCTTCACCTATAGCCATTGTTCCTAGTGCACCATATCTTGTATGGCTGTCAGAACCTAAAATCATCTTTCCACAGGCAGCCATCTCTTCTCTCATATAAGTATGTATTACTGCTTGGTGAGCAGGTACATATATTCCACCATACTTTTTAGCTGCCGATAAACCAAATACATGGTCATCTTCGTTAATAGTTCCTCCTACAGCACAAAGGCTATTATGACAGTTAGTCAATACATATGGTATAGGGAATTCCTTTAAACCACTAGCTTTAGCCGTTTGAATTATACCTACATAGGTAATATCATGGGAAGCCAAAGCATCGAACTTAATTTTAATAAAATCCTCGTTATTTGAAGTATTATGTTTTTGAATAATGCCATAGGCTATGGTCTCTCTTTTAGCCTTTTCTGGATTTAAATCCTCGGGACTTAAGTCACATTCTTTTAAGTCTGCTGCTGAAATTTCATCCACAGCCCCTAGAATTTTGTCCCCATTATACACAAATACGCCTTTATCAAAAGCTGTAACCATTAATATCCCCCCAAATCACATGAAAATCTAGATTATAGATACTTATTCTAGTATAATTATAACAACTTAAGATATATATTGGAAATATTTAAATCATATATTATTCATACTTTTATCATATAAATCCATTTAGAAAGTGAGATAGACTTATGGATATTAAGCAATTAAGATACTTTATTGCCATTGCCGAAGAGGGCTCCATTTCTAAAGCTGCCAAGAGACTGCATATGGCTCAGCCACCGCTAAGTCAACAGCTAAAAGCCTTGGAAGAAGAATTAGGCATAGAGCTATTTGAAAGAAATACTAGAAAATTAGAAATCACAACTGCTGGACAAACTTTGTATCATAAGGCTAAGCAAATATTAAAACTTATGGACATAACCATTAAAGAAGTTAAAGATATTAACGACGGTCTTGCAGGAAAACTATCAATAGGCACTGTTTCTGCCGCAGGGGCTACCTTTTTACCTCAACTCATTTCAAACTTTCACAGGAAATTTCCTAATGTAAGTTTTGAAATAATTGACGAAGATACTTCTAGTATTATTGAATTACTTTCTAAGGGCTTCATTGATATAGGTATAATACGAACTCCTTACAACACAGAAGGTTTTGAAGTTATCAATCTACCGGAAGAGCCTATGATTGTGGCAAGCAAAATAGACTATTGGGATAAAAGAAAAAAAGTTATAAGTTTAAAGGATCTAAATCAATTACCTATAGTACTACATAGGCGATATGAAAAAACTATAGGAGAACTATGTAACAAGAAAGGTTTTTCTCCTAATATAATTTGCAAAAGTAATGATGTCCGTACTATTCTTTTATGGGCCAATGCTGGTATTGGTGTTGCCATAATCCCAAAAAACTGCTTAGATCTAATTCCTAATAGCAAGCTTTATTATAGAGAATTAAAAGAGACTGAACTAAGAGTAGGTACTGCAATAATATGGCCTAAAACAGGATATCAGTCTTCAACTACTAAGCAGTTCATAAAATTGCTAAAAGACTAATTATACTTATAGTTTTATTACATAAAAAAGTGAGCTGCAAAAGCATTATATTTTTGCAGCTCACTAAATTAATATTTATTCTTAAATTTATTACTTTAAGATGGCAGTTGACATTGAAGGCATAGTCAATTTACCCTTCTTCAAGGTAATCTTTCCGTCACTGGTTTTTAGCTCTCCCTTAACCTTAAGCTTAGAATACTCATCACCGCTTAAGTCTATGTCTACTTGCTCATCGCCTAGATTATGAATAACATATACCTTAGAGTTATTATATTCTAGACTATAAGCACATAGAGCCTCATTTCCCAAATCTATAGAAGTTACCTTTCCTCTTTGAATTTCAGGATTTTCATTTTTTATTCTTATAATATCTTTATAAAATTGAAGCAAGGAATTTTTATCTTTTTCCTGTTCTGCAACTCCAGCCTCTATAGTACTAGTATAATCAGCGTTAGGTGGCGCTTGGGTAATTCCTTTTGTATCGCTAGTAGACCACAACATTGGTAGTCTCTTATTTTCGTCCTTACCGGAACCAACCATTCCTATTTCTTCACCGTAATATATAAAGGTGTTTCCTGGCATCATCTGATAAAGACTAGCAGCCATTTTCATTTGAACAAGATTTTGCCCTAAAAATCCTGCACTTCTTCCCTGATCATGGTTAGATATAAAAGGTGCATCAATGGCATCTTCATCAATGTTTTTGATTTTATTCTGCCATTCTTCCAAGGACTTACTAAAACCAAGGCCATCTTTCTTTCTTATAGTAGTAACTATTTTTCCTGTAGTATCTGAAAATGGGAAGTTAAAGAAGCTATCTGCTCCAGTCTTATAGTATTCAGATACAGTCCCTGCATCTGACCATACTTCTCCAACTATGTAGACATCCTTTTTATAAGCTTCCATTCTTTCATTAAAATCCTTTAAGAATTCCACGCTCTTTGTAGTATTGCCAGTATAGTAGGAAGTGCAAGCATCCATTCTGAAACCAGCCACACCTTTATCTAGCCAGAACTTACCTATCTTTTCGATTTCCTCTCTAACCTCTGGATTATCCAAATTCAAGTCTGGCATCTGATCCCAGAATTGACCTTCGTAATACCATCCTGAAGGCATACCTACTGAATGATAACCGGACTTTTTCTCCTGAGAAAAGTTATAATATTTAACATACTTATTATGTTCCCTGCATAATTCAGGGTGAGTGCATACCTCTTGTCCGCAAGGTTCTATCGCTAAACTTTTCTTAGCAGATACAAACCATGGATGCTGTGTAGAGCTATGGTTCACTACTAGGTCAATAATTACTTTAATTCCTCTTTCATTACACTTTTCTATTAATTCTTCAAAATCCTCCATAGTGCCGTATTGAGAATCAATAGAATAATAATCTGTAACATCATACTTATGATAGGTAGGAGATGGCATTATAGGCATAAGCCATATGCCATCTATGCCTAGGTCATTTTGGGTTTTAAAATCATTATCCTTCAAATAATCTAGTTTTTCTATTATGCCTTTTATATCTCCAATTCCATCTCCGTCAGAATCGTAAAAAGAACGAACAAAAATTTCATAATAGTTTCTATAATCATCATCTATTACATTAATCTTCTGTTCTTCACTGCATCCGCCCATAAGAAGCATAGTAAAGATTAACATAATTCCTAGGACTTTTTTCATACTTTAATTCCTCCAATAAAACTTAGCCCTTTACAGAACCTCCAGTTATACCTTCTACATAGTACTTTTGCATGTAGATAAATAGAATTGTTATAGGTATAGCAACTAATACAGCACCAGCACAGAATTGCGTAAAGTAAGCATTAACATTTTCTCTTGTAAGCATCTGATATAATCCAAGAGCAATAGTGTAATTCTGATAATTATCCTTCATAATAACGCTAACAAATATAAAGTCTACCCAAGGAGCTAAGAAGGATGTCAAAACTGTATAAGTAATAATTGGCTTTGAAAGAGGCAATGTGATCTTCCAGAATATCTGGCTTTTAGTTGCTCCATCTATAGTTGCAGCCTCATCTAAGGCCTTAGGAATAGTATCAAAGAATCCCTTTGATATCATAAATCCTAAAGCAGATCCACCAGAATATACTATAACTAAAGCTATAAGAGATTGATCCAACTGCAGTGACTTTAATATATGATAAACTGCTGTCATTGACATAAAGCCTGGGAACATACCTAAAATCAATGCTACATTCATCATAGGTTTTCTTGATTTAAATCTCAATCTACTGAAAGTATAGCTAGTACCTAATATCATTAAAGTAGATAGTATACAGGTGAATATTGCTACTACTAAGGTATTCATGAACCATCTAGGATAGTTAAACAAGTCTGTCTCAGTAAATAATTTAATATAGTTATTGAAAGTATAATTTTTAGGCAAAATATAAGTTGTATAGGCACCTTTTTCTGCTCTAAAGGACTGCAGAATAAGCCATACTAATGGAAAGATCCATATTAAAGCTAATACTGTTAAAATAACATAGATTATAGCATTAGCTATTTTAGTTCTCATCCCATAACCTGTCTTTATATTTTTATTAGATTTATTCTTATCTATCATTGGAAAGTATCCTCCTTTTGAACAGATGCAGATCTATTATATGCAATAAGTGATAATGTAGCACTTATTACAAATATAATAATTGCTATAGTAGAAGCCAAGGAATAGTTCTGCTCATTTACAGTAAGTTTATAAAGCCAAGTTACAAGCAAGTCTGTTTCCCCTGCCTGGAAGTAGTTTAAAGAGTTTGGTCCTCCTCCAGTTAACAAGTATATAACGTTAAAGTTATTTATATTTCCAACAAACTGAGTAATTAAATATGGAGTGGTTACAAATAGCATATATGGTAAAGTTATTTTCATAAATGCTGTTACAGGTCCAGCACCATCTATCTTTGCACTCTCATACAAATCCTCAGGAATATTCATAAGGATACCTGATGTGATAAGCATAGTGTATGGGATACCAACCCACATATTTACTATAATTACAAATATTTTAGCATTAGTTCCATCTGTTATAAACTTAATGGCTTGAGAAGTAAGCCCTAATTTTTGAAGTAATATATTTATTGGTCCTACATCTTGGAACATTCTTGACATAAGTAGTAAAGTTACAAACTGAGGAACGGCAATAGTTAATACAAATATAGTTCTCCAGAATCCCTTGAACTTAATCCCCTTCTTATTGATAAGAAGAGCTAAAATCATACCAAGTAAGTAGTTTGAAAAAGTGGCAAAAACCGCCCATACGAAAGTCCAGATTAAAATCTTAACAAATGTTCCAGACATCTTAGAATTAGAGAAGAATAAATTTTTAAAGTTTTCAAATCCAACCCAAGTAAATAGCTTTCCTGGTGGTTGATGTGTTTTATCAAAGTTTGTGAAAGCCATTAAAATCATAAAAATAAGTGGCATAATTACTGTTAATACTATTCCTATAGCAGGTAAAGTTAATAATGTTTTATGGAAGTTTTTATCAAATAAATTCTTTACATCATCCTTGAAAGTAGGAGGTCTATTTCCTGCCTTTCTTATTAACTCACAGTTATAAGACTCTTTTACACTTTTTACATACATCAAAATTATTGCGCCAATAGCAAATATAGTAACAACACCAAAAAGCAAAATCAACATAGAGTTATCTCCAGGTTTATACTCATAAATCTGAAGTTCCTCATTCCATACCTGGCGTTGTACTTCTTTACCTAATGTTGGTAAATTACTCAAATAATACCATCCACTGTTAAGTATGTACACTATAAAGCTTACTTGAAGAGCAAGAAAAATTAATCCTTTTACTATCTGTCCTCTTAAGATACATCCTAAGCCCATAATAATGAAGCTTAATTTAGTTATAAGATTACCTTTTTTCAAGGCATTAAAAAAGAGGGATTTATCATTCTTTAATTCCTTAGATACATTGATATCTTCCATATATACCTCCATCATAATTAAAATCTTATAGAAAAACAGCTAGAAATACTTCCAGCCGTTTTTCTTACTTTATAGGCCTATTGTTGAATTTGAGCTACCATTTCATCTAATTGTTCTTGAAGTGACTTTGAATAGTCCTTAGCTTCCATAGCTGTTCCGAAAGCTTCAGCTGGTGTCCAGTAACTGTTAAGTACATCCTTCTGAGAAGTAGCAAACTTACTTTGTTCTGCTAATGCTGCTAAAGGAAGATTTGCCTTAACTTCGTCACTTTCAGCAACTTTTACGTTTGATGGTCCCATTGCTCTCTTCTGGAATCTTAAAAGCTGATTTTGTTCGTTAGTTAACCATTCAGCTAATTCCATAGCTTCTACTGGATTCTTAGTTTGTGCTTTTACACCAACTAGTTTGTAACCTGCAAAGCTTCCCATTTGAACCTGTTCTCCTCCACAAGTAAATGTTGGAAGTTTTGCTGCTCCAAAGTTATCTCCTAACTTTTCCTTTATAGCATCTGCAACCCAAGTACCGCAAACACCTGCTGCTATTGTATCGCCTATTCCACCAGGTAATACTTCGTTAGCGTCACCAGTCATGAAGGCTTTATCAGCTGTAAATGCCTTTATAGCTTCTGCAGCCTTAAGTCCCTTTTCGTTGTTGAAATCACAAACTTGCTTTCCGTCTTTTATTGATAATGTACAACCTGCTCCTAAGAAGAAGGAAGCTATGTACCATCCATTTGATACATCCATGAATACTTTCTTATTAGCCTTGTTAGCTGCTGCTAAAATACCGTCTAGTGTCTTAGCATCTTCATCGCTTACAACGCTCTTGTCATAGTACAAGAAATATCCGTTATCAGCAGTCATTGGATAAGCATATAATTTACCATCTATTGTAGCTGCTTCTATTGAACCTTCAGAGTTAGCTGAGATAATTTGATCCTTATTTCTAGTAATTTCATACAATGCACCTGCATTATATAAGTCCCAAATCTGGTCATTTGAGAAAGCAAAAACGTCAGCTGCAGCTGCTGGGTCTTCTAATACCTTACCTTTAGCATCAGCTTCACTTACAACACCAAAAGAAATGTCATACTCTTTATCCTTATGAGCTTCCTTAAAGGATTCAACCATTTCCTTTAATAATGCTTGGTCATCTTGTGCTCCCCAAACCTTTAATGAAACTTTTTTAGAACCACCCTTGTTGTCACTCTTTGCATTGTCGTCCTTCTTATTACCGCATCCTGCAAGTAATGTTGTTGACATTGCAGCAGTAAGAAGCAAGGCCATTGCCTTTTTTGAATTTTTCAACATAATATTCCCTCCATTTTTATCATTATTTATTATTTAAAAATCTCCTTCGAGATTTTTTTTACAAATTAATCTAACAGAATTACCTTTTAGTAACTTGCCTGGAACTATTAAATGTTGAGAAAACTTCTTGTTTCGAATGCTCTTAACTAATAGATCCACACTTTTTTTGGCTATATCCATAGAAGGTTGCTTAATAGTTGTAATAGTCGGATTATAAAACCAAGCCTGTTCAATGCCATCAAAACCTATAATAGATATATCTTCAGGCACTTTAAACCCATTATCTATAGCACATTTTGCAATGCCTATAGCCATAACATCCGACATAGCAAATACTGCTGTAATCATTTTCTTTCGCTTCAAAAACTTGGCCATATTTTCATAAGCAGATGCACAGGAAAACTTGGACTCTAAATACATATTTTCCTTATCAAAGAACATACCTCTCTCTTCAAAAGCCTCAAGTACACCCTTATATCTGCTATATATCAAATCCTTCTGATAAATAGCTCCTCCTACAATTAAGATGTCTTTGTGGCCTAAATCAAGAAGGTAACTAACAGCGCTTTTAGCCTCCAGTTTATCGTCAATAGATACGCTGCTAACGCCTGAAACATCACAGCCACTAGCACTAGAAGTTGCATATACACAAGGACTGTTTAATTTATGTAGTTCCTCTTCTCTGTCTACGGCACTACCTCCTAAAAAGATAATGGCAACTGCTTTCTTTTCTTTTATTAACTGACTTGCATATCTTATCTCGTTTTCCTCTTCATCTATGTAACTAACTACGGGAATATAACCTTTAGCTTCTACACATTTTTGCAACTCTATAACCATATCATGAAAAAAAGGATTAAATGTACCTTTTACAATAATACATATTATTTGGGAAGTAACTTGTTTTAAATTTTTTGCGTTAGAGTTAGGAACGTAATTGCATTTTTCAATCACTTCCATAACCTTAGTTCTAGTTTCTTGACTGACACCATAACAATTATTAATTACTCTAGATACAGTTGCTACGCCAACTCCCGCAATCCTCGCTATGTCCTTTATAGTATAGTTGCTCATCCCTTCACCTAGCTTCTATTGAAAGGTAACGTTACCAAGATAAAGTAGGAAACGTTTCCGATATATAAATAATATCATAATTACAAAACAAAAACAATAGTTTCGTTAATAATTTATTAATATTTTATTTTTACTATTTTTGCTT
The DNA here is from genome assembly GCF_900095445.1 of Clostridium sp. N3C. Classification (GTDB taxonomy): domain Bacteria; phylum Bacillota; class Clostridia; order Clostridiales; family Clostridiaceae; genus Clostridium_AU. The sequence continues at coordinate 29,550 of NZ_FMJL01000031.1, forward strand.
TATTTTCCCATTGCAAAACTATTATATGCTTTATAAACGAATAGATTTCCATTTTTCCAAATATGATAAAAATTTTTCTACCTTCTTTCCAAGAAATAATAAAAATTTTTCTACCTTCTTTCCAAGAAATAATTATATCATTTATTTCTTGGTTAATGGTTTTTATAGTAGGTTCTCATCATATGCTCTCCAGTATACATGGAAAAATTTTGATATTTTTAATAATATCAAGTCTCCGGACAGGATCATCTTGATTTCGCTATTTTAAGGCTTTGTAACCATGAATTACAAACCTTTATCCAAAACTATTTCCTTAATTACCTTTCCATCCAATCCTTTAATCCTAAAAACATTGTCTTTTAAGACTCCATAACTATTAGGACTACTTTCCTTGGGTATAGACACAGAACCAGGATTTATTATGTATATGTGGCCTCTTTTTTCTGCCCTTGGTACATGGGTATGTCCATAGATTAAAAGGTCCCCCTTACTTAAGTTAGGTATATTATCAGCATTATAAATATGTCCATGAGTTAAGAATAATCTTCTTCCTTTGTATAGAATATTAGAGTAATCCGCCATTATAGGAAAGTTAAGCATCATTTGATCAACTTCACTATCACAATTGCCCCTTACCGCTATAATCTTATCCGCATAATTATTAAGAAGATTTGCTACTTCCTTTGGATAATAATCCTTTGGTAGCGGATTTCTTGGTCCATGGTACAATATATCCCCTAAAAAAATAATATGCTGGGCATTTTCATTATGGAAGCTTTCTATAGCCTTATGGGCATAGAATAAGGAACCATGGATGTCTGATACAAATAGTAACTTCATAAAGTAAATACATTCCTTTCTTATGTTTGTAATAGTATTTATATTTTATAGCAATAATATTATTACTGAAAATATTATTTATATTATCTAAATTTAATTTTTTCTCTTGAAATTCCTTCTTCTTATCTGTTTAACCTGCTACTGCTCAGCAATTTCTTCTAGACTGGCTAACTCTTTTCCATATTAACTAAATATTCCCATCAAAATATGTGATTTATTTTGTAATGCCACAAAACGTTCAAAAAGTTTCCATGTGCACCACAATTATATAAATATCATAAATTTCATAACAATGCTACCTTTAAAAATAATTGAAAAGGAAAAGCTCTATAGATTTGCTTTCTCAAATCTATAGAGTCTTCCAAACATATAAGTAACAGTGAGTATTCTAAGACAAATCAACCCACTTATCCTTTGCCTTTTTTACATCCTTTTCTGATAGATTTGTTTCCTCCATTATTTTCCCCATTCCAATGCCCTTATCAATCATTTCTTTTGCCTTTTCCATTGCTTTTTCATGTTCACCTTTTTTCATTTTTTTACTTTCACTCATAGAAGGCAACCTCCCTTTTTATTAAGCTCTATAAATTAGTCTATCCTTATATAAACTTTTTATTAGATAATCTAGTAAACCTTCATATTTGCATAATTCAATAAAACTATTTATTCCTTGCCATTATTATCTTGTGAATATATAACTTTTTACTATAATGCTTTATTAAAAAAAAGTGTTGACGTATATATCTATACCATCAACACTTCTTTGAAACAAAGCAACACGAAATAAAAACTAATATCAAATACCATTGTCCCTTTCTATATATACTACAATATTTTCATTTTCTTTGGCTGCTCTCTCTAATAGATTGATAATCCTTTCTCCATAGGAACCTAAATTATCTACCATCGGTCTAATATTATATAAGGTAATTTTTTTAGCAGAAGAGTCTTCCAGAAGGCAATCCCATAAAGCATCTAAGTTTTCGCCATAATAATCAGGCAAGGATAGTTTTTCTTTCAAATAAGCATGAGCTACTGCCCTATCTATCATCTTTTCTCCATTTAATTTAATCTCTCTCATATATACACCTCTCTAATACAACCTTTGGAAAGTTTTATAGTGATCATTTGTATAATAAATAAGACCGTCATTGGAATATATCAATCGCTCAGCTCCACGATAACCACCATTATAGTTTATATCACATTCATAGTATATTCGGCCTTCCGCTTCCGGCAATAAACTTTCATAGTTGCCAAAAACATCTCCACCGATAGACTTTTTATCCGTCACCTCCCAAAGGTTACCTTTAGAACTATCCCAGCCAGACTTTTGGGCTTCTTTTTTAGTAATATAATTAGGAGGTAGTTCCTTAAATTCATGAATATAAGCTGCTACTTCATCCTTAGAAGTATAACTTTGTCCCTTCTTAACTTTAACCTTAGTAGTGTCAGTTTTACTCGGTGACTGCTCCTTATCAGTGGGACTTTCATTTGTACTCTCTTGGGAAATAGATTGATTTATGCCAGGTGACCGCGGAGTAGTTATCTCATCAGTTACTTCACATCCTGCAAAAAGGAATAAGAATATAATTGTAAATATTCTTATTAACCAATTACTCCATTTTTTATTTTTTATCATATATATTCTCCTCTATGTTTTTTGATTATTATAGCCATAATAATTAATTATTACAATTGAATATCTGTATTTTTAGTTTAAAACTTATATCCTTTTTTATTATTTAGACTATAGAATGCTAATTGTGTTAAAATTATTTTGGGTGATAATTTTTATGATAAAAAAAGCAAATATTTTAATAGTTGAAGATGATAATGAAATAAATAATATGCTAGCCTTACTTCTTAGCAAAAACGGTTATAATGTAAGACAAGCCTATTCAGGAACTGAAGCTAAGCTCTACCTAGATCAGATGGAATTTCACTTGGTATTACTAGATTTGATGATACCAGGTGTAAATGGTGAACAGTTGCTTTTAGATATTAGAGCTACTAATCAAATGCCTATAATCGTTATTACAGCAAAGCTAGACAAGCAACTAAAATTAGACTTGTTAAGAGCAGGAGCAGATGATTATATTATAAAACCCTTTGACTTGGATGAAGTATCTGCAAGAGTATATTCAAATATAAGAAGATATCTAGAGTTTAGTAATGGTAATAACTCAAGCGAAAGGCTTACCTACAAGGATATAGTTATGTATAAAAACACTAAAGAGGTTTGGGTAAATAGCAAGCTTGTAACCCTCACTGCTAGAGAGTTTGCCATCTTAGAGCTGATTCTCAGCCATCCGAAAAAGGTATTTACTAAAGCTAATCTATTTGAAAGTGTCTGGGGTGATGAATATTTAGGGGATGATAATACGGTTAATGTTCATATTAGCAACCTTAGGCATAAGCTTACCAAGGCTAATCCTAATGAGGAGTATATAGAAACCATTTGGGGAATGGGTTACAGGATAAAGGGATAAACTTAAGGTTTTCTTAAGGATTTCTTTAACTTCTCTTATGCGTTGCTTTGTAAGCTTATAATATAAAACTTACTACTGTATAAGGGAGGTAATCTAGTGGAGAATATTATTTTGAAAAGCTATAATTTAAGTAAAACCTATAATAAGATTAACGCATTGGAAGATGTTAATATCACTATAAAGAAGGGGCAAATATACGGTTTTATAGGTCAAAATGGAGCTGGAAAAACTACTCTCTTTCGAATAATATCTGGCCTTTCCTTTCAAAGCAAAGGTGCTCTTGAACTCTTTGGCGAAAGTGAAGGGAGGAAGCTTGAACTAGCACGAAGGAGAATGGGTTGTATTATAGAGTCCCCTGTATTTTATCCTTTCAAAACCGCTTACGAGAACTTAGAAATAGACAGAATACAGAAAGGTATTCCAGGAAAGGAATGCATAGAAAAGGCTTTGACCATGGTAGGTTTAGATAAAGTAAAGAACAAAAAGGTACGAAACTTTTCTCTAGGCATGAAGCAGCGCTTAGGTATTGCCATGGCACTCTTAGGAGATCCAGAATTTCTAATTTTAGATGAACCTATCAACGGTCTAGACCCTACAGGCATTGTGGAAATACGTGAGATTCTCAAAAAGCTAAATACAGAGTATGGCGTTACCATTCTCATATCAAGCCATATTTTAGCAGAACTCTATCAGTTAGCTAACTGCTACGGAATTATTCATAAGGGTAAGCTATTAGAAGAAATCACTGCTGAAGAATTAGCAAACCGCTGTCAAAAGTTTTTATATATCAAAGTTGATGATGTAGCAAAAGCATCGGTAATAATCGATAAAAAACTGAACAGCTCAAATTTTAAAGTATTACCTGGCAACATTATAAGGCTCTACGACTATTTAGATGCGCCAGCAAAGGTTTCTACCACCTTAACTATGGCTGGTATAGCTGTAGAACAAATCACTCCAATGGGTGATGATTTGGAAACCTACTTTTCAAAATTGATAGGAGGTGGTAGCAATGCTTAGTTTGTTAAAGGCTGAATTTCATAAGCTAAAAACAAGCAAAATATTCTGGCTTATGGTACTAGCAGGAGTAGCTCAAGGTATAGCTGGTCCCATACTTTCCTATATATTAAGAACAAAGTCCGGAGAAGATATGCTGCTATTTTCCATTCAGATACAGCAATTCTTAGTATATATGCCTATACTAGCTATTTTCGCATACTTTATTAGCAGTGAATTTCACACCGGTAGTATAAAAAATTTAGTTACCTATGGCCATAGAAGAAGGAATATAATTATTGCAAAAAGTATAGCCTTCTATGTAGGAACAGTAATTATTAGTTTTGCTTTCCCCCTTGTAATTACCTTAATCAACACTGTTATAAACGGATATGGAAGGTCCTTTGATTTACAAGCTCTTTTACTTATTTTACGGGTGACCTTTTTAATGACCTTAATATATATTAGTATGGCCAGCATAATTGTAATGTTGTGCTTCCTAACTAAAAATGCCGTTGCTCCTAGTGTTATATTTTATCTTTTTGATACAGTATGCAGAGTAGGCCAAGCATTATCTATGAAAAATAACACAGTAAAAGCGATCTATGGAAAAACAGTCTTCTATCAGCTAAATACAGCAACCTTAAGAAATATTAATTTTTCACAGGGGCTTGAAGTAGTAGCAATATGCTTGATTACAATAACACTTTCAACAATAATAGCTATGGCTGCCTTTAATAAAGCAGAATTAAAGTAAGGAAAGGATCTGGTAAGTAGTGATTTTGCTTATAATTATCTTATCCCTGGCAGTAATCATTTTACTTGCCAGACTCTTATATATAGAACATGAAATTATAGATGCAACAAATCAACTAAAAGAATTTAATAAAAATAAATCAGATAATAAATTGACCGTTGGACTTTTAAACAAGAATTTTGAGAAACTTGCCTGGGCAATAAACGAAAATATTGAAATAAGAAAACATGCTGAAGCAAGTAGACTTAAAACCGAAAGAGCTCTAAAAAGCGCCATTGCAGATATGTCTCACGACTTAAGAACGCCCCTTACAACGGTAATTGGATACTTACAGTTTATGAAGAAGGATAACTCTACTGAAGATGAAAGAAGACAATATCTTAATATAGCCTATGAAAGAGCCAAAACTTTAGAAGATTTGCTAAATGACTTTTATACCCTGTCCTTAATTGATTCTGCAGAATATGAAATTAATCTTGAGAAATTAGATTTAAGCAGAGCTTTAAAGGAATCTTTAGTAGATAAGCATAATGAATTTCTAGCAAGAAATCTGGAAATAAGCTTTCAAATACCGGATAAGAGCCTATATATAATCGGTGATAAGCAATCCCTTGATAGGGTTATTGGGAATTTACTAAACAATGTTCTAAAATACGCCAAGAGTAGAGCGGTTATATCTTTAAAGGCAGAAGAAGATATAGTTACTTTAAAAATTAATAATGATGTATCAAATTTAACTCCTAATCAATTAGAAAGATTTTTCGATAGATTCTATAGAGCGGATAATACACGGTCAGAAAAAGGCTCAGGATTGGGTTTGGCAATTTCTAAATCTCTTATAGAAAAAATGGGCGGCAATATTAAAGTGTCAATGGTTGGAGATATGCTAAGTATGTGCTGTGAATTCAAAAATTATAAAAAAATATAATATAAAAGGGTATTATTGTTATAAAAACATAGCCTCAGACTTTTTTGTGAAGGTCTGAGGCATTAAAATTTATTCATTTCTAACTAACAGGTTTTTATAAGTTATCTTCACTTATAAGACTTTTTAGCTCATTACTTGATTTTTTAATGTTTTCTACCGCTTTATACAAAATATCTATATTAGACTTATTCTCTTCTGTAGTAGCTGTTAACTCTTCCGCAGAAGCAGTATGTTCTTCTGAAATCGCCGCCATACTTTCAGTTTCCTGACGTATATCAGAGAACAGCATCACAGTATTATTTAATCTATCAATACCCTCAGATAAATATTGATCAATATTATTAAAGGAATCTTGTATTTCTTTGAAATTGTCACTTACCGCTCTTGTAATTTCCTTTCCTTCTTTAGTTACCTTATTTCCTTTATTAGCTTCATCAGAAACCCTTTCTGTTATATCCCTTATTTCCTTTAAGATTTCATCAATTTCTTTTACTATTTCTCCGCTTCCTTCTGCTAACTTTCTTACTTCCTCTGCCACCACAGCAAAGCCTCTACCGGCCTCTCCTGCTCTTGCTGCTTCTATAGATGCATTAAGAGCTAATAAATTGGTTTGATCAGATATTTGATTTATTTTAGAAAGAAATTCAGTAACTCTATTCATTCTATTGCTAAGTTCTTGAGTAGCTATATAGGAATTAGTGGCTACTTCATCAATAATCTCCATTTGCTTAGACATACTGTTGATTTTTTCATATCCTTTTAAAACAACAGTATTAGTATTTCTTGATATCTCTGATAATTCTTTGTTAAAACTATTAACCTCTGATATTTTTTGGTCTGCCTCATTCATCATATCACTAATTTTTGAAATGCTCTTTGTTTGTGTTAATATACCCGTTGCCATCATTTCCACTTGTGCAGACATATTATTGCTTATCTCATGTATAGCACCTAAATTATTATATGAATTATATCATTGTCCAATGCAGAAGTATTTTTACTGATAACTTTAATGGTTTTGCCCATATTTTCCAGAAGAGCTTTTGCTTCATTTTCTTTATTATTAGCATCTTGAATCAGTTCACTTCCCCATTTTGTAACATAAAACAAAATTATAGAAGCAAATGCTATACATAGCAAACCAAGTATATAAACATCAGAATCATAGCCTTGATTTACAAAATAAATATAGCTTAAAACACCAGAAACGCCTACCCCATATATTATAATAATCCATTTCCTAAAATATATTGCCGCAGCACTTATAGCCAAACACCCCTCTGCTATGGCTACTGAAGGCCTACTAACCATAATGGCAGAAAAGTGCATAAATACGGACAACAAAAATATCCATTGAATAATTTCTTCATTATTTTTTTTACTTTTTAACACCAAGGATAATACTACGCCAAAAATTAATGCTATGGTTGGAGCAAGTGTATCAAATATACCCAACAAGCCAAAGGGTAACATTACAAATATTCCAAAAACCATAATTTTAAATACAGCTTTATTAACTTTTGATAAATATGTCTCCATGTTCTTATACCTCCTCTTTAGTATATATAAATCTCATTTATACACTATCTCAACTCTAAATCTATAGTCGTTATTCGATATTTTTCATCTTTTTCTACACCTCAATTTCTATTGTAATTCTCTTTTCATACTGATGTCAAATTATTATAAAGAAGAATAAGATTATGATCATCTAATCTCCACTTATAAGCACACCAAATACAAGTAATTCTTTACAAACAAAAGGACTGTGGTGTTAGAAATAAAATTCTAATACCACAGTCCTTATATTATTTTGAAGTAATCTTTAACCAAGCATCATTATATGCCTTTCTAAAATCACCAAGATCTATATAAACCTCGGACTTTTCAATTACTTCTTTATCTGGATATGCAGACTTATCATTCTTTACTTCATCGTCAAGCAATTCTAAGGTTGCCTTATTTGGTGTAGCATAACCAATATAGTCTACATTCTTCTTATTAACCTCCGCATCAAGAAGATAGTTCAAAAACTTTTCTGCCTCGGCCTTATGCTGTGCATTCTTAGGAATAGCAAAAACATCAAACCATAGATTTGTACCTTCTTTAGGTATTACATACTCAAATCTATCTGGCTCTTGCTGTTTTAGTACAGCAGCATCACCGGAATATATAACAGCTATATTTCTCTCACCACTTAGCAAGGAATCCTTAACCTGATCCCCTATATATACAGCATTTAATTCGTTACGCTGCTTAACTAACTCTTCTGTAGCCTTGTCAATTTCCTCTTGACTTGTAGAATTTAAAGAATAGCCAAGTCTTTTTAAGGATACACCTATTGAATTTCTCATGTCATCAGACATAAAGATATCATTCTTATATTTAGAATTCCATAAATCATCCCAACTATCAATATTATCTGTTATCTTTGTTTTATCATATATTATGCCTATTGTTCCCCACAAATAAGGTATTGAATATTTATTTTCAGGGTCATAGGACATATTTTTATAGGTATCATCTATATTTTTATAATTAGGTATGTTATCAAAGTTAATCTCCTGAACAAGGTCTTCCTTAATCATTCTCTCAAGCATATAGTCTGATGGCACAATAAGATCATATGCTGTAGTTTCTGACTTTACCATCTCATACATTTCTTCATTAGTAGCATAAGTCATATAGTTAACCTTTATACCAGTTTCCTTTTCAAAGTCCTTTAAAATGCTTTCATCAATATACTCTCCCCAGTTAAATACATTAATTGTAACCTTGTCTTTGTCGCTGCCACAGCCAGTAAATATTGATGCTGAAACTATGAGTGTAACAGCTAAGGATAAAAGTTTCTTAACTCTAGTCATCTACCTTACCTCTCTTCCTTTCATTTTTAATTAAGTCCTTTTTATTTGCAAGAAATATAAGTATAAAAATAGATATAAACATCAAGGTTGATAGGGCATTTATTTCAGGGCTTACGCCTCTTCTTGCCATTGAATAAATTTCAATAGACAAGTTTGTTACCCCAGATCCAGTGTTAAAAAAGCTTATTACAAAATCATCTATGGACATTGTAAAGGAAATTAGAAATCCTGCCAAAATACCTGGTGCTATTTGAGGCAATATAACCTTCCTTAAGGTATAAAAAGGTGTTGCACCTAAATCCTGAGCCGCCTTTACCAAATCATCAGGCATTTGCTTAAGCTTTGGAAGTACTGAAACTATAACATAGGGTGTGGAAAAAACCACATGAGCTACTATAAGTGTTTTAAACCCAAAGGTTAATCTAAAAAATATAAATAAAGTCATTAAAGAAATTGCAGTAACTATATCTGGGTTCAATACTGGTAAATAATTGATATTTAGTACAGCCTTCTTCTTCCATCCAGTCATTTTATCTATTCCTATAGCACTTATAGTTCCTAAGATTGTTGAAACCAGAGAGGAAACAACTGCAACAAGTACAGTATAGTACAAAGCCTTTAAAATTCTCTGATTATCAAAAAGGGATACATACCATTTTAAAGAAAAACCTTGCCAGCTTGCTGAACTTTTTCCGGAATTGAAAGAAAAAATTATCAGGAATACTATTGGAGCATACAAAAATATATATGCTAATGATAAATAAATTCTTTTAGCCCACTTGCCTACCATAGTATTCCACCACCTTCCTTCTCATCCTTATCTTCATATTTTGAAAGTATAGCCATAGATATAAGTATAATTACCATCATCAAAATTGATATAGCAGATCCAAAATATCTATCTCCTACAGTAGTAAACTGAAGTTCAATTAAGTTACCTATAAGCATATACTGTCCACCGCCAAGGAGCTTTGATATTACAAAGGTTGAAACCGCTGGCATAAATACCATAGTTATACCGGACATAACCCCTGGTATACTTAAGGGAAAAATTATTCTTCTAAAAATCACAAACTTGTTAGCTCCAAGATCCGCCGCAGCCTTTATAACATTTTGATCTATTTTTATAAGCACTGTATATATAGATATAACCATAAAGGGTAAAAAGTTATATATCATACCAAGAACAACAGCTGTATCTGTATATAATATATTCATAGTCGGAAGACCTATAGCTTTAAGAATAGTATTTATAATTCCATTTCTTCCTATGATAGACATCCATGCATATGTTCTTAAAAGAAAGTTCATCCACATAGGAACAATTAAAAGTAACATAAGTAAAGTTCTGTACTTTGGGTCCAGCTTTGAAAGAATATATGCTATAGGATAACCCAAAATAAGACATAATACAGTAGATATAGCTGCCAGCTTAACTGAATTATAAAACACCTTCATATAGTTAGGTTGAAAAAGCTTCTCATAATTTTCTAAAGTGAAAGCACCACCACTGTTAGTAAAACTAAAGTAGAGTATAAGAAATAGAGGAACAACAATAAAAATTATACTCCATACAATATAAGGATATTGAGCTATTGATTTGCTTTTTTTCATTCCATATCCCTAGCCTTTCTCATGATATGGATATCCTCAGGATATATGTTCATACCAATCTTTTCATCAATTTTAACTTGCTTAGTATTGTGTATGAGCCATTTTTTATTGTTTGCTTCCACCTCAATTTCATAGTGAACTCCCTTAAAAATAACAGAAGTAACTATACCATTAATCATACCTTTGCCATATTCCTCAAGCTTGATATCTTCAGGTCTTATTACAACATCTACTTTTTCATCCTTATCAAACCCCTTGTCTACACACTGGAACTCTCTGCCTTCAAAAGAAACTCTATAATCATCATGCATTATACCGTCAAAAATATTACTTTCCCCTATGAACCTTGCCACAAATTTATTTTTAGGTTCATTGTAAATATCCTCCGGTGTTCCTATTTGCTGAATCCTTCCTTTATTCATAACCACAATAGTATCGGACATAGTTAAAGCTTCCTCCTGGTCATGAGTAACAAAAACAAAGGTTATTCCTAAACTTTGTTGGATTCTTTTTAATTCAAGCTGCATTTCCTTCCTAAGCTTTAAGTCTAAAGCTGCAAGAGGCTCGTCCAGTAACAAAACCTTAGGTTCATTTACTAAAGCTCTAGCTATGGCAACTCTTTGCTGCTGACCACCACTTAAAGAGTCTGTCGATCTTTTTTCATAACCTTCAAGATCAACTAGCTTAAGAATAGCCTTCACCTTTTCTCTTATTTCCTTCTCAGGAATCTTCTTTATTCTAAGGCCAAAAGCCACATTTTCATATACATTCATATGAGTAAATAGCGCATATCTTTGAAATACAGTATTTATCTGTCTTTTATGAGGAGGAACTTCATTAATAACCTTACCTTCAAATATTACGTCTCCATTGTTAGGTTCTTCAAAACCAGCTATTATATTTAAGGTTGTTGTTTTTCCACAACCACTAGGACCTAATAATGTTACAAATTCATTCCTTCTAATATATAAATTCAAATTATCAATAACGGTATTGTCACCATACTTTTTGGTTATGTTCTTAAGATCTAAAATTATATCTTTATTAGAATCCTGCAAATTAAACACCTCTTTCATAAACTTTAAAAGGATGGGGGCGTACTAACCCAAATAACTTTGGCATTGCTCTTTCCACTATTAGATATATAATGATTAATGTTAGGTTTAAAGTAGAAACTTTCTCCCTTCTTAACCTTATATTTCTTACGACCTAAGTGAAGTATTATTGAACCTGATAATACATAGCCAAATTCCTCACCCTCATGGGGCTCATCTTCAACATATTGTCCGCCGGGTTCAAGGGTGATTAGAATTGGTTCCATAGAGTTTTTCTGCGCATTAGATACTAACCAAATTAAATTATATTTTAGTTTTTCATCAGCCTTTTCAAACATATCATCCTTCACAAAAACTACTTTTTCTTCCTTTTCCTCCCTAAAAAACTCATTTAAGTTTGTTCCTAGGGCATCTAATATATCCTTTAAAGTTGCTATAGAAGGCGAAGTTAGGTCTCTTTCCAATTGAGATATAAACCCCTTAGATAGTTCACATCTATTGGCCAATTCTTCTTGAGTAAGCTGCTTTTCAATTCTTAATCTTTTGATCTTCTCTCCAATTTGCATACTCCACCTCTTAAATTATATTGAGCAATAAGTTTACTAATACTAATCTTCATCATTATAAATTTAGAGTTTAGATTTACTAAACTCACAATATATAATTATACAATTTTTTATTAGGAAATCAATAGGGATTTTTATTTTTTTTAGCTGTAATTATCTTCTCCTTTCAATGCATCCTCCAAGCCCATGAAAACTTACTGCGATACCAAAGCCTTATACATAAAACCACTATTTAAATTCTCTCATAAAAATCTAGTTTTAATTATTCAATTTCAGTTATTAAATTCCTAATTAAAAAATAAAAAAGCCCTTGGAATCAAGAGCCTTCAACCAACACTTTAGCTATTTAAGATATAATTTTGCCTCCAACTCATTTGAGATAGCAATATTATATATGTAGACATTACTTATTTCTATAGCAAATAGATTTTCCATATGTTCAGATAAATTTAATTTCTCGAACTTTTTATGATATTCCATTACATAATCTCTAATGTTTCCAATGTCTGGTTGAGCATAATAGTTTTGCGCCTCTTTAGGAATATCATAACTTTTTGTCAGTACCTCAGGGAATATTCTGCCACCAAACAAATCTGCAATAAATCTAACATAAGCATAAGTTGAAATCAACTCTGGATGCTCTTTATCTATTTCATGGATTCTTGCTACACAGGCTTGTGTAGAAGGTAACAATTTCATTTCAGATAGTTTATCTCCAGCCAGCACTTCTAAATCCTTCTTTATCAATTCAGCTCTATATAATTCTTTAGTGGCAAAGTGTTTAATACCTTCATGATCTAAATGTTTCTCAATAGTAT
>NZ_FMJL01000059.1 GCF_900095445.1 Clostridium sp. N3C
CACATGTTATCACAAAAGAATCTTCTTGTCAACATTTTTTATGTTTTATTTGAAGAAAACTTTGTGAATTATTGTCGCTTTCTTGCGGCGACATGTGTAATCATATCATATTTTTCAGCAACTTCCCTCACTATATCTTTCATTATCCTAATTTATCTCATTATTTTTATCAATATCTATTAATTTCTCTCTTTTTCTTATAGTGATACGCCTGGAACTGATGAATGGCACAATAGAATTCTTGCATAAAAAATCGAACTTTATCAATGCTTTAATGTTATTTCCTGGATAAAACCTTTTATTCAGAAACATAAAAAAATTTACTATATGTTAAGTTTTTTAATAACCAGTCTACCTTCTAATGAAAAAAATCTTGTGCTATTATATATTCATAAAAAGTAATTAATAAAGGAAGGGTATTATGATAATTGATTCTCATGTTCATTTTGGTACTACTAATAAATTTAATATGCCATCTGAGATACTTTTAGAATCTATGAAAAAGTATAATATTGACTATTCCATTGTATCTAACGTAGAAGCTTGTGAATTTTCCAGTGAATTAATCCCCATCCCTAAAAGCACACCTTGTCTTCAGTTATCTGCTAATGAAAAAACTCTTAATTTAGTAAAAAATCATGCCTATAAGCTAAAAGGACTATTTTGGATTTGCCCAAACAGTGAGAGCTTTGATGATAATATTGGTAACTTTATTTTAGAGAATTCTAAGCATTTTGTGGGGATTAAAATGCATCCATTTCACTCCAACATAGCTATCAGTGACCTTAAATGTGAAGAATACTTAAAATTTGCTCAAAAGCACAAAATACCTTTTGTAGTTCATACTGCCGCTGATGAAAAATCCCATGTCCGTCATGTATATCTTATGGCAAAAAAGTATCCTGATATTGATTTTGTAATGGTTCATATGGGCCTAGGAACAAATAATCTGGAAGCTATAGAATATATATCACAGCTAGATAATCTTTATGGAGATACTACCTGGGTAAGCCTCGAAAACACCTTAATGGCTATCAAAAAATGCGGCAGTGAAAAAATACTTTTTGGTACAGATAGTCCCATAGACGGTATAAATACCTATGACAAATATTTAGAATTAATGGAAGGGTTAAAAAAGAAATTGCCAAAGAAGGATTACGAAAATGTTATGTTTCGCAATGCAATTAAACTATTTAAGCTAAACCTTTAATAATAATTGATTTTTAAAGCCAAAAACACCCAGCAGATTTTCCCATTTCCCGCTGGGTTTTTATTTATGTTTTATTTATGTTATATTAATATGTCCTTTTTTGTGAAAGTTATATGTGAAACTATATAACTTGCTACAATCCACACAATAAACATAATAATTGTAGTACTCAAAGTTATATTAGGATTATCAAAATTAAGCGCAATTTTACCAGTTAATATGGATTCCACATTTCCAAAGAGTACGAATATGAATTTAGCTATATTCTTTAGAGCACTAAACCCTAAGAATATTACAAAAGAAGCAATCATAGAAACTACGCTTATTCCCATTGACACCATGCTGGTCTTTACTAAGCTTGATATTAAGAAAACTACAGATGTACAAGCTATTATATACAATGCCTGTAGTAATATTAACTTTATCAAGTACTTCCATGCTGGAATAAGGTAACCAGATCCTGCTACTAAGTGTATTGGAATGTAGCTACCATCTGTATTAGCGTAATCATAGGCATACTTAAGTCCTACAGTTATAGGATAATTTGCATCTCCAAAGCCACAGAATATACCTACTATTAAATATCCTATTAATTCAACTCCAATTATCAAAGAAACGGCTGAAAGATTTATTGATATAAACTTTGCTAAGAGCACTTTCGTCCTCGAAACTGGCTGTGTCAAAAGTAACTTCATTGTAGGAGGTGTTGCTTCACCAGATACCATATCGGAAGCAAAAACAGCTATTCCAATAGCTAAAAATATTTCTCCTAACATACCAATTATTCCTGATAAATAGGTCCTAGCATTATAATCATATAGTCCTTCAGATTTAATATCATTCTCTAATAAGTACTTTAACCTCTCAATTTCTTTCTCATTTTCCGCTACCGTATAACTATGTTCTAAAGATCCTTTATACATCTCTTGTTCGGATTCTAAATCTTTGATTTGTGACTTTACAATACTTCTCCAATCACCAGACTTTTCTAGCTCAAGTATCTTTTCTAGTCTAGCTATTTCCGCTTTAGTACTTTGTATATCTTCCTCCAAACTCTTCTTATTCTCTTCTGCTTCTGCTGAAGTACTATTATTAAGTATGTTTTCTTTTTCCTCTTCTAGATAATTCAAATGTTCTTTATTATCAGATATTTGAGCCTCTGTACCATAATACTTTTTCATATTTTCAGCGTCCCTGTAACTTATATAAGATATTAAGGCTGTAAGCAACACAAAGGCTATAAGGATAACCCATGTTTTCGCTCTTTTAAAAAGCTTAAAGGTTTCTATTTTAATTAACTTTAGCATTATCGCTTACCTCCTTCTACCAACTCCATATATCTCTGTTCAAGCTGATTATGCTTTTTATAAACCTCACAAACATCTACACCTTTAGTAACCAATTCTCTAATAATATCACAAGCAGCTTCTTTCTCTGAAGTAACAGTAAAGACATCCTCTTCCCTCTTTATGTCTTTTACAGAGTTCATATTAACCATGATATCCTGACTTTTATCCGGATCTTTAGTAACTATAACAAGAGTTTCTCTTTCATTTTTAATTTCCCCACTAGTAATACTTTCAACAGACTTAATTTGTCCATCATTTATAAAGGCTACCACATCACAAAGTTGCTGCACTTCACTTAATATATGGGAGGATACGAAGACTGCTGTATTGGTAGCCTTTGCTGCCTTTCTTACAATTTCTCTAAAATCTATTATTCCCGTTGGGTCTAATCCATTGGTAGGTTCGTCTAAGATCAATAACTTAGGCTTAGATAAAAGAGCTGCAGCTAAACCTAATCTTTGCTTCATACCTAAAGAATACTTTTTAACCTTATCATCGATTCTTCCTTTTAAATTTACTAACTCAACTATTTCATCTACTGCTTTTCTATCTATCCCTCTTATATCTGCTATAATATTTAAATTCTGTCTTCCTGTAAGGTATGTATACAACTCAGGATTTTCTACCACCGCTCCAATGTTGGCCAAAGCCTTTTCCGTATCTCTAACCACATCTTTTCCACAAATTTTTATAGTTCCTTGATCCGGCTTTATTAAACCTACAAGCATTCTAATTGTAGTTGTCTTTCCTGCTCCATTAGGACCTAGAAAACCAAAGATCTCACCTTCATTAATAGAGAAGTCTATACCCTTGATAATTTCTCTTTTACCCAGTCTTTTGTAAACTCCCTGAACTTCTAAAACCTTCATTCTTCTCACTCCTTATATCTATTTTATTTAGTTATAGATACCGCTTATAAACTAAAATTCAAATCTTCATATCTAATATTCTTTTAGAAAATATCCCCCAATAACTGGAACACAGTAAAAATTATATCATAGGCTGTATATAAATACCCAACAAATTACCTTAACAATTTCTTAAAAATTTCTTAAATTATATCAGTTCCTTTGAAAATTTTTGTAACAGCTTAATTATACCAGCATATAATAATTGTATAGACAGCACAACTTGTCTAATAATCTCATCTCTTTGAATTTCTCTTCTCCCATCTATACTAATAAACAGGCTACCCAATTTCTTGAGTAGCCTGTTCTTTTTTAATTAAGCAGAAATCAATTCTTTTACATCCTTATAAATCAGATAGTTTGAAATGCCACCATAGTATCTAACTATACCATCTATAACTACAAAAGGAGCTTCATAATCCAACTCTGTCAGTATTCTAATATCATCATAGTCTAACACATTTATCTTTTTAAGATCATAAAACTCCAGCCTTACCTTTTCTTTTATATCGCTATTATTTATATACTCTATTAATTCCTGATACTGCTGACCTACCGTTTTACTTGCTTTACTGCTGCTAGAACAGCCAGCACAGCCTCCAATAGTAGCTGATTTATTAGCTATCTCAATACCTCCTTTGTTCTTGCAACAAGCACTGCAGCTACCGGATGAGGAACAGCCTCCACAGGCTCTTTCGCTATTTTGAAGCCTTTGATCCCAAAAGCCAAATATATCAATTTTTATCATATCTACCTCCACTTATTTTTTCATGGATTGCCAATCCTGTAAAAACTTCTTCACCCCTGCTTCTGTAAGAGGATGATTTAACATCTGTTGAATTACCTTATAAGGAACTGTAGCTATATGGGCTCCAACCCTTGCAGCCTCTATAACATGTATAGGACTGCGTACACTAGCACATATAATTTCTGTATCAATAGCATGAATTTCAAAAATTTCAGCTACTTCTTCTATCAAGGTCAAGCCATTACTTCCTATGTCATCTATCCTGCCAACAAAAGGACTAACATAAGTAGCCCCAGCTCTAGCTGCCAATAATGCTTGTGCCGCTGAAAATATTAAGGTTACATTAGTTTTTATTCCTTCTTCTGACAACTGCTTAACCGCTTTTAATCCTTCTTCCAGCATAGGTATCTTTATTACTATATTTTTGTGTATCTTTGCTAATTCCCTTGCTTCCTTTAACATTTCCTCTGAACTTAAACCAATAACTTCTGCACTAATAGGTCCATCTACAATTTCAGCTATTTCCTTAACTACCTGTATAAAATCACGGCCTTCCTTAGCTATAAGTGTTGGATTAGTAGTAACACCTGAAATAACCCCCATAGCATTTACCCTTTTTATTTCTTCTATATTTGCAGTATCTAAAAAGAGCTTCATCTCAATGCCTCCTATTAGTTTTCTTTACAATTAATATAGTTTATTAATCCTAATATGGCCTTTAGCCAATGTATAATACCAAAGCACTGAGTATTATGGTTAAAATACCTACAAGACAGGCAAGTACCATATACTTAAAATTTACCTCCTTAGGTTTCAAACCTTGACTATCTTCTAAAGTATCATTGTCACCTATTAAACTCCCAATTCGACGTTCCTTCATGCTTGATTTACTTCTAAAGCTACCTAAAAGAGTTATAGGTCCTAATCCTCCATATATTGCCCCCATAATGAATAAAATATTACTGTAATTAACTGTAGTATGATTTCCTGATAAGAAACAAATTACTCCACCTAAGGCTAAGTTAAAAATAAGAAGAATTAATATTATCTTTATATATTTTTTTAACATTAAAGTATCACTCCCTAGATATATAAAATCCTCAGTTACAAGCTTTTAGTCAGAGTCTAATATCTATTATTATCTTACATTATTCTTGTAAAAAACAAAATAATAATAAAAAAATCAACGAAAACTTATTTAAAAATTGCAAATAAATAGAAAGACCGCCTTCTTGGCGGTCCTTTTACTAGTTTTCACTATAAGCTTTAATTAATTCACAATAAAATCAAAGTTTTTTAAATCGATTACGGCTCCAACCTTAGTTAAAATATCTAATCCAATTGATGCCTTTATTTGTCCACTATTATCTATTGTACCAAAATCAATTTCTATGTCATTAATACTTTGAGAACCTATTTTTATTTCATTAAGCTTTTTTATAAATCCATTGTACTTTTTACCATCGGCACTACAGTATTCCATAATTCTATCTCCAGCTTCCACATGTATCCCCATATCCTCTACCGCATCATATGCTATTATTGAGGTGGCTGCGCCTGTATCTATAACTACGTCATTAATTATCTTTGAATTACCCTTATAGGTAATCTTTATGGATGTAAACAGCAATCCATCTCTATGCTCGATTCTCATTAACTTTCACCTCTGTAGCCCCTAATATTCTTCACTTCAATAAACAAGTTTTCGTTTCCTGTATGATAAACTAAAGTATTCCCTTCTGTTTTAACCAATTCTTTTGTGGCTTCTTCACAATCATCCATAACCTCTATAACAGCTAACTCATCTATGTACTTTTTATTTCCTTCCATATGTGATTCCAATATCTGAAGTTTTATATATTGATCAGGGTAGGTTCTCCTTACCTCTTCCCACTTCACATAATCACCTTCCTTAGTTTATTGTATTTCTTATATATTATAACATATTACTTCATTTAGCAAATTTTTATATGGAACATCCATTTTAATAATAAAATTTAAAGCTCTTTAGAATACTTAAAAAGTATGTATTAATTTATAGAAAATATAGTTTACTTATATAAAGAGCTTAAAGACTATAAGAAAAATCAAGCCTGGAATGCCACAAAAACCTGCAACTAAAATAGTTAGTACATTTATTCCTAGGGTAAAACCATAAAATGTCCCAATAAAATTTGCACATAAAAGAAGTATTAGTCCTAATACACAATTTAATACAATAAACTTAATAAACCTAAAGGTTCTGGAAAAGGTTTTTACTATCAAAAATAAAACAAAAACTACTATTAAAAAGGTAAACAATGGGTCCATATCAAGCCTCCATGTAATATTCTTTTTATATTAATATTATTCATGGAGTTGATATACTACAAAAACTCATCATTTTTAACCATTAGATAGCCTCTACTATAATATTATGTTGCTTAACTCTTATATTTCTTCTCTTTGCCTCGGAAAGTAAAAACTCATATCTAGCTTTTGCAGCCTCTTCTAGGTAAATTGCATAATCTACAAGCTTAGGTTCAGAAACATTTTCAAAAAAATTTCTAGCTAGTTCTATTTGGTTTACGGCATCCTCTATTGCAGTAATTATCTCTTCTTCATTATCCTCTTTTTGGGCGTTATTAAATATGTATTCTATTATTTTCTGCTTATCCATAATTAACCTCCCAATTACATTATATTGAAATTATAGACACATATTATTACTTATATTCACTTTTGGGGTCTAATTACTGCAATCAAATTAAATCCAAATACTCTCCCCAATTATCTCTTGTAAGATTAATTTTTATAATATTACATGCCTAAGATTAATTTTTATAATATTACATGCCGCATTCCGAATTAATTTCACCTTCCTAAAAATATTAATTCTATACACAGTATTTTTATTACAATTATACCATTTTTATTCATCAATTAACAATAATTTTTCTTGAACTTTACATTACTACCAATGAGATTTATCCATTTTCTCCAACACTCTTCGCCATAAGTTTTTTTCTAAAAAGCTCCCCTCCACATTTTTCTCCATATCTAAAAACATTTTATAAGTTACAGAGAAGGACAGCATATCAGGCTCTACCATAGGACGAACTGTAATATCAATTAAGCCCACCACTGCCCTTGGATTTTCCTTTTTAGTTTCCGCATAGGGAAGAAGGAGAAGTGACTGGCAACCTGAGGCAAAGGGTATCATTACATTTTCATATCCTGGCCTATAGTAATTTGCAAGCACTGTAAGAGCTGACAACTGATTTGGATTAACAAAAAAAATAATAATTTCAGGTTTTTCCTTATCTACGTCTACCTGTGATAATGGCTTAAATATTACATACTCATAGGGGATATCTGTTATGGGTAAGCATTTAACAAAATCATCTCCCAACTGAGGATTTTTCTTATATCCTTCCCCTTCAAACTTACCTTCCTTACCTACTGTTAAGAAATATTCGATTCCATCTGGATAATTAGGAAATTGTCCAAAACCAAATCCTACTTTTCCACCATTGCAGGTTACAGTCTTGCGTTCAAAAACAACGGTTTTGCCTTTTGCTGCAGCTATAAATAAAGGAATGGTACAGCTCCGAATACCTTCCTTCCCTTGCAATGCTCCATCTGGCTTTTCATTGCTAAGGAAAACTGCTACTGGCTCATATTTTAAGTCTAAACTTTTAACTAAAGAACTTTTCATATCCCATGCTCCTTCTTTGAAATATATAGTTTACTTAAGGTTGTCAAACATCTTATTTAGCAATACTTTCATTTCTTCAACCTTGCTTTCTTCTATCCCCATAGTTAATTCATCTAACAGATGAGTAACTGTAGAAATTAAATCTTCCTTCAATGCCCAACCAACTTCAGTTAAAAAGATTTGATGGGATCTTTTATCACTTGGATGAGGCTTTCTAATAACCAATCCTTTTGATTCTAGCTTTTCAAGGATACGATTTGTATTTGGCTTATCCTTATAAATTTTATCTGCCAGTTCTTTAGGTGCAATACCTTCTTGCGCCCATAAACAATTAAGTACAGACCATTGCTCTGGAGTAACATTATAGTTTCTTAATCGCTTAAATAATTCATTTTTAAGTTTTGTGTTTAGTTTATTTAGGATGAAGCCTAGTGAGTCTTCTAACTTAAATTGCATTTTTATCACCACCATTTTAGTTGTCATGACAACTTTATTGTACTGCTAGAATGATTAAATTTCAATACGCATCCTTTTTTATAATAAAAGAGGAGAAATTTCAGTAAAATTATTTACCGAAATTTCTCCAAAGATGCTTTCCTATAAAAATAAAAAGTATCTTTTTAAAGTTCTTTTGGTAGTTTGACTAATTCTATTACTTATATACTAACTATTTGCCAATAGATCAATTTTATTTACATCCCATATCCTCTTACATATCTCTTTATAAAGAGACTGCCTTTCAATTAGATTCTCTTTATTGAATTGTTCATAGGGTTTAAAAGGTAGTTGCTCCCTATTCATAAAGCGTAAAAATAAAGGATTATTACTATAGCAGTTTTTATTTAAAGTTCGAGCTAGTAGATTTTCGCTGTCATATTTTATTACTTTCTTACTATACTCCATGTCCTGAAAACTTCTATTTTTATCCTTAGGTAGTATTAATAAACCTCCAAACCTGTTCCTAAAGTCTTTAAATTCTTCTTCCGTTGAGAATTCTAATTGGTGATTGTCCTGGCTATAATCATCAGCCCAAATATGCTCTATATCATATGGATTCCTTTGTTCTCTATTCACATAATTATCAAAACTACTGTTGATTCCACTTTCTTCCTCGATGTAGGAAGTTAATCTAGCTAAGATGTGTAGCATATACCTTCTTGTAAACTGATTTAAATAGAACTTATTAATTCCTTCAAGCGTTAACTCCATATTATTTATATAATTCTTTAATATCTCAGCTAATTCTCTTATATCTTTATTACGTATCATTTTAGTTATGTTAAATACAGTGTATCTAATTGAAGAATAGTCCACCGTTTTAAAGTTGAAAATCCTAATGGATATAAATTGGTCAATAAAACAGGAAACCATTTTTATTTTTTTATCAATAATATCTAGAGTATCATCACTTTTTATTGCCGCTAATATTATTTGATATTGCAAAGTAAATCCTCTATCTGCATTATAAAATACATACTCATAATCCTTGTTAAACTTACTAGAATATTTCTTTAAGCGAATATAAATATCAGCATACATACTGAATTTTTTAAGTACAAAGTTTTCAAAATCTTCACTGCAGTTTAAGCCAATAACAGACTTATTTTCTCTTACCCACTTATGAAATGTAGTTCCTATAATATCAAAGTCCTTGTTCTCCGCATCCCTTTTTCCTTCCCTTATGGTCGCTGCATACTGGGCTCTTAGCCAGTTCTTTATAAAGTCTGCATCTCCATCCTTTTCAATTGATTTTAATTTTATAATTTTATCCTTCCATAAATCATTTGCCTTGTTCCTTATGGTATTATCTTTTATTTCGGAAAGAAGGTAGCCCTTTAACATTTCCGTTGGCGTAAGTCTCAACCCTCTATCATTCATAGTAACAAAAACTTTATGGGCATCCTGTTCCGAATCAGTCCTTATTTCAACCAAACTTACATTGTCTATTAACCATTCAATAAACACTGGTAAGGCAGTTTCCTTTAATTCATCAGGAAAGATTCTCTCAATATCTTTATATCGATTGTAAAGGTGAATAACACTTTCCGACTTTTCATTGATAATGTCATAATCACCTGTTTCAAATAAAGATGCTAAACAAGCTTCCCTTTCAGGGACATTTATGCAAAAAGTTTTTTGTCCATACATCTCTGAGTAAATCAAGTTATCAATATTCACTTTAGGCAAATTTCTCTGTTGCTTTTGAAGATTATTTAAGTAAATGAGGAGCAAGGTTAATGATGATAGTCTCTGCTGTCCATCTATAATTGCATTATCATTGGTGAGGATAATGGGACCTAAGAAATAGTCCCCATAATCCCTTACATCTATCTGCCTATCTCCATCCTTATAGAACTCATTAAACTCGTTAGTTAAATCATCTATAAGTTCTTCAATCTGCTTAGTTTCCCAGTTATATTCCCTCTGATAATACTGAACTGTGTATTTATTATTTAACAACCTTCGTAAATTCACTGCATGGGCTATTATCTTATTCATTATTAATTCACCTCACTCATTTTCTTAAAATCATTTACTGTTTTAGAGACTAAGAATTACTATATTCTTTAAGTTTTTATATTTGTACATATATTCTATTAACTAATTTATCAATTTACTAAATTTCTACTTATAAAGAAATTATATCATATTATCTTCAGACTAAAGTATCTCTAATGTCCCATTTTAAATATAATATAAATGCTCTTATATAACATTTTATGATATTATACTCCATCATATAGAAAAACACTGTGCTTAAATCTCCTACTTAAATAAAAAAACATTAGTTGTTCAGATATAATTATGTACTATTTCACTTCCATCAAAATATAGACATTTATATTAAATACTGATGAAATATATTCATCTATTCAACTCCAAGAGCAAGCCATCTCTCGCTAAAAAGATTTTATAGTTCTTTAATTGTTAGATGCAGCTTTCTTATAACTAATTCCTTGACTTCTGGCTTTTCAAACCTTATATTCAAGTTTGCTTAGAAGCAAGCCTAGTGAATTTATATTTCATTAATAGTTACTATGGCAACCTTATTGCAATTCTAGAATATTTGATTTTCAACATATACATAACTTTTTATCCTTTCAAAATAACAAGAAAACAAAATATATTTTAATATTTTCTGTTAAAAGTCCCTATTTAAATATAATTAGTTCAAGGCGATTCTATGAAAATAAATCTAAAAAACAATTATAATACCTTATATACTCTACTTCTTTACGGCTAACTTCTTTATCACTAACAGTTTCCGATTACCATAAAATTTCTTTCCTAATAGTAAAATCTCTTCTTTCTTCCCTTGTAAAATCCTTTTCAATTAATTTACTATTAGCACTTCCAAAATAATTAATGCTATCTGTTAAATCTTTACCAATATAGATCCATTACCTCAGGGAGTCCATAAATTTTTTCATTAAATATGTTCCTAATTTCAATAGGAACCTCATAGTTATATCTGATTCTAATATTCATCCCCCCATCAATTAAATCAGACCATAATTCTTTATAGGAGATAATGCATAGCTTATGGTTAAAATCGCCATAACCTTGGCATACCAGGGTGTTTCCTTTTTCTTTAGTGCTAACAAAATTACAGGTATATCCCTTTTTAATTGATTTGCCCTTTGCTTAAGATTCATTATAATCCTCGATTCTATGAAAATATTCTTAATAAAAAACATGGCTTACTCAGGATTCTTTAACCCTAATAAACCATGTTGTCTTGTTCAAGTTCTATGAAATATATCTTTTGGAAAATGAAAGAAGCTTATTTGCTATAGGTAACTATGTACCACAAAAAAAGTCCAAATAAAGTTGTCTCACGAGGAGGCCATGAGGGCTTGAAAACACTGGATTGTAGTATATTTACATTTATCCATTTATATACTATTTTTCTTCTCATACTAAAGTAAAGTACTTTTATCAGTTACAAACGAAGGTATAAAATTAAAATAAATTAGTTGTAAATTGAGATTTTGGAATGAAGATGAATGAGTGGTTTTTATCCATTACTCATGTCCATTTTCTCTTCTAATGAATCTATCAATCCATTGATTTATCTTAATTTCGGCCTTGCTCCTTTTTCCTTATCCCTTAAGACTTCTAAGCAAAAAACATGGCCTACAGGGCTTTTTTCTCCATATTAAACCATGTTTTCATAAAACTACTTTATTTACTCCCTTTCATACATTTGAAAACTGAAAGGAGTTTATTTGATTTATACAATAACTTCCTAGCACCCTAAATCTCCTTTCTCCCCTCCAAAGCCTTAGAAAGAGTAACCTCATCCGCATACTCCAAATCTCCACCTACCGGTATACCATGGGCAATACGGGTTACCTTTACCCCTAGAGGTTTTAGGATCTTTGCAATATACATAGCGGTGGCCTCTCCTTCTACATTAGGGTTAGTTGCTGCTATAACCTCTTTTACTTCCCCATTCATTCTAGTGATGAGTTCTCTTAATTTTATGTCTCCAGGACCACGACCGGCCATTGGGGAGATGTTACCGTGTAGAACGTGATATACACCGTTGTACTCTCTAACTCTTTCCATAAACATTATATCCTTAGGCTGTTCTACTACGCATATAACGCTTTTATCCCTACTTGGGTTAGAACATATAGCGCAAGGGTCCTTTTCCGTATAGTTTCCGCAGACTGAACAATATTTTATTGTATCTCTAGCCTTCACCATTACTTGCGCAAATTCCCGTACCTCTTCCTGAGGGCAGTTTAGAATATGAAGAGCAAGTCTTTGGGCAGTTTTATGTCCTATTCCTGGCAACTTTGCAAACTCTTCTATCAATCTTTCTATTAACACCGGATAAAAATCCATCTTTTCAGCCCCTTCTTTTATGTATAATTACCGCCACTTTAAAAAAAAGCTGCCAAGCAGCTTTTTTATCTAAATCAATACCTGATATCCGTTCTGCAATACCTAACAAAAGATATACTATACTTATTATCTGTTATATGATATCTGATATTCCTATTCTGTTCACTAGAACATTCCCGGTATGTTAAATCCTCCGGTTAGCTTTTTCATTGCATTTGCTGTATCATCTTCAGCCTTCTTTAAGGCTTCGTTACAAGCTAACATTACTAAATCTTCTAACATTTCAACATCATCTGGATCTACAACTTCAGGGCTGATGCTAACTTCTACTATCTGTTTCTTTCCGTTAGCTACTACCTTTACAGCGCCACCTCCAGATGTAGCTGTGAATTCCTTTGTTTCAAGCTCCTTTTGCATATTTTCCATTTGCTGTTGAAGCTTTTGAGCCTGCTTCATTAAATTACCCATATTTCCTCCCATTCCTGGGAATCCGCCTCTTGCCATTAAAAAACCTCCTTAATTCTATTATTAAACCTTGTTACTTACTTTCTTCATCCATATCTTTTTTATTATATACTATTTGAAATATTTTTTCCATACAATATACTATTCTCCTTACGGCTCTTATGTGATGGTTAATCAATCGTCTATTATTTCTACCACTTCTTCGCCGAAGGTTTCTAATATTATGTCTTCAGGTCCCCTATCTTGATTTCCTTCTGATTCAATAATATATCTTACTTTAATCCGCTCTCTCAACACATCATAAAAGATATCTTCAACTATCCTTCTATTATCTTCCTTTTCTAATCTTTGCTTGTTGAAAGCATATTCCTTATCATATAAGATTTCCAATACTCCATTGCTGCATTTTATTGGCTTACCTGTGACTAAAGAAGCATATAAAACCATTTGCCTTCTTGCCTTAAAGGTCTCCATTATGTCTCTCCAGGACTTTTTAACCATTTCTAAAGTTACCTTTGAATCTGGGTTTACTTCCGGAACTA
This sequence comes from Clostridium sp. N3C, assembly GCF_900095445.1. Lineage (GTDB taxonomy): Bacteria > Bacillota > Clostridia > Clostridiales > Clostridiaceae > Clostridium_AU. Next base: position 13,774 of record NZ_FMJL01000059.1, read on the forward strand.
TTACTGGTGCAGCAACATTAGTAGAAGCCTTTGTTACCGTCTTTCTTTCTTCCTGCTGGGTACCTTGCTTAGTCATAGCCTTTTCCGCATTTACCACTATCTTTCCTTGCCTTATGACCTCTTCCAATCGATTTATACGGGAAAGTAGTACTTCCTTTGAAGTGTCATACTCCACCTTACACATTTTAATTAAGGCTAACTCAAGATATATCCTGCTTTGCCTGCTCCATTTTGCCTGTTCCTCTGCCTCCTGCAGAATCCTTATGCTCCTCATAATATCTTCCATTCTCATCTTTTGAGCTTGCTCAGAAATTTTAGCTATATTCTCTAAAGACATATCTAATATCTCTTCAGGAGTATTGCTAACTTTGGTTATCATAAGATTTCTAAGGTGGGTTATTAGATCCTTAATAAAGGTGTATACATCCTTACCGCTCAATACTACATCATCTACAATACGAAGTGATTCTTCAATGTTTTTATTTATTACCGCATCCATAAGATTTAATAAGTTCTCATTGGTAACAAGACCTAACATGCTTATCAAATTATCATAATCAACTTTACCGCCACCCATGGAAATAGCTTGATCTAGTACACTTAAGGAATCTCTCATAGCTCCGTCAGCAATCCTTGCAACTAGCTGCAAGCTCCTATCCTCAGCGTAAACTCCTTCTTGGTCAACGATCTTTCTTAATCTCTTAAAAATGTCTTCACTCTTTATTCTCTTAAAATCAAAACGCTGACATCTTGAAAGAATAGTTATAGGAAGCTTTTGAGGATCCGTTGTAGCTAATATAAAGATAACATTTTTAGGAGGCTCCTCTAAGGTTTTTAAGAAGGCATTAACTGCTCCGGTAGAAAGCATATGAACTTCATCCATTATATACACCTTATACCTTGCTTCCTGAGGAGGATATTGAACATCCTCTATTATGTCTCTTATATTATCTATACCATTATTAGATGCAGCGTCTAACTCAACTACATCTATAGCTATACCATCATTTATTTTTTTACACATTTCACATTCATTGCAGGGTTCCCCATCTTTAAGCTGCAAGCAGTTTAAAGCCTTAGCCATAATTTTAGCAGTAGAGGTTTTACCAGTACCTCTGGTGCCGCAGAATAAATAGGCATGGGCAGTCCTACCCTTTAATATTTGATTTTTAAGAGTAACGGTTATATGCTTTTGACCCACTACATCATCAAAAGTTCTTGGCCTCCACTCTCTATATAAGGCTTTATATGCCATACTTAGTTCACCTCTTAGCCATCTTTTCATAAACATACTTAATATGATACAATTATATTATACCTAAAATATTAGGGAAACCCAATGAAAAAAGATTTATAGATGTACAATGACAAAGATTTTTTCTATAAATTTCTGTTAACACTTTTTTATTTTTGTAATAGAAGAAAATAAAAAAGGATACTACCAAAATAGTATCCTATAATATACTTTATTAAGTTGGACCGTGCACCTTGCTCTGACAATAGCCTATAAGCGTTACTTACATAGTTAACTCAAACCAGGCTGCTCCACGGCACACGAAAGGGTTCACTTACCGCTGCTTCCTTCCGGACCTGACGGGGTTCATGAATTTCCGTTGCGTGGGACCCAGTTCTCAACGCCACTTTTGTAAGCCAGACCTTACAAGCCAAGGCCTCGGCAAGGAATTCAACCCTGCTGTAGCGGATTGCAGGTTACAGGGCACCGCTAACTCCCCATCTAGCACGGCAAAGTTTTAATGGCGGAGAGAGGGGGATTCGAACCCCCGGTAGAGTTATCCCCTACACACGCTTTCCAGGCGTGCTCCTTCAACCACTCGGACATCTCTCCATGTGCTTTCAATTTTTAAATTTTTATTTATTTCTTGCGACGAGTTTTATTATACTATGGTTCTAATACAAATTCAAGTTTTTTTTATTAATTATTTGTGGAAATCATGGTATATTTATCACTAGCATATAATTTATTATTTATAGGAGGTATTTTTTATGCAGTATCAAATCAAAGGTGATAACCTTCCGGTGGCTATTTGTCAGTTAAGTCCTGGAGAATCTTTAATTTCAGAGGCAGGGGCCATGGGCTGGATGTCTGATAACATTGCTATGAACACAAATATGAAAGGTGGTCTCTTTGGAGGAATAGGACGAGCCTTCTCTGGAGAATCAGTTTTTTTAAACATCTTCACCTGCCAAGGTTATAATGATGGACTGATTGCCTTTCCTTCTTCCGTACCAGGAAAAATTGTAGCAAGACATTTAACTCCTGGAGAAACTATAATATGTCAAAAAGGTGCCTTTCTTGCCGGTGAACCTTCTTTGGATATAAAAATACATTTTAAAAAGAGATTGGGAGCAGGTTTCTTTGGTGGCGAAGGCTTTATATTACAAAGAATTACTGGACCTGGCTTAGTTTTCTTAGAATTAGACGGACATATTGAGGAATACTCTTTAGCTCCGGGACAAAGATTTATAGTAGACACTGGTAATGTGGCATTTTTTGACTCTTCTGTTCACTTTGACATACAAATGGTTAAAGGTTTTAAAAATATACTTTTTGGTGGTGAAGGACTATTCCTAACAACCTTAACGGGCCCTGGTAGGATATATCTTCAATCTATGCCTGTTCAAAACTTAGCCTCCCGTATACTAAACTTTCTACCTGACTCTTCAAAATAAATTTAGCAGGAGGTCTCCTTTGAGGCCTCCTTTTATTTCCACCTTGATACAGCCACTTTATTATTGAGGCTAAAATATGTTCATGGTATAATTATAGTATGGTTTACGAATTTTTCCCAATTTTGAGGTGAATTATGGAATACACTCTTTCAAAGCTATATGAAGCGCAAAATCTTCAAAGCTTTTTTGATAGTTTATTTGATGCCGCTTATATAAGCTGTAAAATTATTGCTGATAATGGAAATATTCTTGTAGAAAGTGGTCTTAAAGATATATGGAATAACTTTCAAAGGTTAAATGTAGAAAATCATATTCTTACAGATTTACTATCTGGCAAGAAATACTCTTACTTTAAGTGGCAAGATCAATTAATATTCGGTGGAATACCAATTAATATACACGAAAAATATAAAGCTACCCTTTTCTTTGGGCATTTTTTCCCACTTGAAAACTCTTGGGAAAAGATTGTTAACTTTATGCTCAATGTGGTATCAGTGCTTGAAAAAATAGGCTTTGATACCATTAAAGGTGAATATTTGAATAAAGAAATCAACTCTAACTATCAAGAGTTAGAAGCTACCTATGAAGAGTTGGTAGCTACAGAGGAAGAATTACGAGAACAATTTGAAGAATTGCAATTTAGCAAGAAAAAACTAAAGCAAAGTGAGGAAAGATACAAACTAGCCCTACTTGGTTCCCACGATGGTATATGGGATTGGGACATAGTAAATGATTCATACTACTATTCAGAAAAATGGGCAAATATGTTGGGCTATACAAAGAAGTCTTTACCTCTTGGCAATAAATCTTGGAAAGAATTAATTCACCCTATGGACTTGGAACTATTCGAAAAAGCAGTTAATGATTACATAACTAAAAAAACAGATCGATATAAATGCGAATATAGAATTAGACACAAGGACGGTTTTTACATATGGGTTTCTGATGTAGGAGCTGCAACTTGGGATGAGGACGGAAGACCAATTAGAATGGTTGGTTCCCATACAGATATTACAAAACAGAAGAAAGCTCTAGATAAAATTCATCAATTAGCCTACTACGATGATTTGACTAAACTTCCAAATAAATATTCACTTAAAGATCAAATAAATAAATTTTGCAATGATAATACTAAGTTTGCTGTAATTTTTATTAGTTTAGATAATTTTAAGTCTATAAACGACCTCTTTACTCATACCATTGGAGATACTCTCTTAAAAAAATTATCTTCTGAGTTATCCTCTCTTACAGAAGGTGATGATCAATTTTTATATAGATGGGGCGGAGATGAATTTGTTATTCTTCTAAAAAATGTAGATAATGACTCTGACTTTATTAATTACCTAGATACTTTATCCAAACTAATTAACAAGACCATAACTATAAATGAAAACGAGATTTACCTTTCCGCTAGCATAGGCGCTTGTCTATATCCACGGGATGGTAAAAATCTTGATGAGTTAATAAAAAACGCTACCGCCGCTAAGTACCATGCAAAAAAATTAGGAAAAAACACCTATAAAATATATAGCCCTGATTTATCTCTTGAGGTAATGCAGCAAATTGCCTTAGAAAGAGAATTGCGACTAGCTCTTAAAAGAAATGAATTTCAGGTATATTATCAACCTCGAATAAGTATAAGAGACAACAAATTAGTTGGCGCTGAAGCATTATTGCGCTGGATAAAGGCTGATGGAACTATAGTTCCTCCACTTAAGTTTATTCCCAAGGCTGAAGAAACAGGACTTATAGTGCCTATCGGAGAGTTTGTCATTAAATCCACCTGCCAACAATTAAAATCATGGATGGATAAAGGCTATTCCGATTTAACGGTTTCTGTTAATCTTTCCGTTAAGCAAATAGAAGATCCAAATTTAATAAACATTATCCGTTCTACTATAAAAGAAACAGGCATCAATCCGGCTAATATAGAGTTTGAAATAACAGAAACTGCCGCTATAAATGACCTAAACCAAACTTTAAATTTACTAAGAGAGCTGAAAAATATGGGAATTAAAGTGTTGCTGGATGATTTCGGTACAGGATATTCCTCCTTAAACTTTTTAAGACTACTTCCGGTAACTACTATTAAGATCGATAAATCTTTCATTGATAAGGTTTTAGAAGATTCTATGGAAAGAACCATCGTTCAATCCCTAATATCTCTAGCTCATGCAATCAAAATGAATGTAATTGCTGAAGGTATTGAAGATCTTAGTCAATTATACTTTTTGAGAGAAATTCTTTGTGATGAAGCTCAAGGCTTTTACTTCAGCGGACCTGTACCGCCTGAAAAGTTCGAAAAAATAGTGAAGAATACCTATAAATAATCCACATAATTTTGAAAAAGTTGATGAGCAATATTTTAAATTTGTTCATCAACTTTTATATTACTTATAATTCACGTGTAAAAGTTCTACAGCACAGCTAATATATTGAAACAAGTTTGAAAATTCTTGCTTTATATGATATAGTATATGTATATATTCTTATTTTCATCATGTTTAAAATTTAAGGAGGTATCATTAATGGACGACCCTGACACTGTCAGTAGTATCTTACTAATCTTAGCACTGCTATTAGTTAATGCTTTCTTTGCAGCAGCTGAGATGGCAATTGTATCAGTAAACAAAAACAAAATCAACTCGTTAGCAGAGGAAGGTAATAAGAAAGCTTTGGCATTAAAGAAGCTTACAGCTGAACCTACCAAGTTTCTTTCAACTATACAAGTTGGAGTAACCTTGTCAGGATTATTTGCCAGTGCTTCTGCAACTACAGGTATTACAACTCAATTGGACAATCTGTTGCAAAAGATTGGTGTGCCTTACAGTGCACAGATATCTGTGGTTATAGTAACAATTATTCTTTCCTACTTCACATTAGTATTCGGTGAGCTTTTCCCTAAGAGATTGGCCCTTCAAAAATCTGAAGCCGTTTCTATGTTCGCAATAAGGCCACTAGTATTTGTTTCTAAAATAACATCACCTTTTGTAAAGCTTCTTTCAGGCTCTACAAACATCTTAGTAAAGATATCTGGAATAAAAACAGATAATTTGGAAGAGGAAGTATCAAAGGAAGAAATTAAATCATTAATTGAAGTTGGACAAGAACAAGGTGTTATAAACGAAACAGAGAAGGAAATGATAGAAGGTATTTTCGATTTCGACGATACTTTAGCAAAAGAAGTTATGACTCCTAGAACGGATGTCTTTATGATTAATATTGAAACACCTATAAATAAAATCAAAAAACAAATCATGGAAGAAAACTTTTCAAGAATACCTGTCTATGAAGAGGATTCGGATAACATAATTGGTATCCTTTATATAAAAGACTTCTACGCAGAGGCTTTAGAAAAAGGATTAGAAAATATAAATATTAGAGAAATGCTTAGAAAGCCTTACTTTGTTCCTGAAACTAAAAATATAGATGACTTATTTAAGGAATTACAAAATACCAAAAATCATATGGCAATACTAATAGATGAGTACGGCGGCTTCTCCGGTATAGTAACTATAGAAGACTTAATAGAAGAAGTAATGGGTAATATTTTAGATGAATATGACGAAAGTGAACCGGACATAAAGAAGCTGGATTCAAATACTTATTTAGTAAACGGCTTACTGCCTATTAGTGAATTAAACGAATATTTACATCTCTCCTTGGAATCAGAAAATACTGATACTATCGGAGGATTCATAATTAACCTCATGGGAAGTATACCAACAAGCAATGATTGCCCTGAAATAAAATATGAAAACTTAACTTTCAAAATTGAAGAAGTTAATGAAAAACGAATAGAAAAGTTAAAACTTTCAATTGATAATTAAATAGAAAAAGGCTCTTTGAAGAGCCTTTTTATTATTCTTCTAATTTTCAGGATTCATCATAGTTCCAATAAATAATGGTAGGTTAGTTTCATTATCTATTATGGCATATATGAATGGACGATCTAAAAATATCTCATGTTCTGGAAATTCTACAGCGCAGTCTAAAAATCCAACATCACTTACAGCTCCCGCCTTTGTTCCTAAGTCATCTACTCTAATAAATGTTTTGTGAAATACGTAGTCAACATAAAGTTTTGTATCTCTAGTCATTTCAGAAAAATCTGCTTTATTTGAATCAAAGCACTCAACTAATCCCATTTGCATTAAAGAATCTTTTAGTTGTTTACTATAACTTGCTTTGAATTTGGGCAAGGACACTCTCACATCTTCAGAAGACTTGTTTTCCATGAGCTTAATAAATCTTTCTCCAGATAATGAATCTATATAGCTATCTACACTAACTTCTTCATTAGGCAAAAGAGCTAAAAAGCTATACTTGCCATTTTTATATGGCTTTATAAATCCTTCAGCCTTATCATCTTTAATATAATAACTTTCTGTAGAAGTCATAAACTCTACCTTTTTTCTTGTTCCGTCTTCTAACCTAAATTCTCCTTCATCAATTTCTCCATTTTCATAAGGAACTTGCCATTCATCTTCAAAATAAACAGTA
>NZ_FMJL01000089.1 GCF_900095445.1 Clostridium sp. N3C
CGAAACTCAATGCTAAGCTACAGTAAAGCTCTACGGGGTCTTTCCGTCCAATCGCGGGTAGCAAGCATCTTCACTTGCACTACAATTTCGCCGGATTTGCAGTTGAGACAGTGCCCAAATCATTACGCCATTCGTGCGGGTCGGAACTTACCCGACAAGGAATTTCGCTACCTTAGGACCG
>NZ_FMJL01000029.1 GCF_900095445.1 Clostridium sp. N3C
GGTATAAATTAGTTTTTAGGATAAAGGTAAAAAGGAGATCACATACCTCCATTTTTTAAGACAGTTAAAGCTTATTTGTGAAAATAAGTACACTTAGAACCATATTAATGATAGTTAATATAAGAAAAATAGCGCTTAATACTATACCAGTAATGGCAAAACCTCTTTTCTGTGACTTAACCCCAATTCCACCCATTATAAGGCCTACAATAGTAGTAGGTAATCCGAAAAGTGGTATTAACCAAGTTATTATGCTGCATAATCCAAGAACCAGTGAAGCTATAGCTTTGCCATTGTTTCTTTCTAGATTAGTATTAAGTTGTGATTCATTTACTGGGAATTGTTCCATTTTTATATACCCTCCTAAAAATTATAATTGTTTTCTTTAAAAACAGTAGCATTATCTACTGAACTATTAACCTGGTAAATTTCATTATTTGAGAGTCTTTTCCTCATTCTCCTTAGCAAGAATACCATTAAAATAACACTAACTATCAAATAAGGAATTGTTAGGAATTCTGTATAATATAGAATTACTGGAATTATAAGTGTACCTAAAAGGTTATATACTATATGAATTATGATTGGTGCAAAAATAGAATGTGTCCAATGGTAAGCTAAGGCTAGTGCAATAGCGAGAATTGTAGTGTAGATTCCCTGAAGTATATTTCCATGGAAAAGTCCAAATAAAATAGCTTGTATTATAATAGCTGTTTTAAGATTAATTCTCTTTTTCAACTCATTAAAGATGATTCCTCTGAAAAATATCTCTTCAAAGATAGGTAACAATATTGTCATTAATAGTAAGTTCCAACCAGAAGTTAAGGAATTTGCTATGGTTTCATTGATATACTCATAGCTTGTGAAAAAAACTGACAGAATATTAGTTAGGCTTACAGAGAAGAAGCTGGTTACTATGGCTATTAATATAACATGAAGACTATTTCTAAGGGATATTTTTCTGATTTCTAGAAAATCTTTAATGCTCCTGTGACAATATTTAATAACTATTAAAAATACAGCTAAGGATAGTAAGGATATAAAAGCAGTAATAGGTATAACTACTTTGGCCATTTCTTCTACTATTTTTTCTTCCCTTTCATTGAAATATTTAATACTATAATAAACTACTACGGGAATGTATACCACAATACTAAAACCAAAATATATGAGGATATATCTTAATACACTCCAAATAGTTGAAAAGAACTTTTTCATAATAATCCATCCCCCCTTTATTATGAATATGTGAAAAAAATAAATTTTACCACATTTTGTTATTAAAATAATATTTTGCAATGATAAGTATATTTTAAGGTCTCTGATTATATTTGTAAAGGAAATGTTTTCTTTTTCATTTTTTTGAGGTATTTAGTACTATTTATTTTAAAAAGTATCATAAAATGATGAGACTATTACTTCATAAAAACAGAAAAAAGTGTTGACAATACTAAAGGGTAACATTAAAATAATTTTAACGTTAAAAATATTTTAACGTTAAAATTATTTTAATATGGAGGATTTCAGCTATGGAAAAGGTTATTGAAAATAAGAAGGTTAATCTAAAAGAACTAGTGCTTTATAAGGATTATATGCTTTTATTTATTGCTAATTTTATTTCAAGATTTGGTGATTCCATAGATGCTATAGCATACAGCTATATGGTGTACGAGCTCACCGGATCTAAGATGATAATGGGAGGATTATTTGCAGTAAATTTTATTCCTAACATAGTTTTATCTCCCTTTGCAGGTGTTATAGCAGATAGATTTAACAAGAAGAGGCTTATTGCTATGGGGTATTTGGGAAGAGGTATAATGGTATCTATAATTGCCCTTATGCTAGCTACTAATATTCTTAAACCTTGGCATCTATTTGCTTTTACATTTATTAATTCTACCTTTGAAACCTTAATGAGCCCAGCAACCATGTCCATATTACCCTTGATAATAACAGAGGATATGTATCTTACGGCAAATTCTTTCTCAAATTCAGCCTTTAAATTTGCTGAGTTGCTAGGTACTGCTATGGCTGGGGTATTTATTGCTCTCATGGGCACATCTGGAGCAATCTTTATTGATGGAGCTACCTTCTTTATAGCATTTTCAATAATTTCCTTCATGAGGGTAAAGGGTGACAAGATATCTAAAGAGAAAATAGAAGTTAAAGCCTATATTAATGATATAAAGGAAGGTTTCAACTTTGTAAAAAATGACTATCTAATAAGAACAGTACTAATATTATTTGCTCTAATGAATTTTTGCCTATCACCTATAAATGTGCTTATGCCAGCCTTTGTAAGTGAGAATTTAAAGGCAGAGGCTTCTGTTTTAAGCCTTATTGAATCTGCCATTATTATTGGTATGATACTTGGGGGCGTTGCTGTAGCCTCAATAGGTAGTAAGGTAAAGGGTCATACCTTAATGAGCTGGGGTATGATAATTTTTGGTCTTAGCTACAGCTTGCTTTATTTTCCGGGCAATATTTTATCCCCTGGAATATATTCAACTGCCTTGAGTACCTTTGCTGGTTTCTTTTTAGGATTTATGATTCCTTTTACAACATCACCTATGACTACTAAAATAATGATAAATACAGAAAAGACCATGATGGGAAGAGTGGGGGCATTTATGACAATGGTAAGTTGCTGTGCTATTCCTTTAGGTTCTTCTATTACTGGAACTATAACAGAACTTTTACCCATGACTACCATATTTGCTATAATGGGTGGTATAATAATATTACTAGGTATAAGGGCTAAGGTTAATAATAAATTGAAGGAAGCAGCTTGATGAAAGAGGCGATAGTATTTGGAAGATGTGAAGGTTTTAAAAACCATAGAGGAAATTAGGGCCATATCGGACCCTTATAGAAATAAAATTTTGAATTGCTTTTATAGAATTGGCGAGCCTATTACAGTAAAGCAATTAGCAGATGAGCTAGGAGAAGTACCAGCCAAGGTTCATTATCATGTTAAGAAGATGGAAAAGGCGGGAGTTTTGACCTTGGTATATACAAAAAAGGTTAATGGTATAATTGCAAAGTACTATGAACCTACAGCAAGAGTCTTCAACTTGGTAGGAGAAGATGGTGCAATGGATCCTGTAAAGATTAATGCGGCTCAAAAGGCTATTGCTGAAGTTTTTGAGGATGGTAAGAGAACCTTTCTAAAGCAAATGGAATTACTTATAGATGAAGTGAAGGATAAAGATAAAAATAAGAGCAAAAATAAGAAAAGAAAATCCTTTAACAACCAAGTAGGTACAGAAAATATTTATCTAACAGATGAAGAAGCCATGGATCTACTTAAATATATTAGCGACCTTTTTGAGAAAAAGAGAAAAAAGCCGGCGGAGGAAAAGGAGGATATTAAAGAATATCAATTTTTCTACGCTATTACAAAGATAAAAGATAAATAAATTTATTGAAAAAGGGGAAATTATTATGACAACAGTAGTTGAAAGATTCTTAAAGTATGTAAAAATCGATACCAGATCCGATGAGGATTCTACCACAGTGCCAAGTACTGCAAAGCAGCTTAATTTGGCTAGGGAATTAGTAAAGGAAATGGAGGAAATGGGACTAAAGAATGTATCCTTAGATGATAATGGATATGTAATGGCAGAGCTTCCTTCTAATATAGATAAGGATGTGCCAGTTATAGGCTTTATAGCTCATATGGATACATCACCAGATATGACTGGAGAAAATGTTAACCCACAGATAGTAAAGAACTATGATGGCGGAGACATAATACTTAATAAAGATCAAAATGTAGTACTATCACCTAGTGAATTTCCAGAACTAAGAGATTATGTAGGTCAGGACTTGATAACTACAGATGGAACAACTCTATTAGGGGCTGATGATAAGGCTGGAATAGCAGGTATACTTAGTGCTATGGAATATTTAATTGCCCATCCAGAAATAAAGCATGGTACTATAAAGATTGGCTTTACTCCTGATGAAGAAGTTGGCCGTGGGGCAGACCACTTTGATGTAGAAAAGTTTGGAGCAGATTTAGCTTACACTGTAGATGGTGGTAGAGTAGGAGAATTAGAATACGAAAGCTTCAATGCAGCTGCCGCAAAAATTAAGATTAAGGGAAGAAATGTTCATCCTGGATATGCAGCAGGAAAGATGGTAAATTCCATATTAATCGCCAATGAGATAGTAGGAAGTTTCCCAGCAGATGAGGTGCCAGAAAAAACCGCAGGCTATGACGGTTTCTATCATCTAAATTCCATCCATGGTGAAGTAGAAGAGACAAACCTGCATTATATAATTAGAGATTTTAGCAGAGAAAACTTTGAAAGAAGAAAGCAGTTTGTAGTTGACCTTGTAGAAAAGATGAATAAGAAGTATGGTGAAGGAACTGTTATACTAGATTTAAATGATCAGTACTACAACATGAAGGAAAAAATCGACGAGGTTAAGTATATAGTAGATATTGCCTTCGAAGCTATGGAAGCCGTTGGGGTTAAGCCTATAGTAAGACCTATAAGAGGAGGTACTGATGGCTCTAGATTAAGCTTCATGGGACTTCCTACACCTAACATCTTTGCTGGTGGAGAGAACTTCCACGGAAAGTATGAATATGTTCCAATCCAGTCCTTAGAGAAGGTTGTTGAGGTTATTGTAAAAATTTCAGAGCTTTTTGCAGAAAGATAGGATTTGCAAGATATAAAAGAAGCTTTATGGAATTTGTTGTTGAGGTTAGCAAAAAAATTATACTTTTTAGGGAAGTTAATTTTTGAACTGCCACATAACAAGTAGATAATCAAATTAATTAGAGTATTATGGATATTAGGATGCGTGGTTTCCATATTGCAAAGAAGCCATGCATCCTAATCTTTTTTGATTTTTTAATTAATTAGACAGTCTGCTTTGGAAGTATCATATCAATTTAGAGTTCAGTTAAATCTCTTGATATCTCAGTTTCGCTTTTTTCCAATATTTTAAGACTTCTTTGCAATTTTAAGAATACAACGTAAGCTAGATAGCCTAAAATACCACCACAAATATATAGAATCATATCATCTATGTCACAACTTCCAAGCATAAAAATTAATTGAGAAACTTCAATAGATAATCCAATTAAAACAGTAATAAATAAAGTATAGATCATTTTTCTTCGTTTGCTAATCAACATAGGAAGTAAAAAACCCATGGGACAAAAGGCTAGAATATTACCTAATAAGTTGGTTAGTACAATATGATAACTTTGTCCACTACTTAAATAATAAGCGATAGTCTTAAAAGGTATAAAATTAATGGTGTTTAACTTTTCTAACCAAGTCAAGCGTCCCCTAAAATGAGCTGCTATATGTATTGCATCTCCACCTTTTAACAATACAAGATAAAATAAAACAAATATATAAAAGATAAAAATGAGGTGCTTGGCTATTTTAATAACTTTTGAGTTTGCTTGTCCGTTCATTGAGAACATCTTCGTATACTTTTAAGTTTTACTAATAAATATTACCACTAATTGAAGCAGTATTTCCACTTGCACCCCATGCATATATTTTTAGCCAGTAATTACTTGATGTTGTTGTTATATTAAACTTATATGTTCCTGTCTTGGTAATATTATTAATTTCACCAACTTTAGTTAAACCGCGATAAAGCAGTATATCAGAGTTAGTTGCACCATTCATACTTTTAATTAGTACTATTGCTGTACCTGGAGATAAAGTATAATATACACCATTTGACTTACCATCAACCACACCATATCCTGCTGTCCCAATTTTAATGGATGCACTGAAAGAACTTCCACTGCCGCCTTCAATTGGAGCTATAGCTTGTATTTTATTACCAGCATCAATTGGAGCTATAGCTTCCATTCTATTCCCACTATACGCTTGAACTGGAACAACTGATGATATTAAGAAAACTAAAGACAAGATGAATACTTGAAATAATTTTTTCAACATAAATCACTCCTTTAGCAAATAATTATTAAAATGCGTACAATCACTAAATAATGTATATTATATAAAATTATTTTTGATTATACAATTAAAAACTTAATATACTTTATATAGAATGAAATTGAAAAACTTTATATAATTCTAGTTTTAACCTATAAATTATCGGTTAAATAGTTTGTTTTATATTAGAAGAGAAGGAGAGGTTCATGCTTATAAATTAAAATAAAAGTTAAAGAAGTATAAAAAAAAGAAATCAAAAGAATATCTTGCCATAAAAAAACGACCTCCAATCGTTAGAGCTTTAGGTCTAACTTTTGGAAGTCGGTATAGATCATCTGTTCTTTTAATTATCTCCTCTATCTTTACTGAAGAAGAATAGGGCAATGGTTCCAGGGCCAGAATGGGACCCTACAACCGGTCCTACATAATTGATGATAACATCCTTAACCTTAACATTTTCCTTGATGAGCTTTTCAAGCAATCTTGCATCTTCTTCACAATCTCCGTGGCTTATAGCTATAACCTGATTTTCAGGATCTATAATTCTTTCCTTTAATGTATCTGCCAAGGATTTGATAGATTTTTTTCTTCCTTTAACCTTAGTAACAGGCACTAGCTTACCTTCTGTATTAACTTTAAGTATAGGTTTAATATCTAGTAATGTTCCTAAAATAGCGCTGGTAGAGGAAACTCTTCCTCCTCTTTTTAGATGATGAAGATCATCTACCGTAAACCAATGGTTTAATTTTAACTTGCTGTTTTCTACCCAGTTAACAACGTCTTCCTTGGAATCTCCTGTCTTTAACTTTTCACAAGCGTTATAAACTAATAATCCTAAGCCTAAAGAAGCGCATTTAGAATCAATAATAGAGATATCTGCATCTGGATTTTCTTCTAATATTGCATCTCTTGCAATGCAGGCACTGTTGTAAGTACCGCTTAGGGCTGATGAGAAGGCTATATAAATTAAGGAATAG
>NZ_FMJL01000035.1 GCF_900095445.1 Clostridium sp. N3C
TAGCAAGCCCTTTTGTACTGCTTTCTTTTAGATTTCTTATCGCTTTTACTATAATGAGTATACTTATCATATTAAAGATAATTAAGGTCAACTATAAGAATAAGCCTATAAAGTGGTTGCTTATTTTGGGCTTAGCAGAGCCTGTTATATATTTTGTTTTTGAAACCTATGGTATTAAGCTGACATCATCTTCTGTGGGAGGCTTAATGATTGCCTTAATACCAATAGGAGTCACAGTTTTAGGTGCCTACTTTTTAAAGGAAGTTCCAAGCAAAAAGCAGGTGTTTTTCATTATTGTTTCTGTATCTGGAGTTATGCTCATAACAGTATGTGGAGATTCAAAAACTGGTGAAACATCTTTAATAGGAGTGATACTCTTACTAGGTGCGGTATTATCTGCAGGGGGGTTTAATATAATGTCAAGAAAGGTTTCAAAATATTTTACCCCTATGGAAATAACTTATTTTATGATGTTTGAGGCTTTTATAGTTTTTAATGCTATATCTATAGGCAGTTATTTGGCAAAAGGAGATATTAGATCCTATTTTAAGCCTTTAACTGATGGTACATTTATATCATCTATACTATATTTGGGTATATTATCTTCTGTAGTTGCTTATTTTATGATAAATTATTCTTTATCAAAGTTACCGGCAGCCAGAACGTCAGTTTTTTCAAACATATCTACCATTGTATCTATAATTGCAGGTGTTGTGTTTCTAAATGAAAGCTTTGAAATATATCATATAGTTGGATCCGCCCTTATATTATTGGGAGTATGGGGTACAAATCGTTTTGACTTTCAGAAGCATACTATAAATGCGGAATAATAGCCGATAAAAAAGACATGTCCTTAAAAAGAAGGATATGTCTTTTCTATTGGCTATTTAGTAGCTTTAATTAACTTTGAGGGGGAAAAACCGTAATACTTTTTAAACAGCTTGCTAAAATAGTAGGCATCCTTGTACCCTACCTGTTCTGCAGCCTCTTTTACAGAAATATTTCCAGACTCAAGCAGCTCTCTAGATTTTTTAAGGCGGATACTAATTAGATAATTAATTGGGGAATAGCCTGTTTCCTCTTTAAAAACCTTTGATATATAAACGGGGCTTAAATATGTTGTTTTAGCTACCTTATCCAGTGAAATATCTTCGTTATAATTCTTGTTCATATAGGCAATTATGGTTCTAACTATAGTAGATTTTTCAGAAGTTTTAAAACTTAAGGGGGAAGGCTCCTGCATACCACCATCGTAGTAGGTTTCTCTTAGCAGTAATACAATTAGTTGCATAGAATAGGATTTGAGAAGTATATCAAAGCCCGGTTCATTTTTTTCCTTTTCAGCTACTATTTGATGGATTAAAGAATCAAACTCCTCACTATACTTTTCTAAATGTACTAGAGATGAAGAGTTTTCTTTTAACAAGAAATTTTTAGGAAGACCTTTAATGAATATATTATCAATACCTAGATGTAGCTCATGAACTTCTTCCCCTGGAGCAAGCATTTCTTCGTGATAAACACCAGGATTAAAAATCAAAAAATCCCCTTTTTTTAGTTTATATATGGTGTTATTAACATTATAAGTTACAGTACCAGAAAGTACATAACTCAATTCTAGATTTTCATGACAGTGATAGCATGTCTTGATATAATCTTTATTTTTACAGTTTAAGGCATATAAAATTTGAGGGTTAAAAACATCGGCGCTGGTGCCCATATTACACATAACTATTACCTCACTATGAAAAAATTAAATGAATATTTGTATAGAGTATTTATATTAAAAATATACAATATTAATTTTAACTTGTACATTAATAAAAAGTGACAAGATTCTTAAAATATTATGTATCAACTATATAATAGCTCTATAGCCAGTGAAGTAATAGGTTATTAAAAAAGTTTTTTTAAAAGATATTGACCTTAACGCTACGTAAAGGTATATGCTATTCTTGTAGCAAGGAGGGAAGATAATATGGAATATACAGTGCAGAAATTAGGTAAGCTAGCAGGTGTTAGTCCTAGGACATTACGATATTATGATGAAATAGGGATTCTAAAGCCGGCGAGAATCAATTCTTCAGGATATCGGATTTACGGACAGGAAGAGGTAGATAAATTACAGCAAATACTTTTCTATAGAGAGCTAGGTATGGGATTAGAAGCCATTAAGGACATAATAAACTCACCTTCCTTTAATAGTATTGCTGCACTTAAAGAGCATAGGGAAAAGCTCCTTGCGAAAAGAAAGCAAATTGATATGCTGATAGTTAATGTAGAAAAGACTATCGCATCAGAAGAAGGGAGAATTGATATGAGCAATGCAGAAAAATTTGAAGGCTTTAAGGATAAGATTATAGAGGAAAATGAGAAAAAGTATGGTAAGGAGATAAGAGAAAAGTATGGTGATGATGCCGTTGAAAGGTCTAATAAAGCCTTTAAAAATATGTCAAAAGAAGATTATGATAAGATGATAGGCCTTGAAAGGGAAATAAAGATGGTGTTAGCGGAGGCTTATAAAAGCGGAGATCCAGCAAGCGACTTAGCCCAGAAGGCGGCAGATTTACACAAACAGTGGATTTCTATGGCTTGGGGATATTACAACAAAGAAGCTCACGCAGGATTAGCTCAAATGTATGTGGAGGATGAAAGATTTACCGCATATTACGATAAGGAGCAGCCAGGAACTGCTAAATTTTTAAGAGATGCCATATATATTTATACAGGTATGAGTAGTAAGTAAATAAATAAAAAAGATTTTTTAATGACCATTTATTGGGAAGTAAAAATTCAAGGGGCAGCGACATTAGCTGTCCCTTTTACTTATTGTTCATATTTTATAATTGTGTAGTTATAGCAATTTGATAATATTTGACCTTTTCCTTGGAATTTTAAATTGCATATATTATAATATTTTTATAAGTGTAAAAAATTACCAAGATAAAAATAATATGAGAGGTATGCTATGGTTAGTATTGGTATTGATTTGGGTACAACAAATAGTTCTATATCCTACTGGACCGAGGATGGGCCTGTGATAATTCCAAATTCTTTAGGAGAGGCACTTACACCTTCTGTAGTCAGTATAGATGACAATGGAGATATTCTAGTGGGGAGAATTGCAAAGGAAAGACAGATAACTCACCCAGAATTAAGTGCTTCTGTTTTTAAGAGAACAATGGGTACTAGAAAGATTTACAGGCTTGGAGATAAGAAATTTTTATCAGAGGAACTGTCTGCTCTAGTATTAAAGTCCTTAAAAGAAGATGCAGAAAATTATTTAGGTATTCCAATAAGTGAAGCAGTTATAAGTGTACCTGCTTATTTTAGCGATGCTCAAAGAAAGGCCACTAAAAGGGCAGGGGAATTAGCGGGATTAAAGGTGGACAGGCTGATAACAGAACCTACTGCAGCAGCTTTAGCCTATGGTATACATAATAGAAAGAACGACACCAAGGTATTAGTTTTTGATCTTGGAGGAGGTACCTTTGATGTATCCATATTAGAGTTTTTTGATAATGTTATGGAAGTAAGGGCAGTGGCAGGAGATAACTATTTAGGTGGTGAGGATTTTACAGAAGTCTTAATAAATATGTTTTTAAATCATCATAAAATAGGAAAGGAAGATTTAGATGATGTTTCTTATGCTATGTTGCGAAAGGAAGCTGAAGTAGCAAAGAGAGCTTTTGGGGAAAGCCGCCATGTTACTATGACTTGTGCTATCCATAATGAAATATTAACTTATGATTTAACTATTGAAGAGTACGAAAAGAGTGTAAAAGGTCTCCTAAATAGGTTAAGAGAACCGGTAGAAAGAGCTTTGAATGATTCTAATTTAAAGCTTGGTGATATAGAATCTATAATACTAGTAGGGGGAGCTACTAAACTGCCGGTAATAAGACATTTTGTTAGCAAGCTTTTTGGTAAGCTGGCCTACGTTAATATAAATCCGGATGAAGTAGTTGCCTTAGGAGCTTCAGTGCAAGCTGCTTTGAAAGGTAAGGATGCTGCTTTAAAAGAGATTATTCTTACAGATGTGTGTCCCTATACTTTAGGTACTACAATATCTGTAAAAAAGGCTCATGGTCATTATGAAAGCGGTTATTTCTTGCCTATCATTGAGAGAAATACAGTTATTCCCGTTAGTAGAGTAGAAACTTTATATACTGTCTATGACAATCAAACTATGATAAACGTAGAAATACTTCAAGGTGAATCCCGATTATCCAAGGATAATATTTATTTAGGGGAATTAAATATACCTGTACCTCCAAGGAAGGCAGGGGAAGAGGCTGTAGATATAAGATATACCTATGATATTAATGGTATTTTAGAAGTGGAAGTTACAGTCTTATCTACTGGTGTAAAACGTAGTATGGTTATAGAAAAGAATCCGGGGAATATGAGTAAGGAAGAAATTGCAGAGCGTCTAGAAAGTTTATCCCATTTAAAAATTCATCCTAGGGAAAACCATGAAAATAAGTTGTTAATAGCTAGAGGTGAGAGATTATTTCAAGAGAGTTTAGGCAGCACAAGGCAATTGATAGGAAATATTTTAAAAGAATTCGAAGATGTATTAGAAAGGCAAGATTTAAGGGAAATAGAGGAAATGAGAAAGAAGGTAAAGGATACCTTTGACTCTATTGAAGGTAGGGAGGATTTTTAAATGGACGCTTTTGAAGTATTAGGCATTTCTTTTACTAAAGATATTAAAGAAATAAGAAGAGCCTACTCTAGATTACTTGCAAAATACTCTCCAGAGATAGATCCAGAGGGCTTTCAAAGATTGAGAATTGCTTATGAAGAAGCTTTAAAGAAGGCAAAGGAGGAATATGATGAATCCTTTTTCTTATCCCCCATAGAGCAATTTATGAAGGACTTTGAGGATAATTATAGATCTTTTGAAAGAAGACTAGATCTAGATAGCTGGATTAGTATTTTAGAACGGGATATATGTTACAATGTAGAAACTTCAAAGGAAGTAAGTTATAGGATATTAAATTTCATCATGGATAATTACAACTTCCCTACAGAGGTTTGGCGCTTATTCGATAGTTATTTTTCTTGGAAAGCTAAAAGGGATTCTTTGTATAGGCATTTTCCAAGACCGTTCATAGATTTTGTTGTTTATAAAATCAATAACAAAAGCAATTTTGATTATGAACTTTTAAAAAGTTGTAAGGATAATAGGCAAGACGAATTTATTAGTGAATTAGCAAAGTTAAGAAATGTTATAGAAGAAGTTGATTTATATACTGCTTATACTTCTATTAAGGTGGCAGAGGAGATTTGCCCTGATCATCCAAGGTTAAAGGTATTAGTAGGTAGATATTTAGCAACTGATGGGCAAGTTGAAGAAGCTTTAAATACCTTTAACTCAATTATAGAAAAAGATAATCATAATTTTGATGCCATATTCTATAGGGCAGAACTATATTCTAAACTAGGAAGGCTTGAAGAAGCTTATGAAGACTATAAAAGGCTTATAGAGTTAGAACCGGAAGTTATAGGAGTTTATTATTCCATAACGCGATGCTGTATATCTATGAAAAACTATGAGGAAGCTATAAAGTATGCAGAGAAGTTAGATGATATTTCGAGGTATAGAGAAGACATAAGAGTAATCTTAAATTCTGCTTATAGTTTTTACATAGATAGTTTTAATAAAAAAATTGAAGCTTTAGATGATATGGAAAAGTATAGATTGGCAGAGGCATACTTTAAAACTTTTAAGTTAGAGGAGAGCTATAATCTATTAAAAGATCTAGTGGCAAAACCTTCGTGTACTGCTAAAAGCTATTCTTTGTATTGCAGAGTATTGATTATGAAGAAGGATTATGATTTAGCTTATGTTACAGTATGTTATGCTCTTAGCAAGTATAGAGATAATTATGAATTGAACTTTCTTAAAGCGGATATTTTAGAGGAATTAGGAAAGTATGATAATGCTTTAAAGCAATATGATAAGGCTATAGAAATAAATGGAGCAGACTTTTCTGCCTATAATAATAAAGCTTATATACTTAATAAGCTAGAAAAATATAAGGAGGCCTTACAGTGTGCCCATACTGCTATAGAGTTAGAGCCTAATGCTGCTTATGGATACAAAAATAAGGCAGCAGCTCTTTTAGGTTTGGAGTTATATGAGGAGTGCTTAGAGACCTGTGAAGAAGCACTAAATAAATACCTATACTTTACGGAAGTTTATATAATAAAAATGCAGGCCTTTATAGATATAAATTTACTAGATGAAGCTCTGGAAGTCTTTAATAGGGCCATGAGCTACGGATTAAAAGATAGCAAATTATACTATGAAAAGGCTAGGGCCTTAATGTACTTAAAAAGGTATGAGGAAGCTATACAGAATTGTAATCGGGCTATTGAGGAGGATGAAAACAAGGCTGATTATCATTACCTAAAAGCTTTATGTTTACATCATAAGGAAAAATATGAGGAAGCTAAGAAAGTCTTTGAAAAGGTAATTGAGATAGATAGTAATTTTAGTGCTGCCTACTTTTATATAATTAAGTGCCTATTGAGTTTGTCTAAGACTGAGGAAGCTATAGCGGTGGCAGATCAAGCTATTAGACTACAATTACAATACCTAGATAGGTTTTATAACCTAAAAGGTATTGCCTTGGAAGAGCAGGGGACATTGGATAAGGCCTTAGAGGAATATAAAAAAGCAGTAAGCTATAATCCGGCGGTGGCTGGTTATTATTATTCTATAGGACACTGCTTAAATAGTTTAAATAAATATGAAGAAGCCATAGACTATTATAGCAAGTACATTGAACTAGAGCCTAAAGATGCAGATGGATATATAAATATAAGTTTTTCTTTATATAATGTGGGTAAGTTTCAAGAGTGTATTGAGAATTGCGATAAGGCTATCAAAATATTTCCGGACTATATTATTGCACATCAAAACAAGGGTTGGGCCTTATATAGATTAAATAGAATAGCAGAAGCAGAAAAGGAATGTGCTATTGCTTTAAAATTGGATGGCAATAACGTAGATGTACTTCGCTTAAAACTTAAACTATTAATTTTTAGAAACTTAGATCAAGATGCCCTCATAGTTTGTGATAGAATATTAGAACTAAATCCTAGAAATGAACATATAAGAAATATACGACAGGAATTGATTAACAAGCTAAATGAAGCTAATAAGCAGAAAAGGAGATTTTTTAAATTCTTTTTTAAATAAAGCAAGTGAACCTTTGATTATGGAAGGCTAGTTCTATACAAAGGTTCTTTTTTTAAAATGTACTATTTATTTAAAAGAACTATGATATAATTGTAAAACAAGGGATTTTATCTTAATTAAAATTTAGTGATTTATGCTATGGAGGATGTAGATGAAATTAGTATTAGAGGATATTAAGAAAAATTATGGTGAAAAACAAGTTTTGAAAGGAGCATCCTTTACCTTTGAAAAGGGGAAAATTTATGGTCTTTTAGGTAGAAATGGGGCAGGAAAAACCACTCTTTTCAATTGTATAAGCGGCGAATTGGACCAGGATTCTGGCAGTATAAAGCTTATTGAAGAGGAGAAAGTTTATGATGAAATAGACTATTCTAAGGTGGGATATGTTTTTTCTCACCCGGTATTGCCTGAATTTTTAACTGGATATGAGTTTTTAAAATTTTATATTGATATTAACAAGGATAAAATTAAAGAACCTTTTACCATCGAGGAGTATTTTAATATTATTGATATAGGTGAAGAGGACAGGCATCGTTTAATAAAGGGCTATTCCCATGGTATGAAGAATAAGATGCAGATGCTTTGCTTTTTAATAACAAGGCCACCTATTATTTTGCTAGACGAGCCTCTAACCTCTTTTGATGTGGTGGTAGCTCTAGAAATTAAAAATTTATTAAAGAGAATAAAAAATGATCATATAATTATATTTTCTACCCATATATTACAGTTGGCAACAGATTTATGTGATGAGATTGTTGTTTTAAATAATGGAATGTTAGAGGAAATAGAAAGTGATGCCTTAAAGAGCTCTGAATTTGAAGAAAAGATTATTGAGATTTTGAAGGAGAGTCAAAATGATTAATACTTTTATAAACAGTTATAAGGTTTCCTTTGCAGAAGGAGCAAATCATTTCGTTCACTTTCTTAGAAGAATTCCACTAATAGGAAAGCATATTTCGGAAGGGATATATAGAGAAACTAAGGCAAAGCTTATTTTAGGTATAGTAAAAGAAGTATTTTCAATACTTTTTGCTATTATTACAAAAGCCTTATATTTAGCAAGCATGGTGTATTTACCAGCATCATTAATAGCAAAAGATGAAGCTAGTGTTGGCCCTATATTTATACATATACTATTCTTTTTAAATTTTATTATAGGGCCTGTTATACGTGATGTATTAATGGACAAGACAGATAAAAAAGGATTTTTAATGATAGTATTAATGAGAGAGGAACCTAGGAACTACTATTTAAGCCAAATAATATTTAGAAATTTTAAAGATTTTATTTGCTTCTTACTTCCTATAATTTTAATAGGATTGATGGGCGGAGTGTCACCTTTAAAGGCTATAACACTCTTAGTTGAGCTTATTGCTTTTAGGTTTATAGTAGAGGGTATCATACTTTTACTGTGGGAAAAAACTAAAAAAGTTAAAGGTGACTGTGCCACCGGTTCAATTATTATAATAGGGCTACTTTTGGCCTATGCTATGCCTGCAGTATTAGGTCCAATAAATTTTCAAACAGTGTTGTTTAATGGTTTATTTATAATAGGAGTTGTTGCCCTTGCCATTGCAGCTTTTGCATATATGTTTAAATATAATCAATACAAAAAACTATCAAGGATCTTTATTAATAAAGAAAATGTTTTTGAAGTAGAAGCTACAATAAAGAATTTGGAATTTGCAGATGTGCAAATAAATGATAAAAAAATGGATACTGAAGATTTGAAAACTAATCTTTTTGATAAAAAGACTGGCTATGATTATCTAAATGCCTTGTTCTTTCATAGACATAGAAGAATAATGGTAAAGCCTATGAAAAATAGGTTGTATATAATATCTGCTATATTTTTGATAACTGCAGTAGTTTTAATTTTTGCACCTATTAGCAACGCAGATAAGGAAGAGATTTTGGCTATACTTCCTAATAGCACACCAACCTTTGTATTTTGGATGTATGTTATTTCTACCGGTGAAAGAAGTTGCAAGGCTATGTTTTATAATTGCGATGCAAGTTTGCTAAGATATGCCTTTTACAGGGAACCTAAAGTTATTTTAAGTAATTTTACTTTAAGAATAAAAAAGGTATTAGTGTTAAATCTTATTCCTGCTGTAGCCATATGTTTAGCATTGACAGGAATGTTTATAATTTGTGGTGGAGCTCATAAGCTCATGAGCATGGTACCTTTATTCTTATGTATAATCTGTTTAGCAGCTTTCTTTTCTATACATCACTTATTTATGTACTATGTTATACAACCTTACACTGCAGAGCTAACAATAAAGAGTCCGGCTTTTAAAATAGTAAGTGGTATAATTTATGTGCTTTGTTGGGCTTGTTTAAACATAGAAACATCTTCTTATTATTTTACCTTAGGAGTTTCAGCAGTAACTATTATCTATATGATCGTAGCTTTAATTGTTACTTATAAGGTAGCGCCAAAAACCTTTAGATTAAAATAATGTTTTTAGACCAGCTTGCTTTTTATAAAAAGGCAAGCTTTTTTATTTTTAAAGATCCACCTTCAACTATTAATTAAATTAAAGATTAATGGGAAAAATATGTGAGAATAATTATCAATTATATTATTGAAAATGCAAATGTAATATGTTATATTGAGAACACACCCCACTGGTGGGGTGTGTTAAATAATAAGATGCAGGTGATGACAATGAATAACGATAAGAAAAAAGCCTTACAAGCCTTAAAAACTTCTAAAGGACAGATTGAGGGTATTATAAAAATGATTGAAGAGGGTCGTTATTGCGTAGATATTTCAAATCAAATAATTGCTGCACAGGCACTTTTGAAAAAGGCTAATTTATTAATACTTAGGCAACACTTGACTCACTGTGTAAAGGATGCCTTTTCTCATGGCAATGGAGAAGAAAAGATAGATGAGATAATGGGAATACTGAGCAAGGTTATGGATAAGTAGTAGTTTTTAGCTAATTATAATTACAGGGCCATAAATATGTTAACCCAAAAGGAGGGGGAGAAATGACAGAAAAAACTTTAAAGATAGAAGGAATGACTTGTGCAGCCTGTGCCAAGGCTGTTGAGAGGGTTTCTAAAAAGCTAGAAGGAGTTGAGGAAGCTTCTGTAAACCTAGCAACGGAAAAGCTTTTAATAAGGTTTGATGAGACTAAGGTTACAGTAAAAGATATACAGTCAGCTATAGAGAAGGCTGGATATAAGGCCTTAACTGATAGTAAAACAAAAATACTTAAGATTGAAGGTATGACTTGCGCCGCTTGTTCCAGGGCCGTTGAGAGAGCTGTTTCCAAGCTAGATGGTGTGGAAAGTGCCAGTGTAAATTTAGCTACGGAGAATCTAAATGTAAGCTATGATTCCTCAAAACTGAGATTATCAGATATTAAAAAAGCTGTAGATAGGGCAGGCTACAAGGCGGTGGATGATGAGGTATCTGTGGATAGGGATAAACTTAAAAAGGAAGCAGAAATGAAAGGCCTTTGGAAGAGGTTTGTAATATCTGCTATCTTTACTGTACCGCTACTTATTATTGCTATGGGGCCTATGCTAGGTTTAAAACTACCAAGCATAATCTCTCCTGACAGCAGCGGGAAAAGCTATGCTATTATACAGCTTTTATTGGTAACGCCGGTACTGGTTGTAGGAAACAAGTTTTTTAGAGTAGGTTTTAAGACCTTAATAAAGAGAAACCCTAATATGGATTCTTTGATAGCTATGGGAACCTCAGCGGCTTACTTATATAGCTTTTATTCCCTGTTTATGATATTTGAAGGCCATCACCATTATGTTCACAATTTATACTTCGAATCTGCAGGGGTTATTCTTACTCTAATTACTTTAGGAAAATATTTAGAATCTGTTAGTAAGGGTAAAACCTCAGAGGCTATAAAAAAGCTTATGGGCTTGGCTCCTAAGACTGCTACCATAATGAGAAATGGTAAAGAGGAGTTTATTTCTGTAGATGAGGTTGAAGTTGGTGATATCATTGTTGTTAAACCTGGAGAGAAGCTACCGGTAGATGGTGAAGTTATAGAAGGCACAACTTCCGTTGATGAATCTATGCTTACAGGGGAAAGTATTCCTGTAGAAAAGCAAATAGGGGATAAGGTTATCGGTGCAAGCATTAATAAGGCGGGCTTTATTAAGTATAAGGCTACTAAGGTTGGTAAAGACACTGCACTTGCACAAATAGTTAAACTGGTGGAAGAGGCGCAAGGGTCTAAGGCACCTATTGCAAAGATGGCAGATATAATATCTGGTTACTTTGTGCCTATAGTAATTGGATTAGCTCTATTGTCAGGGTTAGCTTGGTATATAGCAGGAAAGGATCTTACCTTTGCTTTAACAATCTTTATTTCTGTATTGGTTATTGCTTGTCCTTGTTCTTTAGGTTTGGCAACACCTACAGCTATCATGGTTGGTACTGGTAAGGGGGCAGAATATGGGGTGCTTGTAAAAAGCGGTGAGGCTTTGGAAACTGCCCATAAAATTCAAACTATAGTTTTTGATAAAACTGGTACTATTACAGAAGGAAGACCAAAGGTTACAGATATAATTACTGGAGAAGGAATAGATGAAAGCTATCTTTTACAAATAGCGGCTAGTGCTGAAAAGGGGTCTGAGCATCCTTTAGGAGAGGCTATAGTTAGGGCTACTGAGGAAAAAGGAATGAACCTTTTAAAGGGAGAAGGTTTTAATGCTATTCCTGGACAGGGGATTAAAGTTAATATAGAAGGTAAAGAGGTGCTTCTTGGAAACAGAAAGCTTATGGAAGAAAGAAATGTATCCTTAGAAGACTTTGAAGAAATATCAAATAAGTTGGCTGAGGAAGGAAAGACACCTATGTATGCTGCTATAGATAATAAGCTTCAAGGCATAGTTGCGGTGGCAGATACAGTAAAGTCCAGTAGTAAAAAGGCTATTGAGAAACTTCACAAAATGGGTATTGAGGTAGCTATGATTACTGGAGATAACAAAAGAACTGCAGAGGCAATAGCTAAACAGGTAGGAATAGATGTAGTACTAGCAGAAGTGCTGCCTCAAGATAAGGCTAATGAGGTTAAAAAGCTTCAAAGTAATGGAATAAAGGTTGCTATGGTAGGAGATGGTATTAATGATGCTCCGGCCTTAGCTCAGGCAGATGTAGGCATAGCGATAGGTTCTGGTACCGATGTAGCTATGGAATCTGCGGATATAGTTCTTATGAGAAGCGATCTTATGGACGTAGCAACAGCTATTCAATTGAGCAAGAAAACTATAACTAATATAAAGGAAAATCTGTTCTGGGCCTTTGGATACAATATCCTTGGTATTCCTATAGCTATGGGAGTATGGTATGCCTTTGGTGGAAGGTTATTAAATCCAATGATAGCTGGTGCAGCTATGAGTATTAGCTCAGTATCTGTAGTATTAAATGCTTTAAGATTAAAAAGATTTAAGCCTGTGAACAGGGAGGACTAAAAGTTTTTAATAAATAGTATTTTCCTGTTTAATATATATAGAACATATATTTAGAAAGGAGATTTTTAATATGGCAAAGAAAATTATAATTGAAGGAATGAGCTGTGGGCATTGCGTTAAGCATGTAACTGCTGCTTTAGAAGAATTAGGTTTATCAAAGGTTAATGTAGACTTAGATTCAAAAATTGCATTAATAGAAGGAGATGCATCTGACCAAGCTATAAAGGCTGCTATAGAAGATGCAGGCTATGAAGTTGTTGAAATAAAGAATGTTTAGAGCAGCTTGTTAGTCTAAGAATTCTTTAATTATTCTATCGAATTACTTAATATTTAAGTAATTCGCTATTTTTTTATGATAAGGATTTATAAAAAATAAAAATTAAAAAGTTTTTGTCGATTTTAAAATAAAATTAAATCTGTTTTAAAAATATACATAAAAACGACTATATCCGCCTTGTTTTTACAAATATAAAATGATATAATTTTGCTATAATAAGAGTTTAATGGGGCTTTATTATATAATATAACAGCAGTGTGTTGAGATGAAATTTGTAGAAATATTAAATTAAGCAAACGTTTGAAGGTTAAAAGCAAATCCATTGAAAGATGGAGACGCAAAGCTATCAGTCTAAAGCAATGATTATTGCCATGATTGTCAGGTTGCCAAAATAAATGGTAACTTATCATGGTAGACAATACCAGTTGTCTACCATTTTTCTATAGTGAAGTAACAAAGGAGATGATGAAATGAAAAAGATACTGATTGTTGATGACGCTGCTTTTATGAGAATGTCCTTAAAGGCTATACTTGAAGATAATGGATTTGAGGTAGTTGGTGAAGCTCCAAATGGTAAAGTT
The DNA here is from genome assembly GCF_900095445.1 of Clostridium sp. N3C. Classification (GTDB taxonomy): domain Bacteria; phylum Bacillota; class Clostridia; order Clostridiales; family Clostridiaceae; genus Clostridium_AU. The sequence continues at coordinate 13,529 of NZ_FMJL01000035.1, forward strand.
GGTGTAGAAAAATTTGTAGAACTTAAGCCAGATCTTGTTACTATGGATATTACCATGCCGGAATTAGATGGTATTGGCGCTTTAAAGGTAATAAAAAAAATTGATCCTAATGCGAAAGTAGTTATGGTTTCAGCTATGGGCCAGGAAAAGTTTGTGAGAGAGTCTATAATGAATGGAGCTAAATCATTTATAGTAAAACCTTTTAAAGATGATCATGTAGTAAAAACTTTATCACAGGTCTTGGGAATTTAAGCAGCCTCTTAGAAAGGATGAATTCAATTGTCAAATAGTTTTAATCAGGAAGCCTTGCTGGATATGTATCTATTTGAAACCAATCAACTTATTGAACAATTAGAGCAAGTGATAATAGATAATGAAACGGCAGGAGGCTTCTCAGAAGAAGGCGTTAATGAAGTCTTTAGAATTATGCATACAATTAAAGGCTCTTCTGCAATGATGATGTATGAAAATATAACAACGGTAGCCCATTCTATTGAAGATTTATTTTTCTTTCTTCGTGAGAATAGCCCGGTGGAGCTTAATTATGAAAAGCTTTCGGATATTGCGCTAGAGGGATTGGATTTTATAAAAAGTGAGGTGGATAAGATCACTAATAAGAAAGATGCCGATGGTGATCCATCTATCCTTGTTGATGATATAAAAAAGTTTCTTTTTACCTTAAAGGAAAATAATGACCATATAAGCAAAGATTCAGTGGAAAATAATATAAATCAAACTGTTAATGAAAAGATGGACGATAAAGTTTCTGAAAGTTCTGAAGTTTTATCTTTAAATAATTATAAGGCAACGGTTATTTTTGAAGAAGGCTGTGAAATGGAGGATGTCCGTGCATATAGCTTAATAAATAATCTTAAAGATATAGCGGAGGAAGTTCAGCATATTCCAGAGGACATTTTTGGAGATGAAAATTCTACAGACCTTATTCGGAAAAATGGCATCAGTATATCTTTTAAAAGCAATAAAAGCTATGAAGAACTCCATAAGTTCTTTGTCCAGACTCCTTTAATGAAAGATTTTGAACTTACTCAAGGAGAAAGTAAGGAAGAAGTATTGGAAGAGAAGAAAGCTGGAGCAAATACTGTTAGAGAAGAAAAAATGGACAGCCCTAAAAAGAAGGAAGTAGCAGATAAAAATTATGTAAAGTCTTCTAGCAGTCAGCAGAGTATTATTAGTGTAAATGTAAACAAGCTAGATAAACTTATGGATATGGTTGGAGAGTTAGTTATCTCTCAGGCCATGGTAGTTGAGAATCCAGATTTAAAGGGATTGTCTCTTGAAAACTTTTACAAAGCTGCCCAACAGCTACAGAAGATTACTAATGGACTTCAGGATATCGTTATGTCTATAAGAATGGTGCCATTGGAGACAACTTTCCAAAAGATGTATAGAATTGTTCGTGACATGTCTAAGAAACTGTCAAAGGAAGTTAAGTTAAATATTATAGGAGCAGAGACAGAGGTGGATAAAAATATTATTGAACATATCTCTGATCCTATTATGCATCTTGTAAGAAATGCTATTGATCACGGTTTGGAAACCCCAGAGGAGAGAGAGGCAAAAGGAAAGCCTAAGATAGGAACTGTTACTTTAGAAGCTAAAAATGAAGGTGGAGATGTATTAATAATAATCAGAGATGATGGAAAAGGATTAAGAAGAGAGCAGATACTAGAAAGAGCTAGAAAAAATGGATTAGTAAATAGGGATGAAAGTGAAATCTCCGATAAGGAAGTTTTCTCTTATATATTCTTGCCAGGATTTTCCACTAAAGATAAAGTAACAGAGTTTTCTGGTCGTGGCGTTGGAATGGATGTTGTAGCTAAAAATATTGGTACAGTAGGAGGAACTATTTCCGTTGATAGTGTACCAGATAAGGGCACTGCAATAACATTAAAGATACCTCTTACTCTTGCAATTATGGATGGTATGACCATAAAAGTAGGAAAATCAACTTATACTTTACCAATTATAAGCATTCAAGAATCTTTTAGAGCTAAGGAAGAAGATATAATCACAGATCCAGATGGTAATGAAATGATTATGATTAGAGGGGAATGCTATCCTATTTTAAGATTACATCAGTTATATAAAGTTAAAACTGAAGTAACAAATATTCCAGAGGGAATTATGATTATGGTTAATCATGAGGAGAAAAGTATTTGCATATTTGCAGATGAGCTTATTGGTGAGCAGCAAGTAGTTGTAAAGAGCCTACCAGAATACATTAGAAGATTTAATAAGGTAAAAGGAATATCAGGTTGTACATTGCTGGGAGATGGAAGCATTAGTTTGATCCTAGATGTAGCAGAACTTATGAATCATTAATAGAAGGGAGACGTAAAGATGGCTAATATAGTAGAGGATAACATAGAGATGGAAGAGGATACTCAGAAAGGTAGATATTTGACATTTTCATTAGGAAAGGAAAGTTATGGAATAGAGATTAAGTATGTTACAGAAATTATTGGTATTCAAACAATAACAGAAGTTCCGGAACTACCTGAGTATGTAAAAGGAATAATTAATTTAAGAGGAAAGATAATTCCAGTAATAGATATGAGACTTAGGTTTAAGAAGGAACCTATAGACTACAATGATAGAACCTGCGTTATTGTTGTTGATATTAATGAAATTTCTGTAGGACTTATAGTTGATAGCGTGTCAGAAGTTCTTACCATTGGAGATGAGAATATTACTGACCCGCCACAGTTGAATAAAGGTTCTAGTAACAGATATATAAAAAATATTGGCAAAGTTGGAGAAAGTGTGAAACTTCTCCTTGATTGTGAGAAGCTTTTATCGGAAGAGGAAATTGAGGATTTAACTGAAGCGTTGTAAAAAATATTAATCGGGAAAAAGTTCTATAAATAATTACTATAGAAGAGGAATGGTGATCACTATGATGAAATGGTTTTATAATCTAAAGGTTGCTTCAAAGTTGATAATTGGTTTTATTGTAGTGGCTATAATTGCTGCAGCTGTAGGTGTTGTAGGTGTTGTTAATATTAGAGATATTAGCGAAAAGGATAATGAATTGTACGAGAGATATACAGCTTCATTACCACATTTAGCAGATGTAACTATAAACTACAATAAATTACGTGTAGAACTAAGAGGTTTGTATGTTAGGCAAGATCTAAATGAAAGGTTAGAGGCTATAAAAGGTATTCAGAAATACGATGGAGTTATATTGGATAATATGGAAGCCTTTAAGGCCACTGTAGTAGATCAGAAGGTAATGGATAGATTCAAAGATTTAGAACAGGCCATAAATGACTTTTTTGTTTATGAAGATGGATTAATTGAGTTAGCGCAGGCTAGTAAAATGGATGAACTTCGAGGTGAACTACTTAATAGTGAAGCTGCAAGAATAGTTGGAGAAGTGACATCTGCAACAGAGGATTTAATGAATTTAACTAAGGACCTTGCTAGAGAAGCGGCAGAAAAAAACGGTGTTGCAGCTAAAACATCAACGATTACCATGATTATAATAATAGCAATTGGTGTAGTTATAGCTATTGCCCTTGGCTTATTTATAGCAGGCACTATAAGTAGACCGGTTAATAAAATGGTGGCAGTGGCAGATAAAATTGCTTTAGGTGATGTAAATGTTAGCGTAGAAGCAGATACTAAAGATGAAATTGGCAGTCTTGCAGAAGCTCTAAGAAGAATGATTACTAATATTAGAGAACAGGCTTTAGTTGCTGAAAGAATAGCCTCCGGTGATTTAACTATTGATGTACCTATAAGGTCTGAAAATGATTTGCTTGGCAAAAAGTTAGCTGAAATTGTTAAGAATAATAATGAAGTTTTAAGAAATATTAATAATGCTGCTGAGCAAGTTGAATCCGGATCAAAACAGTTGTCCGCTTCAAGTATAGCTCTTTCAGAAGGTGCTACAGAGCAAGCAAGCTCCATTGAAGAGTTAACTGCTTCTATAGAAGAAATTTCTTCACAGACAAGACTTAATGCAGAAAATGCGGACAAAGCTAACCAATTAGCTGAAAGTGCTAAGATAAACGCTGTGAAGGGCAATGAGCAAATGGAAGACATGCTAAAAGCCATAGAAGAGATAAATGATGCTTCCAGTAATATTTCTAAGATTATTAAAGTGATTGACGATATAGCATTCCAAACTAATATTTTGGCTCTCAATGCTGCGGTAGAGGCTGCAAGGGCAGGCCAGCACGGTAAAGGTTTTGCCGTTGTAGCAGAGGAAGTAAGAAATCTTGCAGCTCGTTCTGCAAATGCTGCAAAAGAAACCACTGATTTAATAGAGAATTCAATAAAGAAATCTGAAGGTGGCACCAAAATTGCAAAGCTTAGTGCTGAAGCCCTTAGTGAAATACTACTTAGTATTGAAAAGGTAGCAGACCTTGTAAACAACATTGCTATTGCTTCTAATGAGCAAGCTATTGCTATAGAGCAAGTTAATCAAGGAATTATGCAAGTATCAGAGGTTGTTCAAACTAATTCAGCTACTTCTGAAGAAGCTGCAGCAGCTAGTGAAGAGTTGTTTGGTCAGGCTAGCTTATTAAAGGAATTAGTTCAAAAGTTTAAGATAAAGCAGAATGTTAGAAAATATAATGACATTGATGAATTAAATCCAGAAGTATTGAAGATGCTTGAAAGAATGACTGAAAGCAATAGTACTCCAACATCTACAAAGGAAGATGATGAGGTTATAAAACCTAAAATTGCATTAAGTGACAAGGAATTTGGTAAGTATTAATATTGGCTAGGGGTAGCTTAAAAGCGCCCCTTTTTTAAAAAGGGGGGTACGACATGATAAAGATTACGGATAAAGAATTCAAACAGCTGGCAGACTATATAAAGGATAATTATGGTATACATTTAAAAAAGGAAAAGAAGGCTTTAATAATGGGAAAACTTCAAAATCTACTTATAGAGAAGGAGTTTACTAGCTTCTCCCATTATTATGATTATATAATATCCGATAAGAGCGGTAATGCTGTAAATACTATGATTAATAAAATTACCACTAATCATACTTACTTTATGAGAGAATCAGATCACTTTTATTATTTTAGAGATACGGTTCTTCCCTACCTAAAGAAGTCAGAAACTAATAAGGATTTAAGAATATGGAGTGCGGGATGTTCTACCGGTGAAGAACCTTATACCCTTGCTATGCTTATAGATGAATTTTTCGGTAAAGAAAAAGGAATATGGGACACTAAAATTTTAGCCACAGATATTTCTAGCAGGGTCCTTGATATTGCAATAAAAGGTGAATATAGTAATGATAGTATAGGGGCATTACCATCTGTGTGGAGGTTAAATTATTTTAAGAGGCAAAATGATAAAAATAGTATTGTTGTAGATAAGATAAGAAAAGAAGTTATCTTTAGAAAGTTTAATCTTATGGAGCCAGTATTTCCCTTTAAACGAAAGTTTCATGTTATATTTTGTAGAAATGTAATGATATATTTTGATCAAAAAACAAAAATAGATTTAGTTAATAAGTTTTATGATATGACGGAAAGTGGAGGATATTTATTCATAGGACATTCCGAATCTTTAGACCGAGCACACACCAAATATAAATATGTAATGCCTGCTGTATATAGAAAAGAATAGGCAGGTGATGAGATGAGTCTAGATAAAAAAATAAGGGTGCTAGTAGTTGATGACAGTAGGCTATTTAGGGAAGTTTTATCAAGGGGGATTAATTCAGATCCTAATATAGAAGTGGTGGCAACGGCATCCGATCCCTTTGAAGCAAGAGATAAAATTTTAGAATTTAGTCCCCATGTTATGACTTGTGATGTAGAAATGCCAAAAATGAATGGAATAGAATTTATTCGTAGATTACTCCCTCAATATGTTATACCAGTAATTGTTGTAAGTACAGTAAGTGAAGCAGTATTTGATGCAATGGATGCCGGCGCAGTAGATTTTGTTACTAAGCCTGATATTCAATCCCCTAAGGCGGTGGAAGAACTGATTATTGACCTTATAGCAAAAATAAAGATAGCAGCTTCCGCTAAGGTGTCAATAAGACCTAATATTTCTATATCTAATAATAAAACAAGTAATAATATAATTGATTCAAATAAGGTAATTGCTATAGGAGCTTCCACCGGTGGTACAGAGGCTATTTACAATATATTAAGTCGACTTCCAAGCACTGTTCCTGGTATTGTAATTGTTCAACATATTCCAGCGGTTTTTTCTAATATGTTTGCACAAAGGTTAAATTCAACAACTAATCTTTCAGTAAAAGAAGCAGAGACTGGAGATGTTTTAGAGCAAGGTAAGGTTTTAATTGCTCCCGGCAATTATCACATGAGAATTAAAAAGTTAGGAAGCCTGTATAAGGTTGAATGTTTTCAAGGAGAAAAGGTAAATGGACATTGTCCTTCAGTGGATGTTTTATTTGAATCGGTAGCTAAGGAATGCGGCAGCAGAGCTGTTGGCATCATTCTTACAGGAATGGGGTATGATGGTGCTAAAGGCCTTTTATCCATGAGAAGGCAAGGAGCTAGAACTATTGGACAGGATGAGAAGTCTTCGGTAGTTTATGGAATGCCTAGAGTAGCCTATAATATTGGAGCTGTTGAAAGGCAGACTTCCTTAGAAAGAATTCCCGATGCATTACTATCTATGTTAAGATAAATTAAATAGAGCTTTTGTTTGCTATCTAAACCTGCAAACAAAAGCCTATTTTTATATATTTTCTATTTGCCAATCAATAGGACTTTCTCCAATGGAAATTAAAAAATTATTAGCCTTTGAAAAAGGTTTGCTACCAAAGAAACCTCTTGAAGCGGATAGTGGACTTGGATGGGCAGATTTAATTATGTAGTGAGATTTATTAGTTATTAACTTTTCTTTAGATATAGCATTATTCCCCCACAGTATAAATACCATAGGCTTTTCTCTTTCATTGAGAAGTTCGATAACCCTATCAGTAAACTTTTCCCACCCTATATTTCTATGTGAATTGGCTTGATGAGCACGAACAGTAAGTGAAGTGTTCAGCAAAAGCACCCCTTGATCAGCCCATTTTTTTAAATAGCCGTTATTTGGTATATAACAGCCTAAATCGCTTTTTAATTCTTTGTATATATTCATTAAAGAAGGAGGAGCAGGAACGCCGGGTTTAACTGAAAAACTAAGGCCATGGGCTTGATTTGGACCGTGGTAAGGGTCTTGACCTAATATTACTACCTTTACGTCCTGGTAGTCTGTATAGTTTAAGGCATTAAATATATCATATTTATCTGGATAAATAGTGCCTGTGGCATATTCTTTTATAAGAAATGCTCGAAGCCTCTTATAATAATCTTTTTCAAATTCATCCTTTAATAAGTTCATCCAACCTTCTCTTAATTGTACTGCCATGAATTCTTCCTCCCTAGCTATAAAATTATAAATTAATTATAGCAGATTTCTCAAAAGTTACATTAACAACTAAAAATATATTTTGATTTATATATTCCTATAAAGGTATTGCAGATATTTACATTTATAATTATTCGACAATTCTCCACATCTTCATCGAAATATGTAATATAATAATGTTATATGAAAGGAGGTATGTAATTGAAAAAAATATTAAAAAGTAAGTGGTTTATCTTTATAACTTATATAACTTTACTTTTTGCTTTCGCAGGTTGTGGCAATGTACCTATAACCAATCAAGAAACTTCACAAAAACTTGCAACACAAAAAACTGATATAGATCAAAATAAAACTTTTAGTGAAGATGTTAATAAACAGGAAGAAGAGCAACTGGATAAGACTACAACTGTGTCAGAAGAAAATACGTTACAGAGTAAAGGTGAATTGAAGGTTCATTTTATAGATGTTGGCCAAGCAGACAGCATTTTAGTACAACAAGGAAGCCAAGCAATGTTGGTTGATGGGGGAAATACTGGCGATGCCAGTACAATAAAAAATTATCTTACCAAACAAGGAATAAGCGAATTACAGTATTTTGTTGGAACTCATGTTCATGAAGATCATATTGGTAGTGCTGATTATATAATAAATTCTTTTAAGGTTGGAAAGGTTTATTTCCCAAAGCAAAATTCAACTACAAAAACCTTTGGAGATTTTGTAACAGCAGTGAAAAATAAAGGACTAAAGCTCACTGCACCTATTGTAGGAGAAAGCTTTAAATTAGGAGAGGCTACCGTTACTATTTTGGCACCTAATAGCACAGAATATAAAGATGCTAATGATTACTCTATAGTATTAAAAGTAAGTTTCGGAAACACATCATTCCTATTAACGGGAGATGCTGAAACGATAAGTGAAAAAGAAATGATATCTAAGGGCCTTAATCTAGAAGCAACGGTGCTAAAAGTAGGTCATCATGGCAGTGAATCCTCTTCAAGTGAGGCTTTCTTAAACAAGGTAAAGCCCAAGTATGCAGTGATATCTGTCGGTAAAGAAAATAGCTACGGACATCCATCTCAGGATGTGATGAACCGATTAAAGAGCAGAAATATACCAGTATATAGAACCGATGAGCAAGGAACCATAGTAGCAACTTCTAACGGTAGTGAAGTTACCTTCAATACTAATGCAGGCAGCTACAAAGGAGTGGAAGGATCCGGGGACGGTTCAACAAATAAGATAGAAAATAAGACCTCAAATAGCACAACCAGTAATACAACAAATAATAAAAGCAATGGCACAAGCAATAATAGTTCACAAAGTAACTCAAATAGTTCCGCAAGCAAAATAGTGTATTATACTCCTTCAGGAAAGTCTTATCATTATGATAAAAATTGCAGAACCCTTTCCAGGAGCAAAACTATACTGGAAACTACCTTAGAGGAAGCTTTAAAATCAAAGCATTCAGATCCTTGTGATTTTTGTGTACATTAAGAAAGAATAAGTGTTTGTTTATAAAAAGTTGATGGATAAAGTTGAAAGCTTTTTCTGTCAACTTTTGATTTTATAGATGGAAAGATAATGATAGATATTATGGTAAAAATTGACGTGAATTTTCAGAGTCAGTATAATTATTATTGTATAATGGATATATTTATTTTCACATGATAATATATTTATAAGAACCTTATGCTGAAAAAGTTGCTGTAAAGAAAGGAAAATTAATATGAGCAAAATTCAAACAAAAGAAATAAGACAATTTGTTAATAAAAATTTAAGTACAAAGTTTTTTAAAGAGAATATGCTTGATGGAAGGAGTCCATATTATATATTGGACTTTAGCTTAAATTTATTTCCTGCCACTGAAGAAATTAAAAAGAACTTAGAAGCAACTATGATAAAGAATAAAGAAAAGTGGGAAGCTGAGAATGCTTTGGTGGAACAAGAAAGCCATATTGATAATTTATACAATATGCTTAGAAAACCGATGAATCCTATAGCGTCCGAAAAGCTTATATTAAAGTTGATGGAGAATAAAGAAACTATTATTCCACGGCTGCTAGAAGATTTAAAGAAAAGTGGAAATGACATGTTTATTGAAAATGGAGCTAGAATCATTGTTACCTATGGACAGGAGTATGCTAATAATTTGGCAGAAATAATAAGTGAAATAAAGTATCCTTATTGTGAAGCGGTAATGGCTTTTGTGTTAGGGAGAATAGGAAGAGAGGAACATATAGAAATAATATATGATTCTTATAAAAGGCTTATGAGCAATACTTTTGATAGATACTATCAAGGACCTTTACTTGGTTTATATCATATGAAAAATAAATATGAATTTTAAATAGCTTTAAGGATAATATAAACAGTTATAAAGATTGGGGATATATTTAAGGCAGAGCCCATGTATTTTTTACTTATGATCTAATATAAAATATTGAAATTTTGTTAGGGCATTAAGTTTCTTATTATAATGGGCTATTTCCCCTTGTATTTTTCTTATTTGATTTTTTAACTGATTATGTTCCTCTTTTAATTTCTCTAATTCCTGCGAAAGACTATTCTTTTCTTCTTGTTTTTTCTCCAAAAGGGGCTTATAAAGGGCCTTAATTATATTGCTCTTATTGCTTTCGAATTTTATGCTTTCTTCTGTTTTGTCTATTAAGGATTTTGTAGTATATAGGATTTTTGATATACTATCCTTTAAAGAGTCTTTCATAAAAATCACCACCATATATTAAAATAATTCTTTCAACATAAAGGAGCATCTATGAAAAAGAGAGAAAACAGTAACTTAAAGTTTCTTAGTAATTTCTATTATAAATTAAAAGAAAGAAGGTTAAAAGACCTTGAGCAAAAGATCCAAAATCTCAAGGAGGAGATTGAAAAAGAAAAGCTTCTAAAGGATAGGAGTGCAGTTTATCTAGACAAGCTTCTTGAAGAAAATAAAGCTCTAAAAGAACATTATGAACAACAGGTAAAATTGCTAGCAAAAAGGAACAATACTATTACCTTAAAGAACAATAATTATAATGTAAAGCAGTGGGAAAACTTAACCTTGGCCAAAATCGGTTCTAATTATGCTATACAAACTAAAGCAATGGAAACCTTATATGTCTTTGAGGATGATATGAAGGACTTTTTACAGCTGCTACAAACTTTGGATTATAGTATTATTGTCCTCTCTGTAGATAGTAGCAGAGTTGTGATTCAGTTTAGAATAAAAGAAAACTAGATAAAATTCGACAAGACATAGGTAAATAATGCTCTTTATGTGATATAATAATCTCCAGGAGGAGATAAAATTATGGTAATATTTAGTTTTGCTGCTGCTGTTTTAACTACTTTATCCTTTGTTCCTCAAGCGGTTCAAGTTATAAAAACTAAGGATACAAGAAGTATATCTTTAGTTATGTATATTATGTTCACTCTTGGTGTGCTTTTTTGGTTAATTTATGGACTAGCAATTTCAGATGTTGCTTTAATAGCAGCAAACGCTGTAACTTTTATTTTTGCTGTTATTATATTAAGCTACAAAATTATAAACGTTAGGAACGGCAAAGATAAATAGCAAAAGCATAATTTATCTTAGGAAGAAAATGGTTTTATACAAAGGATGAAGTATAGAAAAAAGACTAGGAGTAGCTCCTAGAAAATAGGTTATGTATTTGAGTCTTTATAGGGTTCCATTACTGAAATTAACTTATACATTCACTGAATATGAAATTGTAAAGTATTTTTTAGAATATATAGGTTAATAGTTGAAGTGGGAACCCTATATTGGTTTTTAAATAAGAACTAATAATTGCAATGATTGTAATGATTTATTAACATGTTTTTAAAGTGTAGATTTAAAGGAGTTCTTTAGTAAAACTTATGATAGGAGGCCAAATGAAAAAGGGACAAAAAAGATGGTATGTAATTATTTTGACAGTGATATTGCTTTTTATCATAGAATTGGTAGTAAGCAATGAAATGATTACTGTCACTGAAAATGTAATAAAAAGTTCCCAAGTACCAAATAGCTTTGATGGTTTTAAGATACTTCAAATATCAGATTTACATAGCAAAGAATTTGGAAAAGATAATAGAAGGTTGCTAGAGGTCATAGATAAAGTAGCTCCAAATCTCATTGTAATCACTGGAGATATGATTAACAGCAAAGAAACTGATTTCAGTGTTTTCTATAAGCTAGCAGTATCGTTGGTGAACAAGTACCCTGTTTATTATATTGTAGGTAACCATGAACAGAATTTGAATGAGGAAGCTCTAGAGGAAATGCTGGCTTACATTGATGGTTTGGGTGTACAAGTCCTTGATAATGAAAAAATTACTATAGAAAAGGAAGGGAAATCAATAAACTTTTATGGTTTATGGTTTCATCTTAGGTATTATAGGGATTTGTCAAATGAAAATACGAAAGAATATTATTTTGGAACAGAACAGATAAAAAAGATATTAGGAGAAGCTGAAGAAAAAGACTTTAATATTCTTCTTACACATAATCCAGTATATTTTGATACATATTCTACTTGGGGAGCAGATTTAACCCTTAGCGGTCATATGCACGGTGGTATGGTAAGGTTGCCCTTTGTAGGTGGTTTGGTTTCTCCAGAAAAGGAGCTCTTTCCTAAATATGATGGAGGACTTTATAAGGCTGGAAGTAACAGTATGATAGTTAGCCGGGGATTAGGTAGTGGCAAAGCTGGATTTAGATTTTTCAATAAGCCAGAGTTAGTGATTATTACTTTAAAATGCATTTAATTATTTACAGTATTTATTTAAATTAAGGGTACTGGCATAAAGGAGACTTGTTATGGATTATAGTGAGGTTGAAGAGGTATTTTGCTTAAGGGCAGATAGAAAGCATATTTATTTTTTAACTAAGGCAGTAGAGACAGAGTGTGTTTACGGACTAAAACAAAATAATGAATGGATAACAATTAAAGATTCTAAAGGTAACCTTGCTATGCCTATATGGCCATCTTATGACTTTGCACGCTACTGCCAGGAAAATCAGTGGAAGGATACTCAGATAGAGTCGGTGGACTTATATGAATTTCTAGAATATTGGCTGTTGGGTATGAAGAGAGATAAGTGCAAGGTTTTACTCTTTGCAGATACCGCTGGCGGTGGCTTTTCTATAGATGCTGAGCAATTAAAGGATGAGATAGAAGATTTACTGGGAAAGATAAGTTAAGTTATAATGGAGTATATAGATGTTTTTCTATTTATCCTACTAAAGCTAACGGAGGAAGAGTTATGAATATTGATAGTATAATTTTTGATTTAGATGGTACCCTGTGGGATTCAACGGAAGGGGTTCTTGAGTCTTGGAACCAAACCATGGAAAAGTTCAGTGAAATCCGAAAGGAACTGACAGTTGAAGATATAAAAGGCGTAATGGGCTTAACCATAGAGGACATTGCAGTAAAGTTATTTCCAGATCTAGATGATAGACAAAGACTTAATATAATTAAACAATGCTGTGAGGATGAGTGTAAGCTTCTTGAAGTGAAGGGAGGAGTTTTATTTCCTAAGCTTGAAGAGGTCTTAAAAGAACTGTCTAAGAAGTATAAGCTTTTTATTGTAAGCAACTGTCAATGTGGATACATAGAGGCCTTTTTTAAAGCTCATAAGCTTGAAGAATACTTTGTAGATTTTGAGAATCCTGGAAGAACAGGTTTAACTAAAGGGGAAAACATAAAGCTAGTAATGGAAAGAAATAATTTAAAGAGTTCTATCTATGTTGGAGATACAGCAGGAGACCAGAAGGCGGCAAAGGTTGCAGGTATACCTTTTATTTATGCTAGGTATGGTTTTGGAGAAGTTAACGAATATGACTATATTATGGATAGCTTTGAAGAGCTTTTAGAGATAGTATAGAAAAAACTATTAGTACAATGATTTTAGTTAAATTAAGGATGTGGTTAAAGAGGCCATGTCCTTTTTATTTTGATGAAAATAAATTTTCATGGTCTTGGAGTGTAAGATTAATAGTGGTATTATATTTAGTAATCAAAATTGGAAAAAGGAAAGTGACCATGGAATTAGAATTTACTCTTCATGAAATGGTGCCTTGGGAAGGTTTGGAGCCTAATGCCTTATGAAAATTATGCTTGTATTATTGTTCAATAATATTTGGGTATATATAAAAACTTTATTATGTTTTATGGAGGAGGTCATTATGGAATTATGGGATATATATGACAAAAACAGAAATTTAACCGGAAGAACTATGGAGAGAGGCGGTGAGTTTGCTAAAGGCGATTTTCACCTTATAGTTCATCTTTGTATTTTCAATTCAAAAAATGAGCTGCTGATTCAACAACGACAAGCATGGAAAGAGCAATGGCCTAATATGTGGGCTATTACTGTTTCTGGCAGTGCCCAAGCAGGAGAAAGTAGTACTCAGGCTATTGAAAGAGAAACTTTTGAAGAAATAGGCTATAAAATTGATTTGTCAAAGGAAAGACCTTTCTTTACTATTAACTCTGAACATGGCTTCCATGATTATTATATTGTTGAAAGGGAAATAGATATTAAAGATTTAAATCTTCAACATGAAGAGGTACAAGCAGTGAAATGGGCAAGTAAGGATGAAGTTTTAAAACTACTTGAAGAAGGAAAGTTCTTAAAGTATTGGTTTATAGAGCCTTTGTTTGATATAAGAAAGCATAGAGGGCCATACAGAAAGTAGGTAATGAAGATGATAATTAACTATGCAGAGAAAAGTGATTTTCAGGATATAAGTTACTTTTGACATCTACCATGTCTAACGAAGAAGCCCAGCATTTCTATAGAAAATTTGACTATAAGGATGCTGGTAGCTTATTATTAGACAATGAGCCTTTAGAGATAATTTTTACTAAAGTTCTATGACATTAAGGAAGCTATAGAGTATTGTATAAAAAATTAATTTCCTGATGTAAGTTATTTTGAAAAAATAATTAGTGAAAAATGATTCTGCAGAATACAGCGAGGATAAGATATATAAAGCATATTTCCTTTATAAATGATGATTTGAAAACAAAGATATTAAATACCTGTATTACAAACTTCATCAGAAAATCATATTGCAAGAAAGACATATGAATCTATGGGGTTTATTAAGCAAGAGGATTATTGCTTTGAATTTATATCTTAATATAGTTTTCACTTAATCAATTTAATAAACTATTGTTTAAGAGCATTTTTGTGAAATAGAATGGGGTATAGTTATGAATATTAAGATTAAAGAACTTTCAGAGGATTTATTTTTCACTACTGTAAAAATGATTACTGAATTTTTTAATTATCATAGGGGATTAAATAATGCTCCTAAAGAATATTGGCAAACTGATGAAGATTCTAAAGAGACTTTGGAGGAATGGAAAAAGGAAGGCCATATTTACAATATATTTTTAGATAATGAACCCGTTGGCTTTTTTTATGTAAGATTTGGTGGACAAGATGTAGCTTGGTTAGAGGATATTTTCATATTAGAACAGTATAGGGGTAAGGGCATTGGTAAACTTACTATGCAAAAGATAGACGAATTAATGGCTCAAAAGAAAGTGGTTTCAATGTTCGTGGATGTTGTACCACGAAATAGTAATGCTATAAAACTATATAGAGAATTTGGATTTGATCATTTGAATTTAATCCAGCTAAGAAAAAACTATGATAAAAGATTGGATAAGGATGAAGAAATAGATTTATTAGGATTTAATTTTAAAAAGTATTAGTCATACAATGAAGTATGAAATGAGAGGTGTTTTTATGGATATAAGTATTGATCTTTCAAATATCACTTTAGAAACGGATAGATTGCTTTTGAGGCCTTGGCAGGAAGCAGATTTAAATGACTTGTACGAATATGCTTCTGTGGAAGGGGTAGGAGAGAGAGCAGGTTGGAGGCATCATCAATCCATTGAGGAGTCAAAGGCAATATTACAGTCTTTTATTTCTGGAAAAAATGTATTTGCGCTTGTTTATAAAGAAAATAATAAGGTAATTGGTTCTCTAGGCTTGCATAGGTCCTGGGCAAACGATGATAGCAACTATGCAGATTTAACTGTTAAAGAAATTGGCTATGTTTTATCTAAAGATTACTGGGGAAAGGGGTTGATGCCTGAAGCGGTAAAGGAAGTAATTAGATTCTGCTTTAAGGAATGTAATTTAGATGCCGTAACTATAGGCCATTTTACCTTTAACAATCAGTCTAGAAGGGTTATAGAAAAATGTGGCTTTAGATTTGTAAAGAATAGTGAGTTTTATGCTAAACACTTGGAAGTAACCTATGATGATATGAAATATATTTTATTTAAAGAGGATAGTGATCTTATATGAAGGCAGAAGAAATGTGGAATTTATATATAAAAAGCAACAAGGTGAAAAATAAGACCTATGAAGCTTGGAGTTTTGGAGCAGACCCCTTAATGGCAACGGAGCTTGCAAAACTTGTGGTGGAAGGTATCAAAACAGCTACTGCATCAGCCTATCCCTTGTACCAACTTGAAAAGGAACCTTTGCCTCCAGTAGGTGGGCTGAATATTATTTTAGATGGAGATAATAATGCTGTTTGTATAACAGAAACAACTAAAGTTTACACTTGTCCTTTTATAGAAGTATCAGATAACCATGCTTTTAAAGAAGGGGAAGGAGATAGGTCCTTATCCTATTGGAGAAAGGTGCATGAAGACTTTTTCTCAAAAGAACTTAAAGAATATGGCCTTGAATTTGATGAGGAAATGCTAGTAGTTTGTGAAGAGTTTAAAGTTGTTTTTAAATAAGAATCTTTGATTAAAACACTTTTATTTGTCAATAATCATAAATAGAGGTGTTTTTTATTTCTTTTACTAAGGAAGCCTGTGACATGATAATAAGAGTAGACTATGGTTACAAAAGCTATGAATATATAACGGAGTTTCAGACTAAGAGTGATGAAAGTATAGCCATCAGGCTTTTTAGATATAGTTTTTATTTAAAATAGTTAAAGTAAGATAGATATGTTCGTTTACAATGAGTTTACTGTAGCTATGACTAATTTAACGAAATAATTATTAGGAAAGATAGATAAATTAAATATGTTATAGTGGTAGCAACTATCTGAAATAATAAACGGATAGTTGCTTTTTCTTTATATATTTTTGATGAAATGGTATAATTTTATATGGATATTATTTACAAATAAATAGGCAATGAAAATGGGGGAGGGTCATGAAGATTGGGTTAATAAGCGCAACAGAAAGAGAGATAATGCCTTTTATAATGAACAAGATGACAAATAAAATTCAAATTGAAGAGGCTATGTTGAAATTTTATACTGGACTTTATGAAGGATTAGAAGTAGTAGCGGTGTTTTCTGGAGTATGCAAGGTTAATGCAGCAATTGCAACACAAATACTAATTAGTAAGTTTAAGGTTACACAACTTATATTAACAGGAGTGGCAGGAGCTTTAAGACAAGAACTTAACATTGGAGATATAGTTATTGGAAATGAAATAGCATATCATGATGTGGTGCCGGGAATTTTAACAGAATATCATCCATGGATGAAGGATATATATTTTAGGCCAGATTCTAAAATGTTTGAATTATGCAACAAAGTAGCTCACTCTTTATCCTTGCCATGCAAATGCTATACAGGAAGAATTATTACTGGAGAGGCCTTTATTACACATAATGAAAGAAGGGACTTAATAGAAAGATTTAATCCCCTATGTGTTGATATGGAAAGTGCTAGTGTTGCCCATGTTTGCTATGCTAATAGTGTTCCATTCCTAATTATTCGCTCTATATCAGATAGTGCAGATGAAAGTGGAGCAGAAGATTTTGAGATTAATATGGCAAAGGCAGCTCTAAATTCTCTTGAATTAGTTCAACTTCTTTTAAAAGCCTTATCAAAAGATTAAAAAGTCATATATGAAATAAGTTTGTAGTTAATAAGCATTAGCAAAAGTATATAAATTTAAAAATAATCAAAGTGGGGTTTCGGTATGAGAAAGGATATAAAGGTCATATACTTTGACCTATTCTTTACTTTGATCAAACCGAAGAATAATGCTTTTAGGAACGAAAATGATGTATTAGGAATAACAGAAGAAGAGTGGGAACGATATGCAGAAGATAAGGAATTGTACAGAAGAAGAGCATTAGGGAAGGTTAAAAACCCTGATAAGATAATTGATGATATACTTGCTAAGATGAAAATAAAGGTTAGCCAACAGCAGAAGAAGGAAATTTTAAGCTTAAGGGAAGAGAGATACAAAAGAGCTTTAATAGAAGTGGAACCTAAAGTCTTAAAGGTACTGGATAATTTAAAAGCAAGAGGGAAGAAGCTTTGCCTAATTAGCAATGCTGATGTTATCGATGTAATGCATTGGCATGAATCCCCCTTAAAGGATTTGTTTGATGAGACCATATTTTCCTATGAAGTAGGCTACATAAAACCTCAATTAGAAATATATTTGCGGGCCTTAGAAAAAATGAAGGTTGATCCTGAAAGCTCTATTTTTATTGGAGATGGTGGCGCTGATGAATTGAAAGGGGCAAAAATGTTAGGTATTAATACTGCCTTAACAGTTTACTTGCTAAAAAGAGATATAAAGCAGCATAATGCTATAAAAAAATATGCTGATTACTATATTGAGGACTTTGAAGATATTAATAATATACTTTAAGGAAATGGAGGCTTATGAACAGAAAGTTACAGTAACTAGTATTTTTTTTACTTTTTTTCGTATATAATATAGTTGTATTTTGTAATAATTTCAGTTTTTTGGAGGGACAATGAGAAGTGAAAAAGAAATGTTTGAGTTAATCTTGGGGGTAGCCCAAAAGGATTAACGGATTAGGGCAGTTTATATGAATGGGTCAGGAACTTCAGACCAAAGAATATATGAGAAAGGTATATTTTGAGGATAAGCTAACAATTCCTCTATTAGACAAGGATAATTGCTTGCCAAAGATAGAGAAACCTAGGGATGAGAATTATTGGGCAATGTATGTTAAAACTTATTCTGATAGCAATAAAGATAATATATGGGATCAATGTTTGTAGCAGGAGACTTGTTCCGTATTCTAGGTAAAGAGGTGGGGGAATACTTTGGATTTACCTATCCTGTTAATGATGATGCAAATATGACAAATTATTTAAAATCAGTAAGGATGTTATCGTTAGATGCAAGGGATATGGAAGGGATTTAAGAAAATATTATTTTGAAGTGTTAAAGGTAATGAGGGGCAATGGAATATTATATTAATATAATATATCTGTAAATTATGAAATAAGGAGGATGTGAAGAGGCTATGGAAAAAGAAAACTTTTTGGCTAACCATATACATAGGGTCAACAAAATTTTACTTACTGTCATGTGCGTAATGATTGCTTTAATTTTTATAGCAACATTACAAGGTGCAATTAAATTGGGTATTAACTTTGTAGTGCTTGTATTAGGTTTAATAGTTGCTGCAGTTCTTTTCAAACTTAAAAAGTTTGAATACCAAATAGGTAGTATTTTAAGTTATAGTTATTTCATTTTTGTCGTATTAAATGTTATTTTTAGCAAAAGTTTAGATTTGTTTTTAGGTTTTATAATTATCAATGTTTGTTTTATTACATTGTATTTAAACAAAAAGCTTCTTCTTATTTATGCAATTATATTAGATCTTTTTGCTGTAAGTCTTGGATTTTTACTACCAAAGGAACTTATGGCGAAGAATATTACAGATACTGCTACTGTTAACATTTGTATAATAATTTTATACTTTGTTGTAAAGTGGGGCGGAGAGTTAATTGAAAAGGCAATTAATAAGGAAACAGAAGCGGTAGTTTCTGCGGAAGAAACTAATAATATTATAGGGTTGATAAAGAAAAGTTCATCAGACTTAAAAGCTAGCATAAATAATTGCAATGAAAATCTCCAAGCCCTTAGAGAAGGAAGTAGCGGCATAATAGCGGTGATGAATGATGTAACAAAAGGAATTGTTGAGCAAGCCTCCAGTATTACAGATATCAGTAATATGATAAGCAAAGCTGATGATGGCATTAAAGAAATAGTTAAAAATACAAATAAGATGTCAGAGGTTTCTGTAAAAACTAGTGAGGTTGTAAAAGAAGGCGCTGAACACATATCTGATATGGATAAGCAAATGGATATAATTAAGCATGTTATTAGCCAGTCCTTATCAACAGTAACAGAGCTTGAAAAATCCATGGATGAAATTAATAAGTTCTTAACTGCTATTACTCAGATATCGGATCAGACCAATCTTTTAGCTTTGAATGCTGCAATCGAAGCTGCTAGAGCAGGAGAACAGGGTAAAGGCTTTGCTGTTGTAGCAGAGGAAGTTAGAAAACTGGCTGAACAGAGCTCAGAAGCTGCTGGATTTATTTCCACAATAATTAATGAATTAAAGGAAAAGACTACTTCTGCTTTACAGGAGGTAAAGGGTGGTAATGAGGCCGTTAAAGAAGGAGAGATAATAGTTGATAAGGTGAACAAGAACTTTGACAACATAAAGCTTTCCTTTGACAACATAGATGATTGCATTGAAGAAGAAGTAAAGATTGTTGAAGTTACTAGTGAATTATTTAAGAGGGTACAAGAAGAAGCAGAGAGCATTGCAAGCATTGCTCAGGAACATTCAGCCTCTACAGAAGAAATGCTAGCAACACTTTCTGAGCAAGATAACAATATTGAGAAGATAAGTGATTTGGTGAAACATATAAAGGATTCCGCTGAAGAATTGGACGGTATTGCAAAAAAGAGAGTTTAAATATGATAATATTGGGTATATTTTGAAGGTAAATCCAAAAAAATAAGCCTCGGTAGCTTTTTTATAAGCAACTAGAGGTTTAATTTTATTTAAAGGCACTTCATAATTACTTGATATGAACGATAATATATATAATTATACTAAAATAAAGGAAGTGAAGTGGCAATGGAAAAAAATGATATGTTATCTCATCATGTAAATAGGGTTAATAAAACTATACTCTATATAATGTGTGGAATGGTTGTACTGGCTTTGATAGGAATAGCAACTGGTGCGGTTAAATTTGGTGTTAATTTTATAGTGCTTATATTAGGGATAATAGTTGCTGCAGTTTTATTTAAACTTAAAAAGTTCCAATCACAAATAGGTAATATTTTATGTTACAGTTATTTTATTTTTATTATAATGGATGTTATTTCTAACAAAAACTTAGAATTGTTTTTTGTTTCAATAATTATTAATGCTTGTTTTTTTGTATTATATTTGAATAAAAAGCTTCTTATCACTTATGCAATTGTATTAGATATGGTTGCTGTAGGTCTTGCATTTTTGCTACCAAATAATTTTATAAATGAAATTATTTTAGATGTCTTTGTAGGTAATATTTGTATTTTTGTTCTATATTTTGGTGCAAAATGGGGTAACGATTTAATTATATTAACTATCAAAAAGGGAATGAATGCCACAAGTGCCATAGAAGAAACTAACAATATTGTAAATTTAATAAAGCAGAGTTCATCAGATTTAAAGGACAGTATAAACAATTGCAATGAAAATCTTCAAGCTCTTAGAGAAGGAAGTAAGGGCATGATGTCTGCAATGAATGAAGTAACAAAAGGTATTGTTGAACAATCCTCCAGTATTACAGATATCAGCAATATGATAGATAAAGCGGATGATGGAATTAGAGAAATAGTTAAAAATTCAAATAGAATGTCAGAGGTTTCTGTAAAAACTAGTGAGGTTGTAAAAGAAGGCGCTGAACACATATCTGATATGGACAAGCAGATGGATATAATTAAGCATGCTATTAGCCAGTCCTTATCAACAGTAACAGAACTTGAAAAATCAATGGATGAAATCAATAAGTTCTTAACTACAATTACCCAGATATCAGATCAGACTAATCTTCTAGCTTTAAATGCTGCCATTGAAGCTGCTAGAGCAGGAGAACAAGGTAAGGGCTTTGCCGTTGTAGCAGAGGAAGTTAGAAAATTAGCTGAACAGAGCTCAGAAGCTGCCGGATTTATTTCCACAATAATTAATGAATTAAAGGACAAGACTACTTCTGCTTTACAGGAGGTAAAGGGTGGTAATGAGGCCGTTAAAGAAGGAGAGATAATAGTTGATAAGGTGAACAAGAACTTTGACAACATAAAGCTTTCCTTTGACAACATAGATGATTGCATTGAAGAAGAAGTAAAGATTGTTGAAGTTACTAGTGAATTATTTAAGAAGGTACAAGAGCAAGCGGAAAGTATTGCAAGCATAGCAGAGGAACATTCAGCTTCTACAGAAGAAATGTTAGCAACAATTTCAGAACAAGATAATGGTATGGAAAGTATAGGAAACTTAATGGAAAAAATAAAGGATTCTGCTGAAGAGTTAGAGAGCATTGGAAAAGGTAGAGCTTAGATAGGTGAAATTAGAACTTATTTTACATAACTATAAATGAGGAAAAGTATTTAGTAGAAGAAAATATACAGCAAAATAAACCTTAGTGGCTTTTTATAAGCACTAGAGGTTTATTTTTTATTCTTTAAATCAAAGAATTCTAGCGATCTAGGTCCTCTTAAAATTTTTCTTTTGATATGAAGTTCTCCAGATAAATTTGTTCTTATTCGCCATTCTATTAATTTTATTTCCCCATTTTCTATTTCAATACCCTGTATACCGCTAGCTCGAACACAAGAACCGTCATTAAAGTATGGTAATTCATTATTTTTAGGAAAGTGTGGTCTATGAGTATGGCCACAAATAATCATAATCTTGTTTGCCTTAATCCAGTGTTTGTAAATTCGTTCAATCTTATGGATTTGTTCTGAATTTTTTACGGGGCTTGCAGGATTAATAAAGCCTATTGAGTGGAAAAATTTCCAGAAGTATCTTACAGTAAGCATATTAAGGCCCCATAGTTTGTCATTCATTATATCTCCCTGATGACCGTGTATCGCTAGTATTTCCTGGCCAGTATTTCTATGCTTAAACACTACTGCTTCATGTATCGTTAATCCAGGAAACAATTCTATTTCTTCCTCATTGTAATCATCGTAGAATTTATAATAATTCTTTTCTATAAAGCTTTTATATTTCAAGCATATATTGTGATTACCATAGAGCATAATCAATTTATTGGCGTCGTAGAACTTTTTTAATAATGTATATACTTCATCGTGGGCCAGCCTTATATGTTTAAAATTAGAGTGCTCCCAAAGCTCTTCTCCATCGCCTAGCTCCACATAGGTATAACCATTTCTAAAATAGTATTCTAAGGCAAATAAATAAATATTTTGATTTTTAGCAAATTCATCTGATGGGGTAGCATCTCCCCTATGACAGTCACTGAAAAATATATATTTAGAGCTTTCATCAAAATATTCGATTTTAGCATTTTTGTAAGCCTGAGTTAATCTCTTTTCTGCCAATCGTCTTCCCATAATAGAGCCCCTCTTTATATCCTTAAGTAAATTAAATATATTGAGTCTTCGAAAGATTTTTCATTAATCTTATATGGTATTTAAATTTTGCTATGACACACCACAACCTTTTTATTAGTTTTAGAGATTTGAGTGTTAATAATACATAAAATAAATAAAAAAGTATAAAGTTAAAATCAATAATGCACAAAGTAACAATAGTTATAAGATCATATATGGCCTGAAAAAGGCAATAAAGTATAAATTATGTTGATATTTAATATATAAATTGGTGATATAAACATTAAGTGGAATATTGGCTGGGATATTTGGATTTTTATTTTCCTAAATTTAATTGACATGTTCATAAAATAGTTAGGAGATACATTGCTATGAGTAAAGATGAAATTTTATGTGTTGAAAAGATTTATAAGACTTATGAAAATGGGCAAAATCAAGTAGAAGCATTAAACAGTAGTAGACAGGATACCTGGAAGTTATTCAAATGCTTTAGTGGATTGGAGTAATGAAAAATTTATTGATGAAAAAACTGAAATATCAAAGATGGATAATATTTATAGTTGCCTTATTAGTAATATTACTTTCTGTAGTTTTTGGTGTATTTAATTTCAAGTGCTAGTATATACATTCATTGGGGTAATAATAGGTGTAATTTAATTTCGTTGATGTTACTGATTATGGAAGGAAGCTCCTTTTTAAGTGTTAACTACACTATGATTTTAGTGATAGTGTTTGGATTGTTGCTATGTAATTTAATAGTTTTTCTACCACTATCTATTTCTCTTTCAAATAAAATAGGTAAATTTATACTTAATAAAATAAAGTTACCCCCAAAGGTTAGAGTTTTAGGTCTAACTTTTGGGGGTATGTATATTATTAATGCTTGTTTAATTTTAAACTATAAATTTGTCTATTTCCTTTTGCAGTTTAGATGAAAGCTCTGCTAAATCCTTAGCGGAAGAGGCTATTTGATGAATAACAGAGGTCTGCTCCTGAGTAGATGCGGATACTTCTTCTGTGCTGGATGCTGCCTCCTCTGTAAGTGATACTATACTGCTTGCTGCTTCTACTGCTTCTGTAGCTCTTGAACTAAGTAAATTTGATGATTCAACAACTTGTTTGATTTTATCAGTTATAGTATCAACGGATATAGAGATTTCATTGAATACATTTACAGTTTCCGTTAAAGCTTTTTCTTGTTCTGCCACAGCTACACTGGATTTATTTATTTCTATAACTGACTGGTCTATACTATCTTTTATTTCTGCTATTATATCACCAATTTGCTTTGCTGAGCTACTGGACTGTTCTGCAAGTTTTCTAATCTCATCTGCTACCACTGAAAAACCTTTACCTGCTTCCCCAGCTCGAGCTGCCTCAATAGCGGCGTTTAATGCCAAAAGATTTGTTTGATCTGATATGCTGTTAATTACCTCTACTATATGGCCTATTGTATTTGATTTTTCTTCAAGAATAGCTATGACTTTGTTGACCTTCATAGCAGCTTCTTTAGTTATCATTGTTTTTTCCTCATTACTTTGAACTATTTTTTCTCCAGTGTTAACGATTTCGTTTGCCTTTAAACTAAGCTGCTTGGAGTTTTCCATTTCTTCATTAATTTTACTAAGTCCGTCTAATATTTCACTTAATTTAGCGTTACTATTTTCAGCATATTTGGCCTGGTTTATAGAAGCTTCTGCAAGTTCATTTGTGGTAAGGGCTATTTGCTCTGAAGCTGTGCTAATCTCATTTGATGAGGCTAAGATTCCTTGGGATGATTCTGATACAGCAAAGCTTAGCTCTTTAACACCTTTTATTAGAGTCATCATATTGTTCATCATATTATTAAATGCCTTTGAAAGCTGTCCAGTTTCATCTTTGTTGTTACAATTGCTTCTCACAGTTAAATCTCCTGCTTCTGCTTTTTTGAATAAGGCAGTAAGGCTAACAATAGGTTTACTAATTCTAAATCCTATTATAACAGATGCAATTATAGCAATAGCCAAGATGGTAAATAAAAGAACAGAGAGTAATATCATAATTTTACTTGTATTTTGTGATATTTCCTCTTCTTTTAATGCGATTTCTTTATCTATATCATCAATATAGTTGCCAGTTCCGATTACCCAATTGAAAGGCTCGAATAGTATACTGTATGCTCTCTTTGGAGAAGGTTCAGTTTCGCCCTTTTTAGGAAACCAATATTCAGAAAAGCCACCACCTTCTTGCAAGCCATTATTAATTATTTCTTGCATATAGAATGTTCCATTGGTATCTTGGAGATTATATCGATTTGTACCTTCTGTTTCACTTCCTAGAAGCACCACATTTGTACCATCAGGGGTATCAGCCCAGAAATATCCTTCCTTTCCATATCTTAGCTCTCTCAAAAGATCTGCTCCAAGATTTAATGCTTCCTCATGAGTAAGTCTGCCTTTTTTCTCCATATCACTTATTTTTGTTAACATACTTATTGCAGTTTCAACTTGAAGTTTAGTCTTTTGATCATATTGATCTCTTAATGTTTGATCCAATTCCGAAAGATAATTGTTATTAGCGGTTATGATACTGATGATTGAAGTTGTAGATAAAGTAGCTCCTAAGATAAGGCAGATTGCAATAGACATTACAATAATCTTGTGACTTAGTTTTTTCATAGCACTAACCTCCTT
>NZ_FMJL01000036.1 GCF_900095445.1 Clostridium sp. N3C
ATTAAATCTAGTAACCTTTCCACCAGATTCAATTTTTTTTATTATATTTTCTAACTGTAACTTTAAATCAATGTTTTCTTCCAGTTCTTTAAACTGAGGATTATATTTAATAATATCCTCCATAGAAGTTAAACTCAAATTATACACATAGTTTATATGGTCCACTAATTTTAACCAAGCTTTCTTCCGTGCTTCCTCCTTAGCAGCTTCCATAGTTTCCAAAATCCAAGCTTTCTCAAAGTCAATATATGATATAGACTTTTTTATTCGAGCTATAATATTCTTCAATTCTTCAATTCCATTATTTGCATTTAGCTCAATAAAATTGCCTCGCCAATATTCTGTAAACTTATTTAAAGATTCTTCTGAGAATTTACTCTTTTCTAATATTATATTTTGAAATTCCATTGGACTCATAAGTTCTTCCAATTTAGGTCTATTATAATAATATTCTTTTTCATCCTCTGGAGAAATTAAGCCATTAGTTCTGTACAACTCTATTATTTCTTCTTCAGTCAAGGGAAGAGGCTCTCCCTTTTCTACAGGCATAGGTATCCAGGAATATCTATCTTCATTTTCTGATAAATACTTTGCTGCATCTATAGGTTTATATTCATTGCCATTAACTACTATAGGTCTATACTCATTTATTCTAGTATTCCTTAATTTTAACCGTAATTGGTCTAATCTAGTAATTTGATTTTTTCTAATGTTTTCTAAGCTTTCAATCTCATTTTGTAGTGCTATAGGATTTAGTCTAGATCTTATTTCATTTATCTCATCTAAGTTTTTTTCCATCTCTTGTCTACTTTCCGTTGAAGACAAAAGACTTAAACATAAAGATTGTAAACTAGGATGTACCTTACTTTTTAACACAGAAAGAGCCTTCTCACTAGAACTGGTTACGAGAATACTTTTCCCTTGAGCTAGATAGTGACCTATTAAGTTAGCTATAGTATGAGTTTTTCCTGTACCTGGTGGTCCTTGTACCAATACAGCTCCATTACTTTCTAAAAATTTAGCTACAGCTAATTGCTCCCTATTTGCTTCCTTAGTTAACAAAATATTCTCATCTATTCCCTTAGGGTTTAGTTCTGTAGTTAAATAAGCAGTATCCTTGTTAAAGGGATTTTCTTCTACAATCCCTACTACTTCTTTTAAAAAGCTAGGCACCTTATTATTAATATTTATATCTTCAATTATAGTATCTAGGGCTACGCCATAACCTAAGTTCCTTCTACGTAAAAATAAGACTGGCTTTCTATAAATTTGGGGATTATGCAAATCCCCTTGTAAAAATTCCTTTCTTTCAGCAAATCTCCCTTTTGAAGATAACGCATTTGCCATTCTATTTAAAAATAAATTTGTATTTTCGAATTCTAAAGGACTATAGTTATTTCCCTGGAAATCACTGTAAATTTCCTTCAGTAATTCATTATTAACATTTTCAATGTAATATAATATACTACGATAAATTTCTAGTCCTTTATCAGAATAAGTTAATTTAAATTCCGGTACATCAGCATCAAATTCTAGTTTAACATGGCAGAGTAATAATGGATGGTCTATATAAACATCTCCTTTATACAAAAGATTACCATCTCCTAAAATCAGCTCTAATTCCCCGCCTTCCTTCTTTATATTTGAATATAGGGCATAAAAAGAATTAAACAATTCATCAACAGCTCTAGCAGGTAATTCCTCTTCTATCCAAGCCTCTCTTTCCTTTTTCCACTTTAATAAATCCTCAACTCTATCTTTACTATCTTCAAATCTTTCAATTTTATATTCTCCTGCATCATTATTGCTGTCTTTTTGAAAAAGCCTAATTTCTTTTTTTACTTTAATTTCTGAATAAACACTATCCCAATCCTTTTCTAGCCAATCTTTTAAAGAAGCTGGCATAGCAGGGCAATCTTTTAATATCGGTCTACGCACTCTTAAAATTTCTTGACTTTCATCTATTTCTCTACTATATATGTTATTAACAATACACCGATGTTCAGGTATATTATCTAACCACTTTCGCCACACCTGATTATTAACATCAGTAATAATGGGATTCTTTATATTATTAAATTGCTTCAAAAAATGAAACAATCGTACTATTTTTTCTTTAGCCTTGGAATTTATCATTTGAGTCACCACCATTTCTGTACGTAAATTAAAGCAGAGATATACTAAAAAGTATCCTCAATTTTCCAAGCTTATCCGAACATAAGTTTCATTTATATTATATCAAAAAAGTCATTGAAAGTCACGTAAATTCTAGCTTTTCAATGATATTATTAATATGATATAATTGTTATATTTTTACTTTTTAAAATTACATATATTTATGTATATAAAAAAATTCAGACCACTTATCTTACCTAAAGAAAGGTCTGAATTAATCAAAATCTAATATAAAAATTAATAGAATCCACCGTCCATAATTTGATTTATCTCCTCTTGCTCCATTTTAATTCCTGTTAAAGTATGTTTAAGCTTTTTAACTTCCCCATCTGTCATAGAAGCAGAGTTGCTAGATAAGTATTTTACAATTCTTTCCTCTTCAACTTTTAGCTCTTTCATACGTCTGTCATAATCCCTCTGTTGAAACTCTAGCATATCCATATGCTTTCCTCCAATTTTGTAATCTTTTTTGCTTATTATTCTCTACTTCATACATATAACATATGTATATAACTTTTATTAACTACAAGACTGAGATTTCTTTATATTTTTACTAGATTGAATTTCTTTCTCATCCTTAGGATTAAATATTTTTTTAGCTTCTTCCAAAACCATCCTATATTTGCGACTTTTGCTGCCATAAAGTTTTGCTGAAAACATAGTTATTATGGATAAAGCATCTTCAATCAATTCTTCTTCATAACATTTTTCTTCATCCTCTGTTATTGTTACAATTTCTACATTATGATATTTACATATTTCCTTTATTAGCTCGTTACCAAAGCGCATTAACCTATCCTTATAATTCAAAACAATTCTCTCTAACTGGTTAGTTTCAATAAGTTTTATAAGTTCTAATAAGCCTTGTCTGTTATAATTAAGGCCTGATCCAATATCTTCGATTGTCCTATATTTCCAACCCTTTGAGGCACAATACAACTGTAATATTTGCTTTTGCTTTTCCAATTCTGCAGGATCCATAGCTTTGGAAATTCTTACATATATAACTGTAATTTTATCACAGTTTTTATTTCTATTAGCATAACTTAATACAGACTCTATTTCATACCTTCTATGCCCCCCAGGTGTTCTTTCTGAAACAACTTTTCCAGCCTTATCCCACTCCCTTAAAGTTGTCACTGTTACTCCCGCTGCTTTTGCTGCTTTTCCAATTGAAACTTTCATATTCCATCACCTACATTGAAATTATACTCATAGTATTTTCAAACTTAAACTTATTATGCATATTATTCTATATTTATGTAACTTCATAGTAAAACAAGGTCTTCTTTAAAGGTAGGATAAAATAAAAAACTGTCAGCCTAAGCTGACAGTCATATTGAGATTATTGTTGAACGTAAACAGAATAGGAACCTCCATTTACATAGAATTGACCCCATCCGTCAGAGTTTATAGTAACTTTATCGCTTCTATTTCCTGTAATATCATAGAATACTTTGCCGGCATGTTGTTTTCCAACATACATCCACTTAGATCCTCCTGGACCATCGGATACTATAGCTGCTAGACCAGACTTAGCATGTGAAGAATCACCTTCTCTAGTCCAACCAACAACATCCCAGTGATCAAAGTAATCATGTTGAGTACCATAAGCATATTTTGTTCTTGCTGTCATAAGCTTGTCTATTACAGTTTTCATAGAAGGAATATTTCTTGAGGATATTCCATAATAATCTCCATAGAATACGCATGGATAACCTGCTTCACGAGTTAAGATATAAGTATAAGCAATTGGCTTAAACCATGTTTGAACAAAGGATTGAAGAGATTGTCCAGGTTGTGTATCATGATTATCTACAAAGGTTACTGCCTTTGTTGGGTCAGCAGATACTAAAGTTGACTTTCCTAAGTTTCTCATATCATAATTACCACTACTATTTGATGCATTGTAGAAATTCATATGTAGTGGTACATCAAACAAGGACATAGTTCTTCCTGTCTTTGTTATATAGTTTTGAAGTTTTGATAGATCACTGCTCCAGTATTCACCTACTGTGAAGAGTTCCTTTCCTGAAACGCTTCTTTGATAAGTTAACCAATCTTTGTAGAAATCAAATTTTATATGTTTTACTGCGTCTAATCTGTAACCATCTAAATCTAAAGTATTGGTAAACCATTTACCCCAGTTCTTTAATTCTGCAACTACGTCAGGATGTTCCATATCAAGATCGGCACCCATTAAGTAATCGTAGTTACCATTTTCTGTATCAACTTCCCAGTCCCATGCTTTTCCATCACCGTTGAATCTATATATTCTGTTTAAAGATCTGCTTTGATCCCAGTCTACACCGTCAAAGTGATACCATTTCCATTTAAAGCTAGAATAGGTGTTTCCACGTCCTGGGAAAGTGAAAGAAGTCCAGGCACTTATATTATAAGAACCAGAAGTAGTTTGATTTCTATTACTTGGATTTACTTCTACAGCACTAACTGTTTCTGTGGCATCTGCCCCCATTTTATGATTAAGTACTATATCACCATATACTTGTATATTATTACTCTTTAGCGCCTTTACTGCTGATTGTAATTCAGATTTTGTACCATACTTTGTTCTTACTGTTCCTTTTTGGTTGAATTCACCTAAGTCATATAGGTCATATGTACCATAACCTACATCTGCTTGGCTACTTCCCTTATAGGCAGGTGGAATCCAAACTGCTGTGAATCCTGAATTTTTTAGAGAAGAAGCATTATTTTTAAGGTTGTTCCATAGTTGACCATTATTAGGTAAATCCCATTCAAAGTACTGAATCATTGTGCCGTTAACACTAGCTGCAGCTTCAGTTGTTACCTTTTCTCCTCCCTTGCTGAAAATTACAGAACCGGTTAAAACCGCTACAGATAGCAGTGCAGCTATCTTTTTCTTGTGTTTTAACATTCTAATCCCTCCTAAAAATAATATTTTAATAATTAATACCAATATATAAAACTACATACTGGTATTAATAGGATTTTTAGGTAGCCACCTAAACTAAATTATACACCTCTACTACATAAATCGGTAATATTTTCGTTACAAAATTTACCACATTGTTCGACCATAGTCTTTTCAGTTTTAATTGATAATTATTAAAATATAATTCTCATTTAAGTAAAATTAGTATTATATACTTGACAAATTAATTCATGTAAAATATTATATTTTATGCAATTATATGTTCTAAATAATAATGGACTAGTAAGAAAAGTAGTCTATAATTTTTGTTAACATACAATGGATATTTTATTGAAAGCAAATAAGAACTATATAGTTGAATGGACTTACGAGGGTGGTATCGCAGAATCTGTAACTCTTGTCCCTTTATAAGGAACAAGAGTTTTTATATATTTATTAAATATAAATAAACATAAATGACTATTAACTTTTTTTAAGATGTCAGAAAGGAGAAATACACATGCCTAAAATACCTTATAGAATTTACTTATCTGAAGAAGAAATTCCTAAGCAATGGTACAATTTAAGAGCTGATATGAAGGAGCAACCTGATCCCTATATTAATCCTGCTACTATGAAAGAGGCAGTATTAGAAGATTTTTTACCTATATTTTGTGATGAATTAGCAAAACAAGAAATGGATGTAAAAAATAAATATATTGATATTCCTGAAGAGGTTCTAAACTTTTATAAAATATATCGTCCTTCACCTCTTTGCCGTGCTTACAATTTAGAGAAAGCCTTAGATACACCAGCTAAAATTTATTATAAATTCGAAGGTAATAATACTTCAGGAAGTCATAAGTTAAATTCTGCGGTGGCACAGGTTTACTATGCTAAAAAGCAAGGTATTAGCTCTTTAACTACAGAAACAGGTGCTGGTCAATGGGGTACAGCACTTTCAGAAGCTTGTGCATATTTTGGAATACCCTTGACAGTATATATGGTTAAAGTTTCATCACAACAAAAACCCTATCGTAAAGCTATTATGGAAACCTTTGGAGCAAAAGTGATTCCTAGCCCTTCTACTAATACAGAAGTTGGTAAAGCTATTTTAGCCAAAAACCCTGATAATGGTGGCAGTCTTGGCTGTGCCATTTCTGAAGCTATTGAACATGCAGTGAAGGGAGAAAATTGCAGATATGTATTAGGGTCCGTATTAAACCAGGTATTACTTCACCAATCCATAATCGGACTTGAGGCAAAAAAATCTATGGAAAAAATAGATGAGTATCCTGATATTATTATTGGTTCTGCCGGTGGTGGATCTAATCTAGGCGGCCTCATAGCGCCTTTTATGCAGGATAAACTCCTTGGTAAATCAAACCCTCATTTCATAGCTGTGGAACCAGCTTCTTGTCCATCATTAACTCGTGGTAAATACGCTTATGATTTCTGTGATACAGGTAAAGTTACGCCATTAGCAAAAATGTACACATTAGGATGTGAGTTTGTTCCATCTCCAAATCACGCTGGAGGATTAAGGTATCATGGTATGAGTCCAATACTTTCAAAGCTTTACCATGATGGATATTTAGATGAAGCTATAGCCGTTGAACAAAGCAAAATATTCCAAGCTGCTACTTTGTTTGCTAAGTATGAAACTATATTACCTGCTCCAGAATCTGCTCATGCTATATACGGTGCAATTCAAGAGGCTCTAAAATGTAAAGAAACAGGAGAAGTTAAAACTATTCTTTTTGGCTTAACAGGTACAGGCTATTTCGACATGCAGGCATATATGAGTTACAATTCTGGAACTATAACTGATTATATCCCTACTGATGAAGATTTAAAGATTGGTTTTGATGCCTTACCTAAAATAGAATAATAGTTTACCAATGGCTGTCAATTCCTTTGACAGTCATTTTACTTATCACTATATAATTTAAGAACATATTAAAAAACATAACTGCATAGTTTATATAGAAGCAATATTGTAAAAGGTAATTCTATGACTAGTTTTCTTTCCAATATAGTTTATAGCTTTTTTATATCCTTTGGAGTAGTTGTTGGAGCTTGTATCTTTGCAGGCATAGGTGCAGTAATAAATAATGACCCTCCACTAAAAACCATGCATGATTTAGCTGCATCGGTAAAAATATGGGCAGTGGCTACGGCTTTAGGAGGTACCTTCTCTTCCCTTGAAATGCTTGAGGGAGGTCTATTCCGCGGAGAAGTAAAGCTAGCTATAAAACAGGTACTATACATACTAGCCGCTTTAATAGGAGCTAATTTAGGATTCAATTTAATTAAACTCTTGGACAAATGTGGTGAGATATGGACAAAATAAAAGGAAAGAACTACTTTATCTTATTTTATACCGGAATCATTGTTGGTGGACTATTTGGTATTATTTCCTATA
Organism: Clostridium sp. N3C; assembly: GCF_900095445.1. Taxonomy (GTDB): domain Bacteria; phylum Bacillota; class Clostridia; order Clostridiales; family Clostridiaceae; genus Clostridium_AU. Next base: position 7,497 of record NZ_FMJL01000036.1, read on the forward strand.
ACGCCTTAGTAAGTCATAGAATTGATGAATATCATCAAAAAATTAAGGCCTTAGAATTACTTATAGAGGATAAAGATTTACGTTTAGAGAAACTAGAAGATACTATTGATAAAAATAAGCTGATAGTGAAAAATATTAACATTACTTTAAATCACAAGGAAGACGATTTAACAAGAATAGGTTTAGAAAAAAATATAAGAGAAACTCTTAACAAATTTGTAGGTAAAGAAGTACATACCGTTGATGCAGAAATGCTCTGGGAAGTTGTAGATGGAAGGATTGTTAAAATTGCGGACAAGGAATATAAAATAAAACTTAATAAACTCTTAATTTCAGAAACTATTATGGTTTGGGGAGATGTATTAGAAGAAGATAATAACTAATTCAAAAATGAGCAATGGCTAAATAAATTTAGACCGCTGCTCATTTTTATTTTACCTTACACTATATGTGTAAAACAACATTATATTATAAAACTACTTTTCCTCGCTATTTATACCATCTAGAATAATGTTATTTACAGCATTAATAAAGGCTAAGGCACTGGCTTTTATAACGTCTGTATCAATAGCTCTGGCATTATAATTTTTGCCATTATAGTTTACCTGGAGTCTTACCTTTCCTAATGCCTCCATACCCTTAGAAACACTACTAACTTTATATTCATTTAAATTTATATCCATTTTTACTATATCTTTAATTGCTGCATATAGGGCATCTACCACACCATTTCCTACACTACTGCTCTTAAATACTTCATTACCTTTCTTCAACATTACACTAGCTGAAGGAAAAATGCTATTACTGATTACTTGTAAATCAACCAATTCATAAAACATATCTTTAGTTTCTAGGAAATCATTAAACTTTGGATCTTCTAGATTTACGCTATTTTCCACTATATAATATAGATCATAATCGTAGATTTCCTTTTTTAAGTCCGCTAATTCCAAGAACTTAGCATTAACTTTTTCAAATTCTTCATCAGTAAAGGATTGAAAACCAATTTTCTCAAGAGCATTCTTCAAGGCATGACGACCTGAACGAGCTGTTAATACAAGTTCCATTGAATCTACCCCTACATCTTCTGGGTGTATAACCTCATAAGCATCTCTTGCCTTTAGTATACCATCCTGATGTATACCAGAAGAATGTGAAAAAGCATTATCTCCAACTATGGCCTTATTAACCTGTACATCCAATCCCATATTAAAGCTAACTAGCTGTGATGTCTTCTTTAATTGTTGAGTTACAATATCTGTATAGGCATTGTAGTAATCGCCTCTCAATTTTAAAGCCATAACTACTTCTTCAAGAGCAGCATTACCAGCTCTTTCTCCAATACCATTTATTGTACATTCAATTTTATCAGCACCATTTTTTATAGCAGCTAAAGTATTGGCAGTAGCAAGTCCCAAATCGTTGTGACAATGAACACTTAAAAGTACATCATTATTTAAATTCTTTATTCTATAATTTAATTTTCTAATCAGTTCACCGAATTCTTCTGGAACAGCATATCCTACTGTATCTGGCACATTAATCATTGTGGCACCTGCTTTAATAACAGCCTCAATAGTTTCCCAAAGATATTCAAAATCAGATCTAGAAGCATCTTCTGTAGAATATTGTACTTGACTAGTTAGAGTTTTAGCATATTTTACAGCTTCTACTCCCTGTCTCAATATTTCCTCCCTAGATTTATTTAGCTTTTTTGTAACATGTACATCTGATGTCCCCAAAACAATGTGAATTAAAGGTTGGGCGGAATATTTTACACTGTTATAAACTGCATCTATATCTGACTTCACTGCTCTAGCTAATCCAGCAATCATAACGCTGTCCCCTACTTTTTTAGCAATGGTCTCCACTGCTTTAAAATCACCTTTAGAAGAGCAAGGAAAGCCTGCCTCTATAATATCTACCCCCAGATTTTTCAGCTGATAGGCCACTTCCAACTTTTCATTTAGATTAAGTTTTGCCCCTGGTACTTGTTCTCCATCTCTCAATGTTGTATCAAATACTAAAATCTTTCTCTTCATTTAAAATACCCCCTTTAAAACTTTATGCTTTTCCATTTTCTGGTTAATAAAAAACTCGCCTCTATTATCAAAATAGAGACGAGTATATAAACCCGCGGTACCACTCAATTTAATTCTATAACAGAATTCCCTCTTTCAATGGCTAACACCATCTATCTTTTTAACGGTAGAATACCGTCAAGCCCTACTACAATTCGGACAGCAGTTCATGGATGAGTTCAAAACTAGTGAATACACCGTTTCTCAGCAACCACGGCTCTCTGTAGTAATCAAATAGTTTCTACTATTTCCACTCATAACCTTTTTAACTCTTTTTTTACTATATTAACATAGGAGTATTACAATGTCAACTACTTTAAGCATATTTTACAATTTAAATAAAAAATAATTAATCCATATTCATTTATCTATTTATTTCAGTCAACATATTCCAACGAAACACTAGTATTTTTCTTTAGAATCGGTAATGATATTTTGGTAAATACACTATAAGGTTTTGAATTTTTAGTGTAAACTGGTATTATTCCTTTAGCTTCCTGGGCAAACTGCTTCTCAAGATCACACCATAATTCATGAGCTTCCTCTGGACTTACCGGACTTCTAGGATTAAATAGTCCAAAAGCTGTATACTTTCTACCTCCTAGAGTAGCTTCTGGAGTACCAGGTAAAATAAAGTCTTCAAAAATATCTTTCTCAATAACCTTAGTTTTTGTGTCAACCCACTGTAATTTCCTATTCCAGGGAATAGATTTCAAAGTATTTAAAATATGATCTCTTAAATTTTTCGCCCATTCCGGCGCAGTATTTTGCCAACTTTTTTCCTCTGGAACATAAACAATATCTGGTCTTCCTACCATAGGGTCGATAATAAAAATTATAGATTTACTATCTTGGATATAACGGACATGCTTCCATCCCATATAAGCAGAAATCTGTAAATCGTCAAATTGCTTATTATACCTTAACATTGTATCCTCCTTAATAAATATAACATCATTTAAAAATAAAAATAGTTGTGAATATTATTAAAACCTCCTAAATAACAATTAACCTTATTTATTACATATTATATTATATTTTTATATTATAAAATAACTTTTTTACACTATTGTATTTTATTCCTTTTTCGCATTCCTTGTATATATCCATCATCAAAGGAAATTATAATAATAAGGTTTATAATCATTTATAAATGGAGGTGCAAATGATGAATCATAAAAGTCATGTAGATATAGATAAACTAAATAAAATACCAAAGGGAAGATCCTTTGAATATAAAGATGTAGTTTGCAATGATTTTCCTGATGAAGAACATGCGGAGGACGGTAAAATTTTTAAAACAGAAGTTGAAAATAATGTTTTCAGTAATGTGATAGTTCAAAATGATAATGCAAATACTACAGTAAAATACAAAAAAGTATAATCTTTAATTTCCCATACTTTTACTGTATCTAAAACATTCAATTGAGATTCAGCCTTACTGAATCTCAATTTCTTTTTAATTTAAACCTTGCAAACCCACAACATATTTTCTTAAAGAAATGAAAGCTTCCTTTTGCAAATCCTATTATTAAAAGCATATATATCCCTTGTTTATATTACAATTTAAATAAGTTAGTGCTATAATAAAGTTACTTACATAATGGGTTATCCATGAAAGGAGTGTTACAAATGATGTTTAAATATTCTATGCCAACTGAGCTTTATTTCGGAAGAGGCTGTATTGAAAAAAATAAAAATGCTCTGTTAAAGCTTGGCAACAACGCCTTAATTATTACAGGAAAAAACTCTTCAAAAAAGAACGGCTCACTGCAAGCTATGATAAAGGCTTTAGATGACTTGAATATAAGATACCACCTTTTCGATGATGTAGAGGAAAATCCTTCTTTAGAGACCATAGAAAAGGCAGCAAGTTTAGGTAAAAATTTAGAGGTTGATTTTGTAATTGGAATAGGAGGCGGTTCTCCTTTAGATGCCTCAAAGGCTATTGCAGTATTTATAAAAAATCCTCATATTAACAAATCTAATATCTTTAGCAGCGATACACTAGAAAGCTTACCAGTAGTGGCAGTTCCTACTACATCTGGTACAGGTTCTGAGGTTACCCCTTACAGTATAGTTACAGTACATAGTGAAGAAACTAAAAAAAATCTTGGACAAAATATCTTCCCTACTATTGCCTATTTGGATAGTAGTTTCACATATGGTCTACCCTATGATATTACTGTCAATACTTCAATAGATGCTTTTACCCATCTAGTGGAAAGTTATTTAAATAGCAACGCATCTTTACTTTCAGACATGTTAGCAGAAAAGGGCTTCCAACTTTTTAAAGATTGCTTTACCAATTTAATAAATAAAGATTTATCAGAAGACTTTAGAGAAAAAGTTATGCTTGCTTCCACTATTGCAGGAATGTCCATTGCCCAAGCAGGTACATCACTGCCTCACGGCATGGGATATGCCCTTACATATTACAAAAAATTGCCTCATGGTCTAGCTAATGCTGTTTTAACAATAGAATACTTAAAGTCCTTTAAAGATCAAAGCAAAATTAACAAAATGTTAAGTATATTAGGGTTAAATAACTTACAGGACTTAAAAGATATCTTTGATAGCTTGTTTAATGTCAACCTAAAACTTACAGAAGAAGAAGTAAAATTATATGCTAGTAAATTTGCAGAAAATAAAGCAAAGCTCAAAAACCATCCAGAGGAAGTAGATATTCTGGTTATTGAAGAAATATATAGAAAAAGTCTTCAAGTATAAAGGAGTTTTATCTTATATTATTTAATAATTGATGAATAACCCAAGGCACTATAACTTTTGACTATAGTGCCTTTAACATTGTATTCTCTCTAAACTAAAAAAGCCAGTGGCTTGTCCACTGGCCCAAATCTAACTTACTTCTTTTTCTTGCAACAAGAATCAACTTTACATTCGCAATCCCAATCATCGTCCCAGTATTCATATTTAGGCTCTTCAAAATAAGGCTCTACATGAATTACTGATTCTACACTCACACATCTGCTATTGAGCTTTTTCATAGAGCATTTATCAACATAAACGTCTAAATCGCATAGTTCCATATAGCATCCGCAGAATTCAAGAGTTTTTTCAAAGGGTACTACGAAAATATCCTCGAAAATCTTATTGCAAGCACATTTATCATTGGAACAGTATCTTATTTTTATATATTTACAACCTTTAACGACAAGTTTGAAACCATCGCAGTGTTTAATAACCTTTTTGTCCTTTACTTCTACCTTAACACTGCCCTCAAGCAATGCAGTTATACAAGGTTTAGGATGACCTATGCAAACTCTATCAACTTCTTTAAACTTTGCAAAGAATTCCTTTTCCTTTTCATCAAAGCAGTTATCGTATTCACAACTGTTCATATTGTACCTCCTCAATACTAGTTTATACTATATAATATTCATAAAACTACAGAATGTTACATTATGTGATATATAGCAATAATTTATTTAAAAAACCAACTTATTTTGTCAAAATAATATAGGTATTTTGATTAAATTAAATTAGATTCTATTGTATATCATCTTAAAAATTATCTGTATAAAAACTTGAACAGATGGAAACCTCTAAATATATCTATTAATTTTTAGAGGTGATTTTATTATGAAAAACACATTTTTATCACTTATACTTATTTGCATTGGAATCACTTTTAACAATTATACAGTAAAAGCTAATACATCTAATGAGTTACTTAAAGAGATTCAAGTAAATACAATAGAATATAATCAAAATCAAATATTTATTATTCGTTCAATCACCACTCTAAAACGGGGAGAAGTTGGTTTAATAACAATCAAAGGTAAGCCTGGTGAAAGATATACTATAGAAAGCTCCTTTAGTGTAAAAGGTAAAATTATACCTGTAAAGCAATGGCGTATAGCAGATTCTAATGGAATGGCTAGCTTCAGTTGGGTAGTTGGAAGGGATACAGATATAGGCACTTATAATGCAACTATTCACGGTGGCGGAGCTACATTAAACATCACTCACAATGTAACATCTTAGATAATGAATAAAAATACAATGTTTTATAAAATACAAAAAGCTATTTGCATTTGAAATTGCAAATAGCTTTTATAATCAATTCTAGAAGATGTTATTTGTTTGATAAATACTCATCTATAGCTTTAGCTGCCTTTTTACCAGCGCCCATGGCTAATATTACTGTTGCAGCTCCTGTAACTGCATCACCACCAGCAAATACGCCTATCTTAGATGTACGTCCTTCTTCATCAGCTACGATACATCCTCTCTTATTAATTTCTAATCCTTCAGTAGTTGAAGCAATCAAAGGATTTGGTGAAGTTCCTAGTGACATTATCACAGTGTCTACATCTAATATAAATTCAGAACCTGGTACCTCTACTGGTCTTCTTCTACCAGATGCATCTGGTTCACCTAACTCCATCCTTATACATTTCATGCCTTTTACCCAACCATTTTCATCTTGTAAAATTTCTACAGGGTTAGTTAGAAGGTCAAATATTATTCCTTCTTCCTTAGCATGATGTACTTCCTCTACTCTTGCAGGCAACTCTGATTCTGATCTTCTATATACTATATGAACCTCTGCACCAAATCTTCTAGCAGTTCTAGCAGCATCCATAGCAACATTTCCTCCGCCTACTACTGCTACCTTCTTGCCTGCCTTAATTGGAGTATCATATCCTTCTTTGAAGGCTTTCATCAAATTATTTCTAGTTAAAAATTCATTAGCTGAGAATACACCGTTAGCATTTTCTCCTGGTATGCCCATGAATTTTGGTAGACCTGCTCCAGAACCAATAAATACTGCTTGGAATCCTTCTTCTTCTAATAAGGAATCAATAGTAACAGTTCTTCCTACAATAACATTAGTTTCTATCTTAACACCTAATTTTTTAACATTTTCAATTTCATGCTTAACTACAGTATCCTTTGGAAGTCTAAATTCTGGAATTCCATATACTAAAACTCCACCGGGTTCATGTAATGCTTCAAAAATAGTAACATCATAACCAAGTTTCGCTAAATCTCCTGCACAGGTTAATCCTGCAGGACCACTACCTATTATAGCCACCTTCTTACCATTAGGAGGTAAAGTTTCACTTATATCTATATTGTTTTCTCTTGTCCAATCAGCAACAAATCTCTCTAATTTTCCTATAGCTACTGCTTCACCTTTAATGCCTAAAACACACTTTCCTTCGCATTGATTTTCTTGAGGACATACTCTACCACATACAGCTGGTAAAGCAGAAGATTGTGCTATAACCCTAGCTGCCTTTTCAAACTCTCTCTCTTTAATGTATTGAATAAATGTTGGAATATTTATCGATACAGGACACTGAGTAACACATCCAGGTTTTTTACAATTCAAACATCTAGAAGCTTCTTGTACAGCTTCCTCCTCAGTGTAACCTAGACATACTTCATCAAAATTTGTAGCTCTAACAATTGGATCTTGTTCTGCTATTGGCACCCTCTTAAATCTATCCATTCTTTATTCCTCCTCGTGACATTGTCCGCATCCACCATGATGGGTATCTCCCTCAATACGCTTCAATTCTTTTCTTCCTTCTTCAGTCTTATACATATTCTGTCTTCTCATTGCTTCATCATAATTTACTAAATGACCATCAAATTCTGGTCCATCTACACAAGCAAATTTAACTTGTCCACCAACAGTAACTCTACAAGCTCCACACATTCCAGTACCATCAACCATTATTGGGTTTAAGCTTACTGTAGTTGGTATACCCAACTCTTTAGTTAGCATGGAAGTAAATTTCATCATTATCATTGGTCCAATAATAACAGCATGATCATACTTTTTACCTTGATTATTTACCAAATCCTTTAATAAATCTGAGCCTGTGCCTTTAAAACCATATGTACCATCATCTGTAGCTACATATAAATTACCTGCTACCTTTTTTAATTCTTCTTCAAAAATCATTAGGCTCTTTGATCTGCTTCCTAATATAACATCAGCCTCTACTCCCTGTTCATGTAACCACTTTACTTGTGGATAAACTGGTGCTGCGCCAACTCCACCAGCAATAAATACAATTTTCTTTTTCTTTAAATCTTCTATTTTTTCCTTTATGAGCTCACTAGGTTGACCTAGAGGTCCAACGAAATCCGCTACTTCGTAGCCAACTTCAAAGCTAGCTAATTCCTTTGTGGACTTACCAATTGCCTGAAAAACAATTGTAACAGTTCCCTTTTCTTCATCGTAATCTGCTATAGTAAGAGGAACTCTCTCTCCCTTTTCATCATTTTTTACAATAACAAATTGTCCAGGCTTTGCAGACTTTGCCACTCTAGGAGCTTCTATATCCATTAAGAATATATTATTAGTAAGCTCCTTTTTGCTAACTATTTTGTACACTTAAACTCCTCCAATCAATGATAAATTTTAAAATTATGTATGATAAGACTAAGATAAATTATTTATTAATTTATTATTACAATGCTTTAGCTAATAGTTAACCCAAAGGAATTCTATGCAATTAAGTCTAAATCCTGAATAATAATTTATTAATTAAATTAATAAATAAAACAGCTTGTACTATAAATTTACTTATATTTATTCATATCTAAAATATAACACTGAATTCATATATCCTTAGGCCTCTTAAATTTTATATGTTACGTTTTTTATGCTAAATATTAAGCAATAGATCAACAAACTTGACTAAATAGTTGAAAAAAATTAAATAATATCTCTTAATTTAACTTGCAATATTATATATATTATATCACATTCTACATAATAAATATATTGCATTGTTATTATTTTGTCAAATAATAATGTATAAATATACTAAAAATAAAGTCCATGGTTTTCAACCACGGACTTTATTCTTAAAATTTAAATTTACTTATTTCATTGTTTAGTTGATTTGCAAGATTTGATAATTGCTTAGTCATTTCATTAAGACTCTCAGTAGATGATAATTGCTGTTGAGTTGCTGCAGATACTTCTTCAGTAGATGCTGCAGCTTCTTCAGAAACCACAGATATTGTTCTAATACTATTGATAACCTGTTCCTTATAATCGTTAATATTATCTATAGCTTGTGAAATAGTTGTAATATTTTGAGTAAGTATCTCTGTGGATAAATCTATTTCGTTAAACATATCTGTAGATTGTTCTACTGCTTTAAATTGTCTTTCTGTTGAATGTCCAGAATCGATAATTAAATCGGTGGTACGCTTCAATTGATCAGATATTTTTTCAATAATTTTATTTATTTCATTAGTGGCTTTACTAGAGCGTTCTGCTAGTTTTCTGATTTCATCTGCAACTACTGCAAATCCTTTTCCCTCTTCCCCAGCTCTAGCAGCTTCTATTGATGCATTTAAGGATAAAAGTTTTGTCTGGTCGGATATTTCATTTAACATTCTAGTAATACTGTAAATAGCTTCAGCAGACTGATTTAGAGTTTTAATTTCTGAAACTACATTAGAGGCCATTTCCTTGTTAGCTACAGAAGTTTCTGTTAAGGTGTCTGCTACCTTTTTACCCTCTTTAGTCAAGTTACTTACTTGGTTTGATATACTAGTAATTGATTTTGTTGCTGAAACCACATTATTAATCTTTTCTGTTAACTCAAGGGCTAATTTTAAGCTCTTTTCTGCTTCTACAGATTGATCTGACATTCCAACAGATATTTGTGCTATTGTCTCTGAAATTTCATTTGCAGAAAGTGTATTTTCATTTGAAATTTCTGCTACCTTATTAGAAAATTCACTAACTTGGTTAGAAATATTCTTATTATTAGAAATAAGCCTCTTTAACTGAATGAGCATAGAGTTGAATTTACTAATTAGTAATCCTATTTCATCACTACGTTTACTATTAACTTCTAAATTTAAATTTCCTTGCTCTACTTCAGACATAGATTTACTCAATTTTGATAAGTCCTTAGTGAAACTAAATGTATATAATACTGTTACGATAACACCTATAATCACAAATATAACTGCAACAATAATTATTGTTAGATTAATAGATGTTACAGAAGCTAAAAGCTCATTTTTAGGAGCAGCAATTATATATGTCCAATCGTTGTCATCAGATTTAATATAAGATACTAACATCTTTGTCTTTCCATTTTTTGTTTCAAAGGTGCTTCTTTCATTATTTTCAGATTGCTTAAGTACTTCATCCAAATAAGCAGGTTTATCCACATTCTCAAAGCCTACTGAAGAAACCACTTTTCCACCAGGAGTAATAGCATAAGCAGCGGCATTTTTAGATATGTTAGTAGTTAATGCTTTTTCAAAAATATCTTCATTTAGAGCTATGATATACAGATGATTACCAGAAAGTCCTTTCCTTACATAAGCAAGTGACGAACTTGTACCTTCCTCTTGCTCTAATACATCACCATGATAATCGTCTACCCATGGATTTATACTTTTTTGCTTAATTTTCTCCACCCAATCTTTAAAGCTACTAATACTTTTTGGATCTTTAATACCTGAATCTGACAGGATTATATCATCAGTAACAATAGTTATATGTTTAATTCCTTTATTAAGATTCTTGATAGTACTTAAATGACCACATAATTCTTTATTAAAGATGGAATCCTCTATGGAAGAAAGATTATAACTTTTAGGAACCATTGATTTATCCACAGCTATTTGATTGCCCTGAACAGTTATCTGATTAAATAATAATGAAAAATAATCATTTAATTCTCTTACTGAATCGGTCATACTATTTCTAGCATTATTTGTAAGAGTTCTTGAAGTAATAAAAGAGGTGGCTACTGCTATAATAACGGTAAATGATAATAGTAAAATAATTATTGCGAAAGTAAGTTGTCCCCTAATAGATTTCGGTTTTATAGTAAATTCCAATCTATTTTTAATAGCTTGTTTAGTTTTTTTAAAACCTTTTTTCTCCTTTTTTTTCATCTAATCCCCTCCAAAATTATATATATTCTATATAACGTTTGCAAACCATATCTAAGAAGATTGGATAAAGATTAAGAATTTCCCGTTGCTTTGCAAATTACATACTATGTAAAGCAAATTCTACATAAGATTAAAGCAACTAAGACCTCCCCATAATTAATAAAATAAGCATTTTTCTTATATTTTACTATAACCGTCATAAACAATCAATAGATGTCGATTAATTGCATAAATGAATAATTATACTCATATTATACAAATTGTAGATTAAAATGTCAGATAATACCTTACATCATATATACATTTTATACAGATTTAAATTATATAATTTCATGTATTAAAATATATTTTTCCCCTCACATTATTTATATTACCATATAATGAAAACAATTCCAATTACTTTTAGTAAAAAAGGACGGTTAGCTCTACCTAACCGTCCTTTAAAATTTTTATTTCGTTTAATAAAGTCCTACAATAGAAATCTCTCCTAAAATTCAGCGTCATCTACTGATTCTAGCCATTTGTCAATATCTCCTATAACAGAACTAATACAACCATCTTTAAAAGGTGAAATTAAATTTGCATAGTCTACTAATTCTAAAAAGGACTTTGTTCCTCCAATCTTACAAAGTTTTACATAATCTTCCCATGCTTTCTCTCTGTTTTCCTGTGCTTTCTTCCAAAATTGCAATGCACAAATCTGAGCCAAAGTATAGTCTATATAATAAAATGGAGTTTTAAATATGTGGGATTGCTGGAACCACCAGCCACCTCTTTCTAGAAAGTCACAACCTTCATAGTTCTTGTGAGGAAGATATTTCTTTTCAATTTCTCTCCAAGCCTTTTTTCTTTCTTCTGGAGTTGCCTCAGGATTTTCATAGACAAAATGCTGGAATTCATCCACTGTCACACCATAAGGAATAAATTTAACCGCATTACCTAAATGAATAAACTTATACTTATCTGCATCTTCTTGAAAGAACAAATCCATCCAAGGCCAAGTAAAGAACTCCATGCTCATAGAATGTATTTCACAACTTTCATTAGTCGGAAAATTACACTCAGGTAACTCAATCCATCTAGAAGAGTATACTTGAAAAGCATGACCAGCTTCATGAGTTAATACTTTTATATCATCGGAGGTGCCATTAAAGTTAGAAAATATAAAGGGAGCCTTATAATCTGGTATATAAGTACAGTATCCACCACCGGCTTTACCTGGTTTTGCAATGAGGTCAAGTAAATTTTCTTCCACCATAAAATCAAAAAACTCTTTAGTTTCAGCTGATAATTCAGAATACATAGTTTTTCCCTTATCAAGTATCCATTCTGCACTACCTTTAGGTTTAGCATTGCCACTTAAAAATTCGAACTTTTCATCGTAATAAGTTAAGGTGTCTAATCCAAGTCTTTTTCTTTGTCTTTCATAGAGCTTTGAAGCTACTGGAACTATATATTTTTCAACCTGTTTTCTAAAATTGGCTACCATTTCTGGATTATAGTCACTTCTTTTCATTCTTATATAGCCTAATTCTACGAAATTCTTATAACCTAGTTTCTTAGCTATTTTTGTTCTAACTTTTACAAGTTCATCATAAATTCTATCTATTTCAGCTTCCCTTTCAACAAAAAAATCATATTTAGCTTTAGAAGCTTTCTCTCTAGCTTCTCTATCCTTACTTAGTGTAAAGGGAGCTAAAGTTGCTAAAGTCCTTTCCTCTCCTTGAAACATAATTTTAGCGGAAGCTATAAGTTTAACATACTCAGATACTAACTTATTTTCTTTTTGAAGATCTTCAATTACCTCTGGAGAAAATGATTTGATAGTTAATTCTGCCAAGTTGAAAAACTGTTTTCCTAGTTTTTCTTCAAGTTCTGCTCTGAACCTTGATTGAACCAGTGCTTTATAAAATTGTGAATTTAATTCTTCATAGAGTGGCAAATATTCATTCCAGTAATTCTTTTCTTCATCATAATACTTATCTTTAGTATCGATGGTATGCCTTATGTAAGCCAGATTATACATAGTTTCGTTTCTATTTCTGATCTCATTGATTTTCTTTATAATATCATATTGCTTTTCTGCATTATCTGCCTTACAAAGTTCATTAATCAATAATGATAATTGCTGCTTAATTTCTTCATAGTTTGGTCTTTCGTATTTGTAGTCTTTGAATGCCATTTATATTCCTCCTAAATTTAATATTTTCTTTTGCTATTAGTATTTATATTGTATATTATGAACTTTATAATATGAAGTGGCAAGCATAAAGAATAAATCCAATAAAGAAAAGGACTCCATAAAGAAGTCCTATAGGAAGCTACCTTGGATTAGATATATGATTTTCTTCATTATGCTTTTTACGTATTTCTGCCTTGGGTATTGGAGCATCTTTATCATTTTTAGATTTTTTAATATTTTTTTGAAAATGGGCATTGCCCATTTCATCAGTTCTTCTTGCTGCAGCCATTAAAGTCCACCTCGCTATAAGAAACTTTTATTTTTATATTTCTCTATTAGCTTTTCTTATAATAATATTTTTTATTACTATAATTTTAATCCATATACCCGCAAGCTTTCAAACCTGCTGTTATTACTTCCTCCCATTGCTCCGGCGACAAATTAAAGGTCTTATCATTATGCAAAACTACAGTACAGTTGTCTTTCTGTTTATCGCATTCTGAATTACCGATTTTATATATATTTTGTCGCTTGATTGCTCCTATTTCTTCTAAGGTATTTAGTAATCTGTATACTGTAGCCAAACCGATGCTTTTATCTATAGAAGATGCAGTATAATAGATTTCTTTACAGCAATTATACTCCCTTTCTAAAATAATATCTAAAATAAGTAATCTTTGCTTTGTAATTCGAAATCCTTTTTCTTTCAGTTTTTCTATAATTATTTCTTTTTTCATTTTTGTTCCTTCATAGCATCCGTTTTTCCTCATATATACCCTCCAAATACCTTTAAAAATTTAGTGACATCCTCCCCCACAATGTTTACAATCTTGACCACACTGTATAGATTTTCCTCTTCTTTTATTCTTTACTAAAGTATATGCAGAAAAGCCCACAACTCCAAATACAACTACTCCAACTACAACAGTGCCCATAATTCAACATTCCTTTCTTTATTAAATTAAGCAGACTTCTCTACTATAATTAATGTATAGTAAGATGTCTGCTCAAATATTAAACTTTATTATCTAGCTTCATTCACGGCTTTGACAGAAACTTTCTCCACTTGCTTATTAGGTCTAAATAGTAGATATAAAATAGCTATCACCGCTACAAAGCCTACTAGTGTTCCAAAGCTAAAGATTCCTGTTCCTATAAATGTTCCTATTTGATAAATGCATAAGGATACAATATAAGCAAAGCATGTCTGATAACCAATAGCTATCCAGAACCATTTTGCATTATTCATTTCTCTTTTAATAGCTCCCATTGCAGCAAAGCATGGTGCGCAAAGAAGGTTAAATACTAGGAAGGAGTAACCAGCTATTGTTGTCATGCTTGTTGCTAATGTTCCCCAAATTTCTGCACCGTCTTCTGCCACTTCTGCGAAACCATATAAAACCCCAAAGGTTCCTACAACATTTTCTTTTGCTACTAAACCTGCAATGGCAGCCACTGCTGATTTCCACTCTCCCCATCCAAGAGGTTTAAATAACGGTGCCAAAATACCTCCTAAGTATGATAATAAGCTGTTATTCATATCTTCTACCATACCAAAGGATCCATTTGTGAAACCAAAAGTTTCTGTGAACCAAATTACAACCGTTGATAATAGTATAACAGTTCCTGCCTTCTTAATAAAGGAACATCCTCTTTCCCACATACTCTTTAAAACAGTTCTAACTGTCGGCATATGATATGCAGGAAGTTCCATTACAAAAGGTGCTGGGTCTCCAGCGAAAATTTTAGTTTTCTTTAAAATAATACCGGATATAATTATGGCCGCTATTCCAACAAAGTAAGCACTAGGAGCTACCCACCAAGCACCGTCAAATAAAGCACCTGCAATTAATGCTATTATTGGCAACTTAGCACCACAAGGTATGAAAGTTGTTGTCATTATTGTCATTTTCCTATCTCTATCACTTTCAATAGTTCTTGAAGCCATGATACCAGGAACGCCACAACCACTACCCACTAACATTGGAATAAAGGATTTCCCTGACAAACCGAACTTTCTAAATATTCTATCCATAATGAAAGCTACTCTTGCCATGTAACCGCAGCTTTCTAAAAAGGCTAAAAATAAGAATAGTATTAACATCTGTGGAACAAAACCTAGAACAGCTCCTACACCAGCTACAATTCCATCAAGTACCAAGCTCTGTAACCAGTCTGCGCAACCTATAGAATTAAGTCCAGCTTCTATTAATGCAGGAATACCGGGTATCTCTAATCCAAAAAATGACCAACCTTCCCCAAATACTCCATCGTTAACCCAGTCTGTAGCCCATGTTCCTACTGTTGTTATAGAAATATAATAAACAAGGAACATAATCGATGCAAAAATTGGAAGAGCCATAATTCTATTTGTAACGATTCTATCTATCTTATCAGAAGTAGTAAGTTTTTCTTTTCTACTCTTTGTATAGCAATCTTTAATAATGGATGTAATATACTCATATCTTTCGTTAGTAATTATACTTTCCACATCATCATCCATAAGTGATTCTAGCTTTTCTATATCTTCAGATACATCTGGAACCTTCTTAAGTTGTGTATATATTTTTTCATCCTTTTCCAAAAGTTTTATAGCAAAAAATCTCTTTTGCTCCTGTGGAATTTGGTTGTCCAATTTTTCTTCAACATCTTTAATTATGTTTTCAACGGAATCGCTAAATTTGTGTACTATGGAAACTTTTTTCTTGCTATTGACAAGATTAACAGCCTTCTCAATTAGGTTAGTTATTCCCTCTTCTTTTAAAGCTGAGATTTCTACTATTTCACATCCCAAGTTTTTACTTAACTTATCTATATGTATTTTATCTCCATTTTTTCTTACCACGTCCATCATGTTAATTGCCATAATTACAGGTATTCCAAGTTCTATAAGTTGTGTTGAAAGGTAAAGATTTCTCTCTAAGTTACTACCATCAACAATGTTTATTATAGCATCTGGTCTTTCATTTATAAGGTAATTTCTAGCTACTATTTCTTCTAGCGTATAAGGTGATAAGGAATAAATACCAGGCAAGTCCATAATTACTACATCTTTATATCCCTTTAGTCTTCCTTCCTTTTTCTCCACTGTAACCCCAGGCCAGTTTCCAACAAACTGATTAGATCCAGTTAACAAGTTAAACAAAGTGGTTTTACCACTATTAGGATTTCCAGCTAATGCTACTTTTACTACCATTTTAAAACCCCTATTCTATATTTTTATTCAACTTCTATCATTTCTGCATCGGCTTTTCTAAGAGATAATTCGTATCCCCTAACTGTAACTTCAATAGGATCTCCTAGAGGAGCTACCTTTCTAACATAAACTTCCGTTCCCTTTGTTATGCCCATATCCATAATTCTTCTCTTAACAGGACCTTCTCCATTAAGCTTAACAACTTTAACAGTTTCACCACATTTAGTTTCTTTTAAGCTTTTCATGTCATCACCTTTCTTTGAATTTATATCATTATCTTCTTAGCCATATCCTGTCCAATAGCTACTCTAGAATCCTTAACATTAACAATTATATTTCCTGTAGTTTCAGAAACAACTGTCACAACACTTCCTGGGACAAAACCCAACTTTTCCAGAAATCTTTTTGTTTCTTCCTTACCGCCAACTTTTTTTATAGAATTAATCTCACCAATTCTTGCCATAGTTAAAGGCATCATATTTTAATCACTTCTTTCTTAGTATGATTGATAACGATTCTCATTTTCTTCACTTTTAGTATATTGTATTGTTAATATTTAGTCAAGGTTCTTTTTGAGATTTATTCTCAATTATTTAAATTATTTTTACTATTGCTTTTAAAACATTATAAAGACATAAAAAATACTAGGTCTGTAAACCTAGTAGTACTATCTAAATTATGGTTATTGACTCTATAAAAACAGCCATTCATTATATATTTCAATTAATTATTAATATTTTCATTTACTAATTCTAGTTGAAAGCTTTCATCTATAAGTTTTCTATTGTAGAGACTTACTAATTCATCATTTATCAACTTTTCATTAAAATATTCTCTATCTATAGAACTTTTTAAATTAACTTTAGAGATTTTTTCTTCATAAAAGCTATTAGTAACCTTTTTTACTAATTCTAATATTAAATACTTATCATTTATATATATTGGTACCGAAGTTAAAATATATATGTTGTTGTCAATATTTTCTATCTTAATTTTCACTTTACATTCTTGCCATGCCTTTATAGATGCACAATATTCACAAGGATTTTCTCTACCCCAAAATTTATAACACTCAAATTGATTTTTTTCTATTTTATCACCCTTAAGTGATAAAACCTCCTTGTTAATAGGATCTACAATTCGAACATATTTATAATCATCTTGAACAAGTTCTACTTTATTTATTAAATTGTTAAATTGCTCAGAAAGTTCACAGCCTAGCACTTTCTTAACGTACATACTAATTTTTATATCTTCTACTATTAACACATCCAATTCTTGACTTAACTCCACTAACTTATTATAATCACAATCCTCAGAACATATCATATTATTAATCACTTTACGAAGTTCTTCCATTTTTTTCTTACGCATTTTTTCACCTATCTTTTCATAATACTGTTTTTAAAAAGATATGTATAAGTTAAATTTGACAACGGAGCTAGTTTATGGAAAATAAAAAGCACCCTTAAGGGTGCCAAAATATTTTTAAGATTTAATTTAACTTAACATACTTTTGGCAACCTGGCAATCATAGGAGTATTACTCCTTTAGACCCATGGCTTTGCGACCTTATCTTTCGATAAGTGTGCTATTAACATTGTATGATTCATAATATTATTTTATTTTTATACTACTTATTTTTATTTATGATTTTAAATTTCACACTATTATCTTTAACATTGATATATTTTACTAACAAAGAAATTTTATTTTCCTCATTTAATAAATTCCAAAAATAATCTGCATTTTTTTCAATATCATTCTCTAACTTTACAACAAAAGGTTCACCAACAAAGGAAGGTATAGGATTGCCATCTTCCTTATATGTATGGATGCAATGGCCATAGCCCTTTATAAAGCTACCATAATAAAAATAACTTCTAACAGAGAGATCCTTGTTGTTATCTATAGTTTTTAGTATAGACATACCGTATGCAGCCTTCCCTGGAGTACAGTCAATAAAACCAGAAATTCGAGGAGTGTAATTAGGATCATCCGGTTCAAACTCTCTCGTATTTAATGCATCCTCAAAAGATTTTCCTTCTTTAAGGTAATCATAAATAGTGTCTGTTTGATCACCATTTGTAACAATATGCTTATCATTAATATCTTTCACTGGATAATAAATAATTAAACTTGGATCTTCCAATTTAGCAGGATCAAAAGCTTTAGTTTTTACATATCTACCTTCTAACTCAAAAACTCTATTGCGGCTATTTTGGCTTCTTCCCATAATCCAGTAAACTTGTACATAATTTTCTCCATCTGGAGTCATACCTATTACTATACCTCTACCAGGATATTGGTTTTGTCGTATAGCTTCCTCATTTATTAGTGCCATCTTCTCTAAATTCATTTAGACCAACCTTTCATAAAAAACATTGACTTAAAAGATTAGCTACTTAATACGTCGGTTACTTAAAAAGACAAACATTGCATAAATAGAATTATGTTCATAAGCAATATTATACACAATTTTTTTAATTATGCCAACATATTCTATATATTTTACAATTAAAACCTAATTACCTGCACTTTCGTAGATACTTGCACCCTTTTTAAATAGTCCATATGAAATAATCCAAAGCACTAAGGCAATTACTCCCTCCAAGAAAATAGTATTTAGAACTCTTCCGCCCACTAAAAAGTATTTAGCTGGTATATAGGCTACAAAAGCAAAGGGCAAAATATAAGATATAATAAACTGAATAGGTTTAGGATAAATGCTTAATGGATACTTGGCCAAATCGGATATATTATAGGCTGTTTGTAAAAATGGAGAACTATCCTTGAACCAAAAAGCGGTAGAAGCAAAAAATAACTTTATTGATGTATATATAACTGCTCCTAAGAAAATAGAAATTATGAAAAGTATAATATTTGAAACATTCCAAACTATTACCCCTTTTGAAGCTGAAATTCCTACTAAGATAGAACCTACAATCAATTCTCCTAAGGCATCTGCTTGAAATCTGTCACAAATCACTTGAAAAAAGAGATTCATAGGTCTAAGCATATATTTATCAAACTGACCAGTTACAACGAGCTTCCAGGCTAAAATCCACAAATTATCTGTAAGTAAATGGTCTATACCTCTTGGTATCTGTGCAAATCCATAAATGAATAATAGTTGTTCGAAAGTCCAGTCATTAAGTTTTGGAATTTGCTGAAAGACTAAGTACAAAAATGCTATTCCAGTAGCTTGTGTTAATAGAAAACCAAATAATCCAATAAAAAAATCCACCTTAGATTGCATTATTGACTTAGTAAATTGCTTTACAAAAACAATATACAATCTTACATACCTTTTAAATTCTTTCATTATTAACCTCCCAAAACTATCAATCTCTTAGTAACTTTACGCCAAATAGCACTACCTAATATGTAAAGAATTATTACCCAGGCAGCTTGTTTTACTAATACGAAAACAATTTCATTTCTGCTATATTTACCAAGATAAATCATTACCGGTACATAATTCATTGAAGCAAAAGGAAGATAATCAAATACTTTTTGCAATACAGCAGGAAAGAAACTTAGTGGTATAAGAGCTCCTGTTAGAAAATTTAATATGCAATTCTTAATTATATTAGCTCCCCAAAAATAAGTTGTAAAAAAGGATATCATTCCAAAACAGAAGTCAAACAAGACAAATATTAAAAAGCTCATAAAAGTACTAAGGAAAAAGAGAACAATATTCCATATAGGAGTAAAGCCTATTCCCAAAGACTTGAATTTATATAATTCTAGAGTACCCCAAATTATTACTGAAGGGAAAAGCATTCTATAAACCATTTGTCCAAAAGCCTGAGCAAGTAGTCTCCATCTATATTCAATAGGCTTTATTAAGTTCATAGCTATGGTCCCCTGCATAACATCATCTGCCACATCCCAGGATATACTAATAGTACTTATATGAGCTGTTATATATGATATAAACACATATATAATCATTTCATTTTTTGTAAATCCGCCCAACACATTACTGCTGGAATTACCATATATGGCCATCCATAAGAAATAGCTAATAAAAGCAGTAAATAATCCCCCTAACATAAATAAATAAAATCTTCCTTTATAAGATAAGGCAGTCTTTATTACATTAAGGGAAAAGGGCCAATATACCTTAAAAAACCTTTTCATTTAAAGCCCTCCTATCATATTCCATGTACATATATTTCTTTTACTATCTCTGCAAGATCAGTCTCTTTAATTTTAATATCTTTTACTTCTGTATCGGACATAACCTTAGATATTATTTTAGAAACTTCTATTAAATTCTTGTTAAAGCTAAAATTCAAGTTATTTCCATTTATATCCAAGGTTAAGTCTTCCTCTCTTAAATTAAAGTATTGATTATAATTAATATCTTTAATTTTATCTACATTTTTCACTTCAATTTCAATTGTCCTTTTGATACCAAACTTATCTCTAAGTTCTTCAACGGTACCATCATAAATAAGCTTACCATTGTCAATAATTATAATTCTGTTACATAGTTCTTCTATATCACCTAGGTCATGGGTTGTCAAAACAACCGTTGTCTCATATTTCTGATTTATATCCTTTATGGCCTGTCTTATTTTATCTTTTACTACTACATCTAAGCCAATGGCAGGTTCGTCTAAGTATAAAACTTTAGGATTATGTAACAAAGCTGCTGCTAGATCTGCTCTCATTCTTTGTCCTAAGGATAAGGTTCTAACGGTACTATGAATAAAATCCTCTAATCCTAATACTTCATTAAGGAATTTCATTCTCTCTTCAAAGTGCTTATCACTTACTCCATAAATTTCTTTCAGAACCACAAAAGACTCACTTAAGGGCAAGTCCCACCACAACTGTGTTCTTTGTCCAAAAACAACACCGATTTGCTGTGCATTAGCTTTCCTTTCTTTACTTGGATCTATGCCTCCAACCAAACAAGTTCCTGATGTAGGCTTTAAAATTCCTGTCATCATCTTTATGGTAGTAGATTTACCAGCACCATTACTTCCTATATAACCTACAATTTCTCCCTTTTTAATGTGAAAGGAAACATTATCCACAGCTACCTTTCTAACCTTTTCTCTTGTAAACAATCCTTTTATAGCACCCTTGAGGCCTGGATACTTTTTAGCGGATATAAATTCCTTTGAAATGCCATTTACCCTAATCATAAGGACCCCCCTATATAAAAATATTTAGAAAATTCATGAAATAAGAAAACTCCATAAAAACTATGGAGTTTAAAACTTATCTCTATATTTATAATAATAAATAATGTTTTAACATGTCATAAAATCAGTGTCAACATATTTTCTAATATATTACTGGGATATATTTGTATTCAGCTTTTATTAAATCTTCTTTTAAATTTTCCAACATGTCTTTAGGAGAATTAGTTATAGCAAATTACAGGGGTTCCCGCTTCAATACTTTCATATATAGTTTTTGCCAAAGCTGGTGGAGCATTTACACAACCGTGAGAACCCTTAGTTTTATATATTTCACCACCAAAAGCATCTCTCCAGGAAGCATCATGTAATCCTATATTTCCGTTAAAAGGCATCCAATAACTTACTGGTGTTGCATAATCTTCTCCTCTAAGCACTGCATTCCTCTGCTTATAAGCTAAGGTATAAACACCGGTAGGTGTTCCATAATTTTTACTTATATTACCGGTTACCACATCCCCATCAGCTATGAGTTTACCCTCTTTATAATACCATATATGTTGTTTGCTTAAATCTACTTCTAAATAAGTGTTACCAATATCATTACTACCATAGGCATTTGCTCTTTGATAAAAGGATGCTTCTCTTGTTATATTTTGTCCTTCTTTTACAGATGCTATTATGTCTTGCACCTCTTTAGGTTTATTGATTGACCAGCCATAATTTCCACCGCTGACAGTTATGTTTTTTCCTGAAGATGTTACAAAATCTCTTTTCTTTGCTACTGTATTATACTTCATAGCCAATGAATCTACATATACTCTTACCTGATTTTCATCAATAGAAATCTGTAAATTATCATCTACTGTTAGCCATTTATTAATTATTGCGCCATCTAAAACTTCCTTACTTTCTCCAAAAGTATAAGTAATTTTTGTAGCTACATACTTATCTAAAATTTTCTTAAGCTCTAGAATTTCTTTAGAATTGGTAGTATACTTAGGCTCTTCATAACATCCTTCCTTATCCAGGTCTATGGATGATTTACCTTTAAGTATTGCTTCTTTTATTTTAGATAGTATTACATCTTTTTTTATTTTAGTGCCCTTCACTTCCTCTATTATTACATATCCATTATCCTTAAACTCCACTTTAGCATTTATAGGTTCTACTATATTCTTTTCATCAAAGTAAGAAAGCTTGTCTATTTGCTCCTGAAGTAGCTTTTCATCAAAGGTCACTTCAATAAAAGAATTTTTAGCAGAAAAAACACCTAAAATCCAACCTAAGGGGTTCTGCTTATCCTTGATTTTTTGGATATCTTCTTTCGAATTATGTTTTAGCCCTATATCCTTACCATTAATACTTTCTTTTTGACCTTGTCTACCTTCTAAATATAGAGTATACTTTTGAAGCATGTCCATTACAACACCTTCAGCTTCCTCTACTGTTTTTCCAGACACATTAATAGAGTTTATTTCTGATCCAAAATAAAAATGTTTAACAAAATATATGGACGCGGATAGATAAAAAGCAAGTAAAGAGCAAATTATAATCATTGCAACAATTAATAGTCTCTTCCCTTTTTTTATTTGAACCCCTGTTATTTTTTGTACTTCACTCTCCATAATATCGCTCCTTTATATCTATTGCTTTTTATGCCTTAAAGTAACTTAGTAGTTAGTATAATGTTCAAGTTAAATATTATTATAGCATACTTTATATATAGTTTATATATCATTACTTACATCAAGTTATTACATATTTTAACAATTCATTACTAAAAGTACTTTTCTACTGCATCTTTAAGTTTTATAGGTCCAGCTAATACCTTCCTATCAATAAATAAGGTTCCATCTTTCTTAGTGTTAATATACCATTTTACCAATTCAATCTGACCACAATTAATTTCTATTGTAGTTATACACCTAGGATGAACCCCACTGCCAGTATTAAAATATAAAGGATCACCAACTTCAGCAAACATAGGTCTATGGGTATGTCCTGCTATTAGCATTTGCTTTTCTTTCTTTACCCATTCAATAAGCTTCTTTTCTGCAGCATGTTTTCTAGGATAGCTTTCCGCAGTTCTTGTAGGATCATTTATTCCAAAAAAATTCAATGGCCTCCAGAAGTAACGAACTAGAAACCTAGCTAACTTCCATAATTCATTATTCAGTAATTCTACCTGATGTCCATGTATCAAAAATATTTTATATTTATCAAACCTATGCTTTAGAATCAATCCCTCATGAACTTTTATATTTTCAAACAAAGGAACATACTCTTTTTTACGCTCATCAAAGTATTGATATAAATTACTTTTTACGAATTTACAATTTCTCTTAACCATATCATGGTTTCCATATATTAAATATAATCTTTTCCTCTCAAAAAACTTCGATAAAAGCCAAAACACGTCACTATGAACCCGTACTATATCTGAAAATCTTTTGTTTTCCCAAAGTTCATCACCATCTCCAATTTCAATATAAGTATAGGATCTTTCATAATAATAGGTTAGGGCTGCAAAATAAATATTTTGGTTCCTTGAAAAATCATCATTCCAATTTCCATCACCTCTATGGCAGTCACTCATTAATACAATTCTAGAACTATCATCAAAGGCAACTTCTTCTGCCGACCGAAAAACCTTGGAAATATGCTTTAAGGAATCCACTATATCCTCCTACTAATAAAGCAAATTAATCTAATATTTAAATATATTCTTATGCCTAATTTAACAGAACCTTTTCTATTTTATATTAAAAAGAACTTTTATATAAAACATAAATAATTTATCTTAAATGAAGTACAATAACACTACAGAATTATTTTGATATATTGTCAAATAAAGTAATCTGCTTGACAACTTGTCTTTTCTAAATGTATTATGAAAAAAGATTGAAAATTAACTGAAGAAGTTTTTATTAAATTAACTTGAGGTGAAGAATTTGAAAAACAACAGAGTAGCTCGAGAATCTAATATTGAATTATTGAGGGTTTTAAGCATGATGGGCGTAATTGTACTCCATTATAATAATCCTATTTTTGGTGGAGGATTGATGTATGCTGTCCAGGGAAGTGTAAATTTTTATATTTTATACATTCTGGAAACTTTGTTTGCTTGTGCTGTTAATTTATTTGTTCTTATTTCCGGATATTTTATGTGTAAATCAAATAAGAGAAATCTAATAAAACCAATTCAATTGATAATTCAAGTAATGGCCTTTTCTTTAGTAATTTACTTGCTAAGATGTGTTTTAGGAAGAACTATTTTTTCATTTAAGAGTCTTGCATTATCATTGATACCTGCAAATTGGTTTGTTATCTTGTATATTGCTTTATATATAATATCACCATTTATAAACGTAGCCTTATCAATGCTATCAAAGAGCAACTTTAAAAAGCTCTTACTTATCATTTTTATCCTTTTTTCAATTTATCCTACATTAGTTGACCTTGCTGGAGAATTACGGTCAGAACAATGGTATGGATTAAGCTCAGTAGGAATGTATGGTAGCCAATGGGGCTATTCAATAATTAACTTTATGCTTGTTTATATTATTGGAGCTTATATTAGAATAAATGATATTAAGGTAAAGAAAAGTAATCTGTGGTTAATACTTATTATGTGTATTGTATTAATTACTGGTTGGTCAAGATTAAATGATGTAATAGGCTATTTTAATGAAAAAACTGCTTGGTCTTATTGTAATCCATTAATTATTACAGAAGCTATCGTACTATTTCTTATATTTAAAAATATAAAAATGAAACCTAGTTTAATAATAAATTCATTGGCTAAAGCTAGCTTTACAGTGTTTTTGCTTCATAATTCTTTTCTAGGAAAGTTAAATGTTCAAAAGTTTGCTGCAGCTAATCCCTTGCTTATGATATTGCATTTGCTAATATCCTGCATTGGTATTTATCTTATTTGTTGGCTTGTACACTTGCTTTATGATAAAATAACTAATCCAGTATTTGAATTATTAAAAAAAAGTATTGGTTATATAAACATTGGAATTGCAGATTAAATAATTATTATAAGTGTAGTATTAATATAGTTTCGCATAGATAAAATTTGAATGTTTAATCTTTTCATATCAAAGTAATGGTGTTGTAAACTACTCAATCAGTAGTTTTACAACACCTATAAATCATTAATTCAAATAATCCTTAATCCTATCATAGGCCTTAAATAGTTGCCTACTTTTACCCATATTTAAAATTTTTAAATATATATTTGGCACTCTTTGTTGAACTATTCTTATTTTATCTCTTAGGTTGGTATAATCTCTAGTTAAATTCCGATAGGTATT
This sequence comes from Clostridium sp. N3C, assembly GCF_900095445.1. Lineage (GTDB taxonomy): Bacteria > Bacillota > Clostridia > Clostridiales > Clostridiaceae > Clostridium_AU. Next base: position 33,353 of record NZ_FMJL01000036.1, read on the forward strand.
GCAAAGCAATTCATTCTTTCTTTGTATAACCCAATCGGTAACAGCAGTTCTTGACAAAGGCTGCTCTGTACGTGGCTTGTCAAATTTTAAGCTAACGGTATTATTAATAATTGAAATTTCTTTTTCTGAATATCCTGCCCTTTTCACTCCTTCTACAAAGGCATCTCTCATTTCTTCATCCTTTAAAGTAATACTTATATCTGCAGAAAGCTCTGAGGGCTCTGAAAATTCCCCAAGCTTAAAACCACTTAGCCATCAATGTTTATCCTTTCTCTCAAAGAGTTTTTTACCATTTTTATATAATACATAGGACATTTCTAATAAATCTTCTTCTCCTGCTGCCTTATAGAAGGTGCCAGTAAAAAATCCTGGAATATTTAATTCAGGTTCACTTGTATTATAAACTCCAATCTCTCAACCGGTAACTAGATCAAATTGTCCCTTCCAAAATTCAATCAACCATTTCCTGCCATCATATTCAAAGTAAATTGGTTCGCAATCTACAATCATGCCCATAGGAGCAGCAGCCTCGTCATAGAGTCTACAGTAGCCCATTTCTTTCTGCCAAGGATCCATAATTGAATAAAATATATCTTGCTTTGGATCATAGGCATATCCTGCTTCTGCTATTATTCTATCTAACTCTTCACTTCCAGTACCAGTTGCTAGTTCATTATCATCCTGATCTAGAACTTTATTAGATTCTATTATATTAACAAGTCCTTTATACACATCAGGAAAAGCTACTCTTATGGCTGTCATTGAAGAAGCTAATATGGCAAATAGCACGCTAGATATAGAGTTATAAGAATACATAAAGACTCACCTCAAGTATATTACTTTATATCATAATATTCATATAAAGGTCGTAAAGTTAATATTTTTGTCGTATAAACTATATTAATAAAAGAAATTGTTAAACTATATTTTTTCAATAAAGTGTAAAGCAAACTTGACATCCGTTGCAATTTTTACTATTTAGAAGGGAAAATACAATCCATCTTTGGAATTGGCCTTTAAAATTGCAGAGTTTTTTAATAAAAGAATTGAAGAAATATTTATTTATAAGGAGATTAATGAAAATGAAAAGTAAATCAAAATTATATGCTTTTTTATGTGCGCTATTATATATTTTAGGATTTTCAACTATAAACATAGCTGCTTCAAATAAAAAATTCGACTTACAACTTTCCACTGGAATTATAGTTGTACTTAAAGTAACTGGTCTGATTTTAATCTGTGCAGCTATATTATTTATTTTTCTTTCTGTAAATGTTTTGGTGGAATCTGATAAAGATTTAAAGATAGAAGAAAATGACGAACGTAAAATTATGATAAGAGGAAAAGCTGCTGAAAACTCCTTCCTTATAACATCTATTGCCCTGTTAATTTTAGAATTTATTTTTATATGTCTAGGAAAAGATTTAGCATCTATATTAATCGCAATTGTATTATTTATATCTATACAAGGCATATTAATTTCACTTTACCAAAAGAAACATTAATAAAGCTCCCTGTGCAATTTATGATAGATGTATTTTATGATCCGAGTTTCTATTATCATTTTTTTAAACTTATGTATATATATATTATTGTACATAAATATAGTTTAATACATTAATACATAATAAAGGAGAATGGAAGTATGAAATTAAAGAAAATTATAAGTAGATTACTCTTGGGACTGCTTATTATCTCTTTAGTAATAGGCATACCACTGTATAAAGTAAATGCTGATTCTTTTATTATTGTTACCTTAGGTGCAGATTTATCGGATCAACAAAAAGATGAAATGCTTAAATATTTTAATGTTACTAAGGAAGATGTTAGTATAACCGAAATTACAATTGAGGAGGAATCTAAATACTTAAGCAGTGTAGCTCCAAAAGAGCAAATAGGAAATAGATCCATATCCTGTTCTTATATAGAACCTACCAGCAGCGGCGGATTAAATATATCTTTAAAGAATCTAACCTGGGTTGATGAAAACATGATACGAAATGCTCTAATTACTGCTGGTATAGAAAATGCCAATGTTAAGGTAGGTGCCCCCTTTAAGGTTTCCGGGACAGCGGCCCTTACCGGAATAATAAAAGGTTTTGAAAGCAGCAGCAAGGGTGAGAAAATAGATGAAGATAAAAAAATAGCTGCTACAGAAGAATTGGTAGTCACTGGACAATTAGGTGACAAAATAGGCAAAGATAAAGCTGCTGGATTAATAAACGAAATTAAAAGGGAAGTAATAAAAGAAAAGCCTAAAACTGAAGGTGAAATAAAAGAAATAGTAGAAGATATTACTGATAGCTATAATTATAGTTTAAGCAAGGAAGATATTGATAAGATTACCGCCTTGATGGTTAAGATCAATGACCTAGGACTAGATTTTAAAAAACTTCAAAATCAGTTAAACAATGTTGCAAGCAAATTAAAAGAAACCCTGGAAAGTGATAAAGCTAAGACCTTTTTCTCACAGCTTTGGGACTCAATAAAAAATTATTTATGGATAGAACCTAAGGAAGATTTAAGTGGAACAGATTTAGGAGTTACTCTAGTATTTTCTCTCTTAGGAATTCTTGCTATCCTAAAGCCAGATGCAATATTATCTATTAAGACAAAGAATCCAAAGAAAACTACTATAAACATCCTAAGAATAATAGCCATTATCATTATAGCTAATAGCGCAATAATATTATTTAAAGCTTTATCTTAATCATGTTAAATAGCGGAGCTTAAAACTCTGCTTTTTTTAATATATAACTTTACCCAATCTAAGAAATAATAAAAACCCTTAAATAGTTAATCTACTTAAGGGTTTAAAATTCCTAAACTATAGTATAGTAATATTCTCAGCCTGTGGTCCCTTTGGTCCTTCAGCTATATCAAAAGAAACCTTTTGACCTTCTTCTAATGTCTTATAACCTTCTGCATTTATTTGAGAGAAATGTGCGAAAACATCTTTTCCATCTTCTCCTGTAATAAATCCAAATCCTTTTTGTGCGTTAAACCATTTTACTGTACCAATCATTAATGTTTACCTCCGAAATTTTACTTTCCTTAAATCAGGGTAACATCTCACTAATAAAATTTCGTTATTAACTTACTTCTAAAATAAGTGCAACTAGAAATCTATTTGTGTTTACTACTAATTTAAGTTCTTATTTAGCTTAACACAGTTTTATATATAAATCAATCCTTTTATTATTTTAAATTTAATTTATTTGTCTAAATAAGAAATTAGATTATATAAGATTTCCACATTGCTAGACAAAATTAGAGGATTAAGGCCCTAGAATTTTTCAGAAAAGATCTGATTTCTAGTGCATCAAGAAAAGGTTGTCCAATAAGACAATGAGACTGTTTTTTACTTGAATAAGTGTGAAAATCGGAACCTCCAGTATAAAAAGCAAATCTACTTAAAGCTAGTCTAACAAAATATTTTGTATCTTCATCCTTATTCCAACAGTACTTAGCCTCTATGCCATCAAAGGGATATTGGATTAAATCCCACAACAATCTATTCTGTATTCTGACAGGATGAGCTAGTACAACAGAAGCATCAAAGGCCCTTAAAAAATTAATACCTTCTGAAAGGCTCAAAGGCCCTTGTTGCCTTTCAGTATAAATAATACCCCTTAATATTTTTCTTGCTTCTTTAAATTTGTGATATCGTATAAATTTAAGGGCGCTCCTAAAGATATCCTTATTAAATAAGTTAGACCTAAAGTATCCTAAAATATGAATACTAACTCCTTTATACCTAGTAGAAAGTTCAAGGCCAGGTACTACAGAAACATTATAAAGAGAAGCAACCTGAGCCGCTTCATAGATACCATCTACAGTATTGTGATCTGTAATAGCAATGGTGTCTAATCCTTGTTTTCTAGCAAATTTCACTATTTCAGCAGGACTCAAATCGCCATCGGAAGCAGTGGAATGGATATGAAAATCACCTTTTATGTTTCTTATTATAATCACCTTTCTAGATTGATTATATCTTTCTTGAATTC
>NZ_FMJL01000028.1 GCF_900095445.1 Clostridium sp. N3C
CCACTTCGTCATCCAGAGATAAATAGAATTCCACAAATGAAAGCTTACAATAAAGCTGTATCCGTTGATTTTCTAAAGAAATCATGCATAGGGTTAATTAACCATTCCCCATACTCTAAAATTAAGTATGAAACAAATTATTATGGAGAATATTTAGATGAGTTGGGTGTTTTTACTTTGACAGGTGAGTTTTTTTTACGGTACTTGTTCAAAAATGGATTGTACGGTAAAAATAGTGAGGTTGATAGAGTTGGATTATGTAGACAGCAATAGAAGAATTGTTAGTTTAGATGACTTAGATAGAAAAGAATCATATGAGTTTTTTTCTAAATTTCAGAAATCATATTATGGAATTGGAACAACTCTATGTATAGATGGAGTATTACACTATAAGAAAAAATACGGAGTTTCATTTTATTGTATTATGTCATATGCACTTCTAAAAGCATGTAACAAAGTAATTAACTTTAGATATAGAAGAGAAGGGGAAATTATCTATTTATATGACAATATTGCATGTAGTTGTACAATACTAAATAAAGATAAGAATATTGAATTTACTAATTGTATTTACTATGATGAAGATATAAAAAGATATCAGATTGAATTCGAAAAAAAGAAACAAGAGGCATATGAAGGAAAAAAACAATCGGATTTAAAAAATAAGCTTAATTTGATATATATATCCGCAATGCCATGGTTTAATATACGATATATGGATAATGTAAGAGCAGATACAAGGGATGATACAATACCAAGATTTACTTATGGAAAATATTTTGTTTTGAATGGCAGTTACTATTTGGACTTATCTATGGAAATGAGTCATTTATTTGTGGATGGCTATCATGTCCATCTACTGATTAGTCAATTGGAAGAGATTTTTGATGAATTAAAAAATCTGTAAATATTTTCAAAAAAGAGAGAATGAAAAATATGAAGATAGGTTTTGATTTAGATGATGTTTTATGTGATACATATTCTATCATTTTGGAAGAATCACTTAGATATCATTGTGAGGTTTTGAAAAGAAAAGCAATAAAAAGAAATATTTTTGAAAGTAAGGGGGATTACTTTTATTTTGCAAAATCCTTAAGATGGGGCGATAAGGAAACAGAAGATTTTTTTTATGATTTTTATCCTGAATTTCTAAAAAGGTGTATACCATACGATGGAGTAGTTGATATACTAAAGAAATTAATTAATCGTGGAAATGAAGTGCATATTATTACAGCTCGGGAACGTAGAATAAATGAAGATGTTTTTAGAATTACTGAAGATTGGCTAATAAAATGGGGAATTTCTTATAACTATTTAAATTTAGGGGAAAAAGATAAAAGTGAATATATTAAAAAAAATGGAATAGACATCTTTGTTGATGATTCTTGGGATAATTGTAAAAAAGTATATAAAAATACTGGATGTAAGGTATTTCATATGATCTGTCCGTACAATAAATATGGAGAATATGATTATAACAAATATGAAATCATACCAATAACTCAATTATCAGAAATGAAGTTTTAATAACGTATTGCTACTGATTTATTGATTAGTATCATTGGACTTTTTATTAATTCATTGAGGTGCTGGTTGTAAGTGTTATATTTAAAAAGAGAACACTTCTGCTGGTACCTTTTTTCTTATATCATGTATCTTTTTTGTATAAATCTTTATTGTTTTTATTAGTATTTTAGTTTCATTTTTGGCCTTTAGCTTTATTATTTCCCATTTAATTTTTAGTAAATTAGAAGTAGCCTTTAAAAATCAACTGGTAATAATAACTAATCTAAAATTAAACATATCTAATTGGTTTTATGGAAATCAGTAATCAAAATGTTGAGAAGAAAATTAAATTTAATCACAATAGTTGTTATGAGTATGCATTAATTAATGAAGAGGAACATAAGATTATCTATGTATTTACTTAATTTGTTAATGAGAAAAATATTAAGTTCGATAAAAAGTATCTGTCAAAGAATTTTGCTAGTGGGGAAAGTAAGGAGTCTTTCAGTATCTATTATACTTATAAGCATGGTATTGCTGGGTACTTTGAAAGACATAAACAATAAGTTATTAATACTGATAAGTGTTTCTCGAGAAACTTCTGCAAATTTAATTTTATCGATGTTTTACCTTATTAAACTTTATAAGAATAGTTATAAATTTAAGAAAAACTACAAAATAATGCTTATTGCTCTATAGTAATATTACATTTTATCAAAAAAAAGTATTGTAAACGTTTGCTAAAACAGGGTGCTTTGTGCTATTATATTATTGTAAAGGTTTTAAATTTTAGGAGGGATAAGATGAAATTAGCAAAAAAGAAAATGTTGGCAGTCTTTTTGGCTTTTGCTATGATACTTACTTTTTTTCCTATTAAAAAGATAGAACCAAAGGCTGAAACTGCACAACAAGCTAATGCGGTTGTTAAAATCCATTACAAAAGAGATGACAATAATTATGAAGGTTGGAATCTCTGGGTATGGGATAAGGCCAATAATGGAGGTGGATCCGTCTATGAGTTTATTGGACAAGATGATGACGGAGCATTTGCTGTTATTGAAATGCCTACAACAGCTGTAGGTATTATTGTTAGGACAAATGATTGGGCAAAGGATACAGGTGATGTTATTATAGATACTTCTGATGGAGATAAGGATGTATACATAACATCTACAGGCAATGCTGATACAGCTAAGATTGAAATTAAGCCATTACAGTTTAATTATGATACTGTTAATGTTAAGGTTCACTATTACAGATTTGATGAAGACTACACCAATTGGGACATTTGGGCTTGGGTTGAAGATAGTAACAAAGAAGGCCATGGTGGAGCTAACTATGTGTTTACAGGTAGTGATAGCTATGGTAAAGTAACTTCCATTACTTATAATGACATGCAAGGAATAGGAAAGATTGGATTTATTGTTAGAAAAAATGATTGGTCCGATAGAGAAAAGACTGATCTTAATGGTGGTGATAGAATAATAAATCTAGCTTATGCCGATAAAAATGGTAATGTTGATGTTTATGTACTTCAAAAAGAACCTAAAACTTTCTATGCAGAAAGCCAGGTTGATAGATCAAGAAAGGTACTAACTGCAAGAATGGATTCTCTTAATGAAATATACTTCGAAGTTAATGTACCTGTAGATAATAAGGATTTAGTAACTTTAAAAGAAGGGGAAGAGGTTGTAACTGCTGAGGTAACTCTAAGCGATAATAGAAGAAGCGGTACTATAAAGACTGCAAACAACCTTGATATGACTAAAAAGTATACTATTTATGTTGACCAGTATCAAGAAAAAATAGTTTCCTTAGGAAAGGTTATGGGAAGCGAAGGCTTCAAAAATTTATATCATTATGATGGAGAATTAGGTGCTATTTACACTAAGGAAAAAACAACTTTCAAGGTTTGGGCACCTACTGCTGAAAATGTTTCCTTAAAGCTATATAGACAAGGAATAGGTGGAGATGCTTTTGAAGTAATCAGTATGACTAGAGGAGATAAAGGGGTTTGGTCTGCTGAAAAAACTGGAGATATGGCTGGAACCTTCTATACCTATGAAGTAACAGTAGCTGGTGAAACAAAGGAAACTCAGGACGTATATTCAAAGGCTGTTGGAGTTAATGGAGATAGAAGCATGGTTGTAGACCTATCTACTACTAATCCTGAAGGATGGAATGCAGATAAGGGACCTAGTGTTAAAAATCAAACTGATGCAATAATCTATGAGGTTCATATAAGAGATATATCAATGGACCCAGATTCAGGAATACAGCTTAAAGGAACATATAAAGGCTTTGTTGAAGAAGGTACAAAGAGCACTGAAGGTGAAGCTACAGGAATAGATCACCTTAAGGAAATGGGAGTAACTCATGTTCACATTCTTCCTATGTATGATTACGCTACTGTAGATGAAACTAGGATGAATGATGAAAATTATAATAAGTTTAACTGGGGTTATGATCCTAAGAACTATCAAGTTCCAGAAGGAAGTTATTCTACAGATCCTTATTCAGGAACCTTAAGAATAGAAGAAATGAAGGAAATGATCAAGGCATTACACGATGCTGGTATCGGTGTAATAATGGATAGTGTATATAATCACACTTATTCATTAGAAGATTCCTGCTTCACAAAAACTGTACCAGGCTACTATTATAGACAGAACGAAGATGGAACCGTTGCTAGTACTTCTGGTTGCGGAAATGATACAGCTTCAGAAAGATCCATGTACAGAAAATACATGATTGACTCTGTAACTTATTGGGCTAAAGAATACCACATAGACGGTTTTAGATTCGATCTTATGGGTATTCACGATATAGAAACTATGAATTTAATAAGAGAAGCTTTGGATGAGATAAATCCAGAGATCTTAATGTATGGAGAAGGTTGGGATTTAGGTAATGTACTACCTCAGGATCAAGAAGCGCTAAAGGTTAACATGAAGAGAATGAATACTAGAATTGCTGCCTTTAGCGATGATATGAGAGATGGTTTAAAGGGACATGTATTCACAGCAGATTCCGGTGGCTTTGTAAACTACAATGGAAAGTGGAATAAAGACGATGGAACTCCTTACACTATGGCAGAATTAAAGGAGCTTGTTAAATTTGGTATTGTTGCATCAACCTATCACGATGGTGTAGACTACAGCAAGATCTACTATAGCTCAGAACCATGGGCTAAGGAACCAACACAAACTGTTAACTATGTTTCATGCCACGACAATAATACTCTTTGGGATAGAATTTGGTTATCACAACCTAATGCATCTGAAGAAGAAAGAATTAAAATGGACAAGATGGCTAACTTCTTCGTTTTAACTTCACAAGGTATAGCCTTCATACATGCTGGAGAAGAAATGCTTAGAACAAAGCAATCATCAAGATTCAACGCAGAAGATGGTATTACTACAGAAGACTTTGTTGATAACAGCTACAATTCTCCAGACAGTGTAAACTTAATAGATTGGTCAAGAAAGAGCCAGTATAAAAATGTAGTAGAATACTACCAAGGCTTAATCAAATTAAGAAGCCAGCATCCAGCATTCAGAATGGCAACTACTAAAGAAATTCAAGATAACTTAACATTCCTTGATACAAACGATAGCACTATAGCTTATACTATTTCAAATAATGCTAACGGAGATGCGTGGAAGACTATAGTAGTAGCAGCTAATGCTGGAACAGAAGAAACAGAAATTGAATTGCCAAGTAGCAATTGGACAATAGTTGTTAATGGAGAAAAGGCTGGTGTAACAGCTCTTGGGACAATTGAAGGTAATAAGTTAACAGTTCCTGCAAGAACAGCAATGGTACTTGTAGATACTGATAGTTACAATGGTGATAGTAAGCCAGATAATCCTGATGAACCAAAGAATCCAGAAAGTCCAAAAAATCCAGAAAGTCCAAAGAATCCAGATGATAATCAAGGAAATAATCCAGATGATTCTAATGCAGGTAAGATAAAGGATAAAGATGATTCTAAGTCAAATAATCAGGATAACTCAAAAGTAATAAAGGATTCAAATCAGGGTAAGGAAGAAAGTAAGAAGACAGAAGGCAAACTTCCAAAGACCGGTGGCATTCCTCTAGCAGATATTATGATAGCTGGATTAGCAACTATGTCTGGTGGAGCATACATGGTATTTAGGAAAAGAAAAAAATAGGTGCGGTTAACTTGATTTAAAATAATTTAAAATTAAGGGACGGTTCACAGAAATTAGCATAAAAATGGCTAAAGCTTTGAACTGTCTCCTTTTTACTTTAATATTTACTTGGTTTATATACATACAGGACCGTGGCGAAAGCCACTTTTTTATTGCCTAAAAGTATTAAATCAACTGAACCGTCCCCAAAATTACAATAAATTAAGTTAACCGTCCCAATTTATAGATTGAATCGTCACATATAAGGTATAATTAATTAATAAGCATAATAAGTAGGTAAAGAAATATAATGATTAATTAAATAGATATAAACAGGAGTGATCTATATGAGTTTAAGGCTTATATACGGAAGAGGAGGCAGTGGTAAAAGTCATTATTGTCTTCAAGATATAAAAGAAAATATAAACAAGAATGTAAATCATAAGCTTGTACTTATGGTTCCAGAGCAATATTCCTTTCAGTCAGAGCGAAATCTTTTAAAGGTAGTGGGAGTTACAGGTATAATTAAGGCAGAGGTTTTAAGTTTTAAAAGGCTTGCCCATAGAGTTTTTAATGAGGTGGGAGGTCTTACTTTAAAGCGGATAAATGAGCCGGGAAAGGCTATGCTTATATACAATATTATGGAGGAGTTAAGCGCAGAGCTAAAGATATTTGGCAGAGCTAGTAAGCAGCAGGGTTTTGTAGATATAGTGGCGGAAACTATTAAAGAGTTTAAACGATATAATATTACTCCAGAAATAATAGATAGATCCTTGAAAGGTTTAGAGGATCAAGAGTTAATCTATAAGATGGAAGATTTAAAAGCAATCTTTGAGAAGTTTGAAGAGACTCTTCATAGGGAGTATATAGATTCAGAGGACGTAATTACCTTGTTAGCTCAAAAGCTAGATGAATCTACGGAGTATGATGGGGCGGAGATATGGATAGATGAGTTTTCTACCTTTACGCCTCAGCAGTATTTAGTTCTTGAAAAGCTTTTAAAGAAATGTAGTCGTGTTAATATTACTCTGGCTGGAGATGGTATAACAGTAGAGGATAATATAGATAATACTGATATTTTTTCTGTTACTAAAAAAACTACGGCAAAGTTATTGAAGCTTGCTAAGGATAACAATATAAAAGTTGAAAAGCCTGTTAATTTAAATGATAGGAGCAATCCTAGATTTGGAGATAATCCAGAACTTAGACATATTGAAAAATATTTTTACGCTTCTCCTTACAGCTATTATAAGGATGAAGTTAAGAATTTGAGGATATATAAGGCATTTAATAATTATGATGAGATAGAAGTGGTGGCTAGGGATATAGTTAGGTTAGTTAGGGATGAAGGCTATAGGTATAAGGATATAGCTATAGTTTGCCGTGAGTTAGAAAGCTATGAAAATATAATAGCTGCCATATTAAATGAATATCATATACCTTGCTTCTTGGATCAAAAAAGAACCGTTAGCGGCAACCCTTTTATAGTATTTATAACTTCTGTTTTTGATATATTCACAAAAAATTGGTCCTATGAGGCTGTTTTTAGATATTTAAAAACAGGACTTACGGGCATCAGCATGGAAAACCTAGATTTATTAGAAAACTACGTGCTGGCTAATGGAATAAGAGGAAAAAAGTGGACTAAAGAGGAGTTTTGGAACTATAAAATCAATTACGGTTATGAGAAAGAGGAAAACACCCAGTACGAAACCTATATATTAAATATTGTGAATGAAACTAAGGAAATTATTACTGGACCTTTAGTTAAATTGCATGATAGCTTAAAGGAAAATAATACTGTTAGAGGCAAATGTACAGCCCTTTATGATTTCCTTGTGGAAACTGGCGCCTTAGAGAGGATAGAGCAGTGGACTAATGAATTTAGAGAGCAGGGAAGGATTGAGCTTTCTAATGAGTATGATCAGATTTCAAACATTGTTATGGACACCTTAAATTCTATGGTAGAAGTAATGGGAGATGAAAAGATATCTATAGATAAGTTTGCCCAAATACTATCTGTGGGCTTTGAAAAGAATGAAATGGGACTTATTCCTGTAGCTCTTGATGAGGTTACTGTAGGAGACATAGCTAGAATTAGAAGTCAGGGTGTAAAGGTCCTATACATTGTTGGAGTAAATGATGGAGTATTACCTAGGGTTTCTAAGGAAGAAGGAATTCTTTCTGATAGGGATAGAAATATACTTAGAGAAAAGGGGGTAGAGCTGGCTCCTGATACAAAAACTCAAGTTTTTGAAGAGCAGTTCCTAGTTTATACTACCTTAACTACTGCCTGCAATTATTTAATGCTAACCTATCCTATGGCAGATGTGGAAGGGAAGGCTTTGAGACCTTCTGTGATTATATCCAGAATGAAGAAGATCTTCCCTAAGCTTATAGAAGAAAGCCAGATCACTGAATCTTTAGAGGCAGAAGCTAAGATTGAACTAATTACAGCACCAGAACCAACTTTTAACCAGCTCATAAGTGCTGTAAGAAGGGACCATGAGGGAGAGCAGGTAGAGGAAATCTGGAGTGAGGTTTATAAGTGGTATGACAGTAAAAGGGAATGGAAGATTAAGACTTCAAGAATACTCAAGGGCTTACAGTATAGCAATATTGTAGAAAAGGTAGATTCGGAAAAGGTTAGAGATTTATATGGAAGACCTTTGAGCTTTAGTGTATCTAGACTTGAACAGTATTCCCAGTGTCCTTTTGCTTATTTTGTTAAATACGGCTTAAAGGCTAAGGATAGAAAGGTATATGAGTTTTCTTCGCCGGACCTAGGTAGCTTTATTCATGGCATTTTAGATAAGTTTGCAGACCTTATAAGGATTGAGAAGCTGCAGTGGAAGGATATAACTAGAGAATGGAGCAGGAAAACCATCTCCGACCTGGTGGACGCAGAACTTAGTAGGCAGAGCAATTCTATCCTTAACAGCTCCTCTAGGTATAAATATATGACAGATAGGCTGAAAAGAATTTTGACCCGTTCTGTTAATATTATGACGGAGCATGTTAAAAGAAGCGACTTTGATACTTTAGCCAATGAACTTGTTTTTGGAAAGGGTGGAGACTTACCACCTATAAAACTTAGCTTACCTTCCGGTGAAGAGATTCAGTTAATAGGAAGAATTGATAGGGTAGATTCTGCAGACTTAGAAAGTGGAACTTATTTTAGGGTTATAGATTACAAAACGGGACAGAAAAGCTTCTCCTTGTCCGATGTGTATTATGGACTTCAACTACAGCTTTTAGTGTATTTGGATGCTTTGTTAAGCAATGCTCAATATTATACTGAGAAGCAGGCTATACCAGGAGCAGTTTTGTATTTTAGAGTGGATGATCCTATGATTAGCGGTACTGCAGATATGACAGAAGAGGAAATAGAAAAGGCCATACTGAAAAAGCTTAAGATGAATGGTCTTATCCTTAAGGATGCAAAGGTAGTAAAGAGTATGGATAAGGAAATAGAAGGCTATTCTTTGATTATACCTGCTAGAATGAACAAGGGAGATGTGCTTGGCTCAACTCCTTCTGTGGTGTCCTTGGAACAGTTTAATATTCTTAGGGAATATGTAAGGGATACTATGGTGAGGATCTGTGAAGATATGCTTAATGGTAACATAGAAATACGACCTATTAAAAATAAAAAACATACTGCCTGCAGTTACTGCAGCTTTGCCTCTGTATGCCAGTTTGATCCTTCTATGAAGGATAATAAATATAGATATGTTAACAAGAAAAAGGAAGATGAGGTTTGGAACCTTATGGGGGCTGTGGTAGGAAAATCAGAAGAAGGGAGTGAAGGTTAATGGGAGAAACAAAATGGACTGATGAACAGCAAAGGGCTATAGATACAAGGAACTGCAATCTTTTGGTGGCGGCAGCGGCAGGTTCTGGTAAAACGGCGGTGTTAGTTGAAAGAATAATAAAAATAATTACCAATGAAAAGGAGCCTGTAGATATAGATAGACTACTGGTTGTGACCTTTACTAATGCAGCAGCTGCGGAAATGAGAGAAAGAATAGGAGAGGCTATTTCTAAGGAACTAGATAAAAATCCAGACTCTACTCTCCTTCAAAGGCAGTTAACTCTCTTAAATAGGTCTAATATTACCACTATGCACTCCTTTTGCTTAGATGTTATAAAAAATAACTTTCATACTATAGATTTGGACCCAAACTTTCGAATAGCAGAGGAAACTGAAACAGTGCTTCTAAAACAGGAAATTTTACAAGAGCTTATGGAGGATAGATACGATAAGAATGATAAGGACTTCCTCGCCTTAGTGGAGTGTTTTGGTAGTTCTAAGGACGATAAGCCCTTGGCAGAGCTTATATCTGACTTGTATAATTTTTCTATGAGTGGACCTTGGCCAGAGAAGTGGTTAAGGGAAAAGGCAGAGGAATTTAATGTAGCTGATGATTTTGACATAAGTAATACAGTATGGGGCCAGGTTTTGTTAGATAGCATTAAAATTGATCTTTTCAGTGCTAGAGATAATCTTTTAGCTGTAGAGGAAATCTGTGATGAGACCTCTGGTTTAGAAGGTTATGGAGATACTATCCGGGAGGATCTAGCCCTTACAAATAGGCTGATTTTTGCTCTGGATAAGGATTTTAACTCTCTTTATAGGGAGTTTAAAGCTGTAGAGTTTACTAAGCTTAAGAGGGCTAGCAAAGATGCTGATAAGGATGCCCAGGAAAGAGTAAAGGCTGCAAGAGAAGAGGTTAAGAAAAAGATAAAAGCTATAAAGGAGGAAATTTTTGTACTATCTCCAGATGATATGATAGAAAGCCTTAAGGCAATGTATCCTGTTATGAAGGCCCTTTCACAAATAGTTATTGATTTTGATAAATTATATACTGAAAAGAAACGAGAAAGAGGAATCTTAGACTTTAACGATTTAGAACACTTATGTTTAAAGATTTTAACTGAGGTTAATGAGCAAGGTGAAATTGTACCTTCACCGGTAGCTCTTGCCTTTAGAGAAAAGTTTGAAGAAGTGCTTGTGGATGAATATCAGGATAGTAACAGTGTACAAGAAACTATAATTAATATGGTTTCTAGGAAGCTTACGGATAAACCTAATGTATTCATGGTTGGGGATGTAAAGCAAAGTATTTATCGCTTTAGGCAGGCAAAACCGGAACTTTTCTTAGAAAAGTACAATAGCTATTCCATGGATGAGGAAGAAGCAAGAGAAGGTAGAAAAATTTTGCTCTTTAAAAACTTTAGAAGTAGGCTAGAGGTTGTAAACTCTGTAAACTATATATTTAAGCAAGTTATGTCTAAGACTGTAGGAGAGTTAGATTACACTGATATAGAGGCTCTAAACCTAGGTGCTAGTTTCGATGAAATTGATGAAGAGGGCACTGTGGTAGGTGGAGCTACAGAGCTTCATATTATAGACAAAAGCGGAGAAAGTACTGAGGAGTCGGAAGAAGAAAGCTTTGAGGATCAGTCAGAAGAGGAATTAACTACAAGTAATAGCGGATTGTTAGAGGAAGAAGAGTTAGACAGTATTCAAATAGAAGCTAGATTGGTAGCAAAGCGAATCAAGGAGTTAATCTCCCCTGAAGGTGATTCAGTCTTTAAGGTTTATGATAAGAATTTGAAGGCTTACAGGCCAGTGCGATATAGGGATATTGTAATACTATTGAGAGCTACCACTCAGTGGGCTCCAGTTTTTGTGGAGGAGCTTGGCATAGAAGGAATTCCTGTATATGCTGATTCTAACACTGGATATTTTCAGACCGTTGAAATAAGAACGATAATGTCCCTTTTACAGATCATAGATAATCCTTATCAGGACATACCGCTATTGGCTGTATTAAGATCCCCGATTTTCGGTTTTACACCTGAGGATCTTATTCAAATAAGGATGATAGACAAAGAAAGGTATATTTACGAGAACTTAAAGCTTATGGCAGAAGAAGCTGAATTGGCGGTAAGCTTATTGGATAAGGCAAAATTTTATGAAGAAAGTCTAAAGGAAAAGGTGAATAATTTTTTAAGCTCCTTGGAAAAGTGGAGAAAGATGTCTATCCATATGCCTATAGATGAGTTTATATGGTACTTATATATGGATACTTCATACTATGGATATGTAGGGGCTATGCCTAATGGAAGTCAAAGACAGGCCAATTTAAGAATACTGTTCCAAAGGGCAAAGCAGTATGAACAAACTAGTTTTAAGGGACTATTTAACTTTATAAACTTCATAAACAGGCTCAGAAGCAGTTCAGGGGATATGGGCAGTGCTAAAACCTTAGGTGAGAACGAAGATGTAGTAAGGATAATGAGTATACACAAAAGTAAAGGACTAGAGTTCCCGGTAGTAATTATCTCCGGATGTGGAAAGCAATTTAACCTTATGGATTTAAACAAAAGGATTTTATACCATGAGGAGTTAGGCTATGGACCAGATTATGTGGACTATAATAGAAGATTAACCTTCCCTACAATAAAGAAGATGGCTATAAAGAAGAAGTTCAAATTGGAAAGTTTGTCAGAGGAAATGAGAATTTTATACGTAGCTTTCACTAGAGCAAAGGAAAAGCTCATAATTACAGGCTCTGTCAACAATTTAGAGAAAGCTGCTGAAAGATGGTGTCACGCAGCTAATCAAGGACAAGATTCTGTAGCGGCCTATGAAGTTGTTAAGGGTAAAAACTATATGGACTGGATCGGAATGGCTTTGGCAAAGCATAGAGATGGTAAAATCATAAGAGATATAGCTGGTACTTATGTTAATGTTACTTTGCATGATGAATCCTCTATTTGGCAAGTTAAGCTGTGGAATAAAGAGAATATAATTACTAATAAAAATCTGGAAGTGGAAGATGAAAATGTAGGTGAATCTAATAAGCTTTCTATTGTGGAAGACAATAAAAAGGATAAGTATTCCGAAGAAATTAGAAGAAGGTTGGATTGGAAGTATAAGTACGTAGAGGCATCAAAGATACCTGCCAATGTAAGCGTATCAGAATTAAAAAGAGCGGCAGCAGAGGATCTAGAAGATGGTAGTACCTTTAGCCTTTATAAGTCACAAAATATTAAGAAGCCAAAATTCCTGCAGGAGGAAAAGGGACTTTCAGCTGCAGAAAGAGGAACGGCATTGCATTTTGTAATGCAGAAGCTTAACTTAGATAAGATTTATAGCACCCAGCAAATACAGGCCCAAATAGATTATCTGGTAGAAAAGGCCTTCATAACAGAGGAACAGGCAGCAGCAGTTAATCCTTTTAAAATACTAAAATTCTTTAAAAGTCCTATAGGCCAAAGAATGTTGAAAGTATATAAAGAAAGTGGCAAGATTTATAGAGAAGTTCCATTCTATATAGATATGCCTGCAACTACAATAGATCCATCACTACCAAAGGAAATATACCATAGTGAAATGGTGAGACTTCAAGGTGTAGTAGATACCTATTTTGAAGAGGTAGATGGCTTGGTGTTACTGGACTATAAAACTGACTATGTAGGAGAGGATGTAACGATAGAGGATATTAAAGACCGCTATAGGGTACAAATCAAATACTATAGCGATACCTTGGAAAAGGTAATGGGAATGCCAGTTAAGGAAAGATATTTATATTTATTCTATACTGGTGAGCTTGTACAAATGTGATGAGAATTATTATATAAGTGTATGATAATTAAGGAGGGTGGAAGATGGCAACTTGGATGAGCCATTTTAGAGTAGCAGATTATCTTATAAATAAACTAGATGTTTTAGAAAAAGAATTCATAGTAGGTAATATAGCTCCAGATTGTGGTGAACCTGATGAAATGAGAAGAAAGTTTAACCCTCCTAGCAATGTAACCCACTGGACTCCCAGTGGGTACAAAAGAGATATTGATAGTGAGGCTTTTTATAAAATTTACTTGGAAAACTATAAAGCTTTAAGTAAGAAGAAATTTTCATTTTATCTTGGATATTATGTACACTTGCTAACAGATATACTTTTTACAAAGCTAATTGCCGTACCTAAGGAAGATGAATTTAGTAAAGAGTTTGAGGAGAATCCAGACTTTATATGGACTATGAAGGAAGATTGGTATGATATTGACCACTTATATTTGAAAGGAAATCCAGAATTTTATTCTTTTAAGGTCTTTTCAACTGTGGAAGACTTTCCTAATGAGTATTTGGATTATTATTCTCAGAGGGCTATGATAAAGCAAATAAAATATATAATTGATTTTTACAAGAGTCATAATGGACAAGGATTAGATAAGGTATATAAGTATCTTACTCCAGAGGAAATGGATATTTTTGTAGCTAAGGCCTGTGAAAATGTTGAGAAGGTACTTATAGAAAAGGGCATACTAACAAAATAAATAAGAACTGGCAATTTTATTTGCCAGTTTTTTATCATTTTTTATTTAAGCAATATTTCCCGCCCGTGGCAATTCTACAGTAAAGGTTGTAACCTGGTTTTCTATACTTTTTACAGATATCTTTCCCTTATGTTGATCAACTATACTTTTTGCTATAGCAAGTCCTAGACCATAGCCACCACTAGTTTTTGAACGTGATTTGTCCACTCGATAAAATCTATTGAATATTTGATTTAAATGCTCTTTAGGGATTCCTGCACCAGTATTAGATACGGATAATATTGCTTTATTATTATTTTTAGTTAAGCTAAGAGAAATCTTACCTTTAGCATTGCTATACTTTAAGGCGTTATCTAATAATATCATCACAATCTGTTTAATCTGAGCGTTATTTCCCTTGACTATAAGATTAGGCTCAATATTATAGTCTAGAATCCTATCCTTTTCAAAAATGGCTGCTTCCATTGTCAAAATCACCTCTTCTACCGTTTGGCTTAGATCAAAGTCTGACTGTACTAGCTTTATATCAGAATTATCAACTTGAGCTAGGTACAATAAATCATTGGTTAGTTTACTCATCCTTTCAACTTCAGACTTAATATAATAAACCCATTTAGCTTGATTATTTATAGTGTCTTCACTGTTTAATAAAAGGGCATCTGCATTGGTGTTTATAACGGCCAAAGGGGTTTTTAACTCATGGGAAGCATCGGCAATAAACTGTTTCTGCTTATCAAAGGCCTCTTTAATAGGTTCTATAGCCTTATTTGAAAAGAATCTACTTATAAAGAAAATTACAACCAATGTTATAAGGGCTACAGCGGAAAAAGTATAAATTAAATTTCTTAAATCGTTATAACGGTTAGTCACGTCTAAAAAAACTATTTTATAGGAGGAGCCTACTGGAGACTTGGACACCAAAAACTCCCAATATGCATCTTCAAATTTAAATCTACCACTGTTTTTCTCTGAAGTTAATGCTTTTTCTTTAGCTAGTTCATAAAAATCATCGCCCATATAATATATAGAGGAATAATTTATTATATTATTACTACTATCAATTGCCAAAGTAAAGGATATAGAGGGACCAGGTGAGAAATTTTCAATTTTACCGGTGCCATAAGGTCCGCTGTTTAATTTAGGATTCATTGGGCCTGGATCCATTTTCTTATTAGAGTTTAGTAATCTATTCATTTCCATATTTATATCACGACGCACATTATTATAGTTTATTAAGTAGATACTAGCAAAGGCAGCTAGCATCATAATAGAAATGATAACTAAATTTAAAATTAAAAATTTGTTTCTAAGTTGTTTAAACATATCTAACTCCTCTTGATTCCTTTGTTTTATATTAGTTTGATTCTAATATATAGCCTACTCCTCTTACAGTATTTATAGTAACCTGTGAATTTAGATGGGTTAGTTTCTTTCTTAAAAAGGAAATGTACACTTCTACATTATTATATTCTACTTCAGAGTCAAAACCCCAAAGCTTTTCAATTATCTGTTCTTTTGAAGTAGTAACATTTTTTCTTGAAATGAGCAGTTCTAAAAGCTCTGCTTCTTTCAGTATTAACTTAATTTCTTTATTATCCTTTGATAATTTCAAAGTAGACATGTTTAATTGTAGATCTCCAAACTTTAGTGAGTTATCTTCAAGAACTCTTCCCTTTCTTCTACTTACAGCCCTTATTCTAGCTAGTAATTCTTCACTGGCAAAGGGCTTTGCCAAATAATCATCAGCACCACAGTCAAGTCCTTTTACTTTATCTGAAATTTCTCCCCTTGCAGTCAAAAGTATTACTTGAGTGGATAAGCCTTCCTTTCTAATTTCCTTAAGAATGCTTAATCCATCTATCTTAGGTAGCATAATATCTAAAACAATTAAATCATAAATATCACTTAAAGCATTATCTAAACCACTTTCTCCATCATTGGCTGTATCAACGGTATAATTATTTTTTCTTAATATTTGTGTTAAAGCCTCAGCTAATGGAATCTCATCTTCTACTATTAAAATTCTCATCTTTTTCTCCTCTTTTTCCTCTTTTAATTTATTTTATTATATCAAATAAACCTTTAATAAACCTTAAAATATATTGATTTAGAGTGTTTGGCAGATTTCTTAAATCATTTAAGGTTTGTTTAAGATTGCATTTGTAAAATGGGTTCATAGAGAAGCCGCAAGGATAAAATTTTCCTAGTAAGGAGGATAGGGTCAATGGCTATAGAGGTATTTAATAGAACTGAATGTAAGTTCATAGTTGATGGGGAAGTGTATGAAAAGTTAAATGAAAGGCTTCAAGAATTTATGGAAAATGATGCTTATAGCAAAAATGATGGTTTCTACACTATTAGCAATATTTATTATGATACTCAAGATAACTACCTTATAAGAAATTCTTTAGATAAGCCTAAGTACAAAGAGAAACTTAGACTTAGAGCCTATGGTGTTCCTAAAGTAGAGGATAAAGTGTTTTTAGAGATTAAGAAAAAGTTTAATGGAGTAGTCAACAAAAGAAGGACAACCATTAAGTTAGGGGAAGCCTATGAGTATTTAAATAGTAGAGAAAAACCAGAGATAAAAAGCTATATGAATAAGCAAGTTTTAAATGAAATAGATTATATTTTAAAACTTTATAACTTGGAGCCAAAGCTCTATCTAGCTTATGACAGAAGAGCAATGTTTGGCAAAAATGATAAGAGCTTAAGAATAACCTTTGATAACAATATACGAACTAGAAGATATGACTTAAGACTTGAAGCAGGAGATTATGGAGATCAGCTACTAGAAGAGGGAATGTTCCTTATGGAAGTTAAAGTTGAAAAAAATATTCCCCTTTGGCTTGCAAGGCTTCTATCAGAATATAAGATTTATAAAACCAGTTTTTCTAAGTATGGTAAAGAATATGAAAATACTCTTAGTAAGAATATAAAAATGAAGGGAGAAATGAATGAATGTTTGACTCAATATTCAGCTCAATATCTAGCACAGCAAGTACAGCCTCAATACCTTTAATAGATTCAGTTTTAACTATTTTAATATCCTTTATACTAGGTGTGATTATTAGCTTAACTTACATGAAAACAGCTCAAAATAAGGTGTATTCACAAAACTTTGCTTTAACCCTTATTATAGTACCAATGGTAATAGCTATTATAGTGCTCTTAATAGGTAGTAATGTGGCAAGGGCCTTCAGTTTAGCCGGTGCCTTTTCAATAATAAGATTTAGAAGTGCCCCGGGAAATTCAAAGGATATTAGTTTTGTTCTATTTACTATGGCAGCAGGACTTGCTTGTGGTGTGGGAGCATATAGCTACGCAATCTTATTTACAGTGTTTTTATGTGTTTTAATGTTTGTTCTTAGTGTAATAAACTTTGGCGGAAGAAAGGTATCATCTATGATTTTAAAGATTACTATCCCAGAAGACTTAGATTATGAAGGTGTCTTTGATGAGGTTTTCCAGAAGTACACAAGATCCCATGAACTAATAAAAGTAAAAACAACAGACTTAGGAAGTTTATTTCAACTTATATTCACTATTACTTTAGATTCTAACAAGAGTCAAAAGGAATTTTTAGATGCACTTAGATGTAGAAATGGCAACTTAAATATAACTTTGTCATTGAATGAAGATAGTTCAGAATATTAAAGGATAATTCAAGAAGGCTATATATTCTAATATGCCTATTTCCAACATCTAAAATGTAGATGTAAATAAAAAGGAGAATTAAAAATGAATAGAAAGAAAATATATTCAAAATTAGCCCTATTTCTTGTTTGTGCCACATTTTTATATGGCTGTGGCCCTGATAAAGAAAATAACAATAATGAATCAATCCAGTCAACTACTATAGAAGTTAAGAATAGTATTCTTGGTGATAAAACAGTAAAAGCTGTTATAGAAGAGCTGGTTACATATGATACTGAAGATTTATATATGGACTGGAGTGCTGAACAAGTAAATTATATAGAACTCAAAGATGGTGGCTCCTCTATAGAAGGTTCAGGGGTAGAGGAAAAGGATGGTAAAATTACTATTACTGCTGGAGGAAGCTATGTTATCAGCGGCAAACTCTCCAATGGTCAAATAGTTGTAGACACAGATGATACCGTTCGCTTGATTTTAAATGGTGTAGAGATAAATTGCTCTGATAATGCAGCAATTTATGTAAAGAATGCTAAAAAAACAATTATTTCTCTTGAAGAGGGTACGGAAAATATCATATCAGATGGAAGCCAATATATTTTAAAAGATGAGGATAGTGATGAACCTACTGCGGCTATATTTAGTAAAGACGATATAATTATAAATGG
This sequence comes from Clostridium sp. N3C, assembly GCF_900095445.1. Lineage (GTDB taxonomy): Bacteria > Bacillota > Clostridia > Clostridiales > Clostridiaceae > Clostridium_AU. The sequence continues at coordinate 18,332 of NZ_FMJL01000028.1, forward strand.
AAGTGGTAAGTTAATTGTAAAGGCAAATTATAAGGACGGAATTACCAGTAAAGACGATTTAAAAATTACTGGAGGAAATATTGAAATTACTTCAGTAGATGACGGTATAATTGGTAAGGATTTATTAGCGGTTAAATATGGAACCATAACTATTGATGCAGATGGGGATGCATTAAAGGCTTCTAATGATAAGGATGCTTCTAAAGGAAATATAGTTATAGAAAATGGAACCTTTACTTTAAAGGCAGAAAAGGATGGAATGCAAGCAGAAACAGCAGTACTTATAGGGGACGGTTCTTTTGACATTACTTCTGGTGGCGGTTCTGCAAATGCTCCTGAAAAGACTTCAGATGATATGGGAATGCCTATGGGAGGTGGCCAAATGGGAACTCCACCAACAGGAGGTGGAATGCAAAAGCCAATGGAAGATCAAAATGGTCAAGGAATGGATAAACCAACAGGTGACCAAATGACAGCACCACCAGAAATATCAAGTGGAGATCAAAATATAACACCACCGCAGCAGCAAAGGAGAGACCCGCAGGGACAAATTGGAACAGAAACTTCTAATGGAAATTCTAACTCAACAAGTACAGAGGAAGTAAAAACTGAAAGTACAAAAGCAATAAAGGCTGGCAGCGATGTAGGAATTGCTGGAGGTACCTTTAAAATAGACTCAGTAGATGACGCTATACACAGTAATAATAATATAGCTATAGAGGGTGGAGACATCACTCTTGCTTCTGGCGATGATGGAATTCATGGAGAAAAAACTTTGGCAATAAAAGGTGGAAAAATAACTATTACTAAGAGTTATGAAGGTATAGAAGGAGATGCAATAATAATTTCAGATGGTGAAATTAATATTACAGCTACCGATGATGGTATAAATGCTAGTGGTGATGAAGAAAGCTCTACAACAGACCAAACTGGTAACCAAAAAAGAGGTCCAGGTATGACCATGGGCAACAGTACTCTTTCTATAAATGGAGGATATATTTCAATCACTGCTGGAGTAGATGGACTAGATGCCAACGGTACTATATACATGACTAATGGCACAGTAATCATTAGTGCTTCTAATGGGGGTAAAGGAAATGGTGGTATAGACTATGATAGAAGCTTTGAATTGACAGGAGGCTTGCTAGTATCTTCTGGTGGTACTCAAACACCTTCTAATAGTTCAAGCCAGTATTCATTAATAATGTGTTACTCTGAGATGCAGAAAGCAGGAACTCTTGTGAGTTTAGTGGATGATAGTGGAAAAGCAATTGCTACCTTTGCACCTACAAATGATTATCAAACCGTAGTTATTAGCTCACCAGAGCTTAAGAAGGCAAGTACTTATACCTTATACTCTGGGGGCAAGTCCACTGGAACAGAAAAATGTGGCCTTTATATAGGTGGAACTTATGAAGGTGGAACAAAAATTACAAGCTTCGCAATTGAAGATATAGTAACTTGGCTCAATGAATCAGGTGTAACAGAGGCTCAAGAGGAAGGTATGCCCGGTCAAGGTGGTGGTCGTGGTTAAGGTGTAGTACCAGGGCAAGGAACAGCACCAGGAGCAGGTCAGGCTCCAGCAGAGGGACAGACACCCCAAATAAAATTGAACAATAGGACTCAAATCTATAAAAGAGCAAATAACTATAAAAAACTATTGATTAAATTGTCTTAGGTAGTTTAGTCAATAGTTTTTTTTATGGTGGAATTTAAGGAAGGTATAAATACATCTTGTAACTTTTGTTTTTATTTAGAATATACTGTATTTAAAGGAAGGGCTTTTTTATTGTATTAAAGACCAATAAAGATGATGGAGTGGAAAATATATGAATGTATTTGATCCTGAAAAGCTTTATGTGGAATTTAGACCAGGTGTAACAAAAATTGAACCAATTCTGGGACGGAAATACACATTAACTCACTCAGATATGAGTGCAGAGATTTTTTTGACAATAGGCCTAGAATTTGCATACGACAAAATCACTAGCATAAGAGATGAGGTTTTGGTAGAATGGTTAATAAGTGATAGGGGGTTAATTTTTTATGTCTATATTTATGTAGGAGACTTTGCCCCACAAGTTCTGGCTAAACGGGATGCCATTTTTAGGAGGGAATTACCCCTAGCACTGCAAGCTATTATTTACGGAGATAGTGAATTTTTTTATGCACATCCCCAGTTAGATAATACCCCTATTTATGTTTATTTCTATTCAAATGATCCTAACTATAATAGATATGAGTATTGGGGAACAATTAAGGATTATAGAAAAAAGGAGGTTAGTGCTATTGAAAATAACCAATAAAAAGTTTGAAAAGAGAAAAGATTTTATATTTTATACCGTACTTATTTTGCTTGTAGTTTCTCTTATCTATGCCATTTTCATGCTTTACTTTGCTCCTTCTGGCACATCTAATAATGAATATGATAGAGTAAAAAGTGACTATGTACTTATGATTTTACAATGCCTAGCAGGAAGTATAATTATTTTTCTTCCTTCCACTGTAGAACGGAAATATCGTATAGATATACCGGATGTAATGGAAATCATATATTTTATATTTTTATTTTGTGCTATATATCTTGGTGAGGTAAGAAACTTCTATTATAAAATTCCTTATTGGGATTTAATACTTCATTGTTTTAGTGCTGCTATGCTAGGAGCCCTAGGTTTTGTAATTGTGAATTTCTTTAATAACACAGAGAAAATAAAAATCAATTTAAGCCCATTTTTCGTGGCTTTATTTGCCTTTTGCTTTGCAGTAACCTGCGGAACAGTTTGGGAAATATATGAATTTGCTGCAGATCATCTACTTGGCACTAATATGCAAAAGTTTATCACTGCCGATGGAACTGTATTAATTGGACATGAAGCTATTGTAGATACTATGGAAGATATTATAGTAGATACTCTAGGAGCCTTAGTTGTAACAACTATAGGATACCTAAATCTAAAGAAGATAAATAGGCGCTCAGTAAAAACTAAGACAAGCTTTCATTAAAAATAAAGGATAGTAAGGTATTCTTACTATCCTTTATTTTCATGTATATTATTAAATCATATGGAGGAAAGTATCAGCTGCAGTGGCAATATTTAATTCCTCTAAATATTAATTAATCATTATTTATATCAACCTCTTTGTTACTAATAAATTGCTCCATGTATTCTTCACCAAAGCTATGCATGGATTGTAAAATAGGTATAAATTTCTTACCAGTTTCCGTTAGCCCATATTCAACCTTGGGAGGAACAACAGGATAAACTTTTCTATATATAAGTTTATCTTCTTCTAAACTTCTAAGTTGTGTTGTTAGCATCTTTTGAGTCACATTTGATAATTTCTTTTTTAGCTCACTAAATCTTAAGTTACCGGAACTTAAATGCCATAAGATAAGAATCTTCCACTTTCCAGATAAGATCCTGTTTACTATTACCATCGGACAAAGTCCCTCATTTTTATAATGTTCTTCACATTTATATTTCTTATTCGATGTATTATTCATATAAAAAACCCCTTGATTTTTATATAGGTATACAAAAGTATACTATGTATAGAAAAAGTACCTACTTGTAAGTCTAATTGAAATCAATTATCATTTAATTAAAGTTGAGTAAATTAATCGGATTTAAGATTATTATATCAAATTTCTATAAAAGAATAAATTGATAAAAAATAATAGAATTAAAATCATTAAGAAAAGTGAGGGATATAAATTGAAAAAAGTATTATATATAAAGGCAAATATTAAACCAGAAGGTGAATCAAGAACTTTTAAGCTTTCGGATACCTTTATTGAAGAATATAAAAGATTGAACCCAGAAGACCAAATTACTGTATTAGATCTATACAAAGAAAATATAGATTTCTTAAAACTTGAAGATCTAGGACCGGTATTTGGACCTAAAACTGCAGAAAGCAAAAATCATCCAATATTAAAATATGCTTATCAATTTGCAGAAGCAGATAAGATTGTTTTAGCAGCTCCAATGTGGAACTTAGGAATGCCAGCTATAGTTAAAGCTTACTTTGACTATGTATCAGTAACAGGAATTACCTTCGGATATACTGCAAATGGTCCCGTTGGATTGTCTAAGGGTGAAAAAGCTATAATTATTTCAGGAAGAGGCGGAAACTATTCGACTCCTCCAATGGACGCTTTAGAAATGGGAGAAAGATATGCTAAAACTATAATGAATTTTCTTGGAATTAAGGAAGTTCAAAGCTTAGGAGCAGAAATGCTGGATGTTAAAGAAGTGGACACTGACAAAATATTAAATGATGCAATTGAAAAAGCAAAAGAGGCTGCTAAGAATTTTTAGTGTTTAAAGTAGATGGAAAGAACCTTTTTATAGGTTCTTTTTTTGCTTTGTTTCAAAGAAGTGTTGATGTATAAGGGGAGAGTATCAGGACAACAAATATAGTGATTAGAAGATTGATGAAAATATTGTATGATTGTGATAATATTGAGCTATAAATTAAGTTGCGATTGTAAATTATAACCAACTAAAGATATATAGGGTGTTAACCTTAGAAAAAAACTTAATACCATTTGCCTATGAAACACCATTCAGTTAATAACTCAGTAGTTAAATTAATATACGATGTTCTTATAAGATGTATTTATGTTATAGACTTGTATTAAAAAGTATGGTTTAAGATAGAAGGGGCAAACATTTGATGAACACTATCAATTTAAATTTAGTAAATGGTTATAAAATTAAATCTCTTTCTACATATGATTGCAACACCGTTGAGAAGTTATGTAAAAAATGTTCTGATTATTATATTTTGGTTGATGGGGTATTACCATCTATAGAAGAGGTAGGTAAAATATTTACTGATCTACCTCCAAATAAAAGTTATGAAGATAAATTTGTTTTGGGGATATTTACCTATAATGATAAGTTGGTAGGTATAGTTGACCTTATAAGGGACTATCCAACTGCTGGAGAGTGGATGCTTGGATTAATGATTATTGACTCTGATGAAAGAGGTAATGGATTAGGAACAATGGCACATAAAGCATTAAGTGAATGGGCAATTAGTTTAGGAGCAAAGACTTTTAGAATAGGTGTAGTTCAAGAAAACTACAGAGCAATTAAATTTTGGTCAGGGTTAGGATATATAAAGATTAAAGAAGTGGATATGGAATTTAAGGCAAAGAAACATATAGTGGATGTTATGCGATTGCAGTTTTGAAATAAACTATTACTATAAATTAGTGTGTAAAAAAGGCTACCCTTATCATAGGGCAGCCTTTTATAATACCTTCTATTTCTATTTAGTTTGCCTTCTTACTATCATAAGCTCTTTGGAATATCTTAACTACTTCAACTATAGGAATCACTAGGAAACCTAAGCCTAAAGCTACAAGGTACTCAGCTAATGATATACTTTCAAACTGGAAGGCTGAGGCTAAGAAAGGAACGAATATAACTGTACTTGTTAAAATTAGAGAAGCTACCATAGCTGCAAATAGATACTTGTTATGGTGCTTAATTTTTAACAGAGAGTTTCTTCTGCTCCTCATGTTTAGTGAATGGAACATTTCTGCCATGGATATAGTTAAGAAGGCCATGGTCATTCCATCTGGACTTTCAGCTATTTCAAACACACCAGCTTCCATATAGTGTCCAATGAAGTAAGCAGCCACGGTAAGCACTGTAACCATAACACCCTGCCATACAACATCAAAGCCTAAACCTCTAGCAAATATTCCTTCCTTAGAATCACGTGGAGGACGTTTCATAGTATCTGCTTCGCCCTTTTCCATACCTAGTGCAATTGCTGGGAAAGAGTCAGTGATTAAGTTTATCCAAAGTAAATGCACTGGTTTTAAAATAGTAAATCCAAATAAGGTTGAAATAAAAATGGATAGTACCTCCGATAGATTGGAGGAAAGTAAAAATTGTACAGCTTTAATAATATTATCGTAAATACGACGACCTTCTCCTACTGCATTAACAATAGTAGCAAAGTTATCATCAGCTAAAACCATATCCGCTACGTTCTTTGTAACGTCTGTACCAGTAATACCCATTCCAACACCGATATCCGCACTCTTTATGGAAGGAGCATCGTTAACACCATCACCGGTCATTGCTACAATCTTGCCCTTCTTTTGCCATGCCTTAACTATACGAACCTTATGTTCAGGCTGCACACGGGCATATACAGAGTATTTTTCAATAACCTTATCTAATTCTTCATCGTTTAGATCATTTAATTCGCTACCAGTTAAAGCTTCTGAAGCATCTTTGATTATACCAAGCTGCTTTGCAATAGCTACAGCGGTATCCTTGTGGTCACCAGTGATCATTACTGTACGAACACCAGCGGCCTTACATTCTTCAATAGCAGGTTTAACCTCTGGACGAATTGGGTCAATCATACCAGTTAAACCAATAAAGCAAAGATCCTTTTCCAAGAAATCTGGAGTCTGTTCTTCAGGCATATTCTCCCAATTACGGAAAGCTGCCGCAAGAACACGGAGAGCTTGATCTGCTAAAGACTTATTAGCATCAGCTATTTTCTTTTTCATTTCATCGGTCATAGGTTTTATAGCAGAACCGTCCCAATACGTAGAACATTTGGCTACAAGTACATCAGGAGCACCCTTTGTATATTGTACAAAGCTGTTATCTTGTAATTTATGTATAGTACTCATTAACTTTCTGCCTGAGTCGAAAGGAGCTTCACCAACACGAGGGGTATCTGCTTCCATTTCACCCTTATAAAGTCCCAATTTATAAGCATAGTTTACAAGAGCTGCCTCTGTAGGTTCACCTTCTGCTTCCTTGGAATCATTGAGGCGAGCATCGTTACAAAGAGCCATAGCACGACCTAACAATTTTTCATCTGCACCAAAGTGTTCTACTACGGTCATCTTGTTTTGTGTTAAGGTACCGGTTTTATCGGAGCAAATAACATTGGTACATCCTAAGGTTTCTACAGCAGTTAGCTTTCTAATAACTGCGTTTCTCTTGGACATATTAGTAACACCAATGGAAAGAACTATAGTAACAACGGCAGCCAGACCCTCTGGAATAGCAGCTACCGCTAAGGAAACCGCTATCATGAAGGTTGAAAGTACACTGTCGCCGGTAATATCAGGATAAATTCTAAATACGCTAAAAATAAATATAAACACACATATACCAAGCACTAACCAGCTTAGAGTTTTGCTCAGCTCATTTAACTTAATTTGCAATGGAGTTTCGTTTTCTTGAGCCTGAGTAATAGCATCGGCAATTTTACCCATCTCAGTATCCATACCTGTGGCAGTAATAACAGCACTTCCACGACCGTATACTACTGTACTACCCATGTATACCATATTTTTACGGTCCCCAAGAGGAATATCTTTTTCATTTTCTAGCTTTAAAGCATCAACTACTTTTTCTACAGGAACACTTTCTCCAGTTAATGCAGCTTCTTCTATCTTTAAGCTAGCACTGTCTAATAGTCTTGCATCGGCAGGAACGGAATCACCGGCCTCAAGTAAGATTACATCACCAACTACAAGATCTTCACTTTTAATTACCTGAATTTTGCCATCACGAATAACCTTTGAAGTGGCTGCAGATATAGCTTGTAAAGCTTCAATAGCTTTTTCTGCCTTATTTTCTTGGTATACACCTAAGGCAGAGTTAATAACAACTACAGCAAGAATAATAATTACATCCGCGAAGGATTCTCCTGAATATGCAGCGGTAATACCGGAAATTGCAGCAGCTGCCAGTAGGATAATGATCATAGGATCCTTTAACTGATTAAAGAATCGTATAATCAGTGACTCCTTCTTAGCTTCCTTTAGCTTGTTTTTACCATTTTGCTCAAGTCTCCTTTGTGCTTCATTCATGGAGAGGCCTTCTGCAGAGCTTTTTAGATTTTGCAGAACCTCTTCCGATGTTTGTAAGTACTCTTTCATTCTATTCCTCCTCCAATAAAAATAGATCAAGTATTTACCGTACTTGATCCATTAAAAGAAATGACTCAAGTACAGTAAAAACTATACATGAGTCTCATATTTTACGATAAGCCAGGTTTTAAAGCTAAGCTTTAAAGCCAGGATGTTGACTTATCACGCATTGCTGCGCATATTACTCCCTCATATAACAAGTATAATATCATAATATGGGGTATTTTGTCAATAACAAGTATAAATGTAATTGGAGAGAAGAGATCTTATCTTTCTAAGTTTACTCCCTCAAATTCTTGTAACTTTTCATTAGATAATACGCTCTTACTTTCAGAACTATTGCTAAACTTAACAAGCTGAGGCTTGGACTTTAACATAGAAACCATAGTAGCAGGGCCGCCTATGCAACCACCAGTACACATCATTCCTTCAATAAAGTTGCAACCTAACTTACCAGTCTTAGCTAAAGTCATAGTTTTCTTAAGTTCTGCGCCTCCACTAACCTTAATAGGTTTAAATTCTATGTTAATATTCTTATCATGTATGTAATTTTCTACTGCAGCAGTTAAACCACCACTTTGAGCAAAGCCACGTCCATATAATGAAGCATCGTTAGCTTCAGACTCTTCACATTTTTCAGGATCTATGCCATAGGCATCGAATAGAGCAGTCATTTCCTCAAAAGTCATAACATAATCTATAGCATCCTTAATAGATGGTCTAGTTATCTCATTTTTCTTTGCAGTGCAAGGACCAACAAAGACAACTACTGCATCAGGAATTAATTTCTTTATAAGTCTACCTGTAGCTACCATTGGAGATACAGTGGATGAAATCTTGTCCTTTTGATCTGGGAACATTTTTTCAATGAAGTTAACAAATCCAGGACAGCAAGAGTTAGTCATATAAGTTTGTCCTTCTTCCATTCTTTCAACAAATTCATTTGCTTCATGAACTGTTACTGCATCTGCACCACAGGCAGCTTCCACCATTCCTTTAAAGCCTAATTGTAGGAAAGCTGACTTAATTTGTCCAACAGTTACCTTTGGTCCAAATTGTCCTGTAATTGCTGGAGCTACTACTGCAAATACTTCTTTATTGTCTTCAAGAGCTCTAACTACATTAGTTATATAGCTTCTATCAGATATTGCACCAAAGGGGCATATATCCATGCAAGCACCACAGTTTATACACTTTTCTTCTTTAATCATAGCTCTTCTGTCATCAGCTACATCTAAAGCACCTGTTGGGCAAGCTTTTTTACAAGGTCTCATAACTTCTGATATAGCATTATAAGGACATGCTTTTGAGCACATACCACATTCTTTACAAAGATCCTGATCAATATGAGCTTGACCATTAACTCTTGTAATAGCATTTACTGGACAAACTTCCATACACTTATGTTTAATACATCCTCTACAAACATCTGTAACCCTATATCTATCAATAGGGCATCTATCACAGGCAGAGGGTATAACATAAATCATTTGATCGCTCTTTAGTTCTTCAAGAGTTTCACACTCATCACCGCTAGGAACATAACCGGAAGCTAACTTGGCTCTTTCTTTAATAATAGCTCTTTCATGATAAACACAACATCTATAATTGGCCTTTGGACCAGGAATAATTTTATAAGGTAGACGTTGAATTTCTGATTGATTAAGCTTGTCCTCCTTAGCTAAAAGCGCAACTTCTTTTAATGTTTGATGCTTTAACATTTTTAATGGATGTTCGAAATTAAACATAGTAACCACCTTCTCTTGAGTTTTGTATTCATAGTACCAGTATTTTTATATATGCTATATTATAGCATACTATGTTAAAAAAATAACAAAAAATTTAAAAATATATTTATAAGTTTTTGCAAAAATGGAGTATGTATATAAAAGATTAAGGGCAATTCAGAAAGGTACTGAATTACCCTAGATTTTAAGGGCTTACTTGTTAGGTAATATTTCAATCCAATAGTCATCTGGATCATTTATAAAGTATATGCCCATTTCTGGGTTTTCAAAGCAGATGCAACCCATTTTTTCATGGTGTGCGTGAGCTGCTTCATAGTCATCTACTCTTAAAGCTATATGGAATTCATTTTCTCCAAGATCATAAGCTTCTTTTCTGTCTTTTAACCATGTAAGCTCTAGCAAATGGTTAGTAGTTCCATCACCAAGATATACAAGGATAAAGCTTCCGTCTGGAGCTTCATATCTTCTTACTTCCTCAAGGCCTAAAGCTTCCTTATAAAAGGCAAGGCTACGGTCTAAATCTAATACATTTATATTATTATGATCAAATCTAAACTTCACAGTATTTCCCTCCTAATAATTTATCCAATTTATTATATCATTTGATTATTATAGTCTCAAGGGAGATAATATAAGATAGAAGACAGGTTAAAATTATACACGGAGGTGGAATTGTGAATTTAGAAAAAGTAAAAGTTACTTATTTAGATCATAGTAGTTTTGCAGTAGAGACTGAGAAGCATTTGTTAATTTTTGATTACTATAATGATGAAAGTGAAGGTCCACAAAGAGCCTTATCTAGTGGTGTAGTAGGAGAAGAAGATTTAAAAGTTAATAAAGAAATAATTGTATTTTCTTCCCACAGCCATGGAGATCATTTTAATCCTTTAATTTTAAAATGGCGTTCTTGGAGACCGGACATAAAATATGTTTTAAGCAATGATATTGTACTAGAGGAAAAGGATAGCAATATAAGATTTATGGTGCCTTATGAGCAAATACAGTTGGATAGTGTAAATATAAGGAGCTATGGTTCCACAGACATTGGGATATCCTTTATGGTACATGTAGACGGAGTGAATATTTTCCACGCTGGAGATTTAAACTGGTGGTATTGGTGGGATGATACTCCAGAGGATATACAAAAGGCAGAGCGTTGGTTTAAAGAAGAAGTTGAAAGGATAGTTGGGGAAAAAATAGACATAGCCTTCTTTCCTGTAGATCCAAGATTGGAGCATAACTATTGCAAGGGAGCCTTGTATTTTATAGAAAAATTAGCACCTAAGTATTTTGTTCCTATGCATTTTTGGGGAAACTTTGATGTATGCTCAAAGTTTAAGGCAGAAGTGGAAGGATTATCTACAGAGGTTGTGGAAATAAGTAGCCGTGGACAAAATATTTTGCCTTAGGGAAGTCAGAAATTTATTAACATTTCCTATTGGGCTAGTTTGAGGAGGGAAAATATGGCCAAATTTTTAGTATCAGGCCTACTAAACATTGAAACCACATTAAAAATTAAGAGCTTTCCTATAGAGTATGAACCGGTAAGCTATCCATTCTTCGGAATAGATTCCTCTGTATCTGGCGTAGGAATGAATATAGGCAAGGCCTTGCATACTCTTGGAGATGATGTAAGCCTGCTCAGTATAACAGGAAAGGATATGGAAGCAGACAATATTATTAACAGCATGAAGGAAGTAGGAGTAGATTGTAAATATATCTTAAAAGGTATAGAAAAAACTCCTAGGTCTGTTATCTTGTACGATGATGATGGCAAGAGACAAATATTTACTGATCTAAAGAACATACAAGAAACTAATTATCCACAGAATCTATTTATGGAAGCCTTGCAACAGTGTGATGTGGCGGTATTGGCTAATATTAATTTTTCAAGACCTTTTTTACAGAAGGCTAGGGAGTTAAATAAACCGATAGTTAGCGATGTGCATGTGGTTAATGACATATATGACAGCTATAACGCAGATTTTATGAGATACGCTAATATACTTTTTATGAGCCATGAAAAAATAGAGGAGCCAGTAGAAGATTTTGCTGAAAAGGTATTAAAAGAATACAAAAATGACATACTAGTTATAGGAATGGGAGCAGAAGGGGCCCTTCTATATGTAAAGAAGGATAATTTCATGGGTAGATTCCCTGCAGTAAAAACTAGAAAAGTATTTAACACTGTAGGAGCAGGGGATTCACTGCTATCTAGTTTCATACATTTTTATTTCAAAAATAATGATCCTTATGAAGCTATAAAAAAGGCAATGATTTTCGCTTCTTATAAAATTGGAGAAAAGGGCGCAGCTAATGGTTTTCTACAAGAAGAGACAATTGACACCTATTACAAAGAGATTTATAAGTAAAAAAATGGTGAAAGGTGTTGGAATAAAATTCATGTGGATAATTTGGATAAATATATTCACAGTTGTGTATTAATTAAAAAATAAGTGAAATCAATAAAGTTAGTCACATTAATCACAGGTTTATCCACAGGTTAGTGGATAAAACCAACATATTATCCACAAAGTTATCAACTTAATCCACAGAAAATTAGAAGTTTTACACAGGACAAGCATTTTTTTATTAAAGTTATCCACAAAAAAGCAGTGACAGCTTTTAAAAGTTACTAAAATAACTGACACTGCTTTTATTTCGACATTTTATTTAGTTATTATCCTGTGGATAACTCTTAGTTATTGTTGCTCATTTCTATAGCTTTTTTGGTGCAGCTTTCCATAGCAGAGATGATAGTTCCTCTAAAGTTATACATCTCTAAAGAATAAACTGCTTCTATTGTAGTTCCTCCAGGAGAGCAAACCTTATCCTTTAAAGCTCCTGGATGTTCTCCGGTTTCTAGTACCATTTTAGCTGATCCATAGACTGCTTGGGCAGCAAATTTATAGGCCTTATCTCTTGGCATGCCTCTAAGTACAGCGCCGTCTGCTAAAGCCTCGATCATCATAAATACATAGGCTGGTGAGGAGCCGCTGATAGCAGGAATAGAGTCCATCAGTTTTTCATCTATTACTTCTGCTTCTCCAAAGCTTTGAAAGATAGAAAGAACTTCTGAAAGTTCTTCATCAGATACCCTGCAGTTTTTTGATAGGGCACTCATACCTTCTCCAACTAGGGCAGGGGTGTTAGGCATTGTTCTAATTACCTTCATATCTCGTCCAAAAGCTCTCTCCACAAAATCTATGCTTATGCCTGCAGCTATTGTTACAACTACTACCTCTTCCTTCACAGAAGAACTTATTTCCTTTATAACATTTCCATATATGTTTGGCTTTACTGCTAGAATAATTATATCGCTGAAGGAGGCAACCTCCTTGTTATCCACAGTGGTCAAAACTCCAAACTGTTCTTTTACTTTATTAAGAAAGCTCTCATTTTTGTCAGAAACCATTATGTTTTCTGGCAAGGTTATTCCTGATTTTACTATACCCCCTATCATGGCCTGCCCCATATTTCCACAGCCAATAAATCCAATTTTCTTATTCATTCTCATTACCTCTTTCCTCTTTACTTTTTTCAATATATTCTAAAGCCATTTCCTCTAGTTGATCCTTCTTGTTTAGTTTAGGATCTTCTAACACCTTTTCCATTAGGTGATTTAAGATTTCTCCTATAAGCTTACCGGGTTTTAAACCTAATCTTATTAAATCATCACCTTTTAATAGGAGATCTTTCACCGTTAAAGGTTCCTTATGTTCTAAGATTTCCTTAGATTTTTTTCTTAAGTGGTGGATTCCTGAGAAATCAAAAGGAGGAGCGCTTGCTTTAATATCTGCTTCCTGGAGGTTAAATAAGTCTTCTAGGTTCTCCTTGCCAACTCTAGTAATCACCTTTTTTATGGTGGAGCTCTTTAAATTGCTATATCTAGACATATGATCATAAACTAGATTTGAAACCTTTTTTATTGTGTCATTATCGTATCGTAATCTTTTTAATATGTATTCACACATATCTTTTCCTTTAAGTTCATGACCATAAAAGTGGCCAATTCCCTTTTCATCCAAGGTAAAGGTTACTGGTTTAGCTATGTCATGAAATAGTGCCCCTAGTCTTAGGGCAAGTCTAGGTTCCGTATTATCCATCACCATCAGAGTATGATAATACACATCCTTATCATGGTGAGGATTTCTTTGATCAAAACCAAACATAGTTAACACTTCTGGCAAGAAATATTGTAAAAGACCACCGATTCTTAAATTTTCTATGCCCCGTGAAGGTTCTTTAGAAAGTAATATTTTTGAGAACTCTTCACGAATTCTTTCAATACTTACATTTTTTATTAATTCACAGTTTAACTTAATAGCTTCAAAGGTTTTATCTTCTATATGGAAGCCTAACTGACAGGAAAATCTTATTGCCCTAATCATTCTTAAAGCATCTTCATTAAAGCGATCATGAGCATTTCCTACAGTTTTTATTATACCTTCTCTTAAATCTTCCAAGCCATTGAAAGGGTCCACTAGACCTTTACTATAATTATAGGCCATAGCGTTTATGGTAAAATCTCTGCGGCTTAGATCTTCCTCTAATTTAGAAGTAAATATAACTTCATCGGGATGTCGATTATCGGTGTACTCTCCATCTATTCTATAAGTAGTAACCTCAAAAGGAAGATTGTCTATCATAACTGTAATAGTTCCATGTTTAATGCCTGTAGGAATAGTATGTTTAAAAGTCTTAATAATAGCTTCCGGTAGTGCATTTGTAGTGATATCCCAATCATTAGGTTTTTTTTCAAGGATACTGTCTCTAATGCAGCCCCCTACAGCGAAAGCTTCATAGCCTTCTTTTTCTAATTCATTTATTATAAATTCAACCCTTGGGGGTAAAGTTATCTTCATTGGTGCACCTCCCTTTGGTAGTGGTATAATCTTTTTATTATATATTATAACAATAAAAGGCAACTTTAAATTATAAATTATGAGATTTATCTTTGAATAGGAAGATAGAATATTGAACGGTGTCTTTTTGCATATAAATACTTTATAATAGTAATTAAAGCATTTGGAATACATAACTATTTTTGAAGGGAGATTTACTTTTATGGCTAATATAAATGAGTTTCAGCAAGGTAAAAGAATTGAGGGTTTTTACCTTGTAAAATCTGTGGATTGTAAAACCACTAATAGTAATAATAAAAAGTATTTAGATTTTACTTTAGCAGATAAAACAGGAGAAATTAATGCTAAGCTTTGGGAAGTACCACCAGAGGAGGAAACAAAATATTCTCCTAATACTGTTATAAAGGTAAGGGGTACAGTGCTTTCTTGGCAAAATTCCTTGCAATTAAAAATTGAAAAAATAAGGCCTTCTACAGAAGAGGATAACTTGGATGTTTCTGAATTTGTGCCCACAGCGCCATTACCAGCGGAGGAAATGTATCACTTTATTAAAAGCTTTGTAGATAATATGAAGAACCCTGATATCCGTCGCATTGTTAGTACTATGCTAGAGGAAAATAAAGAGAAGATTATGTATTATCCTGCAGCAAAGAAAAATCATCACGCAGTAAGGTCGGGACTCTTGTACCATGTTTCTACTATGCTTAGGACAGCAGAGAAGATTAGTGAAGTATATACAAGCTTAAATAAAGATTTACTTTATGCGGGAGTAATCCTCCATGATCTAGCTAAAATGGAGGAAATGGACTCTAGCATCCTAGGTATAGTTAGCGATTATACTGTTGAAGGTACACTGCTTGGCCATATAGTTCAAGGAATTAAAAATTTAGAGATTGTGGGACAACGTTTAGGGGTAGATAAGGAAGTAGTAATGCTTTTGCAGCATATGATTCTCTCTCATCATTATGAACCGGAATATGGAAGTCCAGTAAAGCCTATGATTCCTGAGGCAGAAGTGTTACATTATTTAGATATTATAGATGCTAGAATCTTTGATATGACAAAGGCTACTAAGGATATAGAAGCTGGAAGTTTCTCCGATAGATTATGGTCTTTGGAAAATAGAAGAGTTTATAAGCCAAATTTAAAAAGTGAGAAATAAAAATGAGCAAGTTGAAAATTAGTGTTTTAGATATTACTGTGGGAGTATGCAGGCTATCACCTACAGAGGATATTCCTCACTGGGCATGTCAGGGAGAACTTTTTTCAATAACTAATACAGGAGAGGAACTTTCTATACTCTGTGAGGAAAAGTTTATACCCAAAGGAGTTATATGTGAAAGAGATTGGAAGGTATTGAAGGTGGAAGGACCTCTAGACTTTTCATTAATAGGGATTTTATCAAGAATTAGCAGCCTTTTGGCAGATACTGGTATTAGCCTCTTTGCCTTATCTACTTATGATACGGACTATATACTAGTTAAGAATAAGGATATAGATAGTGCTGTAGATGCATTGAAAAATAAGGAATATGATATTGTATTAAAATAGATAGGAAGAGGACTTATGATTAAAGAACTGCTTATTATCAGACATGGAGAAGATGAGTCAACTAAGGATGAAAGTTTAACAGGTGGTTGGACAAACTCTGCATTAACATTAAGAGGAAAAAGGCAGGCAGAGGCTACAGGGGAAAGGTTATGGGAAATTTTGAGGGGAAAGGAATTTGACTTTTTCTGTAGTGACTTAGATAATGCCTGGCAAACAGCAGAGATAATTGGCAGGTGTATTCATAAGAAACCCATGGTCTTTGGAGCATTGAGAGAGCTATGTAACGGTAGTGCTGCTAATTTAACTAAGAAGGAGGCAGAAAGTTTACTTAATCCAATAAGTGAACCAGTATGGGATTGGATACCTTATCCTAATGCAGAAAGTTGGAAGATGTTTAATAATAGAGTTTTTAACTTTATGGATAGTATAAATGATACTGCAGAGGAAAGGGTACTTATAGTAACTCACAGTGGTACCGCCATAGCAATTATATGTTGGTGGCTAGAGCTGGAGGAAGCTTATAAAAGAAATATATCCTTTGATATAGACCTAGGCAGCATAAGTCGCTTAAGGATAAATGAAAGTGGAGAAAAAACTATATCAAGTCTCAATGATACATCACATTTATATGGTAGCGCTATAGAACCTCCTACTTTCTTAAAAATAAAAAGATAGATAGAAGTTATAAAATATCAATATTAAAAGACCAGTGAAATCACTGGTCTTTATTAGTAATTTTAATCATTTTAATGCATTTCCTTATAGAATTCATTTTTATTTAATAATTTTTATTATGCAAAAATAAATATTTTACACTGGATACCGAACCTCCATGAATTTTACATATACTTAGTAATCAGATAATAATCCTTTGCGTTTTACATACCTACTAGCTAAAGTAAATACAATATATCCAACTGCTAACCATAGAAGAGAGCTTGTTATAAGTATTAGCCAGTCTTGACCTGTTACACTACTGTTAGCTGCTGCCTTTCTTGCCACATCTATTCCGTTAGTTAGGGGAAGAACTTTATTAATGTTAGGTAGAAAATTATTTGTGGTTAGTGTATCAGATACAAAAAGTAAGAATATTTGTATTAAAAATATTATATTACCTATCTTTTTTTCTTTTAGGGCTACTGCTCCTAATATAAGTCCTATTCCAAACATTCCAATAAGGGTTAGTATAAGTGATATAATAATGGTTCCATTAATTATTATTTTAGTACCGATAAAAAGGAATGCTGCCAGTGATATTATGATACATACCACAACTTCCACTGTTATAGAAGATATAAATTGTCTTAGCAATAACCATTGTATTGGCACTATAGCCATAAATTTTTGCTCTAAGGTTCCTTTAGTAGCTTCTGAAGCAATTCTAGTACTGGCAGAATTTATTGCGGATAAAGATAAGCTCCAAAAAACACAACCAATTAATAATAGAGTATTTGAATCTGCCGTAGTGCTACCATAGCTGCTGGCAAGAGAATAACCTGTGCCCATAAATACAAGAGAAAAATACAATACTCCAAATATTAAAATATCATTAAATATGCCTACTTTATAAGAAAAAGAATCCTTTAGGTGTAATATTATTTCAGCTTTTAAAGTGTTAAGATATTTCATATTGCCTCTTTCCTCTCCTTTGAGTTTATAATATCTTTATATCTTTCTTGGATACCCTCTGGAGTTAGGTTAGCCCTTTCGAAGTTGTCACGAATAATGCCTTTATATAAAACAATATATCTGTCCACTACATTATTTAAGAAACTTACATCATGAGATGTTATAAGTATAGTAGTATTAAAATCTTTATTTATATGCTTCAAGGTATTTTTAAGGTTTTCCTTTGACTCTATATCTAACCCATTTGAAGGCTCGTCTAATATAATAATTTCAGGGTTATGTAACAAACAAGCAGCTATAGCTACCTTTTGTTTTTCTCCTAAGGATAAGCTTTTAACTTGTCTATTTAAAAGATGCTTTATATCTAAAGTACTACTAAACTTTTCTATGCTACAATTTATATCTTTTTTATTTAAGCCTTTTAAGGATCCAAAGTAATAAAAGTTATCTTTTACAGTTACCCTCCAATGTAAGTTTCTAGCTCCTTCAAGAACAACGCCTATTTTGCTCATAATTGATTTTTCAGTAGAGTTGTTTAAGCTTATACCTGATATCTCCACAGTACCTTCATCTGGAATCAATAATCCGCTAATAATCTTAATTAAAGTTGTCTTTCCAGAACCATTTGGGCCTAGCAAGCCAATGATTTCACCTTTGTTTATAGTCATATTAATACCATTTAATGCTACTTTAGAAGCATTTTTATTACTATATACTTTTTTTATGTTATTAGTATTTATCATCTATTATTCACCTCAATTGTTTATTGATTAATTTACTTGTAAATTTATAAAAGCCTACAATAAATACTAACATATAAGTAAAAATAATATAATAATAAGAATTTGTTACATATTATAAAATACCAGTAATATTATTTTCAATAGATTTTTCTAAATTAATTATTCTTCATAATTTAAATGATAAAGGAAGCCCTAGAACTTCCTTTATCATTTATGAATACTGTTTATTTCATTATTTTCAATTGAAGGCTTATACACCTTCCACATATATAGGAAACTTAATAGCAGTATAAAGGTTACAACAAGTCCACCTTCAGGGCCAAAGCTTCCTCCATTTAATATGTTAGGATTTACTTTTTCCAAGGTAAACAAGGAAGAGGTTTCTTGGCCACTAACAAGAAAGCCGCATATATTTCCTTCAAAGTAGTTCCAAGTGATATGATAGCCGATAGCAAACCATAGATTTTTAGATTTGATTGTTATATAAGCCATAAGAAGGCCAAATAAAAATAAGTTTGTATAGCTTAGGGCATTCATACCGGGATTGAGGGCGTGCATTAATGAGAATATTATAGATGAAATTACCACTACAACAGAAGTTTTTCCTGTTTGTTTAAGCACTGTCATGCAGTAGCCTCTAACAAACATTTCTTCGTTAATACCAACAAAGATAAATAAAATGAATCCTGTTATAAGAGATATATTAAAGTTAGGTTCAGTTAAAGGCTTCGCTAGGGAAATATTTTTGGATAAAAGCAATATGGCAAAGACCATCAATAAACTTATAGCACCAAATAGCAATCCGTGAATTAAGTCCTTGTAACCTTTTTTTAAGCTAATCATTCCTATGTCTCGGATCGGTTTTTTGTCAAGTAGCTTCCAGAATAAAACAATGCATAATATTAGAATCAAACATTGAAGTATATTAAGAGCTAATCCTAATCCGCTATCTATATTGCTTAGAGTTGCTTCCAGATTATTAGTGGATTCCATAATATGGCTTAGATCCCCTTTAGCAATAGCAATTTGATATAGAGTAAAAATAAAGCCAATAAAAGCTGATAGTATACTTACTGTAAAAATAAAAGAAATAAAAACTATGGCTATTTTCCAACCTGAGCGAATTTGAGAGTTTTTGTTTACAAAAATATTTTTCATTATATGT
>NZ_FMJL01000085.1 GCF_900095445.1 Clostridium sp. N3C
AATATGGTAGAAATATTAAACTTTATTTAAAACTTTAGCAATAAATTGAAAGGAAAATTGTGTTATAATATTGGTACGATATGTGTTATAATATTGGTACGATATGACAAGATATAAACAAATATAAAAAAGGGGGATGAGTATGGAGGAAAAATTAGATTTTACTGAAATAAGAGAAAAGGCAACTGAGTATCAAAAAAGTCAAGCTTACTTTATTGTGAAGAGAATTATAGACTTTTTAGGAGCATTGCTTGGAATTATACTTCTATCCCATGTGTATATAATTACTGCTATATGCATCAAACTTGATTCAAAGGGACCTATATTTTTCAAGCAAGATAGAGTAGGACAAGACGGTAAGATATTTAAAATGTATAAGTTTCGTTCCATGGTGGTAAATGCAGAAGAACTCAAAGAGAAACTTAAAGATAAAAATGAAGTATCTGGACCAATGTTTAAGATAAAAGATGATCCTAGAATAACTAGAGTAGGCAAGTTTATAAGAAAGACAAGTATAGACGAGCTACCTCAACTTTACAATGTGCTAAAGGGTGAAATGAGCTTAGTTGGACCAAGGCCAAGCCTTCCAAATGAAGTCGCTCAGTTTACACCTTATCAAAAATTAAGATTAATCGGTAAACCAGGCCTAACTTGCTACTGGCAGGTAAGCGGAAGAAACAGCATAGGTTTTGAAGAGTGGATGGAATTAGATGTTAAGTACATAAGAGAGAGAAATATTTGGATCGATTTAAAGCTTATCTTTAAAACAGTAGGAGTATTGTTTGGGGATGAGAATGCGGCGTAAAGAATACTATAATTGTAAAAAAATAAAAAAACAGGTGGTGTGTTATGCCATTAATTAGTGTTATAATGCCTATTTATAATGTAGAAAAGTATATTAAAACATCGGTTGATAGTATACTCAACCAATCTTTCAGAGATTTTGAACTGATTTTGATCGACGATGGTTCAACTGATAATAGTGGAGAATTATGTGATAAGTATGCAGCTAAGGATAGTAGAGTTAGAGTCTTTCATATCAAAAATAATGGTGTATCTAATGCCCGTAATGTTGGATTAAGGCATGCTGATGGCCAATATGTATATTTTTGTGACGGAGATGATTATATAGATGATAATGCGTTTCAAGTAATGTCAGATATTTTACGAAAATATAGTATAGATTTATTAATCTTCGGTTACTATTTTGAAGCGCACAAGGTAGATAAAAATGGTAGACTTTATATAGATAGGTACTCTGCTTCATTTGATTATAATTCATTATATTCATCAAAAGAAGATATAAAGAAAGATTTAGTTAATATGTGGAATAAATCACTCATGTATAATGTTTGGAATAAACTTTATAGATTAGATATTATACGAAACCAAAATATTGAATTTTCAACAAAATTGACGATGGGTGAAGATTTAGACTTTTCGAACAAGTATTTTGTATATTGTAATTCTTTTTATGTATTAAGTGATTGTTTTTATCATTATATTCGTGAAAGAGAAAACTCAGCAACAACACGATTTATAGATGGGTGGTTTAAAATTAGAGTTGAGGAACATGAAAGACTTTTGAATTTTTTTCATAGCTGTGGAATTTTGGATGTAGAGGGAAAGGAGTTTCTCTCTCGTCGTTTTATTGAGAGGACAATAGGCTGTATTGAAAATGAGTTTAATAATAAAAATGCCATAGGTGCAGTAGAAAAAAGAAGACATATAAAACAAATGATAAATCATCAATATACACGAGAATCTTTAAAATATGTAAAATATACATCAAAGAAGATGGCTATTATGGTATTGCCTATTAAAATAAAAAGTGTTAGTTTAACATGTATTGAAGGAATGTTTATTTCATTTATAAGGAGAAAACTACCTCATATTTTTATTAAACTTAAACAAAGGAGATAGTGCTATGAAGGTTGGATTAATTACATTACATAGAGTTGGAAATTATGGATCTGTTTTGCAAACTTATGCAACACAATATATTATACAAAAAATGGGGTATGATGTAGAGGTTATTGATTATTATCCTGAACGATTACATTTAATTGGAATGCTAAAAAGAATTAAAGACAGAGGCGAATTATTAAGTAAAAGTCTTTTAGTTAGAAATATATGTAGGATGATAATATTTCCTTCTTATATAAGACGATTTAAAGTATTCTCAGATTTTTTGAAACGCTATATAAATATGTCATCTATTACTTATAATTCAATTGAAGAACTTAGACAGAATCCACCACAGTCGGATATATATTGTACTGGTAGTGACCAAGTATGGAATAGTGGATGGAATGAGAAAATTGAATATCCATATTTTTTGGATTTTGTATCTAATGGAGCAAGGTGTTTTACTTATGCGGCTAGTTTTGGAAAATCATCATTAGATGAATGGGAAAAACAAGAAACACATAGATTGTTAGAAAAATATAAATATATTTCTGTAAGGGAAAGTGCTGGAATTAAGATATTAAATGATTTAGATATACATAATGCTATACATGTACTAGATCCAACTTTACTTTTAGATAAACATGATTGGGAAACACTTATTTCTAAAAAGTATAGCAATAAAAAATATATTTTATTATATAACATAAATAGAAATAAAGAGTTAGATAAGTATGCTAAAGAATTTGCTAAAAGAAAGAAGTTACCAATATATTATTTGAGCTATAATTATCATGATATTATAAAAGGTGGAAGGTTAATTGCCTGTCCAACTGTTGAGGAATTTTTATCTTTAATAAATAATGCTCAATATATATTAACAGATTCTTTTCATGTTACAGCTTTTTCTATGAATTTTGAAAAACAGATACTTGTATATTATCCTCCTAAGTTTAGTTCTAGACTTGAAAGTATTGTAAATCTAGTAGGAATTCAAAATCGTGTAATTAGAGATATTCATGATTTTACTATTTCGGATAATCCAATAGATTTTTCTAATGTAAATAGAGTATTAAAAGAGCAGAGAAATTACTCAATGTCTTTCTTAGAAAAAGCATTATCTTTAGAAAATTATTAAGGAGGTATCTAATGAAAAATCACATTGATATAACAAATAAAACAAAATGTTGCGGCTGTAGAGCTTGTGAACAAAAATGTCCTAATAAATGTATTACAATGATTGAAGATAATGAGGGATTTTTTTATCCATATGTTAATGAGGAAAAATGTATTAAATGTGAAGTGTGTATAAAACATTGTCCTCAACTTAATAATACCATATTTGATAATCAATTAAAAAATCCAGAGGTTTATGCTGCAAAAATAAAAAAAGAAAATATTTTAATGAAAAGTTCGTCTGGTGGCATGTTTTCTGCTATAGCAGAAAGAGTAATTGACAAAGGAGGTGTTGTATTTGGCTGTGCATTTGATGAAAATCTAATTGCACAACATATTGCTGTTCAAAATAAAGATGATTTAAAGTTATTACGTGGTTCAAAATATGTAGCCAGTAATTTGAATAATACTTATATACAAGCTAGAAATTATTTGGAATCTGGCAAAATAGTGTTTTATACTGGATTACCTTGTCATATTGCTGGATTAAAAGGATTTTTAGGAAAGACATATGATAATTTGATAACAGCTGATTTAATATGTCATGGAACACCTAGCCAAAAACTTTTTAGTAAGTATATCAAGTGGATTGAAAAAAAGTATTCTAAGAAAGCTTTTTCTAAAGTAAATAATAATTTAGAAGATGCAAATGTTTATTCATATGATTTTAGAAACAAAGAAACTAAAGGTTGGAGATGTGGAAATAATAAAATTGTTTTCGGAAATGCTAGAAAAACAATAGTAATAAGACCAATATCTTTAATAGATCCGTATTTTAGTTCGTTTTTAACATCAAAAACATATAGACCAAGTTGTTATAGTTGTAAATATGCATGTGAAACAAGAGAAGGAGATTTTACATTTGCTGACTATTGGGGCATTGAATTATTTCATCCTGAATTTTATTCGCCTAAAGGGGTATCTTTATTATTAATAAATACACAAAAAGGAAAATCTTTTTTTAAAGAATTTAAGGACGATATTGATTATATATTATCAGATATAAAGTACGCTATACAGCGAAATGGACATTTAAACAAACCAGCTGAGCGTCCAAAGATACGTGATATTATTTATGATGAGATTGATACGTTGAATTTTGAAGAATATGCTAAAAAATATTTATATCCAAATGGTAAGTTGGGACTTTGGATAAAATATATGCTACCTGAAAATATAAAGATAAAGATAAAACAAATATTATATAAAGTAAGGAATTGATACTATGAAACCAATAAGAGTATTATTTGTTGTTCCTAATTTAAGAGTATGTAATGGTGTAGCGACCTATACAATGAATTATTTTAGAAATATGAACAAGGAAAAAATAAAAATTGATTTTCTGTTATTGAATTCTATTCCTACACCATATTATGATGAGATTAGACAAGCAGGAAGTAATATTAAGGTATTACCACCTCTCAAAGATGGAATTTTAAAATATTTAAAGGCATTAGATAGTATTTTTGATTGTGATGAAAAATATGATATTATACATTGCAATGTAATAAACGCAGGAGCTCTTATATTAAAATATGCAAAAAAAAATGGAATAAAGGTGCGAATATTACATAGTCATGCTACGAAATCAGCAGAACAAAAAATTAAAGAAATTAGAAACAATATTATTGCACCTATTACTAAGCATTATTCAACTGATTTTTTTTCTTGCTCAAAATTAGCTGGTGATTATTTATTTGGTAAAAGTTATTATCATATAGTAAATAATGCTATTGATGAATCTAAATATATTTTTGATAATCATAAAAGAGAAATAGTTCGTAATAAATTTAATATTGATAAAAATTTTGTAGTAGGAACTGTGGGCAGATTTGCTCCACAGAAAAATCCACTGTTCTTAGTTGAAATTTTCTTTGAACTTAAGAAAAAATGCAATAACGCAAAATTATTATGGGTTGGTAGTGGATTTATGGAAAAAGAAGTAAAGCAAAAAGTAGATGAACTTAATTTAAATAATGATGTTTTATTTCTAGGCGATAGATCAGATGTTCAAGATTTATATCAAGCCATGGATGTATTTTTGTTACCATCGATTTATGAAGGATTACCACTAGTTGGTATTGAAGCTCAATGCTCTGGATTACCAATGATTGTTTCTGATACAGTTACCACAGAAATGAAAATTACAGACTTAGTTACTTTTTTATCAATTAAAGAACCTGTTAAAAGATGGGTTGAAGCTATAATGGTTTATGTAAATAATCCTATGCGAATTAATACTGAAAAAGATATATGTAATTCTGGATATTCAATTAAAAATGAAGCGAAGAAACTTGAAAGAAAGTACAAAATTTTAGTTGATAAAAATAAATAAACTAATATATTAATTTTTAT
>NZ_FMJL01000096.1 GCF_900095445.1 Clostridium sp. N3C
GAGTTTTTTCAAACTCGGAAGTATATTCTACCACGCTGACGCGTTAGCGTCAAGTAGTAATTTCTTCCCTTTCGAAAGACTGTTACTTAGTCTTTCAAAATTGAACAGAGATCGGTCAACGGTGCA
>NZ_FMJL01000043.1 GCF_900095445.1 Clostridium sp. N3C
GAATTCAAGTTTATATAAATGCAAAACAATAATTATCATTACTTGATGTATTAATAGATAAGAATTATTAGTAAATACATATTAATTATATCAGGAAAAAATTTAAATTAATAGTAGGATTTAATAAGTAATAATAAGGAGTATAAATGATGAAAACTAGTAAAATATGTTGTTGACAAAATTGAGGAGACAGAATACTATATTAATATATAAATATACAAATCT
The DNA here is from genome assembly GCF_900095445.1 of Clostridium sp. N3C. Lineage (GTDB taxonomy): Bacteria > Bacillota > Clostridia > Clostridiales > Clostridiaceae > Clostridium_AU. Next base: position 226 of record NZ_FMJL01000043.1, read on the forward strand.
TATTGGAATAGTAGGGATATATAAATGCTTTGATAAGAAATAGTAGCAGAAGGAAAGCTAACAGAGAGAAATCCTCATTGGCTGAAAGGGATTTTAAGTGGAACTTCTGTGAATGCATCTTTGAGCACTGCTTCGAAAGAGTAGTATTCTCTAGTAGACAGCAGCAGGTACGCCTGTTATAGCGTTAAGGTATAAGAAGGATTTCTAGATAATCCAATATAAAGAAATCCCATGTACCGATGTAAAGGAGATATCCTGTAGCCTAAAGACTATGGGATAATTAGAGTGGAACCGCGGAATAAACTTCTGCCTCTATGTTTAGAGGACAGAAGTTTTTTGTTTAAAAAATTATAAGGAGGAAAAGGTTTATGAATTCAGTACAATATTTTGATTCTATAGCAGCTAAGTGGAATGTTATTAGAAGTGAATATTTTGAAGAAAGACTTAAATACAAGCTGCTTTCAATTTATGACCTAAGGGATAAGGTGGTGGCAGATTTAGGCTGTGGTACTGGATTTGTATCTTTAGCTCTAGCAAGGGAGGCTAGTTTAGTTTTCTCTATAGATAACTCTGTTAATATGCTGAAGGAGCTAAAGAAAACAAGCTTAAAGGAAAAGGTAAAAAATATATATCCTATAAAATCCTCTTTAGACAATTTGCCTTTGTTTGATGAATCACTAGATGGCACCTTTATAAATATGGCCCTTCATCATATTAAGGAGCCCTGGAAGGCTATTAAAGAAATGTATAGGGTAATAAAGGAAGAGGGCATAGTGGTTATTTCTGATGTAATGGAACATGATGGACAATGGGCTAGGGAAGAAATGTTTGATGAATGGCTAGGTTTTTCTAATGATCAAATATTTCAATGGCTTAAGGAAGCCGGTTTTAAAAATATTGAAATTGAGAACACTGATCTAAGATGCAAGGGATATTCTAGTAAAGGCCAATATACGGAAACTGGCATTTTTATAGCTACAGCTGTGAAAAAGCTGTAGCTTGCTAGAAACTAAGCTAGCTTAATTTATATCTTAGGTTTTGAATTTAAAGTATTATATTAAAGAGATTGGGAGGAAGATAAATGAAAATAGAATCATTATTAATTCATGGTGGTATTGATGGAGATGAGAGTACAGGAGCGGTGAATGTACCAATTTATCAAACCTCAACCTATAAGCAGCCTGCTATGGGGGTTAATAAGGGCTACGAATATTCAAGAACTGGTAATCCTACTAGAAAGGCTTTGGAAGAGCTTATTGCTCAGTTGGAAGGGGGATATGCAGGTTTTGCCTTTGCTTCTGGTATGGCTGCTATTACTGCAGTGCTTTCCTTATTTAAAGCGGGAGATAAGCTCCTTATATCAAACAATATATATGGTGGCAGCTTTAGGGTAATAGATAAGGTATTTAAAAACTTTAATATAGATTATGCCATTGTTAATACTTCAAAGTTAGAGGAGATAAAGGAAGCCATAGATGGCAATGTTAAAGCTATATATATTGAAACGCCAACAAATCCATTATTAGATATAACGGACATAGAAGAAGTGTCCAAGCTGGCTAAGGAATATAATTTGCTTACTATAGTAGATAACACCTTTATGACTCCTTATTTGCAAAAACCTATTGAACTAGGAGCAGATATTGTTGTTCACAGCGGCACTAAGTATCTTGGAGGCCATAGCGATACTATTTCTGGTTTAGCGGTGGTAAATTCTAAGGACTTAGCAGAAAGACTTCATTTTATACAAAATGCTACTGGAGGAGTGTTGTCTCCCTTTGATTCTTTTTTAGTGATTAGAGGGATAAAGACCTTGGCAGTGAGAATAGATAGACACAATTCAAACGCTAAAGCAGTAGCAGAATATTTGAGAAGTAGAGAAGAAGTTGAAAAGGTATATTATCCAGGCTTTGAAGACCATCCTGGATATGAGGTGCAGAGTAAACAAGCTAAGGGCTTTGGGTCTATGATGGCCTTTGTACTAAAGGAAGGGTATAGCTATAAGAAATTTATTGAGAGCCTTGAACTTATAACCTTCGGTGAAAGCTTAGGGGGAGTGGAGTCCTTAGTTAGTCATCCTGCCACTATGACTCATGCATCTATACCTCCTGAAATAAGAAAAAAGGTGGGTATAGTAGATAACTTGATAAGATTATCCGTTGGAATAGAAAATGTTGAGGATTTAATTGAGGATATTGATAGGGCTATTAAGAAGGCACAAGAGTAGAAAATTACTTTAGTAAAGAGGGAGGTACTGATGGAATATATTAATGATATTAGGGAACTTATTGGAAAAACACCTCTACTAAAATTAAATAATATAGGGATAAAGGCTGGAGTTAATCTCTTTGCCAAGATGGAAAATCATAATCCAGGTGGTAGTGTAAAGGACAGAATAGGTCTTTATATGATAGAGAAAGCTGAAAAGGAAGGTAAACTAAAGCCAGGCTTTACTATAGTAGAAGCTACTGCAGGTAATACTGGAATTGGCATTGCATATGCAGCCCTTAATAAGGGATACAATATGATTTGTGTAGTACCAGAAAAGTTTTCTGTAGAAAAGCAAGCTATAATGAGAGCTTTAGGGGTAAAGATAGTTAATACTCCTAGGGAAAAGGGTATGCTAGGAGCAGTGGAAAAGGCTAGGGAATTGTTAGCCTCTATTAAGAATTCTATATCTATGGAACAGTTTGAAAATGAGGCTAATCCTAAGGCACATTATGAAACTACCGGACCGGAAATATTTGATGCCTTAGAAGGTCAAATCCATTATTTTGTGGCCGGTGCCGGTAGTGGTGGAACCTATACCGGTGTAATGAGATATTTTAGAGAGCGGAAAGAAGAAATTATAGGAGTTTTAGCGGATCCAGAAGGTTCAACTATGGGTGGAGGAATAGAGGCTTGTTATAATATAGAGGGTATTGGTAACAACTTTATACCAAAGACTATGGATATGTCTTTGGTTGATAAGGTTATAAAGGTTAGGGATGACGAGGCTTTTGCTATGGTTAAGTTACTAGCCTTGAAAGAAGGACTTATTGTAGGTAGCTCCTCAGGAGCGGCAATAGCAGCAGCTTTAAAGTTAGCTCAGACCATAGATAGTGGAAATATTGTTACAGTATTACCGGATAGAGGTGACCGATACTTTAGTAAAAATATTTATTAAAGGAAGTACTATGTTAACTCCAGACTTTTTATGAAATTACTGAATAATGAAAATAGAATTGCATAATAATAATAAATGGAATTCACTGAGAAAGGGATGTGTTATGTATGGGAGTTAACAATGCAATGACAGCAGACTTTCTTCGTTCAGCTTATGGTGGAGAAAGTATGGCTCATATGAGATATCTTATATGGGGTGATGCTGCTGAAAAGGATGGATATCCTAATATAGCAAGATTATTTAGAGGAATTGCTTATGCAGAATGGGCTCATGCTAAAAATCACTTTAATGTATTAAAAGAGCAAGTAGGAGCTGCTACTGTTGTAGCAGGAGCTGAATTTGGAAACACTAATATAGTAGAAAACTTACAAGGTGCCATAGATGGTGAGCTCCATGAAGTTGAACAGATGTATCCTGTATATTTGGAATCAGCTAAATTCCAAAATGAAAAGGATGCTGAAAAGGCCTTCCGTTATGCTTTAGAAGCAGAAAAAATTCATGCTAAAATGTTCAAGGATGCACAAGATGCTGCAAGAAATGGAAAGGATATTGGCAGCGAAAAAATCTATGTATGTCCAGTTTGTGGTTACACTGAGATTGGTGCCAACGTTGATAAGTGCCCAGTTTGTGGTGTGAAAAGAGAATTATTTAAAGAATTTTAACTTAATAATTAAAGCTTAGAGTAAAAGTGGCGTTTTATTTGCCTTATTAAGCAAATAAAACGCCCTTTGCACAAATTTGTATATAATCGCATATGCTGATTATGTGAGTAAAGCAGTTAATGTTCCATAAGGAGTGTAATAAGATGCCCGGAAAGGTTTTAAACTATTATGCAGAAGGTAATACTTCTCGAGGATTTTACAACTTGTACGAGACAAATTTGCAGGGCTTAGATAGAATATTTATATTAAAGGGGGCTTCAGGAAAAAGTAAGTCTACTCTTATGAAGAGTTTGGCTGAGGAATGGATTGATAAGGATTACGATGTGGAAATAATAAATTGTCCTAGAGATAATGATTTAATAGATGGTATTATTATTCCCAAGTTAAAGGTAGCAGTAATAAACGGGAAGGAACCGGATAATATAAAGGCTAAGCTTCCAGGAGTTATTGAGCAATATATTGATATTAGTGAAGCATTGGATTCTAGTAAGCTAGAGAAGCATAAGGATGAACTTATTGAACTTACGGAAGAAATCGAAGCTAACTATGAACTAGCATACAGTAAATTTGCTGAAGCTTTAAAAATACATGATGAGTGGGAAGAAGTTTATATAGAAAATATGGAATTTTCTAAGGCTAATGCTATAGCTGAAGAGCTTATTGAGAAGTTTTTTGCGGGCAAAAGATTAAAGAAAGAAGCGGTAGTGAAACATCGATTTTTAGGAGCTGCAACACCTAAAGGCTCCGTAGATTTCGTACCAAATATTACAGAACAAATAGGAAAAAGATATTTCATAAAAGGACGTCCTGGTACAGGAAAATCTTCTCTACTTAAGAAGTTAGTAGCCCAGGCAGAAAAGAGAGGTTTTGATGTAGAGGTATATCATTGCGGTTTTGATCCATTGAGTTTAGACATGGTGCTTTTTAGGGAATTAGATATAGTTATCTTTGATAGTACCTCACCTCATGAGTATTTTCCTAGCAGAGAAAGCGATGAGGTTGTAGATATGTATGAAATCGTTGTAACTTCAGGAACAGATGAAAAATATGCTTCTAAACTTGATGATATTAAGAAAAGGTACAAGAAAAGAATTAAGGAAGGAACAGCAGCCTTGTTAAGTGCTAAGGAGTTAAATGATACCCTAGAACAATACTTTGTTAGCGCTATGGATTTTAGTAAAGTTAATAAAATTAGAGATAGGATAAATAGTTATATAAAAACTAAGGCTTCTTTAAATAAAAATTAATTATGCATAAGCTTTAAAGAGGTTTTTCTCAGCGGAGCTGAGAAAAACCAAACTATTTTTTGATGTGATTATAGTATTCTTTTAGCTACAACAAGTCTGCTTTCCCAATAGGAGGTGGATATATCTGTGATTTTAACTGTATCACCAGCCTTTGGGCTGTGAATCATCTTGTTATTTCCTATATATATGCCTACATGATCTACCTTAGAAGTACCTTGGAAGGAGTAAAAGACTAAATCTCCTGGCTGCAAATTTGCCCTTGAAACAGTGGTACCTTGTTTTGCTTGATCAGCAGATACACGATTAAGAGTTATACCTACTTTTTTAAATACATAATAGGTTAATCCAGAACAGTCGAATCCACCTTCTTGTAAGGATTCTCCACCCCAAACATAGGGTGTACCAACCAAAGATTTTGCGGTAGAAATAATGGTATTAATTTTTTCTGCACGGCTAGTAGCTGTTGGGGCACTAGGAGTAGGCGTTGGCGTAGCAGTAGAAGCTCCAAGTTTAAGATAGGTACCGCTTACCCAACCAGTAGTACCATTGGAAAGTTGAATCTTGTACCATCCATTAGATTCTCCAATAACTTTAATAGTATTTCCTTGCCATAGAGTATGGATTATAGAATAACTTGTATCTGGACCAGAGCGCACATTAAGCTTGCTAGCAGTGACAGTTCCAGTATTAGAAAGGCTTTTTACAGGATTTTCTGTACCGGAAACTTGAAGATAGGTGCCACTTACCCAGCCGGTTTTTCCATTGGAAAGTTGAATTTTATACCAGCCGTTAGATTGTTCAAGAACCGTTACAACGTTTCCTTGCCATAGGGTGTGTATACTATCGTAGTTAGTGCCAGGACCGCTTCTAACATTTAATTTGCTAGCAGTTACGGTACCTTTAGTAGTGGCGCTTTGCTGGCTACTGCTAGAAGTTCCTGTTGCTGTCTTAGCGGTAACAGCATTAGAAGCAAAGGGTATAGATGCCACTATCATGGAGCCTAAAAGGAGCTTTACGGTATTTATCTTTATGTTAGAAAACTTCTCCTTTACCAATTTTCTGATTTGGTCATCTAGATTTAGAACTTTTTCCTTGAGGCTTGAACCTAATTCTCCTGAGAACTCTGTAAATTCAGGATTTAGGTTGATTATTACAGTGTATTGGCCATTGTCTTCTACTAGCCTAAAGTCTTTATACCAGTCCATAGTTTCACCCCTATTCTATAGATTTAGTAGATTAAATTTATTTTGTGTTCTCTTATTATAATTTCCAACCTACAATAAACTATTTCTTCTTGCATAATTCATTGTAAATTGTATAATAAAAATTGGACTGAAACCAATATTTTAACAAAAATATATTAGAAGAGAGGAATGGGTAATTGGAGAGAATAAGATCAAACAAATTAAAGTTGTATGGATTCAACAATTTAACCAAATCTTTAAGTTTTAATATCTATGACATATGTTACACCAAAACCGATGAGGATCGTAAAAAGTATATAGAATATATTGATGAGCAATATAATGCACAAAGGCTCACCAATATATTAACTAAAGTTACTGAAATTATTGGAGCTAATGTACTGAATATAGCAAAACAGGATTATGATCCTCAGGGAGCTAGTGTAAGTTTATTAATTTCTGAAGAAGAGGTGCCCTTATATGTTGTGGACCCATCTTGCAACAGAGGAATACTTACACCAATTAGAAATAATATAGTGGGGCATTTGGACAAAAGTCATGTTACGGTACACACCTACCCGGAAAGTCATCCACAAAACAATATTTGCACTTTTAGGGTAGATATAGATGTTTCAACCTGTGGAACTATATCGCCGATTAAGGCTTTAGGTTTTTTAATAGATAGTTTTGATTCGGATATTATAACTATTGATTATAAGGTTAGAGGATTTACAAGAGATATAGATGGATATAAGCATTTTATTGACCATGAAATAAGTTCCATCCAAGATTTTATTTCTCAAGATACGATTAATAGATATGATTTAATAGATATGAATGTATTTCAGTCTAATATTTTTCACACTAGAATGAAGGTTAAGGAAATAGACTTACCAAATTATCTTTTTGAAATAAAAGAAGAAGACTTAATGGAAGAGGAAAGGAAAGTAATTATTGAAAAACTAAATAGGGAAATGACAGAGATATTTTATGGCATAAACCTATCTAATGAATAGATATTGTTGATTAAATTGACAAGGGCAAATTATAGGATTAAACTAAATTTATATGAATAAAGTGAGCAGGTGATTCGGCATGAATATTAATAAGGGCAGTAAAGATGATGAATTAGAGTTACTAGAGGAAGAAAATCTTGTAGAAGAAAGTAATAAGCCCATAGAAAAAACCATTAAGGAGTATGCCATATCTATTGTAATTTGTGTTGTAATAGCTCTTCTTCTTAAGACCTTTGTTATAGCTAGAGCAGATGTTGATGGGGATTCTATGTATCCTACTCTCCACAATAATGATGTATTGTTTGTTAATAGACTAAGTAAAATTAATAAGGATTACAAAAGAGGGGATATTATAATTTTTGATTCTCTTGACGCTAAAAATGATATATACATCAAAAGAATAATAGCTGTAGCAGGCGATGAGGTAGAGATAAAGGACGACAAAGTTTATCTTAACGGTGAAGAGCTTCAGGAGAATTATTTAGCAGAAGGTACAATAACAGAACCAGGCATATTTATGTCCGATAAAGAGAAGTTCACGGTACCAGAAGGATATATTTTTGTAATGGGTGATAATCGAGAAAATAGTAAAGATAGTAGAACCTTTGGCTCTGTTAGCTTGGAGCAAGTTGAAGGAAAAGTATTTGTCAGATTGTTCCCTGTGAAGGATTTTAAGACCTTTTAGAATCTAATATATTTAGTAAAAAAGCTAACTATTTAGTTAGCTTTTTTCTCTATATAGCTTATCAGCAGTTAAAAATGAAATTAGTTTATTTAATTTAGGAGGTTTAGCCATTATGGAAGCAAATTTTCAAGCACAATTGGATGAAATTAATAGAGTATTTAAGTTGCAGCAAGAGTACAAGCATCAATTAAGACAAACAACTGCAAGGGAAAGAAAAGATAAGCTGAAGAAGTTAATGGCTGTAATATTAGATAATAGTGAAATTATAGCAGAGGCTATTTATAAGGATTTTAGAAAACCTAACGAAGAGGTTTTAGTTACGGAGATAGTTCCACTAATATCTAGCATAAGGCATACTTTAAAGAAGTTAAATGCTTGGATGAAGGCTAAAAGAGTCAGCACGCCTTTAGGTTATTTTACTTCTAAAAGTTATATAAGAAGGGAGTCTAGGGGTGTATCCCTAATATTATCCCCTTGGAATTTCCCCTTTCAACTGGCTATAGATCCTTTAATTTATGCAGTGGCGGCGGGAAATTGTGTTATATTAAAGCCTTCGGAATTTAGTCCAAATACCACTGAGGTAATTAAAAAAATAGTTTCACAAGTGTTTCATGAGAAAGAAGTAGCGGTTTTTGAAGGGGATTATAGAATAGCAGAAAAGCTTTTAGAACTTCCATTTGATAATATATTTTTCACAGGAAGCCCCGCTGTTGGGAAAAAGGTTATGGCGGCAGCGGCTAAAAACTTAGCTACCGTTACTTTGGAGCTTGGGGGAAAGTCACCTGTAATAATTGATCCTTCTGCAGACTTAGAGGAAGCAGCTCGAAAGATAATATGGGGGAAGACCTTAAATGGTGGTCAAATCTGTGTGGCTCCCGATTATTTATTTATACCTAAGGGCAAAGAAGAGGAATTTATACAACATGCTAAGAAACATATAAATAAGTTTTATGGTGATATGAAGGAAAAAGAAGGCTTAAAATATAGCAGTATTATTAATAGAAGGCATTTTGAAAGAATTAAAGCTCTTATAGAAGAGGCTCTAAGCAAAGGAGCGGTAATATCTTGCGGTGGTGACTATGATGAGACTTTGAATCTTATTACACCAACTTTGCTAACAAAGGTGGCCCCGGATTCAAAGATTATGGAGGAAGAGATTTTTGGGCCAGTGCTTCCTATTATAGCATATGAGGATATTAAGGAAGTTTATGATTATATAAAATCTAAGCCTAAGCCTTTAGCTTTGTATATATTTGGAAAGGATAAGAGAGCAATAAAGGAAATATTAAATAACACTGAATCTGGAGATGTATGTATTAATAATGTAATACTCCATGTAAGCAATGTCAACTTGCCCTTTGGTGGCTTTAACAACAGTGGTATAGGAAAGACCCATGGATATCATGGTTTTATGGCCTTTACTCATGAACGTTCAGTACTAAAGCAGGGAGCTATTAATACGGCCTCCATGCTGTATCCACCTTTTAAGTATAACATCCATAAGCTGGTTAAAATGCTTATGAAATTACTTTAAACAATCCATGACAATATATTTTAAAAATATAAAGGAAGGAGTTTTTGATGAGGCTCCTTCCTTTTTCTTTAGGTGATATAATTTTTGTTAAATTCTAGCGACGCCGTCTTTTATAGCAGCTTCACTAACAGCCTTAGCCACTGCTTTTTGAACCTTCATATCAAAGGCTTTAGGGATGATATAATCTTCAGTTAATTCTTCTTCGCTTATGGAGTTTGCTATGGCATAGGCTGCAGCAATTTTCATTTCTTCATTTATGTCCCTAGCTCTTACATCTAAAGCACCTCTAAAAATGCCAGGGAAGGCTAGTACATTATTTATCTGATTAGGAAAATCAGAACGGCCTGTACCTACAATTCTTGCACCAGCTTTTTTAGCATCTTCAGGGAAGATTTCTGGAGTTGGATTTGCCATGGCAAATATGATGGCATCTTTATTCATGCTTCTAACCATGTCTTCAGTAACAGTGTTAGGAGCGGAAACACCGATAAATACATCTGCATCCTTTATAACATCTGCTAAGGAACCAGTTAATCCATCAGGGTTGGTGATTTGAGCTATTTCTGCCTTAGACTCATTGGCAAGTTCCATTCCTTTATGTATTGCGCCTTTTCTATCACACATTATTATATTTTTAACTCCAGAGGATAGTAGTAATTTTGTTATAGCCACTCCAGCAGAACCAGCGCCATTCATTACTATTTTTATATCTTTAAGGTCTTTCTTCACAATTTTTAAGGCATTTATAAGAGCTGCTAGAGTTACAACGGCAGTACCGTGTTGATCATCATGGAATACAGGTATATCAACTCTTTCTTTTAATTTTCTTTCAATTTCGAAACATCTAGGAGCGGATATATCTTCTAGGTTTATTCCACCAAAGGATAAAGAGATGTTGGCGATAGTATTAACAATTTCATCTGGATCTTTAGAGTTTATAATTATAGGGAAAGCATCCACATCACCAAAGGTTTTAAAGAGAACTGCTTTACCTTCCATAACAGGAAGAGAAGCTAAGGGGCCAATATCACCTAGGCCTAAAACTGCTGTACCATCGGAAACTACGGCAATAGTATTCCATCTTCTAGTGTAGGTATAGGCTAAATCAGGATTTTTTTCAATCTCCAAACAAGGTTGAGCAACTCCAGGAGTGTAAGCTAAACTTAGATCCTTTGAGTTATTAACTTCTGCTCTAGACACTATTTCTATTTTTCCTCTTTTTCTTTCGTGATAGTTTAAAGACTCTTCATAAATTGTCATCACTTGTCTCCTTTCAAGATAGTTTTGCTATGAAGTCTTGCTTTCTAGCTTTCTATTTTTTAAATAAATTATGCTATAGTTTATTAATGCGACAAAAGCACTAACAACAGCTATCTTTATGGCAATGTTGGCTATGGGTTTATTTATGGGTAAAATAAAAATAGACAAATAAAAAAGAAAAGTTGATGCCTTTCCAAAGATGTTTGCAGGGATGACGGTATCTTTTTTAAATAAAAATAAACCGGAGATTATCATAAGGGAATCTTTCATAGCAACTAATATTACTATTAATAATGGGATATAGCCTTTTATAGAAAGGCATATTAAAACCGTTAATAGCATTAATTTATCAGCTAAGGGATCTATGACCATGCCCCATTTTGTTACTAAATTATACTTTCTTGCTATGTATCCATCTAATACATCTGTAGCGCCTGCTAGTAGAAATATTGAAATAGCAATTACAAGGTTATTGTCTATAGATGAAAAGAAGAATAGCACAAAAACTGGAATTAGAAAGAGTCTGAATAGAGTAAGAATATTGGGTATATTCATTTATTTACCGATATAAGATCGGTATTCACCTCCTATTAATGTGAGTTTAAAATATGTAGGCATAAACCATAGTATTAGCGCAAAAAATATATTTTTATGATAAATTTGCTATTCCATTTAACAGATATACAGTATTATGATACCATATAATTTAAAGTAGGAAAAGAAAAAAAGCTGGCGCATCAAGGAGAAGAGGATTTAATAATATAGAACTTTATAAGGAGAAATATAAATGAGGTTCAATATAGGAATGAGAAATATAAAAACTGGACTAGCAGTCTTTGTATGTGTAGTTATTTCTAGGGCAATGAAGCTAGAATATCCTTTCTATTCCGCCATAGCAGCAGTAATAGCTATGCAAAGCTCCGTGGAAGGATCTTTTAAGGCAGGTAAAAACCGTATGTTAGGCACCTCTGTAGGAGCGATAATAGGATATGTTTTTGTCTTGATATGTCATGGTAATGTTGTTTTGCTTAGCTTAGGTGTTATGGTAATAATATACGTATGTAACTTGCTAAATTGGAAAGGTGCAGTATCTATAGCTTGTGTGGTTTTTATTTCTATTATGCTAAATGACAGCAATAGAGATCCTTTGTATTATAGTCTTAACAGACTTCTTGATACCTTCATTGGCATAATAGTAGCCATAATAATAAACAGATTTGTGGCTCCGCCAAAGATGGATGCAGAAAATTAAAAAATAGTGCTTTTTGTAAGGCTTTTTAGCAATTAAAGTTGACACTTTTTATATTGTATTTATAAATTCAGTTAGTTATAATATTTGTAAGACATAGTAATTAAGAAATATTATTGCTTGTCAAAATCCTAATAGAAAGGTTGATGGCTATGATTACTAAGGATACTACCATTGGAGAAGTAGTTAGAAACTATCCAGATAAAATTGATATACTCATGGACTTTGGCATGGGTTGCGTAGGTTGTCCTGCATCACAGGCTGAAACTATTGAACAGGCTGCTATGGTTCATGGAATGGACGTAGAGGATCTTCTTGCAGCTCTAAACAAGTAATTTTAACACAAGAACCCTGAAATATTATTCAGGGTTTTTTGCTATTCAATATTATAGTTTTTAGGCGAAATATCTTAAATTAGAAGGAGGTGTAGTTTGAGGCCTGTGGCCTTAAGTAGACTATGGAAAAGGAAGTTTTAATTAAGGAATATGAAATACATTATTATGAGGTTGACTTTAGAAGACAAATGAAGGTATGTAGCCTGATAGACTTTCTTGGGGATGTGGCTACCTGCCAAAGTGAAGATTTAGGAGTAGGGATAGATTATCTTTCTTCTAATAATTTAGGCTGGGTTTTATATAAATGGGATATACAAATATATAGCTATCCTAAGTATGGAGATAAAATAAAAATTAAAACAATGCCCTATGGCTTTAGAAGATTTTATGCCTACAGAATCTTTGAAGTATTTAATGAAGAGGGAGCTTTAATTGCTGAGGCTAAATCTATTTGGTTCTTGATTAATACAGAAAAAAGAAGACCGGTTAGAATAGAGAAGGAGATTTATAAGTCCTATGGTATAGATGATGATTGTAAGGATATGTTTGAAATAGAGGATATCTCAGCTCCAGAACTTATGCAGGAAGAAAAGGTCTTTAATGTTAGATACAGTGATATAGATACTAATAAGCATGTTAACAATTCTAAATATGCTTCCTGGGCTATAGAGGTATTACCTCTTGATATTGTATTAAATTATAAGATAAATAGAATAAAAATAACTTATCAAAAGGAAACCCGGTATGGAGACACGGTAAGCTCTAAGGCTCAGATTATACGCAAGGGCAACACTGTTTTGTGTAACCATAGTATAGAAGATAGAGAAGGAAATATATTAGCGCTAATAGAAACAAACTGGGAAATAACAGGTGACAAGTGATATTGTGGGATAAGTAATTTGATATATTAACAAAGCCGGTTAAGGTCTTGTAAGGTCTTAACCGGCTTTGCTTATGGTTGCCATCTTAACAATTGTGGCTTTAAAGAATCTTTAAATTTTGCTAAGAGTATTCTTATAGTAGGAATATCTGTGCCTGCTGGGGCAATTTCATTAAAGCGGAAAAATAGCACTAAATCTGTATCATCTATATAAAAAGGCTGATCATCCGCAATGCCTTTAAAGCTATTTATTGCTCCAGGAAAATACTTTTGAGGATTGGTGCCCAGTTCCTTCATAATTTCTGTGTTAATTAAGGACTTTGCGTTAATTCCTGGTTTAAACAAGTCTAATACGGAAAGGGATCTTCCGCTTTGGATATCATAGTTATAGGTAGTTCTCGTATAATAGGTTCTACCGTTAATAATCTGTTCGTATATGAGAGAAAGACTTAAAATATTATTCTTATTGTATGTTACCACGTAGATGTTAGATATACGGTAAGGATTTATTGGTTGATTATTTTTTTCAGCTCTTTCAGCATTTTCCTCTGCTGCTTCTTCCATTTGCCTTTTGAATTCCATTATATCATTATTAATATTAGAGTTAATAAACTGTAGAATATTTGGAGCTATAGCACCTTGAATTACAGGGATCCTTAAATCCTCTTTTATTTTTTCATTACTGCTTTTAATATCCTTGCTTCGTATGGAAAGTTGATTGCTTGGTGAATCTGATCTATACATATAATTATTGATATAGGGACAATAATAGTTATCAAAAGGGTTGGAAATAAACATAAAAAGACTGCCTCCTTGTAAATTTCGGTGATATTTATTTTCCTACATGTCAATGCCTTTCTCTTTACAATATGCAAAAGCAGTCTTATTTGTACTATAAAAACTTACTATTCTATTTCATAGCACAGCTTCGACCAGCTATGGTTCCTGAACTCCAGGCCCATTGAAGATTAAAGCCTCCACAATCTCCGTCTACATCTAATATTTCTCCTGCAAAGTATAAGTTTTTATGTAATTTTGACTCTAAGGTTTCTGGATTTACTTCTCTAGTATCTATTCCACCAGCAGTAACTTGAGCGTTGGTAAAGGAGTTCGTTCCTATAACAGGGAAAGTCCAGCTTTGAAGAAGCTCTATTATGGCCTTCTTTTCTTTCCAGCTAAGATCCCAAAGAGGTTTATGAATATTGTCAATTCCCCCTTCTTTTAAAAGTATAGGTATAAGTTTTTTGTTTATTATCCCGATAAAGGCAGAAACCATACTTCTATGACCAAACATTGCCTTATGATTTTCTAAAAAGTTATCTAGGTCTTCAGCATCGGTGTCTGGCATCATATTAACTCTAATTTCAACCTTTTTTCCTTGGTTTAAACTAGTGGATGCTATCCGGCTTAATTGCAAAATGGGTGGTCCGGATATGCCGTAGTCTGTAAAAAGTATTTCACCAAATTCACTTCTAAGAATTTCTCCATCCACTAATATATCTGCAACACCGTTAAACTTTATGCCAGATAAAGCCTTTAAGTTTTTATAATCCAATTTTAGCTGTACTAAGGCTGGTAGGGGAGTGATGATGGAATGACCTAAAGATCTGGCCAAAGCATAGCCAGAACCATCGGAACCGGTGGCAGCAGCGGATTTACCTCCAGCGCAAATAATTAACTTCTCACAGCTATATAACTCTTCTCCTTCTGCAGTTTTAGTTTTAACCCTATAACCGAATTTATGGCACTGGATTTCAACCACTTTATTTCCACAATACACAGGAATTTCTCTTTCCTCTAAAGCCATACGTAATATATCTAGTACTGAAGAAGCTTGCAAAGATAGAGGATACATTTTACCTCCTTCTAGAGTAGTAAGAGGTAGACCTAGCATAGAAAAGAAGTTAATTGTATCTTCTACAGTGAAGGCTCTTAACACTGATATGAAAAAGTCTTTGTTGCTACTGTGATAAGGTACTTTACAAGGTGTATCTCCATTATTTTTTGAAGCCTCATATCTTTTAAGGGTATCATCAATTGTTTTGTTTGTGATATTACATCTTCCATTGCCAGTGGTTAAAATCTTTTTTCCTACTCTATCGTTGCCTTCTATAATAGCTACATCTATACCATAATCTTTAGCGGTGATAGCAGCGGTAATACCGGCAGCACCGGCACCAATTATCAATATTTTATGTTTCAATATTAATCAACTCCGTTTTAGTAAAAGTTTTTATATAAATCTTCACGTCTATCTTCCTTTAATTTAAAGTTTTCTCTTATATTATAGACATTTTCTATGTTAATTTCACTTAATATTATCCCTTCTTCACTGCCGCCATGGGAAATAACATTACCTAAAGGGTCTATAACCATGGAAGAGCCAGAGTATTTTATTCCGTTGCCTAAGCCTGTTCTATTAACTGCAGCAATATAACATTGGTTTTCTATGGCTCTAGCCTTTAATAAAACTTCCCAATGGGCTATTCGCTCTTTGGGCCAGTTTGCTGCAATGGTAATGAGGGAGGCTTTTCTAGAAGCGGCCTGAAAAATTTCTGGAAATCTTAAATCATAGCATATAAAAGTAGAAAGAATCCATTGCTTATAATTTATTAAAGAAAGACTAGAACCTCCTTGGTAATGGATAGATTCCTCTCCAAAGGAGAAAGGATGTATTTTACTATAGCAACTTAGAAGCTTGCCTTCATGGTCTACAAGTATATAATTATTTTTCCCTTTATCCTTTTCAAGGTTTTTCTCAATAACACCAAAGCCAATAGTTACTTTATATTTCTTAGCAAGCTCTTGAAACCATAAGGTTGTATCACCATTTTTATCTTCGCCCATGCTAGCTACATTCATAGTGAAACCGGTAAGAGTCATTTCAGGGAATAGAAGCAAATCTACCTTAGCTTCAGAGGTCTGTTGAGCAAGTTTTTCACATTTTAATTTATTAGATATTTTATCTTCCCAAATAATATCAAGCTGTGCCAAAGCGATTTTCATATAATCACATCCTATAATAAATAACTATTACCTTTATTTTAACAGCTTTAAGCATAAAACACTAATGAAAGATTAGATTTGGATTTTGTTTATCAATATAATTTAATTGTACATACTATAAGATATATGGTTAAACTTTATAGATATCTAAGATTTATATACCAGTAAGTTTCAAAAGAGGATATCTATGCTAAAATAGCTGTAGAAGGAGAGTTTTGTTATGTTGGTTAAAGAATATCTTTTGGATAGCAATATAGTTATAAGGTTGTGGGAAAGTAATCCAGACCTATTAGATAAAATCGATGCAGCTAAAGGCATAGATTATAAGATATCTAAAAATATAGCAGGGGAATTGTCTGTTAAGGAGTATAAATCAATTAACGGAGTACCGGTGCTTACGGAAAAGTTTTTAAAACTTCTTAATCATATTATTGAAATTGACAATAACATAAGTGAACAGGAACTTGAAAGTTTAGATGTTGCAAAAAGAGATCCAAGGAAAAATATATACTATATAAATGAAAATAAGCTTTCTGCCAATGACTTTAAACTTATTGCCTTATGTAAAAAATTCGATAATTACATTTTAGTGACAGAGGATAAAAAGATTTATAATAGTGCTCTACTAATATTAGGACAGTCTAGAGTATTAAATTTAAAAGACTTTTTATTAGAGATAAATAATGAATTAGGAAAGGATGAATGAAATGGATGCATCAACTTTTATGAAATACAACAATTGGGTAGTGGCTGGAGATGTAGTTAATGAAGAAAAGTATGCCTATAAAATTAAAAGAAGACTGGAGGAAGCAGGTTATAAGGTTAGTGGTATGAAACCAGGACTCTCTCAGGAGGGAGTATATCCAAGTCTCAAAGAGGTACCTTATAAGATAGATGTTTTAGATTTGTGTATAAATCCCAAGGTAGGCATAAAGGTAGTTGAGGAAGCAAAGGAGCTTGGAATAGATAAAATATTAATCCAGCCAGGGGCTGAAAGTGAAGAAATAATCAGCTATTGCAGAGAAAATAGTATAGTAGCAATAGAGGGGTGTGCTTTAGTAGAATTAAGTCGATTAAAAAAATAAAAATAAAAAATAAAAAAAGTTGTTGACACTATAAAGGATTTCTTGTATTATATTCTATGTCGGGTCCGCGGAGCGGTACCGACAGAAGGATATGGCTCCTTGGTCAAGCGGTTAAGACACCACCCTTTCACGGTGGTAACAGGGGTTCGATTCCCCTAGGAGTCATCTTAATGTGGGCGCATAGCTCAGCTGGGAGAGCATCTGCCTTACAAGCAGAGGGTCACAGGTTCGAGCCCTGTTGTGCCCACCACATTATGGCCCAGTGGCTCAGTTGGTTAGAGTGCCGGCCTGTCACGCCGGAGGTCGAGGGTTCGAGTCCCTTCTGGGTCGCCATTAATTTGACTCAAAGTAGATGAAGGTTTTTTATACTGGATACTTTGTTCATATATTCCTTTTATGGCTCCTTGGTCAAGCGGTTAAGACACCACCCTTTCACGGTGGTAACAGGGGTTCGATTCCCCTAGGAGTCACTTAGTGTGGGCGCATAGCTCAGCTGGGAGAGCATCTGCCTTACAAGCAGAGGGTCACAGGTTCGAGCCCTGTTGTGCCCACCACACAATATGGCCCAGTGGCTCAGTTGGTTAGAGTGCCGGCCTGTCACGCCGGAGGTCGAGGGTTCGAGCCCCTTCTGGGTCGCCATATGCTGGCATGGCTCAACGGTAGAGCAGCTGACTTGTAATCAGCAGGTTGTAGGTTCGATTCCTATTGCCAGCTCCAAAACAAGCTTTGGATTTTATCCAAAGCTTTTTTCTTTTTTGAACTTCTGAAAGTGCCCCTTGCATACATTTCATATTGTTGAAAAATCTATTTGATAATATAATAGGATTATGTAATAGTAAGTATATATAGTTAACTTTAGGGCTAAATTAATATCAATAAGTTGTGGAGGGGCCAAAATGATCTGTAGCAATTGCAATAATGAGTTTAATTACATAGAGGGGCTCAAGTTTTGTCCATACTGTGGTTGTGAAATTGGTATGCAGCTTGTAAATGTAAATGCTAAAGAAGACTTAGAAAAGGATATTTATGAAGAAAAGCCCTCCTTAGAAAATTCTTTAGGGGATAACTTTGAATCCAATGAGAAGGTCCAAGAAGAAAAGGGAGTTGAGGAAACTGCCGCAGAGTCAGAAGGCTTTGTTGGAAACATCCACGATACTTTAAGAATGCCTCCAATAACTGATGAAATGCTAAAGATTAACAAAAAAAAGAGAAAGAAAGATAAAAAAAGTAAGCTTCAAGCCATAAAAAGATTTTTTACAAATAAAATTGTAATTATATCTTCATTAACAGTTATGGTTTTAGCTTTAGTGATATATATTGGTAGCAGCTATCTATTAAATCAGAAGGTAGATGAGGTACAGATACAGAAAGATATCCTTGGAAGAATTATATTGTTACCAAAGGGTACAAATTTTCAGGTTAAGGAAGAATATATAAAAAGTATTTCTATTGGAGAAAGAGTTTATAATGATGAAGAAAAGGTTGAGTACATAGATTTGAATGCCACTCTTAACGATGGTAAGATAGAAGTTTCTGGAGTGTTTCAATTATCTTACAAGAAGGATGATAATAGGAAGTGGCAGTTGTTGGATCCGGTAGCTCTTAAGAAAGATATTATTGTAAAGCCTGTAGCAGGCATGGAAGAAGCCGCTTTACTAGAAGAATTGAAAAAGAAAAATATCACTCTTTTAGGGCAACAAATATCTCTTTCAGATTCAATGGTGACAAGCATTGAAATAGTTGAGAGAAAGCCTCAATTTGAGGAAGGAAAAGAAAATATATTACTGTCAGTATCAGTGGATGGCGGAGTGCTAGCTGCTAAAGGAAGGGTTAATAGTAGTTTTAGCTTTGTGGACGAAAAATGGATAATTGATGAGGGGGTTAGCCTTAACGAAGAATCCCTTGAAATTAGCTTGTCAGAAAAACTATCGGAGGAAGCTATACTCAAGGAAGTTAAGAGTAAAGGTCAGCGGCAAAATGTAAAGCATGATTCTATTTTTGGTGGTCAGACTTTTTTGGTAAACGATAAGTTTACCCAGTCAACTAGTATACAGTCCAAAGCTTTAAGTGATGATAAAAATCAGCTTTATGTATCTATAAAAAAAGAAAACCTAGCTGGTAGCCTTAAAACCATCCTAAGTGTAGATTATGTATTTGATGTATCTCTGACAAAACTAACTTACAATAGCAATAGTGAGCCTAAAATAGAGGATGTATCTGTAGGTGACTTAACTAGAGAGATGATTGTAGCTTCCTTGGCTGGAGCTGAAATAGAAGGACGTAGAGGTATTTTCTGGTGGGATAACAATCATGAAATCACTGGAGATGAGGCAAAAACTTATAAAGAAGATGAAATACTATCAAAGGCTGGGTATAAAAATATTAAGTATGTTTATGGAAAAATCACCTATAATGATGGAGAAGAAAAGACTGTAGACATGGTAGCTATATATTATCTTACTTATGATAATGATAATGGCTACAAATGGATGTTGGATAGTGTGGTAAGCTCGGAATCTAGCAAGTATAAGCACTACAGCAAGGAAAACCTTGGAGAATAAATGATTAGGTACTAATAAGTAAGAAGGAGGCTTTTTCATAGTGCTTGTGAAGAAGCCTCCTCTTAAATTATTTTATAGAGTGAAGATTTTTGGTTACTCTTATATCATCGCCATAAAATTTAAATAAGTTAAAGTTGCCTAGTAGTCTGGAAGTGATTCGTTCTGAATATATAGACATAAGGTCCTTTAGTGAATAATTGGTGGATACTAACATCTTTTTTTGCTTTATCAGTCTTTTGTTTAACAAATTAAAGAGCTCTGTTTTGGAGAATTCGTTGATTTGTTCTGTGCCTAGATCATCTATAATTAATAAATCGCAATCTAGTAATAATTTTTCATATTCTTCCCTGTTTTCAAATCGTATTTTTCTAAGATTTTGAATCAATTCTTCAGCAGTTCTATATACTACAAAGTGTCCTTTATCCAATAAATCCTTTGCTATGCAATGACTTAGAAAGGTCTTCCCTGTGCCAGAATTACCATAAAATAAGAGATTATCATTAGTTTGGCTAAAGTTTTTAATATAGTTTAGAGCTTTTGATAAAATCTTTTCCATGTTTTTTCGTGGGCTTTCCGGCTCTTCACCGGTTCTCTGGGGGGAATAATATTCTAAATTAAAATTATCAAAGTTATTTACTCTTAATATATCGCTTAAATCTGAATCTTTATAATGGAGTTGTATAAGTTTTTGTCTGTAGCAGCTACATTTTTGTGTGCCTATATAGCCAGTATCTTTACATTTTGTACATCTATATTGCAAGGAAAGATAGTCTGGACTGTAGCCGTTAGCAACTAATAATTCTGCTTTTTTTACCCTGCAGTCCGTTATTTTATTTTTTAAATCCTTTAGGTAACTATCCCTGTCTTCTATAGCTTTTAAGGCACTCATAGAAAGTTGTACACATAGCTTTCCAATCTGTCTTTCTAGTTCTATAACCTCTGGTAGCTTTTTTTCTATTTCAGCGCGACGCTGTTGAAGTTTAGCGTTTTCTTCCTCCCGAATCTTTTCATACATCGTCATGATGTCAGAATGATATCCTTTTAGCATTATTTATCCCACCCTAACAATTTCTTTTCTAGAGCATCATAATCGTACACTCTTTGCTCAAAGTTATTAAAATTATCATTTTGTGCCTTATAGTTTTTAGGTTTACTTTTATGAATAAATTGCCTATCTTTAGCTTCAATATCTGCTAAAGTTTTTATTCCATCCTTATTCCAACTGTTTAAAATAGCATCTATATATTTAAAGTCTGCCCTATTTAGTCTTTGGCTACAAATATCGCAAGCTCTTAAAATAACTTCTAGGGGAAAAGCATAAGTAGAAACCCATTTGTTAAGCATATCCTCTTGGGGTTTCATTATTTCTCCGTCCTTTAGACCTAAGTAGGAAAGAATTTTTCTGAATTTAATCCATTTATCTTCATGCTTTTTAATATAGCTTTGAGCTTGTTCTACAGTTTTAATGTTAGAGTCGTGCCAGGATAAAGCTACTTTTTCTATATACCTATAGTCAGATTTTCCCTTTGAAACACAGTACTCTATAAGTAGTAAGATAAGTTCAGGGGTAAAGGAAAAGTCCTTTTGCCAACTAATATATGTGGACATCTCTTTAGATGAAAGAGGTCTTGCTACTAGTTTTTCTATCTCCTTTAACATATCCTTTGTAGAGTTGTTTGTCAGTTCATCTAACAAGTTAATTTCATCTTTGGACTTTGCAGCTTCTTCTGTAAGGTCTAAGAACTCTATGCTATAATTATTCATTTTATCTATTGGTATAAGTCTTATTACACCTTCTTCGTTCCAGTAATTCCAAGCATTCATAACATCTGACTCTAAAAGATGCAGTGTGGAGGCTATTAAGGAGGAATTTACCCCTAATTCTCCATGAACACAATATTTTAGAGCTAGTAAATATACCTTTACAAACTCTCCGCGGGCTCTAGGCATATATTTTTCAATAAATATGTTGCTAACCGGTGTATAGTCTAAAATAGATTTTTTAAACATAAAAGTACTCACAGCCAACCGCCCTTTCTATATTTTTATATACATATTCTTTAAAATGGAATATCTATGGATACCCAACTAAGAAAGTTTAAATATAAAAAGAAATTCAGCCCTGCCGAATTTCATCTATTTTTAACCTTGTCAATCAATTTGCCATTATAGTTGAATATCTAAATACATTATAGCAGAGTGGAGGGGCAGCCTCAACAAAGAAAAATTAGACTTCATAGGAATAAAAATAATATAGTTGGATAAACTAAGAAGGTTCACTGCATAAAAACCTAAGAAAGGATGCGGAAAAGTGAAAAAATCAATAAATGTAGGCAAAACTAGTAAAGTTATTGCTGGTGCAAGTTTGCTAGGTTGTATAGGTTTTTATGTCCTATCTTCTCCAAATGCCTATGAAATTTACGTTAATGGAAAAGCAGTGGCTTGTATAAAGGATATGAACACTGCGGAGGTAATAACAAATGAGATTTATAGTGAATTGGTAAATAGATTTGATGGACTAAAGATAGAGGAGAATACTATATACAAAAGGGTTATAGCCAGCGATAGTGCTCAAAGTAGCAAGGAAGATATAAAGGCTAATATTATTAAAGCATTAAGTACTAAGGTTAAGGCTGTAGAAATGGTTGTTGACGGAAATATGGTTGGCATTCTGGCCAATGTAGAAGAAGGAGAAAGAGTAAAGAGTAAGTTAAAGGAGCATTACTCTAATAAAGCTTCAGAGAAGCATGAGAAATTCAAGGAAATTAGCAGTGTAGTAAAGTATAATTCTGTGGAGGCTTATATAAGTGAGGTAGATTATGTTGATAAAATAGTGGAAAAGTTAATAGCTAACACAGATCAGGGGGTAACTCCTGGGGTAAAGTTGGTATATGAAAAAGAAGAAAGTGTATCTTCCAATAGTTCTAACGTAGTTTCTATGATGGCACCTTCTAGGGGAACAATAAGTTCCTTGTATGGTGAAAGGTGGGGGAGAATGCATGAGGGTATAGATATAGCGGCGAAGGCCGGATCCCCTATATATGCAGCTATGGATGGAAAGGTAATATATGCTGGTTGGATCAAAGGTTACGGTAAAGTTGTAAAAATTCAGCATAATGGAAATATACAGACCCTTTATGGACATTGTAGTGTACTTAGGGTATCAGAAGGAAAATTTGTAAAGAAGGGTCAACACATAGCAGATGTGGGAAGTACAGGCAATAGTACTGGACCCCATGTGCATTTTGAGGTGATTATCAACGGTACTCCAGTGAATCCTTATCCTTACATATATAAGTAAAGCGGTGTCAGCCACTTTACTTATAGTTCTTTGAAAAAATTGAATCTACACTGGATATAATGACTATTTTTTATCAGATATTTTATCTTTATTAGATAAGAGTTTTTTTACATCTACTATACCATCCCCTTGAAGCCATCGGGATTCATCAATAGTAGTAGAAGAAACCTTTAGCAAAGAGTATATATCCTTAAACTGAAGCTCTGAATTGTTCTCTATTAACATTGCTATAATACCACTTATATAAGCAGCAGCACAGGAGGTGCCTGTGTAGGTTGTGTAGCTTTTTTCTAGTTTTCGAGGGTATAGCTTCACTCCATTACGCTCAGGAATATAATTTGGATCTGAATTTAGTGAGCAAAGATCTACGCAGGCTGCTGCCAAATTAGGTTTGTTGCTTTTTCCTACAGGTCCGCTGGAGGAATAGGTATAACACCGTATGTGGGAGCTGGTAGTATCTAAACCTCCTACAGTTAGACAATTGTCAAGAGCTGCTATACCAGTGATAGTTCCTTCACTGTTACCTAAAGAACCAGTGGGAACTACCGGTATGATTCCAAGAGAAATAAGCTTATCAAAAAGTTGTGAAAAAATTTTCATATTGTAAGGGTCATATTCCATGACTTCAAAAGGAAGACAAGCAATTCTAATATTATAATGATCGTAATCATCTATTAATAAGCTTATCGCATACAATATGTCAGAAATATAGGCTCTGCCTAAGGAATTAAAGGCTTTAATAACATATAGATGGCTATTCTCTGCCACACCCTTATACATTCCTTTAGAACAATAACCGCTACCGCAAATCAAACCAGACATAAAGGTTCCGTGGCCGTTATCGTCGTAAGGATATTTGTAGCCATTTATTAGATCTGTGAAAGCTTTAATTTTATTATTAGGTGTTTTAATATCTGGATGAGGATAGGCTCCGCTGTCAATTAAAGCTATACCTATACCCTTTCCTGTTAAGCTACAGTTACCTTTTATGCTTACACCGTTAGCGCTAAAGACACTGCTTCCGCAAAGAAAGGCATAACTGTCTAGGGATATATGTTCAACCTCAGGTAATTCTATGATCCGCTTTATTGCACTGGGAGTCATGGTAGCACAAATAAAATTAAAGCTGTGTAAAGAACGATGAATAACTCCCTTATAGGATCTAATTTTTTTCTCTGTGCTCTGGGATAAAGTCTTACAATAAATATTCACACGATAACTTTTGTAGAGATTATTATCTATAGAGTATAGTAACCTATAGTCTATTTTATTCCTTACAAAAAACATTTGTATCTCCTTCCATTTGGCAAAGGCGTCTACCATAATATTATATGAAAGGAAATACAAATGTTATCACATTAAAGCTTACTTTCCCCTTAAAAAGAACAAGGATGGAAAGGGCTTTTTTATTTAGTTTTTCCACTTAAAAATAATTATTCCGATAATCATAATAATAACACCAATGATTTTATTGGCTCCAAAAGGAACTTTGTTGGTGTCAAAAAGACCAAGAGAATCAATTAGAGCTGCTGCTGTTAATTGAGATACTAAAATAGTAGATATGGCGTAAGTAGTTCCTAAAAGATTGATACCTTTCATTACGGTAAAAGTAATAACTACTCCTATGGCACCGCCTAAGAGATAGAGTTTATTTACTTCCTTCACATTTCTTATGTTTCCGTCACGAACAAACAGCATTATTATTATAGTGATAAAAAAAGCAGTACTTTGGACGATTAGGTTTGTTTGCCAGGCTCCTATTTTTTCCTGCAATCTAGTATTAAATACTCCTTGGAAGCTCATTGCGGCACCAGCTATTATAGCAAAGATTAGACCAGTCATAAGTAAATCACCTCAAACTTAGTCTAACCAAAAGAAGATTTAATAACCGCTATTTTGCCTCTCGTGGTTGATTGAATTTTTTTTAATATAGGCATTTTCTATTTCTTCCTCTGAAAAGCCTAAAGATAATCCAAGATTTAAAAAGTCTTCAAAGAGAGTGGTATATTGATCATGGGATAAACATATTATGAAGTCATTTAAATCTATATATAAATTTAGAAATTGATCTGTGAGAGAGGCCTCTGGCACTTTTGGTTCTATATTAATATCTTCAAAGTTTTTTTCTAATCCAATAGATAATATGAAATGAAGGCAATCTACATATTCTTCTAAAATTACGTCTTTAGGAGAGGGAGCTTTATTACTCCAATATTTAAAGCACCTTGTTTCATTAGCTAATTCTCCTATTTCAACTTGAAGGGCCAAAGTTTTTCTTTGAATAAGGTTTTCGGATTGAAGGTTGTGTTCAGAAACAATTCTTGCATCTAACTCCTTTTGCAAGGCATATAGTTTTTTTAAATTCATAAAAAGGCTTCCTTTCCGTAAGATAGTTGAAATAACTCCTTTGTATATTGAATGATAAATTTCGAAAAATTTCTAAAGATAATCAACATATATATTCTAACGAATAATTAAATAAATTTAAAGTTACTGCAAACGATTTCTGAAAAATAATTTGCAAAATTAAAAAATGAGAAAAAATAACAAAAAGAGCCAATATATATGATAAAAAACTCATATACAAATTAACAGGGCGCATATTTTGATTAAAAAATAAGGACTCAGTATTACTGAATCCTTATTTTTACTAGTGATATTTTTTATTAATATTCCCTTAATGGATAACTTTTCACAACCATATCTTTTCTATTAGACATAGATTTCCATAGTTCAATTCTATCGATGGTAGCTAGCTTATAAAAGTTAATTATTTTAGCTTTATTGTAAGCGGCCTCATATTCATTTTTTGATAATTCTCTTAACGGAAAGTTTGAACTATTTAAAGAGACATGAAGATTCCAATCCTCTATGCTAGGTCTTACGCTAATACCATGTAGTTTTAATGTATCGTTTATTAATCTAGCCAACCGGCTTATATATCCCTTATTTTCAACCTGTAGACTAACGGTCCTGTAAGGATCCTCAAAACAGATAGCATTATTAATCTCAACTTTAAATCTCTTATAGGGCTTTAAAATCTTATTAATTATCTTGTCAAGTTTTTCTATGTCTGTTTCTCCTATTACATCTAAGGTGATATGAAGGGTTGATTGATTTTTATTGCTCTTATATTTTTTTGCTATACTTCTCTGCAACTTTTCTATATCTTTTAGGGAATCGTTATCAAATAAAGCAACTAAATAATATTTCATTGCTACCTCCTGTATAGTACCTAAGGGCACTAAATCTTGAACTTTACATATATAATACTTTAAATTGCTATTATTTTCAATAAATACTGCCGATAATGTAAAAAAAATCTGCTTAACATTATTGAGACTTATGCTATAATAATATGTATGAAAGTGTAAGTTAAACTTGATTTTTGGTTTTTGAGTTATACTGAAGCGAATAGAGCAAGTTAAATGTTTTCAATGCATGGAAAAATCTTACAGCAAGTTTATATAATAGATTATTTGAATAAGGATGGGTAGTTATATGGAGAAGTTGCTTGTATATGGAGGTAATCCTTTAAATGGCAGAATCGAGATAAGTGGTGCAAAAAACGCAGCAGTAGCAATACTTCCAGCAGCATTAATGGCTAGTAATGGTATATGTAATATAGATAATGTTCCCGATATTGAAGATATACGATGTTTAGAAAGAATACTAGAATCTTTAGGATGCAAAATTGAAAGACACAACAATAGAGCTATTATTGATAGTACGCAAATGACCAGTGTTGATGCTTGCACCGAAGATGTAAGAAAAATGAGGGCCTCTTATTATCTAATCGGTGCTTTGTTAGGTAGATTTAAGCAGGCTAGGGTGGAGCTACCAGGGGGATGCCCTATAGGGGTTAGACCGATAGATCAGCATATTAAAGGTTTTGAGGCCCTAGGAGCAGAAGTTAAGATTGAGCATGGCGCAGTAACTGTCAAGGCAGATAAGCTTGTAGGTGCCAACATATTTTTTGATGTTGTAAGCGTAGGTGCTACAATTAACGTTATGTTAGCAGCAGCCTTAGCAGAAGGTACAACAATATTAGAAAATGTAGCTAGAGAGCCTCATGTAGTAGATGTAGCGAATTTTTTGAATACTATGGGGGCAAATATAAAAGGAGCAGGAACTGACGTAATAAGGATTACGGGAGTTAAAGAGTTAACAGGATGTTTCTATAGTGTAATACCAGATCAAATAGAAGCAGGAACTTTCATGATAGCAGCAGCCGCCTGTGGAGGAAGAGTAGAGATAGCTAATGTAATTCCTAAACATTTGGAATCTATAACTGCAAAGTTAATTGAGATGGGTGCTGATATTATAGAAAAAGAGGATAGTATTATTGTTGAATCCAAGGGGCCTTTAAAGGCAGTAAATATAAAAACACTACCTTACCCAGGGTTTCCTACTGATGTTCAACAGCCTATGAGTACCCTTTTATCTGTGGCTGAAGGTAGGAGTATAATTAATGAAAGCATATGGGAATCTAGATTTAAGCATGTAGATGAACTTAAAAAGATGGGGGCAGACATCAAGGTTGAAGGAAGGACTGCTATTATTGACGGAGTTGAAAAATTGACGGGAGCTGTAGTTAAGGCTACAGATCTTAGGGCCGGAGCAGCTATGGTTATAGCGGGATTGATAGCAGAAGGCGTTAGTGAGATACATAATATTGAACATATAGATAGAGGATATCCACAAATTGAAGATAAGTTTAGAGCTTTAGGAGCAAGAATAGAGAGAGTAGCAGAGTGATTCAATAATACAAGGGAAGAAAGGGAGAAAAACCATTGATATTTAGTTCGTTATATAGTGGCAGCAGTGGAAACTCTATATTTTTATCTTCTGATAATACCAAGATATTAATAGATGCAGGAATGCCAGGAAAAAGTATTGAGAATGCCCTAAAGGATATAGGTGAAAAGGCTGAAGAGATAGATGCAATTTTTGTAACTCATGAGCATACAGATCATACCAAGGGGGTAGGTGTTTTATCCAGGAAGTATGATATACCTATATATGCCAGTGAAGGTACTTGGAAGGGCATGATTAAACAAGTAGGAAAGATTAAAGATAATAACATAAGGGTAATGAATTCACCAATAAGCATTAAAGATATGGATATAGCAAGCTTTGCAATATCTCATGATGCTCTGCAACCTACAGGCTATTCTATTATCTGTGAAGGAAAGAAGGCTTGTATTGCAACGGACTTAGGATACTTATCTGAAGAGGTAAAAGACAATATTATTGATGCAGATCTATTGTTATTAGAAAGTAATCATGATGTGGAAATGCTTAAATTTGGTCCTTATCCATATGTATTAAAAAAAAGAATATTAAGTGATGTAGGTCATTTATCTAATGAGGCTTGTGGAAAAGCAATAATAGAAATAATGACTGAAAAGCAAAAGAAGATAGTATTAGGACATTTAAGCAAGACTAACAACTATCCAGAGTTAGCTTATCTTACTGTTGCTAATATTTTGAAGGAAGAGAAAATCAATATCGGTAAAGATGTAATTCTCACCATGGCCGACAGAAGTAAGCCAAGCAGTTATATTAAGTTGTAGTATAAACTTTATGAAAAGAGGGAAGCTATGAAAAAAATACTAATTATTCCAACATTGCTATTAACAATAACTTCCGCTGTATTAAGTTCTGGTTGTGAGAATGTAAGTAATACTAGTAAACAAAAACAGGAGAAAGTTCACTTAATGGATAGTAGTGATGAGTTTTTGAGCTTGAATGTGTATTTTGACGCTACCACCGATGATAATGCAGTGAGTGTAGCTAAGGAAGAACTGCTTATTAATAAGGAAGAGCTTATAGGTGAAATTTTAATTAATCAGTTGATAAAGGGGCCTTCCACAGAAGGAAAGCTTAAAGCTGTTCTACCTAAGGAAACTAGATTAATAAATCTTTCTATTAAGGATAATATAGCTATTGTAAACTTAAGTAAGGAAGCGGCAGTGCCAATGACCGCTAGCAAGGAGGAAGCTTGCTTAAGAGCTATAGTTACATCCCTTTCTCAAATAGAATCAGTAAACAAGGTAACTATCCTTATAGATAGTAAAAATGCTGAAACCCTTGGAGGAAATTATAATATATCCAAGCCTTTTAGTCTTGCAGATATAAGTGCCTTGAAAATACAGGAATAAGTTATATAATTTGTTGAAAAATAGAAAGGCATTAATTATAATAATTGCTATAAATACAGGATGCAAAGGAGAATTAGAATATGAGCCTATATACAGATTGGACAAATATGGTAGTTAATTTTGTGAAGCAACATGGAGAAGACGCCTTTTGGCAAGAATACGGCCGAATGGAAACAAAAATTTATACCTATGTACTTGCAAACTTCAAAGAGCCTTTAAAAGGTACTATTGCAGAATTAGCAAAGAAGTTTGATACTACACAAGAGTTTTTTATGGGATATTTAGATGGACTAAACGAAAGCTTAAAAGAAAGCTATGATCTAGAAAAAATAGAAGCTGATGATGTACTTACTCTTGATATAGATTTCGAAAAGTTATATTTTAATATGCTAGATGCCAAGGCCGACTACTTATACAGCCTACCTCAATGGGATGGAATCTTCTCAGTAGAAAAGAGAAAAGAGATACATAAGGCATGGAAGGATTCAAAAACTGTTGTTAAGGAAAATAAAATAGGAAGAAATGATCCATGTCCATGCGGCAGTGGTAAAAAGTATAAGAAGTGTTGTGGAAATAAAGCAGCAAACCAATAAGTACTTTTGTAATTTCAATGTCATCTATATATAAAGATAGAGCGTTGCAAAACTACTGAAAGAGTAGTTTGCGACGCTCTTTTTGTTTTAGAAAATCTTTACTCTAAAATTTTAGTGATCTATATGGCGAATTTGATTATTAATTAATGAAATTGATAATATTATTAATTTTATAATATATTCTGATAATTTTGATATATCATATTGACAAATAATGAAATGTTCTGATATATTTACTATATAAGATTGATAATTCTTGAAATGAAATGTAATATTTTATCGAATATTGTAAACGTTCTATCATTCATATTACATATTAGGAATTCCTCTATGGATTGTTAATCTCTTTGATAAAATTTGATTTCTTCTAACAAAGGAGACAGTTAAATGGTTGATATAGTTGGTGTAGGTCATTGTTGCCAGGATTATTTATGCATAATAGAAAATTATCCTCCAGAAGATGGTTCTACTCATATTACCCAAATCACCTCCCAAGGAGGTGGAGCAGTAGCCACTGCAATGGTTGCTGCAGCTAGATTAGGAATACATACTGGTTATATAGGGAATTTAGGAGATGATGAAATTGGTGATATGATCATTTCTGAATTTCAACAAGAACAGGTGAATGTATCTACTATTAGCAGATTGCCAAATGTTAAAAGCTTATCTTCTTATGTAATGATTCAGCCTGAAAATGGAACTCGAACAAAATTTCCATATCAAGGTAAAATCCCCCCAATTTCCTGGGACGAAAAGAAGAAAGAAATGTTAAGAAATGCTAAGATTCTCCATTTGGATGGAACAGATTATGAAAATGCCCTTAATGCTGCATTATTGGCAAAAGAATATGGGGTTACCATTTCACTTGATGGCTGTTCTAGGCAGCAGGATAACAGTAAAAATAAAGAATTAGCTTCTATGGCAGATATTCTTATAATGAATGCAGTTTATCCCATGGCTGTTTCTGGAAAGTCAAACATCAAGGATGCCTTGCTTGAAATAAGTACATGGGGACCTAAAATTATACTTTCTACTGCTGGAGCCAATGGTGTTTATGCAGTAATTGATAGAAAAGTATACCACTACAAACCTTGCAAAGCAAAAGTAGTTGATACAACAGGTGCAGGTGACGTATTTCATGGAGCATTTCTTGTTGCTTATTTAATGGGTAAAAGTTTTGATGACTGCATAGGTTTTGCTCAGTATACCGCTGCAATAAAATGCGTACAAATTGGTGGACGTACAGGAATACCTGATTTGCAGAGGGTAGAGAAAAATTACAAGTGTTTTACAGGTACTCGCCTGTGAAAATAAATTATTAATGGAGGGAAAACAAATGAAAAAATTTTTAGCCTCATTGCTGACTTTGTCTATGTGATTTGGTCTCGTAGCCTGCAAATCAGGAGAGTCAACAGTTAAAGATCCAAACAGTAACACTAACAGTAACACTAATACTAGCACTAATGAAAACGTATCCGGTACTTTGGTTATTTACACCACTACCTATGACCTCGAGTACAAGCTTATAATTGAACAGGGATTCCACAAAAAGTATCCTAATGTTAAGATCGAAAGTGTACAAGCTGGAGCTGGTGAATTAAAAACTCGTATTAAGTCTGAAGCTGAAAATCCACAGGGTGATGTTATGTTTGGTGGATTAACTTACTCCGATGCAAACGCTGGTATTTGGGAAAAATACGTTTCTAAAAATGATTCAACGATGCCAGAATCTATGCGCAACACAACTGGATATTTGACTTGGACTACAATCCAGTTAGAGAACCTTTTTGTAAACGTTAAAGCTGCTAAAGATGCTGGTATTGATCCAAATTCTATCAATAGTTTTGATGCTCTCCTTAATCCTGCACTTAAGGGAAAAATCATTTGGGCAGATCCATCCTCATCATCTTCTGCATGGAATATGCTAGCTACAATACTTGCTGCAAAAGGTGGCTATGAAAGTGATGAAGCATGGAAGTATGTGGATAAGCTTCTTGCAAACGGCGTTGTTGTAGGTTCAAGCTCAAGTGCTTGCTACAAGTCCGTTTATGATGGCGAATATGTGGTAGGTCTTACTTATGAAGCTCCTTGTGTTTCATACATTGAAGGAGGAGAAGGCGACAAAGTTAAGTTAGTTTATATGGAAGAAGGAACATCAGCATTCCCATTTGCATCAGCAATTATAAAAGGTGCAAAAAATATGGACTTAGCTAAGCTATTTATGGATTATGTATCCTCTGAGGAAGCACAGAAATTGTGGGCTTCATCAACCGCTCGTCAAGCTAATACAAATTTACCAACTACTAATGAATTCTTAACTGATATGAGCAAAATTAAATTAGTTGAATCTGATCATAAATATCTAAGTGAAAACAAAGAGAAAATTTTAGCTAAATTCCAAGAGCTATATGTTAAGTATCAATAAATATAAATCATTGGTGGGAATCTGTATAAACAGATTCCTTCCAGATAACTTTTGAGAGGAGATTGCTGGATGAGTATTAATATAAAAATCAAAAATGCGGTAAAACGCTACGGCGATAATGTAATAATCCCTGATTTATCTCTTGACATACATGAGGGTGAGTTCTTTACATTACTTGGACCTAGCGGATGCGGAAAGACAACATTATTACGTATGATAGCAGGATTTAACTCAATAGAAGATGGCGATTTTTACTTTAATGAAACTCGCATTAATGATTTAGATCCGGCCAAACGTAACATTGGTATGGTGTTTCAAAACTATGAGATTTTCCCACATCTATCTGTAAAGAATAACGTAGCCTATGGTTTGAAAAATCGTAAATTAAGCAAGGAAGAAATGGCAGAGAGAACGGAAAAGTTCTTAAAACTTATGAAAATCAAAGAATTTGAAAACCGTATGCCAGAGCGTTTATCAGGCGGTCAACAACAACGTGTGGCCCTAGCAAGAGCTTTAGCAGTGCATCCTGATGTATTGCTTATGGATGAGCCTCTATCAAATCTTGATGCTAAGCTAAGAGTGGAGATGCGTGAGGTTATTAAGGAAATCCAAAATAAAATCGGTATAACTACGGTATATGTTACTCATGATCAGGAAGAAGCAATGGCTGTATCAGACCGTATTGCGGTTATGAATGGTGGTGTAATTCAGCAAATAGGTACTCCAAAATTGTTATATCAGAGACCAGCTAATCTTTTTGTAGCCACCTTTATTGGCCATACCAATGTGTTAGATTGTAAGATCTATAAAGATG
>NZ_FMJL01000027.1 GCF_900095445.1 Clostridium sp. N3C
TGCCCTTTTGCCATTGTAGACACTTCCTTCCCTTTTTATATTTTAAGGTGTTCGGATTTTTGTGTCTACACTAATATACTAACACCAATGCACATTTTTCAAATAATTTTGATTGCTATGATTTTAGTACTTACTTATGGAATTATACTAGCAGTAAAAAGAGGTAAAACGGGAGCCATATATTGTCTCACTGGTGGGGGTATATTTTTTCTGGCAGTTTTCAATGACGTAATGTATGCTTCACAAATTATAGAAACACAAAATTTAGTATACATAGGCATGGTAGTCTTTGTGTTTTTACAGGCTATAGTATTGGCTAAAAAATTATCCAGTGACTACAATATGGTAGAAAAGTTTTCCGAAAAACTTATTAATCTAAACAATCTAAAGGATGAGTTTCTAGCTAATACCTCTCATGAGTTGAGAACACCTCTAAATGGAATTATTGGTATCTTAGAATCTATGTTAGATGGAGCAGTAGGAGAATTAAATGGACAGCAAAAATATAATTTATCCTTAGTGGTAGCTAGCGCAAAAAGGTTATCAAATTTAGTTAAAGATATTTTAGATTTTTCACGATTAAAAAATAAGGATATAACTCTTAATAAAAGAGCTGTAGATATAAAATCTATGGTGGATGTAGTTATTGAATTTATAAAAGCAGCTAATACAAATGATAATATTGTTTTCATTAATGAAATAAAAACAGAGGAAGCCTTGGTTTACGGTGATGAAAGTCGTATAGAGCAAATATTAATTAATTTAATTGATAACGCTGCAAAGTTCACAGATAAAGGTAAAATTACTATTTCTTCAAGGAAAAAAGGTAACTTTATTGAAATATCAGTGTGCGATGAAGGCATAGGTATACCTGAGGAAAAATTAGAGGATATCTTTAAATCTTTTGAACAAATAGATGGCACTATTGAAAGAAAATATGGTGGTACCGGATTAGGTTTAAGTATTACTAAGTCTTTAGTAGAACTTCACGGTGGTGAAATTTATGTAAGGTCTACTTTAGGTAAGGGGAGTGAGTTCTATTTTACTCTTCCAATATTTAAAGGAAATTCAAATAACCAAGTTATTAAGATTAAAGCTGAAGGAAGAAAAGAAAAAAACAAGACCTTAATTATGAGCTTACTGAAGTAGAAAGAACAATTGACTTTGAAAATAGTTTTAAAATATTAGTGGTTGACGATGAAGCTATTAATCTTCAAGTATTAGATAATCAGTTAACCATGAAGGGATATGCAGTAATTAAAGCTCGGAATGGAGAGGAAGCATTAAATATAATATTTAATGAAAATCAACCGGTAGATTTAATAATCTTGGATATAATGATGCCTATAATTTCTGGATTTGATGTATGTAAGAAAGTAAGAGAAAAGTATAGTGCAACAGAAATTCCTATTCTCATGCTTACGGCTAAGGACGATCCCAAGGATATAGATAGTGCTTTAAAATGTGGAGCAAATGATTTTATATCCAAGCCTTTTGAAAAAAACGAGTTAATTGTTAGAGTTGAGACTTTGATAAAGTTAAAATCTTCCATGGAGTTTTCTAAAATTAACGCTAGGCGATTGGAAAATGAATGGATTACAAGAGTAATGGCAGAAAAACTTAATGAGTTTACTCAGGAGCTTACTAGCAGTTTAGATGTTCAAGAGTTGGCGGATAAAGTGGTTGTTAATCTTAATAAGCTTATTCCTTTTGAGAAAGCAGTGGTTGTGGTTGAAAATAAAGGTGGGGTGTATATCTCCGCTTTGAAAAGTGATGGTAAAATAGCTAGGTATAATAGAAAAGTGTCCGGTATAAATGAAATCAAAATTTATGAATCGGTTGTTTTAAATAAAAAACCTATGTTTTTGGAAAGTGCTAATGGTAAGGTAAAACTTGTAATTCCAATAGTTTATAATAATAAGACTAAAGGAATAATAATTTTAAGAAATAAGGATAAAAACATTTATACAGACTACGTAGAAAAAATAGCTATAAACATAGCAGCTCAAACAGGAATAGCCTTTGAAAATGCTAGATTATTCTCTGGCTTGAGAGAATTAGCAGATGTTGATGGATTAACAGGACTTTATAATAGGAGACATTTCTTTGAATTAGCTCAATATGAATTTGATAAATGTAAAGCTAGTAATGAAAAAATTGCTTTAGTTATGATGGATATAGACCATTTTAAATCTATTAATGATACATATGGTCACAGTTTTGGCGATGAAGTATTAAAAGAGTTATGTAGTCGTTGCAAAAGGAATATTAGAAATAAGGATATCATAGGAAGATATGGAGGAGAGGAGTTTATTTTAATAATGCCACAGATTGAAGAAGATTCTTTAGTAGCTATTACAGGAGGCTTAAGAAGAGCAGTGGAAGAAAAAAACTTTGTCTATGATGATATTTCTGTAAAAGTAACAATGAGTGTTGGTGTAGCGTTAATACATGATAGCATAAGCAATCTAGAGCAACTAAACCAAATAGCAGATCAGGCTTTATATGAAGCTAAAAGGAATGGACGTAATCAAGTGGTTATAAAAAATCTTACAAATTAAAAGTGAAAATAGTCTGTGCAAACTTCAAGAAGGATATATTATAATAATCCAAAGGAGGTTGCACAGACTATTTTATATAAAAGTTATTGAAAATTATTCTTTTCTAGTTGTTGTCTAAATTCTTTTACGTTTTCTTCAATAGTGTTGTTTTTAAATATAGCAGAACCGGATACTAATATATCTGCACCGTAGGAAGCTACCCTTTGGCAGTTATAAACAGTAACTCCGCCGTCAACACTGATTTCGTATGTATAATTATGTTCTTCTTTAATCTTTTTTAATAAGGCTATTTTGCTTAATGTATACTCAATTAAACTTTGGCCTCCGAAACCTGGATTAACGCTCATTACTAGGACGAGATCTACTTTTGAAAGTATATGTTCCAGTGATGAGATTGGAGTGGCAGGATTAATTGCTATACCTGCTTTAACTTGGTAGCTTTTGATCTGATCTATTAATCTATCTATGTGTATTTCGCTTTCTTGGTGCACTGTTATGTAGTCTGCTCCAGCTTTTACAAAGTCTTCGATGTAGCGAGAAGGTTTCTCAATCATTAAGTGAACATCGAAAGGAATACTGCTATATTTTTTTATAGATTTTATTACGGGCAAGCCTATAGAAATGTTAGGTACAAAGTTTCCGTCCATAACATCTATGTGTAATAAATCAACCTTAGCTTTTTCTAGTACTTTTAATTGATCTCCTAAATATGCAAAGTCTGCAGATAAAATGGATGGTGCTAGTTTAATCATTTTAAATTCCTCCAAGTTAATAGTGTACTGTATTTCAATTAAGATTATAGTATATTATGCTTTTATAATACAAGATTTTAATTTATAATTAAAGGTATCCTTAAGAATGGTATATAATAAAAGCATATAGGAAAATAATAAACCAATGGATTATGGACAAAAAAAAGTTTCTTTAATACTATTGATATTTATAAGTAGGAAGGTGTGTTGAATTGACTTATGATGTGAATGATAGTAAAAAGATAAAAAATAAAGGTAGCTTTATTTCTGATTTTGTAATACCAGTGGTAGTAGCACTTATTTTAGCCTACATACTTAATAGATTTGTCATATATAAAATATATATACCTTCGGGCTCCATGTACCCAACTTTACAAATAGGGGATCAGTGTTTTGCTACAAAAGTTTTTAATAAAGAAAAAATACAAAGAGGAGATATATTAGTTTTTTATTCTGAAGAGTTGCAGAAAAGATTGATTAAGCGTGTAATTGGTCTTCCTGGAGAAACGGTAGAAATAAGAAGTGATGGTCAAGTGTACATAGAAGGAGTTAGGCTTGAAGAAGAATATGTAAAAAATCCCGGTGGTCCTGCAAGAGCTTTCAAAGTGCCAGAGGATCATTATCTTTTCTTAGGGGATAATAGAGCTGAGTCAAGGGATGCTCGTTCTTGGGAAGAACCGTACATAAGTAGGGATGATATAGAAGGTAAGCCTTTTATAAGAATATTTCCTTTAAAAAAGTTTGGGATAATAAAATAATTGGTCTATTTACTTTTAACAATGAATGGGGGTATTACTGTGAAGGAAAATGATATTCATAAGGAAAAGGAAGAGGCTATAAGTGAAAGTTTGCAGGAAGCCTATGAAAGAGCTTATGAAGAAGAAAGACTAGAATATTCTAAGGAAGTTATAAAGTCAGAAATTCTTAATTATATATCAAAAAGAAAGGAATTTACTCAGTATATATTAGATTATAGAAAGAATTTGCTTGATGAGTATAGGGATGATGAAGATAAGGTAGCAGAGTATTTTGATCATGAAAGATTCGTTAAGGAAGAGACTTTTAAAGTAATAGATAGAAGGCTAAAGGAACTATTAATTTTAGAGAATTCACCTTACTTTGGAAGAGTAGACTTTACTGAAGAGGATAGTGAAGATAAGGAAACTATATATGTAGGAAGGTTTGGTATGACTCCAGAGGGAAGCTATGAACCTTTAGTGGTAGACTGGAGAGCACCGGTGGCAGCTCTTTTTTATAGTGGAAAGTTAGGGAAAACTACCTATAGGGCACCAATGGGAGAAATAGAGGCAGATGTTAAACTTAAGCGTCAATTTATTATAAAGCGTGGTAAGCTAACCGGTATGTTTGACAGTGCAGTGGAAGTAAAAGACGATATTCTACAGATGGTATTAAGTGAGAATTCCTCTAAGAAGCTAAAGGATATAATCATGACTATACAGGAGGAACAGGATAATATCATAAGACAACCAAGAACTAAAACTGTAGTAGTAAATGGTGTGGCGGGAAGTGGTAAAACCACAATAGCTTTACATAGAGTGGCCTATTTATTATATAACTATAGGGATATATTACAGGATAAAGTTCTTATACTAGGACCTAACAGTATATTTATGGAGTATATTTCTATGGTGCTTCCAAGTCTTGGAGAAGTAGGCGTTAAGCAAAGAACCTTTAAGGATTATGCACTGGAAATTTTAAATATGGAAGACAGTGATCTTCTATCCTTTAAAGATTATATGGAAAAAGTAATGCAACAGGATGATGACTTTATAAAGGAAATAACATATAAAAATTCTGCAGAGTATGTGAAGGAACTAGATAATAAGATCAATGAGTTGGAAGAGCAATATTATAAAATTCAAGATGTTTATCTTTTAGATAAGTTGGTAATAGATTCAAAAGAAATAGAGGAACTATTTAGGATTCATTATAAAAATATGCCTCTATTTAGAAGAAGTAAAAAGATTAAAAGAATTATATTTAGCAAAATTAAAGATATTAGAGACAATATGATTAGAGAAATTCAAAGTTACTATAAAAAATTATTAAACTCTATGTCACCAGAACAGCTAAATATTAATGGTAGTCAAATAGATTTTATGAGGAGAAGCAAAATAAGAGAGGTTTTAAGAGCGTCATTAGATACAAAGGCTGCTATGAAATGGATAGATAATCCTTCTATAGTAGAGGTTTATAATGAAATTAATAGTGGAAAGAAATTTATTTACGATGATTTAGCACCCTTGTTATATTTGAGTTTAAAATTGAAAGGAAATCTAATAAAAGAAGATATTAGACATGTTGTAATAGATGAAGCTCAAGACTATAATGCTCTTCAATTTATGGTTATTAAAGAGCTTACAAAATGTTCATCTATGACTATAGTAGGAGATGTTAATCAAAGATTAGTACCTTACAAGGGTAATATAGCTATGACGGAATTGAGTCATATATATAAAGAT
This sequence comes from Clostridium sp. N3C, assembly GCF_900095445.1. GTDB lineage: Bacteria > Bacillota > Clostridia > Clostridiales > Clostridiaceae > Clostridium_AU. The sequence continues at coordinate 5,797 of NZ_FMJL01000027.1, forward strand.
TTTGATGTGGAGGATTTTTCACTAGAAAAGAGCTATAGATCTACTAAAGAAATTATGGAATTTGCCAATAGCTATCTTAAAGAAAATAAGGTTGTTCCTCTAGTTAGAGAGGGAGAAAAGGTGGATGTAATAAACTTTAATGATAATAGTGAATTAGAAGCTATAGTAGAGAAAAAACTTCAAGAATTTAAAGAAAAGGATTATGAAAGTATAGCTTTAATTGCTAAGGATATGAAAACTATTGACAAGATAGGTGCTACACTTAGAAATAATCTTAATATTAAAGTAGTGGAAGATGAGTATCAAATATTTAGTGGCGGCACAGTTATGATGCCTTCTTATTACGCAAAAGGTTTAGAGTTTGATGCAGTAATAATATTAGAGGATAGCAGTGAAGATAATAGTAATGATGAAAATATTAAATATGTTATGAGTACTAGAGCACTTCATAATTTAACGGTACTTAGAAAAGTTTAAATGCAAAAACACGGTTTAAGGGGGGCTTAAACCGTGTTTTTGTTGTTGGGGATTAATTTTTATTTTAAGTATAAGAAGTTCTCATAAAATGAATTGCTCCTTATTTAAATTAAATTTTACTATAATTAAAATTTAAATTCAACATCTTTTTTTAAAAATTAGTTTCTTATTATAAAAGAGTGTAAAATAATGTTGAAGATTTAAATAGATTTGATTTATAGTAAGGTTATATTATAATATAAAGAGTTGTAAAATACATAAGAAGAAAAGTTAGTAGTTAAGTTTTCATCTATATAACAATAAGTTTAGATAGTGAATATCAGTATAAATAAGTAGAATAAGAGGTGTATGTATATGTATCCGTTAAAATTTTATAGTATTTATTTTGAAAAAATTTGGGGTGGCCGTCAATTAGAAGCCTATAAGGATGATATGCCTGCTGGAAATATAGGAGAGAGTTGGGATGTTGCCTGTCATGAGGATGGTACCAGCATTATTGCCAATGGAAGTTATAAAGATATGCCCCTAGATAAGCTTATAGAAGAAAAGGGAAATGAAGTAGTAGGAACTAAAATAGATAAAGATAGATTTCCATTGCTTTTAAAACTTATAAATTCCAATGATAAGTTATCTATACAGGTGCATCCTGATGATGAGTATGGATATAGGGTTGAAAAGGACTCTGGTAAAACGGAAGCTTGGTATGTAGTTGATGCTAAAGAAGGAGCAGAACTTATAGTAGGAGTAAAGAGTGGCTGTACAAGGGAGCAATTTAAAAAGGCTATAGAAGAGGGAAACTTAGAGCAGTATATGAATAAGGTGAAAATTAAAAAGGGAGATACTTACTTCATAAAAAGTGGATTAATGCACGCTATATGTGAAGGGGCTATCATAGCAGAAATTCAGCAAAATTCCAATACTACTTACAGAGTATATGACTATAACAGAGGTAGAGAACTTCATGTAGATAAGGCCCTTGATGTAGTAGATTTTAATTTAAGAGGAAATAAAAGGGAAGGGTTAAAGGTAGAAAGAGAAGGTTATAGCAAAACATATCTATGCTTAGCAAAGGAATTTTCTCTTGAAAAGTATGAGGTAAGTAAAGAATTTACTGAAAGTAGCGATCTAGAAAGATTCTATATCTTTACTTGCGTGGAAGGTTATGGAACGTTAAGCTATAAAGATGGTTTTGAGAGTATTAAAAGAGGAGAAAGTGTATTGATTCCTGCAGCTTTGGGTGAATACTCCTTTAAGGGAAATATGGTACTATTGAAAAGTTATGTGCCAGATTTAGAAAAGGTTGAAAATGAGATACTTCAAGTTATTAAAGGATAAGATAAGTTCTAATAAAAAGTACTTAATGAATAAGGAGTAAGAGCATCAACTATTCATTAAGTACTTTTTCCATAGAATAAAATATGTTAAAATATACATGCGAATTTAGTTATTAAAAGTAATAAAATACATAATAGAAGCTATTTGGAAAAGATAGAATGAGGGATATATATGGAATACAAAGTGAAAAGCAATAAACCTATGGAGTTTATTGATATAACAAATATAGTAAGGGAAGCCGTTGCAAAGAGCGGGGTTATGGATGGTATTGTTGTAGTTTTTGTGCCTCATACCACAGCAGGAATTACAATAAATGAAAATACAGATCCTGATGTGTGCTTTGATTTTTTATCTGATATAAATAAAGTTTTTCCTGGAAAAATAGAACATAGACATTTAGAAGGTAATTCCCATGCCCATATTAAGGCTTCATTAGTTGGTTCTTCAGTTACGGTAATAATTGAGCAGGGAAAGTTGAAGCTTGGAACTTGGCAGGGAATATTTTTCTGTGAATTTGATGGTCCAAGAAACAGAAAAATTTATATAAAGACCATAAAATCAGAATAAGCGGCCTAAGCCGCTTATTTTTACCATTCAGAAAAATCTCTGTCCACTGTAATAATGCAATTGTATTTAGGATGTAGTTCTTGAACCTTTTTATTAATATCTTCCTTTAATTTAGCCTCATCTTTATGGGTGAGTTTACCATTGGTAGCTATCACTACGTCAAATATTATGTTTTTAACTTCTCCTTCACCTACAATTCTCAAGTCGTGTATGGATTTAATATTTGGTAGGCTATGTATGGCCTCCTCAATTTGATTTTTTGTTTTATTTACTTCTTCATCGTTAACATTAATAGGATCCATATGAATTACCAATACTATATTTAATTTTTCAGATATTTCCCTCTCTGCTTCGTCTATAATGTTATGTATTTTTACTATGTTAATATCGGATGGTACTTCAGCGTGTATAGAAGCTATGCATTTACCGGGGCCGTAATTGTGAATTATTAAATCATGAACTCCACTTATATATTCATAAGACATAAGGTTATCTTTTATAGCTGAAGCTAACTGCGGATCTGGAGCTTCTCCAAGTAAGGGATTTAAAGTTTCTTTAACTAACTTATATCCATTATATAGGATTAATAAGGCTACTACTATTCCAATATAACCATCTAGAGGAAAGGATGTCCACAAAGATAGCAAGAGGGAAAAGGCCACAACACTGGAGGTAACTACATCTCCTAAGGCATCAAAGGAAGAAGCCTTTAGTGCGGAGGAATTTATTTTATTTCCAATAGTTTTATTAAAGCTAGATAGCCAGATTTTAATTAATATGGATAAAAGCATTAAAACAAAAGGAACAGTTTCAAATACCACTTCTTGCGGATTTATAATTCTATTAAAGGAGGATTTAATAAATTGAATACCTACAAACATTACCATAAAGGAAACCAGTAATGCAGAAATATACTCAATTCTACCATGGCCGAAGGGATGTTCTTCGTCTGCTGGCGCTTTGGAAAGTTTAAAACCTATAATGGTAATTAGGGAGGAGGCACTATCTGTAAAATTGTTAAAGGCATCTGCCGTTACCGCTATACTTTTAGTAAAAAGGCCTACTAGGAGCTTTATAATAAAAAGAATTATGTTGGCAACAATACCAACTATTCCAGCTAATGCTCCGTAATGTGATCTTACTTTATCATTTTTTATATTATCACTGTTTTTAATAAAGGTCTTTATCAATAATTTAGTTAACATCTACTCACATCCTTTTATTAGCTATTGTTTAATTATATAATATTAGTATATCATAAAAGTTATATTATATATTTTGAAAATGTTGTGGAGGTGCTCATATGAAAACTAATGAGGAATATGCTAAAGAGCTACTGGAATTTATAAATGAAAGTCCTACGCCTTATCATGCAGTATTAACTACAGAAGGCAGATTAAAAAATAATAATTTTATAGAATTAAAGGATAGTGATAAATGGAACCTAACTAAGGGGGGAAAATATTATCTCAAGGTAAATGATTCCGCTATTTTTGCTTTTGTAGTTGGAGAAGGAGAAATTGAGGAAACTGGTTTTAAAATAATAAGTGCTCATACAGACTCACCGGGATTTAAAATAAAGCCGAAGGCTGAAATTATAACAGAAGGTAAGTATATAAGCTTAAACACAGAAGTTTATGGAGGTCCTATTCTTAACACTTGGATGGACAGACCTCTCTCTATAGCTGGAAGAGTTACGGTAAATAGCGATGGATTTTTACCAAAGAAATACTTTGTTAATATAAAAAAGCCTTTACTAGTTATTCCTAATTTAGCTATACATTTTAATCGTAGAGTAAACGAAGGAGTAGAATTAAATCCACAAAGGCATACCCTACCTTTACTTACGGTATCAAGAGATAAAGCAGAAGAAGGTTTTCTAAGAAAATTGTTAGCTAAGGAAATTGATGTTAAAGATGAAGATATACTAGATTATGATTTGTTTTTATACGAATATGAAAATGGTTCAATAATTGGAGCAGAGGATGAACTAATATCTTCTAGCCGATTGGATAATTTAGCTATGGTTCATGCAGGTTTAGAGGCTTTAATCCATAGCCCTAAAGGTGAAAGCACTAAAGTGGTAGCCTTCTTTGATAATGAAGAAATAGGAAGTGCTACAAGACAGGGGGCGGATTCAGAAATACTGGTACATTTACTAGAAAGAATTGTAATAGGCTTAGGAAAAGGAAGAGAGGAATTGTTTAGAGCCTATGCTAATTCCTTTATGATATCTGCAGATCTAGCTCATGCTGTTCATCCTATTTTATCAGAGAAATATGATCCGCTAAATAGGGCTGTAATTAATGGAGGACCAGTAATTAAAATCAGTGCAGCTCAAAAGTATACCTCTGACAGTGTTACAACAGGAGTTTTTGAAATGATATGTAAAAGGGCTGGTGTTCCTGTACAGAAATTTGTTAACCGTTCTGATGAAAGAGGAGGTTCAACTATAGGTCCTATATCATCAACTCATTTACCAATAAGATCAGTGGATATAGGAACACCTATACTAGCTATGCATTCCGTTAGAGAATTGGGAGGAGTAGATGACCAAGGATATGTAATTAGGGCCTTCTTAGAGTTTTACAAAAAATGAAAAAAACTGTTGCAGAATATGAAGGGTTTATGTTAATATAAATGTGTTAAGATACAGCAAAGGCGCTTCTTTGCTGTATTTTTGTTAATATGTCAAAATTTAGATAAATGAACATAGCACTGTTGCTAAGGATAATATATTAGTAGTGTGTCTGTGAATATTTATATTTTATCTAAGGGGGCAGAAATTCTATTGTTTACTATGTTAAATCTTGTATTTATGCTTAAAAACGAGGATGGGGGAATGTAAAATGAAGTTATTTGGTAATATGAAAATTGTAGACAATGAACTTACCATAGGCGGTATAAAATGTTCTGATCTTGCCAAGGAATATGGAACGCCTTTATATGTATATGATGAAGATCTTATCAGAGATATCTGTAGAAGATATATGAAAGCCTTTTGCGGTGAGAGTAGAAATAATAGAGTAGCTTATGCAGGAAAAGCTTTTCTAACAATGGCTATGTGTAATATTGTTAAAGAGGAAGGTTTGTGTCTAGATGTAGTTTCTGGAGGAGAACTCTATACTGCATATAAGAGTGGCTTTCCAATGGAAAAGATATATTATCATGGCAATAACAAAACTCTAGATGAGATCGATATGGGAGTAAAATTAGGAGTAGGTAGATTTGTAGTTGATGGTTTTTCTGAAATTGAGCATATAAATAAAGCTGCAGAAAAATATAATACAAAGCAAAAGGTATTGCTTAGAGTTACTCCAGGTATTGAGGCTCATACTCATGACTACATTAAGACAGGACAGATAGATTCAAAGTTTGGTTTTACTCTATTAAATGATAATGTACTAAATGTAGTTAAAGAAGTTATGAAGGCAGAAAATATCGAATTAGCAGGTTTCCATTGCCATATAGGTTCTCAAATATTTGATACACAACCTTATAAGGATGCAGTAGATGTGATGTTATCACTAATGCAAAATATTTATGATGAGACAGGATATATGCTTAAAGAATTAGACCTAGGTGGCGGTATTGGTATATATTACACCGAAGCAGATAAACCTCTTGAATTAGAAGAGTTCTGCGGTGCTATTATAGATGCTTATGATAGAAAGTGCAAGGATCTTAGCATTGAAGCTCCAATGCTTACTATTGAACCAGGAAGATCTATTGTAGCAAATGCAGGTATTACCTTGTATACCGTTGGATCAATAAAGGAAATACCTGGTGTAAGAAAATATATATCTGTAGATGGAGGAATGACAGATAATATTAGACCAGCTCTATATGGTGCTAAATACGATTGCCTATTAGCTAATAGAGTTGAAGATAGGGAAACAGAAGTGGTAACTATTGCTGGAAAGTGCTGTGAGTCCGGAGATATCCTTATAAAGGATGCTACTTTACCTGTTGCAAAATCTGGAGATTTACTAGCAATACTAACTACTGGAGCTTATGGTTTCTCCATGGCAAGTAACTATAATAAGATTCCTAAGGCTGCAGTAGTAATGGTGTCAGAAGGAAAATCTAGATTGGTCTATAAAAGAGAAAGCTATGAAGATCTAATAAAGAATGAGTTAATTTAGGGATGTTTTATTTCTATAAGGGATGGAAATAAAACATCCCTTTTTATTCCTAATAATTTTCTATTTCTTGGGCAATAATAATCAAAGTGAAAGGAAAATTATGACCAAGAAAGGGAGAAAGGTATGATATATGTATATTTAGCAGTTATTACACTTGCCTTAGCACTAATTATTTACCTATTTTTTAATGAAGAAGATAAAGATGAAAATATCATGGAAGATTTTCCTAATATATATGTTAACAGTGAGGAATTAGAGAGGCATGCTGTTCAAATATCTACACACTTTTCTGAGACAAAACGGATAAATTCAAAAAGAAAATTAATAAAAAGCCTTGATAAGAGTTTTGAAGCTATTATAACGGCTTATGAGTTTATTGAGAAAGAACTTGATCATAAACAGGACATGGTACCTGCAGCAGAATGGCTTCTCGATAATTTATATTTAATTCAAAAAGAATATAAGGACGTTAAATATAGTATGCCAGAAAGCTATTATAAGAACTTACCAGTGATTAGCAAAGGCATTATGAAAGGATACCCGAGAGTTTATCACATAGCAGTAGAAATAATATCTCATACTGATGGAATGATAGATGAAGAAAGAGTAGAAAGCTTTATAAAAGCCTACCAAAGGAATACTATATTAACCAGTGGAGAACTATGGGCCTTGCCTATAATGCTTAGAATTGCCTTGATTCAAAATATAAGTCACATAGTAGAAAAGATAGTTTATGCAATAAAAGAAAAAAGAAAAGGAGAACTCGTGGCAGACAGAATCATTAATGCCTTTGCAGAAAAAAAACTTAGTCAGGAGATAGAAGTGTTAAAAAACACACAATTTACATTTTCATCCCATTTTGTTGAAAGAATTATAAAGGTTATTAGGGATAACGGTGTAGATAGTGATGAGGTATATAAATGGCTTAATGAAAACTTAGAAGCTAATCAATCCAGCATAGAAAAAACTATTAACAGAGAGCATAGAAAGCAAGCTAACTATCAGATTTCTTTAGGGAATAGTATTTCTTCTATTAGAGCTTTATCAGGAATAAGTTGGAAGGATTCCTTTGAAAGGCTTAGCTACGTAGAGCAAATTTTAAAAAATGACCCTGCAGAAGTTTATTCAAATATGGATTTTGAGTCACGAGATAGTTATAGACATAGTTTGGAATTAATAGCTAGAAAGGCTAAGGTAGGAGAAGCCTTTGTAGCCAAAAAGGTGATAGAATGCGCCAAGGAAGCAAAGGAAAGAGGGGGAGAGGACTACCAAGCTCATGTAGGATACTATTTAATTGATGATGGTATTAAATATTTAAAGAAAAAAATAGATTATAAGCGGTCTTTGACAGATGCAATTACAGATGGGATAAAAAGTAAACCTTTATTATTCTACTTATTAGTAGTTATCTTAGGAATTGCATTAATTGAAGTAGTTGCTATATCTACAAGTTTATACAGAGATTTAAATAGGGACTTATGGAGATATATAGTTGCTGCAATAGCAGTGCTTATTCCTGCCAGTGAAATTGTTATATCCATATTAAATTGGAGTATAAACTCTTTAACCAGACCTAGCTTTATTCCTAAAATGGCATTGGAAGATGGTATACCAGAGGAATGTGCTACAGTAGTGGCAATTCCAACTTTAATAAATAGTGAAAAAAGGGCTCTAGAATTACTAGAGGATTTAGAAATATATTATCTATCCAATTCAGAAGATAATTTATATTTTGCTTTGCTAGGAGATTTTTGTGATAGTGATAAAGAGCAGGAAGAAAAAGATTCTCATATTATAAATGCTGCTTTAAAAAGAGTTAGGGAGTTAAATAAAAAGTATGGTAAAGATGGAGTAGATAAGTTTTATTTCTTATGTAGACGTAGGCTATATAACGAAAAACAAGGTTGTTGGATGGGTTGGGAGAGAAAAAGAGGAAAACTTATGGAGTTTAATGCTTTATTAAGGGGGGATAAAAATACCACATATAATGTAATTAGCGGGGATATCAGTAGACTACAAAGGGTTAAATATATAATAACCTTAGATAGTGATACTGTTTTGCCTAGAGAGGCTGCAAAACGAATGATTGGAGCCATGACCCATGTGCTGAACAGAGCAAAGGTTGATAAGGGAAAGAAGAAGGTTCTTAGAGGATATGGAATTATGCAGCCAAGAGTTAGTGTTGGTAATGTTAATGCTAATAAGACACCTTTTTCAAGAATATTCTCTGGAGAAACCGGTATAGACATATATACCACTGCCGTATCTGATGTATATCAGGATCTCTTTAAAGAAGGTATTTTCACTGGAAAGGGGATTTATGATATAGATGTATTTGAAGCAGTTTTGAAGGATGAAATTCCAGAAAATACAGTGCTTAGCCATGACTTACTAGAAGGTAGCTACGTAAGGACTGCATTAGTTACAGACATAGAATTGGTAGACGGATATCCAGCATACTATAATGCTAGTTGTAAGAGGCTACATAGATGGGTTCGAGGAGATTGGCAGTTGATTCCTTGGATTACTAAAAGGAGTCCTTTGAATAAATTATCTATTTGGAAAATATTAGATAACTTAAGAAGAAGTCTTTTAAGTCCATCTATAATTTTGCTTATAATTTTAGCTTTCACTGTGTTACCTAATTATGGACCTTGGATAATTATAGCTTTCCTCTCCATAATGTGCCCTGTATTTTTTGACGTTTCAGAAGTGGTTATGCTTCCTAGCAAAAGCATAAGCTTAACAGGAAAACTAAAAAACAGTCTAATGGCTGTAGAGCAAGTCTTTATGCTTTTTTGTTTCCTGCCTTATATGGCATACTTAATGTGTGATGCTATATTTAGAACCCTATACCGCTTATATATAAGTAAAAAAAATCTTTTAGAATGGCAAACAGCTGCCGATGCAGAAGCACAAAGCGGCAAGACTTTAAAGTCCTATATAAAAGGCATGTGGGTTGGAAGTACTTTAGCTGTGCTTATATTAGTATTGGCTTTTTTTAACTCCCCTTCCTGGGGCTTAATCATGCTTCCATCTACTATTCTTTGGTTTGTAAGTCCTTATATTGCTTACTATATTAGCCAAGAATATAGTAAGGAAGTTTATAACTATAATAAAGAAGATGAAAGGTTATTGAGAAGATTAAGTAGAGAAACTTGGGCTTATTTTGAGGATTTTGTTAATAAAGAGAACAATTGGCTACCGCCGGATAATTATCAAGAAAATCCTCCTAATGGGGTGGCTCATAGAACATCACCTACAAATATTGGTATGGGCATTACTAGCAATCTTTGTGCTCATGATCTAGGGTATATAACTTTAAGTGATACTATTGAAAGAATCGATAAAACTTTAACTGCTATTGAAAGTTTAGATAAATTTAAGGGGCATTTATATAATTGGTATGACACTAAAAGTAAAGAGCCACTTTATCCAAGATATGTATCCTCAGTAGATAGCGGTAATATGGTGGCATATTTATGGCTGGCAGCTAAAGCCCTTGAGGATTATATAAACGAACCATTATTAAAGGATAATTATAAATTTGGCATAGAAGATACTATAAGGTTAGCTTCTACAGAAATAAATGAAAAGACATCTATAAAAAATCCTTACGAAGATATTTTGAAGGATCTTGAAAAGATTGATATGAATATTAGCAGTTGGAAGAGCTTTTTAATGAAATTGTGGAGTAAAGTTATAGATATTGAAAAGAAAACCAATGATAAAGGACTGTATTGGAATGCTAAACTTAAAAGTAGCTGTAGCAAATACTTAGGAGAAATTCAAAGGTATGCTCCTTGGGTAGACATCTTAAAATCAGAGGAATTGATGGAAATTAATGAGCTTCATGAATTAGAAGCTATTCTAATCTCAGTTCCTTTTAGTAAAATGAATGATTATTTAAATAATATATATGAAAAAATCCAAGCTTTAAGTAAGGATACAGGGGGAAAGAAAGAAGCCATATTGGAGCTAATAGCTAATAGTAGAAAGGAAATATATGACCAATGTTTAAAGACTAAAAATATTATAGGTAGATTATATAACTTTGTTAAAGCTACAGATTTTAAAGTGCTCTATGATAAAAAAAGACAACTGTTTTCCATTGGCTATGATGTAGAAAAGGATACCTTAAATAATAGCTACTATGATTTGCTAGCCTCCGAGGCCCGTTGTGCAAGTTTTATATCAATAGCTAAAGGGGATATAGAACAAAAACATTGGTTTAAATTAGGACGTTCTATAACGGTAATGGGTAAATATAAAGGCTTGGTTTCTTGGAGTGGTACTATGTTTGAATATTTTATGCCGCTACTTATTATGAGAAGCTATCCAGATACTATTTTAGATGAAACCTATAGGGCTGTTATAGAAAGTCAAAAGAAATATTGCAAGGAAAGAAATGTACCTTGGGGAATATCGGAATCTGCCTTTTATTACTTTGACAAGGCTATGAATTATCAATATAAAGCTTTTGGTGTACCAGGGGTAGGATTAAAAAGAGGTCTTTCAAATGAACTGGTAGTAGCTCCTTATGCAAGCGTAATTACTTTGCAAAAAGATTTAAAGGGTAGTTTAAATAACATTAGAAGATTAATAAAGGAAGGTTTGGAAGGCAGATATGGACTTTATGAAGCTATAGATTTTACAAGGGATAGATTACCTAAGGGCAAAAGTAAAATGGTGGTAAGAAATTACATGGTTCACCATCAAGGCATGAGCTTAATGGCTTTAAATAATGTATTAAGAGAGGATGTGCTAGTTAGAAGATTTCATAGTATACCAGAAGTTAAAGCTACTGAGTTACTACTTCAAGAAAAGATGCCTAAGACTGTAGTTTATGATAGAAAGCTAAGCTTCAATACTTATGAAGGAACTAAGACTAAACCTAGTCTTTTTGTAAGGTCCTATAATACTGCTCTTACAGAAAGTCCTGAAACTCACATACTATCTAATGGAAGTTACAGCACTATGATAACCAACAGTGGTAGTGGTTATGGTAAAAGAGATGAAATGACTGTATATCGTTGGAGGGAAGATGCTACCGATGATAGTAATGGTATGTTTATCTTCGTAAAGAATCTTAATAATGGTCAGTACTGGAGTACCACTTATCAACCATGCAAAAGTGAGGGAGAAGAATATAATGTTATTTTCTCCATGGATAAGGTTGAGTTTAAGAGAAAGGATGACCAGATTGCTACTCATACAGAAATAACTGTAAGCGTTGAAGATAATGCAGAAATAAGAAAAGTGACTTTGACTAATCATAGCAATGATCAAGTGACCTTGGAGATTACTTCCTATTGTGAGGTTACCTTAGCTCCATATAATGCAGATGTGGTTCATCCTACCTTTAGTAATTTGTTTATAAGTACAGAATACGATGATTCTAATGGATGTATTTTAGCTAATAGGAGACCGAGAGCAAAGGGGCAAAAGCAACCGTGGATGATGCAGACTATTGCCTTGCAGGGAGAAGCGGTAGGAAATGTACAATATGAAACCAGTAGACTAAACTTCATAGGTAGAGGCAGAACCCTTTATAATCCTATAGCTATGGATAAGGATGCACCATTGCATAATACGGTAGGAGCTGTTTTAGATCCAATAATTAGTATGAGAAGGAGAGTGGTGCTAAATAGTGGTGAAAGTTGTAAGATAGCCTACACCATAGCGGTGGCAGATTCAAAAGAAGAGGTTATAGCTTTAGCAAAGAAGTATAGAGAATTCCCTAATATTAACAGGGCCTTTGAGCTAGCTTGGACTGAGAGTCAAGTACAAATGAAGTATATGGGCATTAAGTCCACTCAGGCTAACTTATATCAAATAATGGCTTCTAGAATATTGTTTATAAACGAGCAATTAATACAGAGACAGGACTATATTAGAAACATTAAGAAGCATCAAAAGGATTTATGGCCCTTTGGTATTTCTGGTGACTTACCAATAGTTTTACTGATAATAAGGCATGAAAATGATTTGGATTTTGTAAGGCAGCTTATTAGTGCTCATGAATACTGGGCAATGAAAGGACTGAAGGTAGATTTAGTAATACTAAATCTTGAGGAAGTCTCCTATTCACAGCCTTTGCAACATGCAGTAAGAGACTTATTGGCACTGACAAAAGGTAGTTCAAAGAACAAAGGGGGAGTTTTTGTCCATAACAGGGCTACCATGGATGATGCTACTATAGAATTCCTTATGGCAATAGCCAGATTAGTTATAGATTCTGAAAAGGGAAGTTTATCTCAACAAATTAATGACGGTTGGGATACTAAGGTTAATTTGATAAAAATTCAGAATCTGGACGATAATGAGCTAGACAAAGAAGCAGTTAGCTATATGAGAGGCAGGGCTGCAGAAAATAAGCCTATAAGAAAAAATGAATACGGAAATAAAGATAAAAAAGACTTAAGTAAAGATAGTATAGGTAAATTTAAGTGGAAGTTGAAGCAAGCTTATTCAGTAGAATTTAGTAGGGAAATCACAAGTCTTAACAGAAAAATTATGAAAAAATATTATGATCCTGAAGATCTATACTACTTTAATGGCTATGGAGGCTTTAATAAGGAAAACAATGCTTATGTTATAATTCTTGATGAATTTAAAAGTACACCAGCACCTTGGATAAATGTAATTTCAAATGACAAATTCGGATTCCATGTTTCTGAAAGTGGCTCTGCTTACACATGGAGTGAGAATAGTAGAGAAAATAAAATTACACCTTGGTCTAACGATGCTATAACAGATAGACCAGGAGAAGCTCTATTTATAAGAGATGAAGAAAGCGGAGATTATTGGAGCATAACTCCAAAGCCAATAAGGGATAATGGTAGGTATATTATAGAGCATGGTTTTGGTTACTCTAAATTTATACATGAAGCCTACGGCATTGAAGGTATTGAAACCATGTATACTCCTATGAATGAAAGGTGCAAAATAATAATTGTAACATTGAATAACGTTAGCGGAAGGAAAAGGAAATTATCTCTTACCTATTATGCTCAATTAGTTTTAGGTGTAGTGCCTGAAAATACGGCCCAATATATAAGCACTACTATTGATCAAGAGCATAAGTATATTTATGGTGAAAATTCTTACAGTGAGCATTTTGGAAAATTCAAAGCTTTTCTTCATATTTCTGGAGGCAAAGAAGAAAGCTTTACTGGTTCAAGAAAAGAATTCATTGGTAGAGGAAAAAGTATTTTCTCTCCTGAAGCAATGAGAAAGGAACAACTTTCCAATATAAGTGGAGCTGGAATAGATCCTTGCCTTTGCAAAAATATTAAAACAGATCTAGGTCCTGGTGAGGAAAAAAGCTTTATTGTAATTTTAGGCCAATATGAAAGCTTGGAGGAAATTGAAAGTTGTATAAAAAGTTTTGGTAATATTCAACAAGCTGCTGATAGTTTGGAGCAGACCTTAAATTACTGGCAGCAGTTCCTAGGACGTATAAAGGTGAACACACCGGATAAATCTATGGATCTATTACTAAATGGATGGCTTATGTACCAAACATTAGCTTGTAGGTATTGGGCTAGAACTGCTTTCTATCAGTCTGGAGGCGCTTATGGTTATAGGGATCAGCTTCAAGACTCTATGAACATAGGAATTATTGACAGCAAGGTTACAAGAGAGCAAATATTAAGAAGTGCTGAAAGACAGTTTACGGAAGGTGATGTTCAGCATTGGTGGCATCCTATTGTAGATAGTGGAATAAGAACAAGATTTTCCGATGACCTTCTTTGGTTGCCTTATGTAACAGCTAATTATATTAGCAGTACTGGTGATTATTCAATACTAGATGAAACCGCTGGATATCTGGAGGATGAACCCTTAAGAGAAGGTGAGGACGAGAGATATACAGTAGCTAGAAATAGTCCGAAGGTAGGAAGCATATATGAACATTGCCTAAAGGCCATAGACAGAGCTTTGAAATTTGGACCTCATAATATTCCACTAATGGGTAGCGGTGATTGGAATGATGGAATGAGCACCGTAGGAAATGAAGGAAAAGGAGAAAGTGTATGGCTAGGATGGTTCTTGTACAGCATTCTCCATAGTTTTAAAGAAATATGTAAGTATAAAAAGGATGAAGCTAAATACGAAGAATACAAAAATCAAGCAGAGTTTATTAGAAGAAATATAGAAGAAAATGCTTGGGATGGTAGCTGGTATAGAAGAGCTTATTTTGATGATGGTACTCCTTTAGGATCTATTGAAAATGATGAATGTCAAATAGACTCCATTGCTCAGTCTTGGTCTATTATTAGCGGTGCCGGTGATCCTAATAGGGTAAAACAGGCAATGTCTTCTGCGGAAAAGTATTTAGTAAAAGAGGATAAGGGTATGATCTTGCTCTTAACTCCAGCTTTTAATAATTCTTCTTTAGAGCCTGGTTATATAAAGGGCTATGTACCTGGAGTTAGGGAAAATGGTGCCCAATATACCCATGCGGCGGTTTGGTTCATATTAGCTGAAGCTCTACAAGGAAATGGAGATAAAGCTTGGACCTATTTTAATATGATTAATCCAATAAACCACTCAGAAACTACTTTAGAATGTGAACAGTACAAGGTGGAACCCTATGTAATGTGCGCAGATGTATATAACAGAGAACCTCATTATGGAAGAGGCGGTTGGAGCTGGTATACTGGAGCTTCTGGCTGGATGTATAGGGTGGGAATAGAGGCTATCCTAGGTTTAAAATTAAAGGGTCAAAAAGGCTTTGTAGTAGAGCCAGCCATACCCTATAGTTGGGAAGAGTATAGTATTGAATTTACAAGAGAAAATTGTAAATACTATATAAAAGTAAAGAGGGCTGAAGATAAATATGTTAGCTTGGATGGTAAAAAACTTCCAGATACTATTATTCCATGGTTAGATGAAGGGGAGCATCAAGTTTTAGTTATGATTTAAGAAGTATATTAATATAGTTTTTTGTAAATATTAATAAAGGTATTTACAAAGATTGTCCTATTGAGGTAAAATATAATAAAAGATATCTACAAAAAATAATTATCTATAATATAAGGAGGTTATTATATGTCAGCAAAACATGAAATATATAAATGTGAGGTATGTAAAAATATTATAGAGGTAATTAATAATGGTGATGGACCATTATATTGCTGTGATCAGCCTATGAAGGCTTTAAAAGAAAATACAGTGGATGCAGCTACAGAAAAGCATATTCCTGTAGTTGAAAAGGTTGATGGTGGAGTTAAGGTTACTGTTGGTTCTGTTGAACATCCAATGACTGAAGAACATTACATCATGTGGATAGAAGTTATCACAGATACTAAGACTTATAGAAAGGACTTAACACCTGCTGATAAACCAGAGGCATTCTTCCAAATTGATGAAGAAGTTAGAACTGTTAGAGAATACTGCAATTTACATGGACTTTGGAAAGCTTAATCCCCTTCTATCTATTGACAGAAAGAACATAAAGTTATAATATTTTTATAAAGAGTATATTTCTAAAATCGGTGAAGAGAAGCAAGTAGATTTATAAACAGACTTAAAGAGAGTCACGGTTGGTGGAAAGTGATAGTTATGTATAAATCGAATGGGTCTCTGAGATTTAAGATGAACTTTAAGTAGTCTCATACGGTGCTCCCGTTACAGAGTGTGGAATTTCTATTCCGAAAGAGGAGAAGTTTAACTTCTTGAATTAGGTGGTACCGCGATAATTCGCCCTATGGATTTTCCATAGGGC
This sequence comes from Clostridium sp. N3C, assembly GCF_900095445.1. Classification (GTDB taxonomy): domain Bacteria; phylum Bacillota; class Clostridia; order Clostridiales; family Clostridiaceae; genus Clostridium_AU. The sequence continues at coordinate 22,051 of NZ_FMJL01000027.1, forward strand.
TTTTATTCTTAATAAAATACAGGAGGGATTTAAGTGGACGAAAGAAAAAAAATAATATTTAGTGGAATACAGCCATCAGGATCTCTAACTCTTGGAAATTATATTGGAGCTATTAAAAATTGGGTCAAGTTACAGGATGATTATGAATGTCTATATTGTGTTGTAGATTTACACGCTATAACTGTAAAGCAGGATCCTAAAGAGTTAAGACAAAGAACCTTGGAGGTATTAGCTATTTATATTGCTTCTGGCTTAGATCCGGAAAAAAATACTTTATTTATACAATCTCATGTGCCAACTCATTGTGAAGCAGCTTGGCTTTTAAACTGCTTTACTTACATGGGTGAGCTAAGCAGAATGACACAGTTTAAGGATAAGTCTCAAAGATATGGAGATAGCATAAGTGCTGGTTTGCTAAATTATCCAGTATTAATGGCAGCGGATATTCTATTATATAATGCAGACTTGGTACCAGTAGGAAAGGATCAAAAGCAGCATATTGAGTTAGCTAGAGATATAGCTAATAGATTTAATAATTTATATAGTCCTACTTTTACAATTCCAGAGCCTTATATAGCAAGCACAGGGCAAAAGATTATGGATCTTCAGAATCCTAACAAAAAGATGTCTAAATCAGAAGAAAATCCAAATGGTTATATTCTAATTATGGATCCTCCAGAGGTAATTAGAAAGAAAATAAACCGTGCAGTAACAGATAGCATAGGTGAAGTTAGATATAGTGATGATCAGCCAGGAGTTAAAAACCTTATGAATATTTTGATATCTTTAACAGGGGTAACTCCAGAGGAAATAGAAAAGAAATATACAGGCAAGGGTTACGCAGAGTTTAAAAAGGATGTAGCGGAGGCTATAGTGGCTGAGTTAGAACCTATTCAAAATAGAGTAAGAGAGATCTTGGCAGACAAGACTTACCTTGAAAATATATATAAGGCAGGAGCGGAAAAAGCATATCATATGTCTATTAAAACCCTCAGAAAGATGCAAAGAAAAATTGGCTTTATACCTCCAGCTAGATAGAAAGCCAAAAGAAAAAAGCAGCAGTTTTTATTCTGCTGTCTTTTCTTTTGGCTCTTTGTTTATTTTAATATATATAAGAAAACCTAACCATAATAGTATTCCTATTATGCTAACTAATTGAGCTACTCTGAAGGGGCCCAACCATAAACTGTCTGTTCTCAATGCTTCTATAAAGTATCGTGCTATAGAATAAAGTCCCATATAGGAGAATATTACGATACCTTTTCTTTTGCTTTTTTTCAAAAGTATTAGTAATATGATACAAACCAATAGGTTCCAAAGAGATTCATATAAGAAGGTAGGGTGGTAGTAAGAGCCATTGATGTACATTCCTTTTTGAATAAATGCTGGGAACTTGCTTATAAATTCTTTAGTTACTTCTCCTCCATGAGCTTCGCCGTTCATAAAGTTGCCCCAGCGTCCAATGGCTTGAGCTAAAATAATGCATGGAGCAGCAACATCTGCCATAGCCCAAAAGTCATATTTTTTGTGTCTAGTGTAGAGGTAGGTTGTAAGTATAGCAAGTATTAGTCCACCGTGTATAGCTAGACCACCCTGTCTTATATTAAAAATATCCCAAAGATTATCTTTGTATTGTTCAAATTCCATAATTACATAATATAATCTAGCACCAATTATTCCAAAAGGGAGAGCTAGGATAACTACATCAAATAAGGAATCAAAGTCTACATCTCTCCATTTACAGGTGAAGGATGAAAGATATACAGCCGCAATCATTCCTATGGAAATTAAAATACCATACCAGCGAATGTCTATGCCGAAAATAGTAAAGGCCACTGGGTTCATATATATCAACTCCTAATATTTTTTACCTATATACTATAATAACCGATTTTGTAGAGTTAATGAAGAAATAAAGAAAAATATTAGTTTTAAATTTTACTTACCTAGTATGAATTTTTCTATAACTTCAGCAACACCATCGTCATTATTGCTTGATGTTATATAATCGGCAGCTTCTTTTACCTGTGGAAAAGCATTGTCCATGGCTACACCAAGACCAGCGTATTTAATCATTGCTATATCATTATCTGCATCTCCAACAGCAATTATTTCTTCCTTAGCAATATTTAAATGTTCACTAAGAACAGATAAGCCTATACTTTTATTAATTCCTGGTTTTAAAAATTCAAGAAAAATAGATGCGCTTCTCATAATGGAATAATCAGCAGAATATTCCTTTGGCATATTTTTTTCTAACTTATCTAATTTCTCTGGTTCATCTACAATCATTACTTTTATAATTTTATCATCATATTTGATATTATTAAAATCCTCAACCTGTACTTGGATTTTATTGATTTCTGCTTCTACATCGGTGTATTTATTTGCTTTAGGGGTTATTAGTCGTCCATTCTTATCGAAGGCGTGAATGTTCAGATCATGTTCCTGACTTAATTTATATATTCTATGAAGGTCTTTACCAGTCATAAATTTTTGAAAAAGCATATTACCAGATTTACCAGTTTGAACTGCGGAACCATTAAAGGTTATAGCATATTCATCATCTTCATTCAGACCTAAATAATCAAGATAATTACGTATACCCATAACTGGTCTACCTGTAGATAATACTACTTTTACGCCACGCTCTCTAGCTGCTTGTAATGCGTTAAAAGTTCTTTCAGAAATTGTTTTATCCTTTCTAAGTAAGGTACCATCCATATCTAAGGCAATTAGTTTGTACATCATTATATCCTCCTAAAAATGCAGTTGTATAATTTTCATGAAACTGTTATAATTTATAAGGTTTATAAATAACATTTTATAAATCATAATGGGATTATATCAAATTTAATATATCTTTTAAAGTGTAGATAGTAAATAGATTAATTGGTAAATATATAAAATAAGTATAGATATAAAGCTTTCTATTAAAAATCAATTTGAAGAAAGAGGAGATACACTATGGTATTATGTCCAGTTTGATATATTAAAAGTGTATATAGTAACTAGATTGATTGGTATATATAGCATAAATGTAGATATGAAAGCTTTCTACTAAGAAAATCAATTAAAGAAAGAGGAGAGAAACTGTGGAGGATTTGAAAAGAGAAATAGAGAGAAGAAGAACCTTTGCCATAATATCTCACCCCGATGCTGGTAAGACAACACTTACAGAAAAGTTCCTTTTGTATGGAGGAGCTATAAGATTGGCTGGTTCTGTTAAGGCACGAAAAGCGTCAAGACATGCGGTTTCTGACTGGATGGAAATAGAAAAGCAAAGAGGTATATCTGTAACTTCATCAGTTATGCAGTTTAACTATGATGGCTATTGCATAAATATATTAGATACACCAGGACACCAAGATTTTAGTGAAGATACTTATAGAACTTTAATGGCAGCAGATAGTGCTGTAATGGTTATAGATGCAGCTAAAGGTGTGGAGGAGCAAACTAAAAAGCTGTTCCATGTTTGTAGCTTAAGAGGAATACCGGTATTTACCTTCATTAATAAGATGGATAGAGAAAGTAGAGATCCTTTTGAGTTGCTAGAGGAAATTGAAAATGTTCTAGGAATTAAATCTTATCCAATGAATTGGCCAATCGGTTCCGGTTCAAACTTTAGAGGAGTCTTTGAAAGACAGGAAAATACTATTCAAGTTTTCGATGGTGGAAATCATGGTCAAGTAGCCGTTGAATCTGTAAAAGGTAATGTAGAGGACGAAGTATTTAAGGATTTGTTAGGAGAAGAACTTCACAATAAGCTTATGGAAGATATTGAGTTATTAGATATAGCTGGTGATGAATTTGATCTAGAAAAGGTATCTGTTGGAGAATTGACACCTGTATTTTTTGGTAGTGCTTTAACTAATTTTGGTGTAGAACCATTTTTACGTCACTTCTTAAAGATGACTAAGCCACCTTTGCCAAGGAAGACTTCTGAAGGTGAGATTGATGTATTTAGCGATAAGTTTTCTGCTTTTGTCTTTAAAATACAGGCAAATATGAATCCTGCTCATAGAGACAGAATCGCTTTTATGAGAATCTGTTCTGGAAAGTTTAGAAAGGGTATGGAAGTTAATCATATTCAAGGTGGTAATAAAATAAGATTGACTCAACCACAGCAATTTATGGCTCAAGATAGAGAAGTAGTAGAAGAAGCCTATGCAGGGGATATTATTGGTGTATTTGATCCGGGGATCTTTAGTATTGGAGATACTTTGACAGAAGGAGAAAAATTTAAGTTTGAAGGTATACCAACCTTTGCCCCAGAGCATTTTGCAAGAGTAAGGCCGGTAGATACTATGAAAAGAAAACAATTTGTTAAAGGGATAACTCAAATATCACAAGAAGGAGCTATCCAGGTTTTCAAAGAATTGTTCATAGGAATGGAAGAAGTTATCGTAGGAGTGGTAGGTATACTTCAATTGGAAGTATTGGAATATAGATTAAAACACGAATATGGTGTGGATATAAGAATAGATAGACTACCCTATAGATACATTAGATGGATTGAAAATGAAGATATTGATATGGACACTTTGAATATCACCAGCGATACTAAAAAGGTAACTGATTTAAAAGACAGAAATCTATTAATATTCCAGAATGAATGGGGTATAAATTGGGTGTTAGAACATAATAAAGGAATTATATTATCTGACGTAGGTAAAAATAATGACTAGTATTAATTTAGGCTTTTCCCATTGAATTTAGGAAAAGCCTTTTTTAAATTATATGTTCCTGTAATTAATTATTATTTATTAATATAGTTAAAAAACACTATTTAGATTTGTTCCGTCCAAATATAACATCCACTATGAAAATTACTGCAGCTACTACTAATAGTATGTTGATTAAAGAACCGCCAATTTTGAATAATAAACCAAGCAACCAAAAAAATACTACAAAGCCACCTATCCATCTTAGTATGGTCATGTTTTTTCCTCCTCGTATTTTCTTTTGCAAATAATTGTTAAATCAACCTTAACTACTAATAGTATTAGCAGATGAAAGTAAAATATTAATTTTTTCAAAATTAAAAAGAGAGGTATACAAACCTCTCGGAAAATTCTTAGAATCTTCTTTCTCTGTTATTTCTTGCAGCTTTTCTAGCTTTTCTGCATTCAGGGCATCTAACAGGATCATTTTCAAAACCCTTTTCTTTGTAAAAAGCCTGTTCTCCTTCTGTGAATACGAATTCCTTTCCGCAATCTTTGCAAATAATGTTTTTGTCAGCCATGATTATACCTCCTAAAATAGGGACAATAATACTTGGACTAAATACATTCCCTAATTTTAAGGAAGTATAGTCTAAATAAATTTTCCCAATAAATATCTTACGTTATCATTATAACAAAATAATATTAAAAATTCAAGATTTAAGCAGATATCTTTTTTTAAGTTTATATATAGTAAGAGTGATAAAGGGCATAACTACAAAGATTATAAAACTTATATTTCCATATAAATGCAGTACTACATCTAAATATTTAGATTCGTTAGATATCATTATGGATACAACAGTTACAATAAAGGTAACAAAATAAACAATAATGTTTCCATCTATGTGAAAAGCTTTTATAAGTTCTCTAAGAGCAAAAAAGCTAATTATGTATTTAACAAACCAGCCTCCAACGATTTGGAAAAGTACAAATAATTCTCCGCTTTCTAAAAAACCTAAAAGAGTTATTTCTTGGATTTGAATTAGTTTTGGAAAAAGTAAATTGGAGGCTCTTATAGGACCAAAGGTTGCAATAGTGCTTATAGAAGAAACTATATGCATTTGAATAACGAAAAGAAATCCTATAAATGAATATTTAGTTAGTTTATTTTTATCATGTACATATTTATAAAAGGGGAAAACTAAAAATAAGCTTCCGTAAAAGCCCAAAGATAAAATAATTGCATCGATGAATTTTATATTAAGGTTATCCGCCATAATTGGTAATAGGTGACGATAATCTTTGTAAGGAGCTGTTAGTGCAACTAAAATTATACCGGATAAGATTGCACCACATATAACTAAAATGGTAACAACAGCCAAAGGGGGAAGCCCTTTTTTTACTGTATAGATAGCTGGTATAGTAAAAAATATAATAAGATACCAGGATGGTGTTTCTATAAAGAGATTTGAATGCATTGAAACGGCCTCTATGGTAGCGCACTCAATCAAGGTTAATATAATTTCTATCATTGTAACACATAAAAATAGATTTCCTAATATATTTCCTAAGGCTTCTCTATAGATTTGAGCAATATTGAAACTGTTTGTCCTTTGCATGATTTTTGTGATGTAAATTAGATAAAAGGTAGCAATAATTGATGCTATTGCGATTGCTATCCAAACATCACGGCCTGCTAGGGATAGGAGAACAGAGATATTAGTTTTTATTGATATTATGGTAATTCCCCAAATAATAAACATTATATGTCTTGAATTTAATCTATCCATATAGATTCCTCACTTTGAAAATTATGATCATTCCTTAATTTATTATTAGCAAAGTTAAGAATATTAAACCATAAAGAAAGAATAATAAAAGTAAGGGCTGAAAAGGAAAGCAAAGGGGTGAGGAATATGGAGAATTTTTTAAATGATATCGAAAATCAATTTAGTGATAGTTTTGATGTAAAATATCGAACTATTAATGTTTCAAACCTAAAAGCTCATCTAATATATATTGACAATATATGTGACTCAAAATATATAAGTGAGTTCATTATACAGCCCTTAATTGATTGTAACAGGATTATAGACTCTGTAGATACATTGATAGAAGGGGTTTTACATTCTAATAATGTTGGTGTAGTGTCAAACTCTGAAGAAGCAATTATGCAGATATTAAGAGGTTGCGTAGTTATTGTAATAGATACCTTTGAAAAAGCTATTTTTTGTGAAGCTAAAAATGTTGCTAAAAGGAATGTAGCTATACCTCAAACAGAGGCAGTTTTAAAAGGACCAAGAGAAGGGTTTAATGATAATATTGTTGACAATATTTCTCTCCTTAGGCGAAGGATTAATAATCAAAATTTAAAGTTTGAAAGTTCTGTTATGGGGGAAAAAAGCAATACTACTGTAGTGTTAGCTTATATTAAGGATACTGTAGATGAGAAGGTTTTAAATTATGTAAAAGAGAGAATTGATAGTGTGAAATATGATTATATTATGGACACTAATTATATTGAATCGGTTTTAAAGGAAAAGAACACACTTTTTGATGTAATTGGTCATAGTGAAAAACCAGATAAAGTAGCTTCCCAATTATTAGAGGGAAAAGTAGCTATACTGGTAGAAGGATCCCCTAATGTAGCAACGGTTCCATATTTTTTTATTGAGAACTTTCAAACTGGCGATGATTATTATATAAATAGGTATTATGCTAATTTTTCAAGAGGTATTAGATGGATAGCTTTCATCATAGCTATCTTTTTATCAGCTATATATATAGCTGTAACTACTTATCATTTTTCTTTAATACCAATTGTATTTGTTTTTAGATTAGCAGTTTCAAGATCTGGTGTGCCATTTCCTACCTTTTTAGAAGTACTTTTAATGTTTCTATTTTTTCAACTTATAAAGGAAGCGGGTATAAGATTGCCTCAACCTATAGGTCAGGCCATGAGCATTGTTGGCGCTTTAATTTTAGGAGATGCTGCTGTAGGAGCTGGCATTACTTCTCAGAGTACAGTATTAATAGTGGCCTTATCTTCTATTTGTTATTTTTTAATACCTAAATTATATGGGGGAATAACTTTATGGTCTTTACTTTTAATTTTCTTTGCTAGCTGCAATGGATTGCCAGGATTTTATGTGGGCTTTTTTATGCTGATAACACATTTAAGTAGTTTAAAAACCTGTCAATATCCTTATCTACATCCCTTGCTTAGCTATAAAAAATTAAAATTAAAGGATACGATTTATAGAAAGAAATTATCGACTATATCCAGAGGATTGTTAAAAAGGAAGGATAATTAATGAAATTTAGATTAATAGCTATAATTTTGGTGATTATTTTTACTTTTACAGGATGTTTTAGTTATCGAGATATAAATAGGGTACTTTTTGATTTAGCAATATTAATTGATATAGACGACAATGGTAATATAATTCTATATACAGAATGTTTTAAAGCCTTTAAAGGAGTTTCGCAAGGGATAGAACAAGGAGTAAGAATTGTAAATAGGGTAGAAGGCAAAACTATCTTTGAAGCTGTAAGAAATTCAAATTTGGATTCTGGTTACAAGCATAATTATACTCAAAATAAAGCTATTATTTTTACAGAAAGAGCAGCACGAAGGGGCTTAAAGGATGTATTAGATTTTTTGGATAGGGATCAACAATTTTTAATAAGATCCTATGTGTTTGTGTATATGGGCGATGTAGACCAATTAATTCATATAAATATTAAAGATGAGGAGTATGTGGGAACTTATCTGTATAGTTTAATACAAAATATAGGTACAGCTTCTAGAGCAGTAATAGTAAATTTAAATGAGTTTTTAAACCGTAGATATATGCTAAGTTCCACAGAGGTAGTATCAGTATTAAGAGTTAAAGAGAAGGCTGTAATGGATAGAATTCAATTAGATGGTGGAGCAGTAATTCAAAATGATAGAATGGTAGATTATATTCCAATAGAACAAAGTCAAGCCTATAACTTTTTAAGAAATGAAGTTGATAGTGGAACTTTGGAGGTCACCAATCCTTCCTACCAAGATGGGTATGTAACTTTGGAAATAGTAAAAAGTAGAACAAAAACTCGTATAAAATATGATGGCAGAAAAATAAAACTCTATAAGTTTATAAAGGTTAACACAAGCATAGGAGAAGCTCAGTATAAATTTGAAATGACCGAGGACGTTATTAAAAAAATAGAAGAGGAAGCGGAGAGAAATATTAAAAAGTATTGCAAGGAACTATTTGAAGAGTATAAGATGAAAAAAATTGATATTTTTGAAATTGCAGATGAACTACATAGATACTATCCAAAGGTAAAGATTGAAAATCCTATTGAAATCACAGAATTAAATATAGTTGTAGATGTTAATGTAGAAGGAAGTAGTAAGAAGCTGGATTTTCGCTAATTAATTTTTTCAATATTTATATTTAGCCACTTAAGTGGCTTTTTTGTTTGTCATTTATAGACATAACATACTATAATATAATATAAGCATAAGATATATTAAGCTTCAATTGTAAATTTATAAGCAATGAAAATCTATTAAAATTCCATAGGTTGATTACTTATAAATTAGGCTTGTTTAAGGATATCTACAGTGAAGGGGTAAGAAAATGGATGTAAAGAAGCTCATGAATCTAATTAAAAAAAATGAGGGCCGCAAATTGGATTTTAAATTAAGGCTTGATATAGATTCAGAATCTGGTAAAAAGGAATTTGTTAAGGATGTATGTGCTATAGCTAATTCGAGAGGAGGAAGAGGTTATATAATAGTTGGGGTAGAGGACAAGACCCATAATATAGTAGGAGTAGATATATCAAGTTTCCCAACAGAAGAGCAATTGCAGCAAGTTGTTAGTTCTCGTTGTGAACCTCCAATACCTATTGTAGTAGAAACAGTATACTTAGAAGGAAAGCAAGTTGTAGTTATAACTATCTTAAATGGAGAACAAAGACCATATCAAGTAAGAGAGCATGGATCTTTTTATATAAGACGTGGTTCTACCACCGACACTATGAGAAAGCAAGAAATAGTTTCCGCCCTACAAGAAGGACTTAACTTGAATGTGGAAACCTGTCCTATAATAAGAAGCTCAACTAAGAGTTTAAATATAAGCTTAGTTGATAGATACTTCAAATCTAAAGGAGTAGAATGTAACGATGAAAATCGTGATTTTTTAATGGAAAGTGCATCTATTACTATTAAAGAAAAGGAATCTTATAAGACTGTAGTCACTTTAGGTGGATTATTAGTTTTTTCTGATATTAATAGTATATATATACCTCATAATATGGTTAGAATTGTGAATAACGTAAATCTAAGCAAGCCTACTATATCTATAGTACAAGGAAACTTGATGAGTATTATAGACAAATGTGAAAAGTTAATAAAAGAAATTTTGCCAGCTAGTTATCCCAGTAACGCAATTTTAGAAGGAATAAAAAATGCTGTATTATATAGAGACTATACTGCTTTTTATGGAGTTATAGAGGTATATCTTGGCTATAATAGCGTTACTGTAGTAAGCCCTGGTAATCTAATAAAAGATCAGATAAATCCAATGTACTCCGGCGAGTATTTTAAGAGAAATATGTGGATTTATGAAAAGATGATAACTTTAGATGAAAAAAATAGATTCTTACAAGGTGGCCATGGATTCAAAATAATGAAAAAGGCTTTTAAAAATTATGGAAGAGTTAAATTTGTTAATTCTTATGAATTAAATAGCTTTAAAGTAATATATCCAGGAGTGAAATTATTTGAATAAAAAAGTAATTGTTAACAATATGAAAACATCTACACAAAAAGTAGTTTAGTCATTGAATGAATTTTCAGAATATTATATAATTTATATATATATTTATAAATACCTAAAAATTTTAAAGGGGTGTTTATCATGATTCAAGTATTTTGTGGTAAAAGAGGTTCTGGAAAATCAAAAAATCTCATCGCAATGGCAAACGAATGTGTAAACAATATTAAGGGAAATGTGGTATACGTTGACGATGACAAAAGACCAATGCTTGAATTGGATAGAAGAATAAGATTTATTTCAACAGATGATTTCAACTTAACAAACTGTCATAACATCTATGGATTTTTGTGCGGCATGCTTTCTCAGGATTACGATATAGAAGCCATTTTTATTGATGGACTGTTTAATATTGTTTCCGGTAATTCTAGTGATGCTGCACATTTATTTTTTGAACTAGAAAAGTTAATGGAAAAATTTGATTTAAGGATTTATATCAATATAAACAATGAATGTGACGAGGTACCTGAGTTTATTAAAAAGTATGCTGCTTAAATAATATATGAGTTTGAAAATAAATGGGTGAATAGGTTTTATCAGCTTTTATCAAACCTATTAGAAAGACCCTTAAGTAATAAAAGTGCTAAAGAGATTGCTTTTTAAGCTCTTTAGCATTTTTATTATTGATAAATTCATGCATAAATGTTGATAATTCGTAATTTAAAATATATACTATAAATGTTGCTTATATAATTTTTGAAAGTGAACGGAGGGAAAAGTATGTCGAGTGTTTTTGATGTTCTTCAAGAAAGAGGATACATAAAGCAGCTTACTCACGAAGACGAAATAAGGGAATTATTAGAAAAGGAAAAAGTAACTTTTTACATAGGTTTTGATCCTACTGCAGACAGTTTACATGTTGGACATTTCATGCAAATGATGGTAATGGCTCATATGCAAAGAGCAGGTCATTTTCCAATTGCCTTGATTGGTGGGGGAACTGCTATGATAGGGGACCCTTCTGGAAAGACTGATATGAGAAGAATGATGACAAGAGAAGAAATTGATCATAATGTAAATTGTTTTAAAGAACAGATGTCTCGATTCATAGATTTTTCAGAAGGTAAGGCTTTGATTGTAAATAATGCAGACTGGTTATTGGATTTAAATTATGTAAATTTCATCAGAGAAATAGGTGTTCATTTCTCTGTAAATAAGATGCTTACAGCAGAATGTTTTAAGCAGAGACTAGAAAGGGGACTATCCTTCCTAGAATTTAACTACATGCTAATGCAAGGTTATGATTTCTTGGAATTGAATAGAAAATATGGTTGTGTTATGGAGCTTGGCGGTGACGATCAGTGGTCCAACATATTAGCTGGAGTGGATTTAATTAGAAGAAAAGAAGGAAAACCTGCTTATGGTATGACCTTTACATTACTAACAAATAGTGAAGGTAAGAAAATGGGTAAGACTGAAAAAGGTGCTGTTTGGTTGGATAAGGAAAAAACTTCACCTTATGAGTTTTATCAGTACTGGAGAAATATAAATGATGCAGATGTCGAAAAATGTCTTGCATTATTAACCTTCCTTCCAATGGATGAGGTTAGAAGGCTAGGAGCTCTTCAAGGAGCAGAAATAAATGAAGCTAAAAAGGTACTAGCTTACGAAGTTACAAAGATTATTCATGGAGAAGAAGAAGCTGAAAAGGCAAGATCAGCTGCAGAGGCACTATTTAGTGGAGCAGGTAATCTAGAAAATGTACCAACTAGCACTATTACTAAAGATTCTCTTAACAAGCCTGTACTTGATGTCTTAGTTGAACTTAAAATACTACCTTCAAAGGGAGAAGGAAGAAGACTTATACAACAAAATGGTCTTAGCATTAATGATACAAAAATAACTGATATTAATAGAACTCTAATGGAAGAAGACTTCAAAGATGGCTATGCTCTTATAAGAAGGGGTAAGAAAAACTATAATAGAATAGTTGTTGAATAATTAAGTAAGCTTGCCTTAGGGCAGGCTTATTTTTTACTCTACAATTTAATTAATTAAACTTATGATCCATCATATTTCAATAGGAATAGACTTAATTTATATAGATAAGTTACGATAATTATATTATAGAGTAAAGGATAGTTTATTAGGTAAGTGTGGTTGGGGGTGAAAAAGTGGCCGGTATAAGAGATGTTTCGCAAATTTATAATTCTACTAATAGAAAAATAACAGGTAAACTTAGCTTCAATGTAGGGGATAGCTTTTCTGCTAAAATTTTGAATAGCAGTGAAGATGGAAAGGAAGTAACGGTTAGAACTATAGATGGATGGCAGTTTCCTGCTATTCTAGAAGAGCCTTTAGACTTGTTGCCAGAATCATTGGTTAAATTTCAGGTTCTTGGCTATGATAAGGGAGAAATAAAACTTAAGTTAGTTCCAAAGGAGCAAGGTGAAAAAACTAGTGAAGAGGAGTCCTTGTTACAGATAGCCAAAAATAATAATTTAGGAGAAGAGGATATAAGAATATTAAAAAGTATGACTACTTTTTCTATTCCTTTAGATAGAGAAAATATATCTAAAGTAAAATCCCTTGTAGATTTTCAAAATAAGATAAACAAGGATCCTGATGAAATAGATCAATTTATATTAAAGTATCTGAAAAGTAATCAAATTAGCAGTGAAAGCAAGGAAGGTATAGAAATTACTAATACTTTGCGTAGTTTTTTTGAAGAGTTTAAGGAAATGTCTTTAGAAGAAATTCTTTTTTTCCAAGAGAATGGAATTGAACTGACAGAGGATAATATTAAGAGTTATAGGGACTTATTTGAAAAACCTCAGGGCATGAATAACAGCCTAAAGAATATTATAGATACAATTAATAGCTCTCAACAGGAAAAATCCTATAATGCAAAAATAGAGGCTAATGGATTTACTAAGTCAGAATTATTTATGGACAAGGACTTAAGTAATGAGTTTTTACAGGTTTATTACAAAGATGTAGAAGTAGAAAGAGAAATTAATGACAATTATAGAGATATAAATAAAGATAGTAACAAGGAAATAAATCGGGATAATCATCAGGACATTAGCAAAGACAATTATAAAGAAGTAAATAAAGATAACTACAAAGAAATAATCCAAGGTAATTACGAAGAACTAAGTAATGATAATTACAAGGAAATAGGTAAAGAAAATTTTAAAGAGATAAATATAGACGATTACAAAGAAATAAACCATAAAGAAATAAATAAAGACAACTATAAAGAGACTTTAAGCAAAATTAATAATAATCAGTTGGGGGGGCAAGGTGAGAGTAAGGTAAAATCATCCCTATCAAAGGATTTAGATGAAAAGCTTAATCAAGTTATAATGGAAGAGGTTGCTGTTCCATTAAAGGAAAGTGAAGAAGAGGTTAAATTTATAATAAAAGAAAAAATAGTGTCTAAAATTCTTGAAAAAATTGAAGAAAGTATCCAAACCAAGGGCAAGGTTGAAGGAAAGGAAATAATTAATTTTATAAAGGATGATTTTAAAAATACACCTGAGTTGAAAGGCTTCTTAAAGGAAAAGGACGTAGAGAACATGCTTTTAAGATTAAGTAATAATAAAGAATTAAATGAGTTAATGGATCTTAAAAGAAATGACAATATCAGCAAGATGGTTTTGAACCAAGTTAAAGATAAAATTGAAGAATTAAAGACTATGGTAAAAAATGTTATAGATGCCAAGTCAGAATTAGATCCTAAAACCTGGAATGGAATACTTAATAGTGTGAAAGCTAATATTAATGATATTAAGATTTTTAATACAATTTCCGGTGAGTATTATTATATTGATATTCCTGTGAAATTCATGGAGGATGACTATCCTTGTAAGCTAATAATAAAGGATGACAGGAAGAAAGGTAAGCGAATAGATTCAAACAATGTAAAAATGGCAGTAAGCGTTTCAACTATTAAGATGGGTAAAATTGATATATATATAGATCTTAAAGAAAGAAATATGAAGCTGGATTTTAAATGTGAAGAGCAGTGGGTAAAAGTACTGGATGCGTCAAAGGAAAGATTATATAAAATATTGGTCAGTAATAACTATAATGTGTCTATTAATGTTTCTGAAAGAGAAAAAGAAATGAACTTTGCAAATTGTAGAGAATTTTTCCAGGATACTCATAACTCAAATATAAATGTTGTAGTTTAAAAGGTGAAAGATATGGAAAAAAGAAGGAAAGCGGCAGCTTTAAAATATGAGCAAAATTATGATGCTCCAATAGTAACGGCGGCGGGCGTTGGATTTATAGCAGATAAGATCATTGAAAGTGCAAAGGAAAATGAAGTCCCCATAGTAGAAAACAAGGAGTTAGCAGATTTGTTAAACAATGTAGATGTAAATAGTGCTATTCCTGTAGAATTATATGAGTCTGTAGCTGAAATCATAGCTTTTGTAATTGATTTAGATAAGGAATTATAGAGTCTATTAGCTAATATTAAAAAAGAGGGTTGGTGATTAAATGGCTCTTTATGCAATATCAGATCTGCATTTATCCTTAAGCCTTGATAAGCCTATGGATATATTTGGGGATAATTGGTATATGCACCATGAAAAAATCAAAGATAATTGGCTAAAAGTTGTTAAAGAGGATGATACGGTATTAATTGCTGGAGATCTATCCTGGTCTATGAAAATGGAAGATGGACAAAAAGAACTCCATTGGATTCATCAATTACCCGGTAAGAAAATTATGATAAAGGGTAATCATGATTATTGGTGGGGGAGCATTTCTAAATTGAATAGCCTCTATGAAGATATGCATTTTATTCAAAACAATCATTTTTCTTATAAAAATTATGCTATATGTGGAACTAGAGGATGGATTTGTCCTGGTACAGATAAATTTGAAGAGAAGGATTTAAAGATTTATAATAGGGAATTAAATAGATTAAGACTTTCTCTAGATAGCGCTAAAAAAGATGGTTATAGCAAGATTATAGCAATGCTTCATTATCCTCCTACCAATGAGAAATTTGAAGATTCAGGCTTCACTGATATCTTAAAAGAATATTCAGTAGAGAAGGTTATATATGGGCACCTTCATGGCCCTTTTCATTATAACTTATTAAATGGTGAAAGAGATGGTATTGAATACTTGCTTACATCCTGTGATTATCTTGATTTTAAATTAATAAGATTGATGTAAAGGAATGTGTAAATATAACTATAGGAAGTGGCTTTTTAGCCACTTTTTTGGTTATTTTTATTAAATTGTGAAATACTATAAGTATCTCTAATATAAATATTGAAGAATAATTATTTGACAAATAAATCGCTATATCGTAATATATGAATATATAAATAATATATTATTTAAAAGAGGTTTTTATTATGGATCATAATTACAAGGAATTAGAAGAAGTTAGTGAATTATTAAAGGTGTTAGCTCATCCTGTTAGGTTGTGTATAGTAAAAGGGCTTCTAAACAATGGTGGATGCAATGTAAGTTTCATGCAACAATGCCTTGATGTCCCTCAATCTACTGTATCTCAGCACTTGCAAAAACTAAAGAGTGCTGGAATTATTCAAGGGGAAAGAAAGGGGCTAGAGATAACTTATAGGGTTATAGATGAGAGAGCAGCAAAAATAATTAAGTTTTTAACTGAGGATAAGGAGTAATCTAATTATTAACTTGGAGGTTTTAACATGGGAAAAAAGATCTTAATAGTAGGTGGAGTAGCTGGAGGAGCTTCAGCTGCTGCAAGAATTAGAAGATTGGATGAAAGTGCAGAAATAATTATGTTTGAAAGGGATGAATATATATCCTTTGCAAACTGCGGTTTGCCCTATTATATAGGAGGCAGTATCAAAGAAAGAGAAAAGCTACTGGTACAGACTCCAGAAGCAATGAAGAGAAGATTTAAAATAGATGTTAGAATAAACAGTGAGGTAATTTCTGTAAATACAGAGGAAAAGACTGTTAAGGTTAAAACAAAAGATGGGGAAGAATATGAGGAAAGTTATGATTATATTTTGTTATCTCCAGGGGCAAAGTCATTAAAACCTCCAATTCCGGGAATAGAAAATAAAAAAATATTTACATTAAGAAATGTGGCAGATACGGATAAAATTAAGGCTGTTGTTGATAGTAAAAATATAAGAAAAGCAGTGGTAATAGGCGGTGGATACATAGGCGTTGAAATGGCTGAAAATCTTATTGATGGAGGCTTAGAGGTAACGCTAATTGAAGCTGCAGAGCATATTCTTGCTCCCTTTGATGATGAAATGTCTGCTATGGCGGAAAAGGAATTGGTGGAGCATGGAGTAAACTTAATTTTAAAGGATGGAGTAAAGGCCTTTCAGGAAAAGGAAGGATCCCTAGAAGTAACATTGTCTAGTGGTACAATTGTAAAGGCAGATATGGCTATATTAGCCATTGGAGTAATGCCAGATACAGCCTTTTTAAAGAACAGTGGAATACAGTTAAATGAGAGGGGTCATATAATTACTGATGAGCATATGAGAACTAATGTTGATGGGGTTTATGCCGTTGGGGATGCGGTTGTGGTGAAGGATTTTGTCACCGGTGAAAAGGCTGCTATACCTTTAGCTGGTCCTGCAAACAGACAGGGGAGAATAGCAGCGGACAATATATGTGGTCTTGATACTACATATAAAGGTTCCCAGGGCACTTCCATAATAAAGATTTTTGATATGACAGCAGCAAGCACTGGTGCAAATGAAAGAACCTTAAAAAAATATAATATTCCTTATAAGGTTATATATGTTCATCCTAATTCTCATGCATCATATTACCCGGGAGCTAGCCAATTAACTATAAAATTAATATTTAATGATGAAGGAAGAATTTTAGGAGCTCAAGTTATAGGTTATGATGGGGTAGATAAGACCATAGATGTATTTGCAACGGTTATGAGGCTTAAGGGTACTATATACGATTTGACAGAGTTAGAGTTAGCCTATGCACCACCATACTCCTCTGCAAAATCTCCAGCTAATATGGCAGGATTTGTAGCTGAAAATTTGTTACAGGGAAGAATGGAAGTATTTAGATGGGAAGATATAGATGGTGAGTTAAATGATAATTTCCAACTAATAGATGTAAGAACTGAAATAGAATATGAAAATGGACATTTAGACAATGCTATTCTTATGCCTGTAGATGATTTGAGAAATAGGTTGCAGCAATTAGATAAGGATAAGGAGACATATCTTTACTGTCAAGTAGGATTAAGAGGATATATTGCTACAAGAATATTAGAGCAAAATGGTTTTAAAGTAAAAAACATGACTGGAGGTTATAGAACCTATTCTAGCAGTGAGTTTAAACCGGATCTTAAAGGTAAGAATACTAATAAAGGTGATGATGACAAAATGATGGGAAATACTGAAGAGGAAAAGGTAAATAAAGAAGATAGTAAAATCTCTAAGGAATTAGATGCCACTGGCCTATGTTGCCCAGGTCCCATAATGTCTGTAAAATCTAGTTTAGATAGTTTAAAGGAAGGTGAAATAATTAGGGTTACTGCTTCAGATCCAGGTTTTTATGAGGATATAAAATCTTGGTGTAGTAAAACTGGCAATGAGCTTTTAGAGCTTAATAAAGAGGCGGGAAAAATAACTGCCATAATTAAAAAGGGAAAAGAAGGAGAAAAGGTTACTATTGGTTCTGGCGCTACGAGGGATAATAAGACTATGATTGTATTTAGCGGAGATTTAGATAAGGCTATAGCTTCCTTTATTATAGCTAATGGGGCAGCAAGTATGGGAAAAAAGGTAACAATGTTCTTTACCTTCTGGGGAATTAATATTTTAAGAAAGCATGATAAGGTAAAGACTGATAAAGGATTTGTTGAGAAAGTCTTTGGAGTTATGATGCCAAGAGGAAGCAAGAAATTGAAGCTTTCTAAAATGAATATGGCAGGAATAGGTCCTAAAATGATAAGAGGAATTATGAAGAAAAATAATGTAAATTCCCTTGAAGAACTAATTAAGTCCGCTATAGATAATGGTGTAGAAATAGTTGCTTGTCAAATGTCTATGGATCTTCTAGGCTTGAAGAAGGAAGAGCTTATAGATGGTGTTAAAATAGGTGGAGTAGGTTATTATCTAGGAGAGGCTGAAGAATCAAATGTTAACTTGTTTATATAAATAATTAAAGCTTGTTCTTAGCAAAAAAGCTATGAACAAGCTTTATTTTTGATGATCTACTTTTGATGATTAGATTTTAATCCTTTGAAAAGTGATTTGAAAAAACCAGTTTTTTTATTGGAGTTATTATTTTCTTCAACGATTGGTTCATCTTTTTTAGCTTCCTTAATCAAATCTTTTTGATCTCGGGCTAAGTCTTTGAGTTTAGGAGATACTGAAGGGGTAGTAATAACTTTACTAAACCATTGCATTGCTTTGTCAAAGTCTCCTACTCTTCTGCTAAGTTCTCCTATTAAATACATGGTTGTGAATCTATCCATACCATATATAGGGAAGTTTTCCTCTGAGTAAGCATGTTCTAATCCTTCTAAAGCTTGCTTTAAAAATTGCATTTCATTGCTTTCATCACCTTTAAGCCTATACATCCAAGCAATTTTCAAGCAATTCATAGCCTTGCTACTGTATTTTGCGTTTATTGCTACATAATTTAGCAGGGATAATTTGTATCGTTCTATGGCTATATTTACATCATATACTTGAGGGTAGATTTTGCCCTTCCACCTACTAGTTATTTGCTTCTTTACATTTTCAATCTGATAATCTTTAATATTAGGAAAATCTTTTTTCATTGCAGCATATCCGCAGCTATTGCAAAGCCAAACATCATAAAAGTAAGGGTTTATATTTGAATATCTTATAAAAAGATCAGAATCTTTTTTTACAATTCTAGGTGCTGAAATTTTTACTGCTCTTGCTGAAAATAAATTACCACAAACTGGACACTCAATTTTTTTATTATATAATAATTCACTTTCCTTCTTTATTAATGCTTCTTCTGAAGTTTTTTTATCCTCCTTCTTTTCTTCTTCTTCTTGTTGATAAAGATTTAAATCTTTAATGTCTTCAAAACCTAGTTCTTCCATATCAGAAAAAAGGTTCTTAGATTCATTACTCATATTTTCACTCCTAGCTGCAAATGAAATCGTATAATATATACTATATGACTTTATTATAAAGGATAAAAAGCTTTAAAATCAAATTTAATAATATAATTATGCTTTGGTATTTTTTTTGGTATAATATAAGGTACAGTAACAGTAGAGGTGGTTAATATGGCTATTAAGGAATGGAAAGTTTTTTTGACTCCATATGAACAAGCTGTAGAAGAGTTAAAAATAAAGTTTAGGAGTATAAGAAAAGAATATAGAAGAAGAAATGAATATTCACCTATTGAATTTGTCACTGGAAGAGTTAAAGAGGTAGCTTCCATATTAGAAAAGGCAAATAAGTTTAATATACCTTTAGATAGAATTCAATATGAGATGGAAGATATAGCAGGCATTAGGATTATGTGCCAATTTGTTGATGATATAAATAAAGTGGTAGAACTCATTAGAAAACGAAAGGATATGACCCTACTTTACGAAAAGGATTATGTTACTAATGTTAAGCCTAGTGGTTACAGAAGTTACCATATTGTAATAAAATATCAAGTTAATATGGCAGATGGACCTCATGATATTCTTGCTGAATTTCAAATAAGAACCTTAGCAATGAATTTTTGGGCCACTACAGAGCATTCTTTAAATTATAAGTATAAGCATAACATTCCTGAAGACATTCGTTTAAAATTAAAATCAGCAGCAGATTCTGCTTTTTTATTAGATGAACAAATGCTTGAAATTAAGGATGAAATTAAAGATGCACAAAAGCTCTTTGAAATAAAATCTGATTTGATTTCAGATATAATGAATAATATACTAACGTTGTCATCTATGGGTAAAATAGCAGAATTTACAAGATATCAAAATACATTAAATAGACTTATAGAAGAAGGGGAAGTATCAGAATTAAATAACCTACTAGAAGCTACACAAAAAAGTATAGAAAAATACAAGGAAAGCTAATAATAGGGTAAAAGTGAAATATCAAGATTTATCACAAAGAAAAGTTGACGAGTAATTAAATGGATAAGTTTTTAAAAACAACTCCCAATAATTATTCGTCAACTTTTTTAGAAACAAAGGATTATTTAAATTAATGACATCCAGGACAAGAACTGCAGCCGCCTTCGTCACCACCAATTAAAGGTTTCAAAGAAAGGCCTCTGTAGTTATTTTCTTCAGAAGATAGTATTATAAAACCAGCAAATTCTTCTTGAATTCCTTTATTGCAAATAAAGGTTATGTCATTAACTTTTTCAACAACATCATCTTCTTTTGGAGTATCTATACTGATATTAAAAATCGGGCCACTGCAGGCAACACCAGCAAAGTTAATTCTTATGTTGTAGTCTTCAATATCATTTTCATCCAAAAATTCTTTAAATTCCTTGTAAGCTTCCTCACTAATATCTATAAGTTTCATTAAATCACCTCATTGAAAATAATTATTAATTAAAAATACTATAATATAGTTATATACCTTATTGGGGTATTTTGCAATAGTTTTGTAAAAAAAGCACCTTGAGAGGTGCTTTTTTTATTTTACTACGATATTAACAAGACGACCTTTGATTACTATAACTTTAACTATAGTTTTTCCTTCTATTATAGTTTTTATACTTGAATCTTCTAGAGCAGCGGTCTTTATTTCTTCTTCGCTTAGATCTGCAGCAATCATAATCTTGTTTTTAATTTTACCGTTTACCTGTATAGCAATCTCTACTTCATCTTTAACTAAAGCAGAAGGATCAAATGCAGGCCATTTTGTATTGAATACGGAATAATTTTTGTCATCCTCGCTTGGATTTAGAGTATTCCACATTTCTTCACAGAAGTGAGGAGCAAAAGGAGCTAATACCTTAATATAATCTTCTACAGTTTCCTTTAAGAAGTTAGTGTTTTTATTTTCTATTGCTAAATATTTTGAAAGGGCATTGGTAAATTCCATTATTCTAGCTATAGCAGTGTTGAATTGAAGTTTATTTGCGTCTTCTGTTACGCCCTTTATAGTATTATGTCTCCAGTAGTTTAATTCTTTTTCAGCCTTATCTATAGTGGTTTTTGAACCGCCAGCCTTTATAGCTTCAATAGCGTTGTCTAGTAATCTTTCTGCTCTGTCCACGAATCTAGCTATAGACTTTATTCCGTCATCGCTCCAAGCACCACCTTCTTCGTAGGCAAAACCAAACATTAAATATAGTCTGAAAACATCAGAACCATACTGAGATATATAATCATCAGGTGATATAGTATTTCCTTTTGATTTACTCATTTTTTGTCCATCAGGACCTAGGATCAATCCTTGATGAGTTAAGGAAAGGAAAGGTTCATCAAAGTTTAAATATCCCATATCCCTTAAGGCCTTGGTTACAAATCTTGCATATAGCAAGTGCATGCAGGCATGTTCTGGACCTCCAACATACTTATCCACAGGAAGCATTTTGTTAATTATATCTGGATCAAAGGCCTTCTCACTATTTTTATTATCTGCATATCTTAAATAATACCAGGATGAGCAAACGAAAGTATCAAGAGTATCAGGGTCTCTTAAAGCATCTCCACCGCATTTAGGACAAGTAGTATGCATAAAGGAATCGCACTTAGCCAGTGGAGATTTACCATCTGGTGTAAATTCTACATCATAAGGAAGTTCTACAGGCAATTGGTCTTCTGGCACTGGTACAGTTCCACATTTTTCACAATGAACTATTGGAATAGGAGCTCCCCAATATCTTTGTCTAGATACCAACCAGTCTCTTAAACGGTAATTAACCTTCTTTCTACCTAAATTCATTTTCTCAAGCTTTGCTACTATAGCTTCTCTAGCTTCTGCTGAGGTTAGACCGTTAAATTCACCGCTATTAACTAAAATACCATCTTCTGTGAATAGCTCTTTTGTTCCACCATCTATAACTTTTTCTATAGGTAAATTGAATTTAGTAGCAAAAGCATAATCTCTTTCATCATGGGCTGGTACTGCCATTACTGCTCCTGTACCGTAAGTAGCTAAAACATAGTCTCCTACCCAAATAGGCACTTGCTTTCCGTTAACTGGATTTATAGCGTAGGAACCAGTGAACACACCAGTTTTTTCTCTAGTGAGGGATTGTCTTTCTATTTCTGATTGCTTTTTAGCAGCCTCTTTATAAGCTTCTACAGCTTCCTTATACTCTTCAGTTGTAATTTCATCTACTAAAGGATTTTCAGGTGCCAATACTACGTATGTAACACCATAAAGAGTATCTACTCTTGTAGTGAATACATTAAAACTTAAATCTTTATCTGCTACCTTAAAGGTTACCTCTGAACCAGTGGATTTTCCAATCCAATGTCTTTGCATAGCTTTTGTTTTTTCTGGCCAATCTAAATCGTCTAGTTTTTCCAATAATTCATCAGCATAATCAGTGATTTTTAAGAACCATTGAGTAAGATCTTTCTTAGTAACGGTTGTACCGCATCTTTCACAAGCTTCATCAACTACTTGTTCATTAGCTAAAACGGTATTACAACTAGGACACCAGTTAACAGGAGCTTTTTTTCTATAAGCCAAACCTTTTTCGTAAAGCTTTAAGAAAACCCATTGAGTCCATTTATAGTATTCAGGTAAACAGGTAATAACCTCGTTTTCCCAATTGAACATAGCTCCCATAGCTTTAAGCTGAGCTTCCATAGTTTCAATATTCTTTAAGGTAGAATCCTTTGGATGAATACCAGTTTTGATAGCGTAATTTTCTGCTGGCAAGCCAAAGGCATCAAATCCCATAGGCTGGAAAACATTAAAACCTTGCATTCTCTTCATTCTAGCCCAAGAGTCTACAGGACCGTAGTTAAACCAATGACCGGCATGAAGTTTACTGCCAGAGGGATATGAAAACATCTCTAAAACATAAAGTTTTTCCCCAGGGTTATTTGGATTAAAGTCGTATATTTTGGTTTCTTCCCATTTTTTTTGCCACTTTTTATCTATACTTGTGCTATATCTGGCCATTTTTTATCCTCCTTAGATAATTTATTTAAATTTATATGAGTTTACTTGCAGAAGTTTAAAGGTTTTATGTAAAATAAAAAAGTCTTTCGCCTCATAAGAGACGAAAGACAACTTCCGCGGTACCACTCTAATTAGGCTTAAAGCCTCACTTTGAGCTAATAACGGGCTTGCCCGTGATCGACTAAATCTCTCTAAAAAAGGGGAGGTTCATCAATCAATACTCCAAGGCGAGTTCATATAAGGTCTACACTGTCTCTCACCAACCGACAGCTCTCTAAAGTAGCCATTATACTACTACTCCTTATCAAAGTAAGTAAAATATGAAATTTTATTTTATTATATGTTAAAGAATGGTTTACGTCAATAGATTCTAACTATACATTGACATATTTTAGATAAATAAAAAAAGATTTGATTGCTCAAATCTTTTTTCTTGGCTGCCCAGGCTGGATTCGAACCAACACAGTGCCTGCTCCAGAGGCAGGTGCCTTACCCTTTGGCGACTGGGCATCACCGACAATATGTATTATATCATGTTCAAGGTAAGAGTCAATATCTTTTTTGAATTTTTTTTAGAAATTTTGTATTGTGTCGATAAATGACGAAAAACCTAGGTGCTACAAAATAATTTGATTAAAAAGCTATAAATCCTTTCTGATGCCCCTATCTTTTAGAATTTCAAATATAGACTTAGAAGTTGTATCTGACATTTGATAGCCTAATAATTGAACAATTTCTATTAATTCCTCTTCTTTTTCTGTTTCTATTTCTATATAGGGGAAGGGGCAAAAACTTTTATCGTTTATATCGATTTCTACTAGGGAGTTTTTATACTTATAACTTTCTCGATATTTTTTTATAGTTTGAACAAGCTCCAAGCCTAAAGAGTAGAAAATATTTTCAGCCATAGATGGGTTATCTACCAAAACTTCGTTTTCCTCCATAACCTTATATTTCTCTTGACTTATCATTTTCTTCGTAGTCATATAGCAAAATTGTTTATTATTCAGTGTATCTTCTACTATACGTACTCTAGCATAGCCTTTTTTGTTTAAAAGCCTTCTATCAGGAAAATCAAATATTTTATTTACTTGGTTTTCAGCTTTAACCTTGAAAGCGCCTATCTTTAACATGGTTTCTCTTATGAAGTCTACGTCTACATCTAATATTCTAGTTTCTATTTCTTTCATATTTAACTCCTTCTAACGATTTTGATATAATTTAAAACTTTGACTATAAAAGATAACTTCTGTTATAATAATATAGCATTATATACCTAATGACAATAATTTGCTATATAAAAGTTAAAGGATAGAAAGGGTTGAGTAATATGGATAATTATTATGAGCAATTAGTAACTTCTAAAGAAACTCCTAAGTATATTGTTTCCAGGATAGGAATGATTGTTGCAACTATAACTGCTGTTTTTTATTTATTAATTAATCAGTTGGTGTTTTTCTTGATTTTTGCCCTTATAGCAATAATTTTATTTTTTATAAAGAAAAGATCCTATGTAGAGTATGAGTATACTATTACAAATGGAGATATAGATGTTGATATTATCTATGAGCAGAAAAAGAGAAAAAGAGTATTTAATTTTAATGTTAAGGATGTAGAATTGCTAGCACCTGTTGATAGTGACGAGATTAAGAATTTTTCAGGTATACAGGGCAAGGTGGTTAAGTTTTATCCTTCCACATCAAATGATAGAATTTATGCTGCTATGTTAAATAAGGGTGGCAAAAAGTTTAAGGTTTTATTTGTGCCTAATGAAAAGTTTATTGGACTTTGCTTCAAACATAATCCAAAGGCAGTAAAGAAGAATCTATAGGAGTATCCAATTTCAAAGGTTAAAAACTTTGAAATTGGATATTTATAATATTATTTGTATTTTGAGGTGACTGTTATGGATTACGTAAGTGAGATAAAGATTATGGAAGCTATAGTTCATGTACTGGATCGTAATTCTGATGAACCTATATTAAATGAATTTCCTTTGGAGCTAAATGATGATCTTTATAAATTTGTGTTAAAGCACGTGGAAAGAGCTTTAAAGGATGAAGAACTTAAGCTTGCCCGTTTTAATTCTGATGATGGTGTAGTTAAAAAAGTAGTAGATGGATTTTTAGAAGGACAACATTCTTTAATAGAAGTTTCTCAAGAATTAGCAAGATTATTATTTGCTATTATGAAGAGCAATGAGGAGATTCAATCCTGCGATTTGATGGTAGTTTCTCTTTCTACTGAATTTGGTCCTATGGTAGCCTTATTTAAAATGGATTATGTTAAAAATTATATACATAAAATAGAGTTTGTAGATAATAAAATGAGTATAAAGATTATACCTCAAACTACAGGATTACCAGTGAGTTCTCAAAAAATTCAAAAATGTGCCTTTATAAAGGCCTGGACTGAGAATATGGATTATGATCTTTTGGTAATAGATAAGCAGGGGAAAAAGTCATCGGAAGAGGAAAGTGCATCAAAATTTTTTATAAATGACTTTTTAAACTGTACCATTATAGATAGTAGTAGGGATCTTACTAAAAGATTTCTAAATGCTACAGAAACATGGACTAGAGCAAATACAGTAAATGATGCCGCTAAAGCTGAGGAAATAAGATCTACCATAAAGAAAACATTGATGGAAGAAGATAATATAGACATAAAGGAACTATCAAATAATATTTTTCAAAATGAATCTGAAAAACAGGCCTTTGTGGATTTTGTTGCAGCCCAGGGCATAGAGGAAAAGCTGCCTGTAGATAAGCAATGGGTAGAGAAGAAGCTTAAGAGGGTAAGATTAAAAATAGATAAGGAAATAGATTTATATATAGATTCATCAGTTTATCATGATAACAGCAAGTTTGAGATCATTAGAAATGGCGATGGTAGCATTAATATGATTATAAAACATATAAAAAATTATATTGAAAAATAAGGATCCATGGAGATTTAACCTCCATGGATTTTAATTTATAATTTTTAGGATTTTGAGATAAGCTATGTATAAAGACTGGATAAAGGAAGTGGAAATAGTGAAAAGGCTTCAAGATATAATATTATTAATTTCCGTAATAGCTTTAGTAATGACAACTTCTTTTAATAAGGGTGGTGTAAGTGCTAGCATTTCCTCTGGGGGAAATATAGTGGATAAAAGCATTGGAAATGAGCCTGTAAGCCATCAACAGTCTAAGGCCCAAGTTGCTTTCTTTCAACAAGTGGTAGATGAATTTGGACCTTCTAGCTTAGAAGAGCTTATAAGATTATGGACTAAGGGGGATGCTATGCGAAATGGTGTATACAAATACGCAGTATCTTGTAAGGAACTCAAGGAAGAGATTGTTAAAAAGTGGGGAAAGGCTGAAGAGAATTACTGGATAATTGGAGGATCTAGTCCTTGGCTTGCTAAATATGAAGTATTAGAAAAGAAAAAGATAGATAAAAATAATTATGAAGTGAAAATAAAATATTACTGGGAAACCTCTGCAGGTCCAAGTGATAGCACAGAAGAAGTTTTGCTAATATCCAAGATCAATGACAAGTGGTGTGTAAAGGATATAAAAGAAGCTAATAGGATTACTTTTAGAGATTAAAAATTAAAAATTAGATATTATGGATAATTATACTCAGTGCTGAATATAAAAAAATCCCCTAACGGGGACTCTCAATAGAGTGGCGATAGCCACTCTATTGCTTTTCACTGTCACCAGTAAAATAAAAATCTGCATTACAACAAGGGCATACCAAAACAGGCATTCCCTTTTTTTTACACTCACTATCATCCTGAAGAACCTCGTCCATGTAGCCAATCTCATCTACCA
>NZ_FMJL01000026.1 GCF_900095445.1 Clostridium sp. N3C
CTCATCATATTGACTTGGAAGGCGTATTTATCCTTATTGGTTTAGTGCCAAATACTGATTGGTTAGGAGACATTGTTGAACGTAATCGTTTTGGAGAAATCATTGTTGACAACCATGGTGCAACAAATGTTCCTGGGGTATTTGCTGCAGGCGACTGTACAAATAGTCCTTATAAACAAATCATCATTTCTATGGGTTCCGGTGCTACAGCGGCCTTAGGAGCCTTTGATTATCTAATAAGAAATTAATTGACTAAAAAATCCCTTTACTATCTTTGATGGTAAAGGGACCTTTTATTTCTACTTAATATTATTTGATTATATCTATATTTTTTTCAAAAGCAGATGCAAATACTGCACTGGCACTACTAAATAAAAATACTATTAATCCAAATAGTAAAATTCCTGGTGCATCATCCTTATCTGCCATAAGATATAGGAAAGGCATACTTATAAGATATAAGCTGCTCAAGATAATTGTACTATATTTTATAGCCTTTAAATTACCTCTTGATGCTTTCCACAGCTCCTTACCCTTACTAATGTTCACTAGTACCTTTACAGTCTGATATAAGGCAAATATAAAAGTTATTATACCTCCATATAAGCATATCAAGCCTGAATATCTCAAATAAGATACCACTGGAATCACCTTTGATAAACCAGTTAAAACAAAAGGCAATAAGAATACAAAAAAAGTAAGTATGGAAACTACAATAAGAAAAGCGCCTAATCTTAAAATACCTTTTCTTCCTTCTTTCATTAAAAGCACCTCATTTATTTTTAGTATAGGGATAGAATAGCATACTATTTATCGTTTTTAAATAAATATTTATTGGAATTTAATCTTCACTCTTTTAACTATGATATCAAAAAAAGAAGCAATTCTGCTTTCTTCAGAACTGCTTCTTCTAAAGAACTATGAGCCTAACTAAAAAATCAATTCTCCTACTTTATAGCCATCCGGTAATTCCTCTTCAGTTAAGAATTTAAAATTCTCATCCCTTAATATTGGTAAAAAGATCTCATAAGGAATTCTAGAAAACTCACAGCCATAGTTACTAGCTCCAAACCACTTACCCTCTTTGCTGCTCAAATTTAAATCCCTAGCAAACTTGGTATTATTGGAGCAATCATGAACTACTAGATCCCACTTTTCTTCATCAGCTATCTTCATAAACTTAAGAGTTAATTCCCTACTCCAAATGGGAGATATGTAACCTTGTCTAGAAATATATAAGTTTTCTCCGTAATAGTTGCAAATGTTATTTTCGTTTAAATGTAATTCTGCACAATTAATAAAATCTAATTTTGTATCTAAAATAGCCTCCTTCTTCTTGAAAAAGCTTTCAAAAAACTCAGGAGTCATAGGGGTTTCAATACCAACCCTCTTAATATATTTTTTCGCAAACTTAATATTATTAATGACCTTATCAGAACAGTTAGAAGCTCCTAAATTAAACCTTATCTCATCAAGACCAGCCTCTCCTAATGCCTTTAAGCTTTCTTCTGTAGCCAAAAGACCATTTGTATATAGATGTTGATGAACTTGAGCATCACTGAACTTTTTAATAATGGAATAGTATTTTTCTATTTCCATGAAGGGTTCTAAATAAACATAGGCAATACCGGTAGGTTTCTTTTGTATGGAAAGAAGTAAATCTATATCCTTCTCATAGAATTTTGTACCTCCAATTTCCCACATACCTTCTCCAATAGGAGGCACCTCATCTAAATGACCGTAGTTATAGCAGAACTTACACTCTATGTTACACTTATTTGTTTTCCTAACGGCCCCTAATCCCGTTCCTAGCAAACAGGAGCAACATCCCTTAGGAAACTTACTATCATCCCCCACATAAAGCGTTCTATTCTTCAAGCTTTTAATGTCCTTAATTTCAGATATTAGTTTTTCATGCCTAGCTTCAACTGCTGCCTCAATTTGTGCAAAGGTAGCATATATAATTTCCTGTTGTTTAATCATTGGTTCTTCGTCCTCTGGCAGCTCTGCAAAAAATTCAAACCAGTCTAAGGCATCTTTTTTTGAAATTTTCATAATATGTACTCCTCTCTTAATCCCCTAGAGCTTCAAGTTAAATCTTCTTAAAGTGATTTAATATATTCCTTTTGTAAGTATAAAGTATGTTTTATAATATTTCAACTTCCCATCCATATAAACACTTATAGCTTATTCAACTACATCAAAATAATAGTTATCTATAAATATTGAAAAAATTATAAATCTATAATAGTTATCCTCTTGAATAATATATAATATTTCTATACACTAAAGAAATAGGCTTAAATTAAAAGAACCTTAACTTACATAATTCCACCATCACACTAATAATTCAAAGGAAAGGACTATTATTATGAACACTACCCCCATTTCAATTTACACAGATGGCTCATATAGAGATTGTAAAGGTGGTTATTCTTTCGTTTTTGATAATGCACAAGAGTTTAATTTACCTAAAATAGTATTTGGTGTCTCTTCTGATTCAACTTCAACCTCAGTAGAATTAACAGCTATAATAAGAGCATTTCAATACTTAAAAGCAATTGGATTTAAAAATCACCCAATTAAAATTAGATGCGATGTAGTTGACATTTGTAGGCGTTTAAATAAAAACACCTTTAATAAGTGGGATGCTTCTAACTGGCAAAAATCATCGGGAAATCCTATAACTCCAAATATACAACATTGGTTTATGTTATCAAAGCTTATAAAAGAATATGGATACGATAATATTAAGATACAAAAGGCCCCTAAAGGGGATCATCATAGAATCGCTCACAGATACAGTCGTGTAGGAAATAAGTTGGACATATCTGAAGAAAACATACTATATATTCTAGATTCTAATAAAGATCCTAATAAATTAAAGATTAATCAATGCAAAAAAATGTACATTTCAAGTTTTATAGAGGATCTTCCTGCTGAGAAACCTTGGGAATTGCCCCTTCCTATTCCAGCTCCTCCTCCTAAAAAAGTTGCTAAAAAGGATGAATCAAGAATAAAGTGGTTTGATAGGAATAAACTTAATACTACAATGGTTGAGTTAAATAAAATAATTCTAACTGAAGATATTCATTTAAAGGCAAAAGAAATCTCTTTTAATGGAATATTAAAAAAATTAAATTCAAGTGATGAAATCACAATTCCTATTGCTATACGTCCAATTGAAAATGGATACTACAGTCTAGTAGCAGGATTTACATTATTCTCTGCTGCAAAAATTCTAGGTAAGTTTGAATATATACCTTGTGTAATAACCGACTTAACTCATGAGGATTTCTTTAAATACATAGAGTCTAAAAATGAAGAAAATGCAAAACCATAGACTCAGTGTACAGTCTATGGTTTTCTCATTTGATTATAGAATTGTAATTAATTATCCTGATTAACTTGTCTAATATAAGCTAAAGCTTCTTCCTCCGTATCAAACACTAGTGGAGAAAAATCCTTTTCCTTATCTAAAAGAATTGTCTTACCGAATTCTGGTGTAGACACTTCTATACACCATTTCCCAGCAATTAATTTGGGATTCAAAATCATATCTATCACGCCTTTTCTAAGTTTTAATCTATTAATTGTTTCTCTTATCTTTACTAATTTTAATGAATACAAGTTAAAAGCTCAAGTCTTTATAAATTAAAGCCTTGAGCTGTCTTATTTCCTTATTCCTCTCTTATATAATTTTCGTAGTCCAGTCCTCACAATTCCAAACTTCAGTAACTACGTCCCTATAAAATTCTGGCTCATGGCATACTAGCAATATGCTCCCCTTATATTCCTTTAAGGCCCTCTTAAGCTCATCCTTAGCATCTACATCTAGGTGGTTGGTAGGCTCGTCTAAAATCAATACATTAGTTTCCTTATTTATTAGCTTTGCCAGTCTAACCTTAGCGGCTTCCCCTCCAGAAAGAACCTTCACCATGCTTTCAATATGCTTGGTTGTAAGCCCACACTTTGCAAGAGCAGCTCTAACCTCATACTGAGTATAGCCAGGGAAGTCGTTCCAAAACTCTTGGATACAGGTATTGGTGTTTCCTTCTCTACCCTCCTGTTCAAAGTATCCAAGATGGAGATAATCTCCTAATTTCACCTCTCCACTTAAAGGTTTGATTTGACCTATTAAGCTTTTTAGTAAGGTGGTTTTTCCAAGACCATTTGAGCCTACTAAAGCTATTTTTTGTCCTCTCTCCATGTAAAGGTTAAGTGGCTTCGTTAATGGATGGTCATAGCCTATTACTAGATCCCTAGTCTCAAAGATCACCTTTCCAGAGGCTCTAGCAGTTTTAAAATTAAAGGTTGGCTTTGGCTTCTCCTGAGTAAGTTCAATTTTCTCCATCTTGTCTAATTTCTTCTGTCTGGATTTTGCCATATTAGCGGTAGCCACGTTAGCCTTGTTTCTAGCTACAAAATCCTGAAGCCTTGCAATTTCAGCCTGCTGTCTTTCATAGGCCTGCTCTAACTGTCTCTTTTTAGCCTCATAGACTCTTTGGAACTCATCATAGTTTCCAACATATCTTGTTAATTTTTTATTTTCTACATGATATATTAGATTAATTACTGAATTCAAAAATGGTATATCATGAGATATTAAAATAAAGGCATTTTCATAGTCATTCAAGAATCTCTTTAACCATTCAATATGGGCTTCATCTAAGTAATTGGTAGGCTCGTCCAAAAGCAATATATCAGGAGTTTCTAGTAAAAGCTTAGCCAGTAAAACCTTAGTTCTTTGACCACCACTTAAATCCGTAACATCCCTGTCTAAGCCTATATCTGCAAGACCTAAACCTTTAGCTGTTTCTTCAATCTTTGCATCGATAATATAAAAACCGTTATGATCTAACATATCTTGAATTACTGCTGTTCTTTCCAGCATCTTTTCAAGTTCATCCGGATCTGCTTCTCCCATTTTTTCATAAAGCTCATTCATCTCTGCTTCCGCATCAAACAAGTACTGGAAAGCTCCCCTCAAAACCTCTCTTATAGTCTGTCCTTTTTCCAAAACCGCATGCTGGTCCATATATCCTACTCTAACCTTATTAGACCATTCAATCTGTCCTTCATCTGGTTGAAGCTTACCGGTAATTATGTTCATAAAGGTTGATTTTCCTTCTCCGTTAGCTCCAATAAGACCAACGTGTTCCCCCTTCAGTAATCTAAAAGATACATCCTCAAAGATAGCCCTATCTCCAAAGCCATGGCTTACATTTTTAACTGTTAATATACTCATTTTTATCCCCCAAAATAGATTTTATATATTAAATTCTCAATAATAAGCTTTTTTTATATAGTATAGATACACTTTAACTATTTTAAATGAAGGTACTATCCATGTCAAAGACTTTCTTTTTGCTATTTAGGGGATTTTTTTCTTGAATCTTTAAAAGCCTTAAAAAATTCAATGCTAATCTGCTAGCTCTATTGTATCTATATGCTCTATTCGAACAATCACTCTTTTATCAACAGCTTTTTATCTTTAAAGGCTAGCTTAACCCATTCATCATCTACGTCTAACACCTCATACACTTCCTTATCACTTTCCACAAAGGATGGAGTATCATTAAAGGAAATCTTACATCTATATCCCTTTAATTCATTTATTAACTTTGACATAGCATTCTCTCCTTTTAAAGATTTTTTTAATCTACGAACTTCTTTTTCAAGCTTTCTTACTCTTACAGGATAGCTCAAATTAAAAATTATTAATAAAAAGGCCAATAATCCAAAATACTCCAAAAAGTCACCTCCTTGCCATTGTTCAAAAGTTATTACATATTTATAGCAATACATAGATACCACCTCTTCTAAAGAATAAAGAGGTTTTCCATATATATTTACATTATATACCATATGTTTATGTATTTCTATTTATTTATTCTATTAAGCAAAAAATAAAAAGCAATAAATCGCTTTTCATATCAATGTTCAAAGGTTATATACTCTCCATTAAAATAGGGCACTACCTTTGTTATATCCTTTTGGCAGCAATACTCCAAATCCTTAGTAAAGCCTAATTCTTTAATGACATTATAATGTCTTGCATGGCAAATAAAACTTGTAATGTCCTGGTGCATATTATATGTGTTAAATGCAGTATAAGCTAAATCTGTCATTTCTATATCCGCTATATTCTTCAAGCAATTAATTATATATCCGCTACATATAAAATCATCCATTGAAAACTGTCCATAAGTTCCTGCGTTTACAATTACTATATCCTTTCCTAAAGCTGCCATACGCTCTGCAGCAGCTTTACCATTCAGTAAGCATCCTATAAAAATTGAATCTGCACTTTTACAGCCCTGTATAGTCCTTGTTCCATTAGTGGTTGATATAATTAAGGTTTTATCCTTTACTAGATCTTCAGTATATTCTAAAGGTGAATTAGAACAATGAAATCCATCAATTTTTAAAGCCTTTCTTTCTCCACCTAAAATGCACCCTTCCTTATAAAGCTGAGCTAGTTCAAAGGCCCTTTCTACAGTTAAAACAGGAATCACCTTTCTACATCCATTCATCACTGCAGTAGTAATTACGGAAGTAGCTCTAAGCATATCAATAACTAAGGCTGTTTTTCCTTTAATCTTATCCTCTGATACGTAATCTGCGGATATTATAATATCTACTTTCATTTTTACATCTCCTGTCTATTTTCTTTCCATATTAAAAAAGCCATAAAAAATACTGTAGCCTGTTTAAAATTTCTAATATCATAACCTGTGTCTTTATATATTTTGTCCAGTCTATATATTAAAGTGTTTCTATGAATATACAATCTTCTAGAAGCATCACTTATATTAAGGCCACTATTTATAAATTCCTCTATAGTATTTATCATCTCTCCATCAAAGGCATTAAATTTATCACTAAAACTATCATATAACTTTTTTTTCATTTCATCACTTATATTATAAACGATCTTTTCCAGTATAAGATTACTATAGCAGTAAATTTCACCTTTTATGTTAAATCTCTTTCCTAAATCCATGCTTTCCTTTGCGTCTAGATAGGCCTTTCTAATGTCCTCAGCCTTAAATACCTCATCAGAAAAACTTATGTGACAGGAAGAGTAAAGATCAGAAGCAATGGAATCCTTTATACTATTTGCATGTTCATAAATTTCATCAAAATTACCTATTAGAAGTATATAGTTTTCATAAACCATACTTACTACATCTTCTTCATTATACAATTGTTTAATAATATTTAAAGCCTCATACTTGTCGCCCTGTACTTCTACCAAAATCAAGATACCTCCTTTTTCTAAGAATGGAAGAACCCTTTCTAAATGATCCTTTCCTATTTCTTTACCTTCAATTAGCCCTATTAAATATTGTTCCTTAGATGAATATAATTCTCTATATTTGCTCACTATACTGTATTGTAACAGTGGAATGCAAATTTCATATTTCTTATCTAAAACTAGATATGCTTTATATTCTCCTAAATATAAAACACTACTTATCTTATTCTGTTCTTCAAGCTCCTCTATATTATCGTAGTAAATAATATCATCTTCCCCCATTAATCTAAACTTGATGCCACTTTTCATACTAACTTCCTCTAAATAACTGTCAAAGTTGTACATAGCCCCACCTACCTTCCTAATTCAATGACAAGTACATTTTTAATTCCTTCACATTATAATACATTCTATCAAATAATAGATTAAGTCTCAATTCCTTACAAGAACTAATAAAATAAAACTCCCTGAATACATAATGTACTCATGGAGCTTATTAATAAACCTTTTAATTATACAATTGTAATTTCAGTTTCTTTGTCAAAGATATGAATTTTGTTTGTATCTAAAGCAACCTTTAACTTATCTCCAGCTTTGCATTTTGAAGTTCCATTTACTCTTGCAATCATGTTTGCCTTACCCTTTGCAAGATAAATGTAAGTTTCAGCACCCATTAATTCAGTTACTTCAACAGTAGCTTCAATTACTGCAGATTCATTTCCTACTGCTTCATCTATATTTTCTGGTCTGATACCCATTATTATATCTTTTCCAACATATCCTTTTTCCTTTAATACAACAGCCTTATCTTCTGGAAGAACTATTGTATCATCTCCAAATACAACAGCTACCTTTCCGTTGTTTTCTACAAGCTTAGCATCTATGAAGTTCATCTGTGGGCTTCCGATGAAACCTGCAACGAAAATATTTGCTGGATGATCGTAAATGTGTTGTGGAGTATCAACTTGCTGGATTAATCCATCCTTCATAACAACGATTCTTGAACCCATTGTCATAGCTTCTGTCTGGTCGTGAGTTACATATATAAATGTAGTCTGTAATCTCTTATGAAGCTTTGAAATTTCAGTTCTCATTTGAACTCTTAACTTAGCATCAAGGTTGGACAAAGGTTCGTCCATCAAGAATACCTTTGGTTCTCTAACTATAGCTCTTCCTAAAGCAACTCTTTGTCTCTGTCCACCGGAAAGAGCCTTTGGCTTTCTATCCAATAAATGTTCTATATCAAGTATTCTAGCTGCTTCCTTAACTTTCTTATCTATTTCTTCCTTTGGAACTTTTCTTAACTTTAATCCAAAAGCCATGTTTTCATATACGCTCATATGAGGATAAAGTGCATAGCTCTGGAAAACCATTGCGATATCTCTATCCTTTGGAGATACATCATTTACAAGTCTGTCACCTATGTAAAGCTCACCCTGTGATATGTCTTCCAAACCAGCGATCATTCTTAATGTAGTTGACTTACCACATCCAGATGGTCCAACGAATATTACGAATTCCTTATCTTCAATTTCAAGGTTAAAATCCTTTACAGCGGTAACATTACCAGGATATATTTTGTAAATATGTCTTAATGATAAACTTGCCATTTAATTTCCCCCCAGGAATATTTTTTATTACATTAACTATTTTAATCCTTTACATAAAAATAATCTATCAGCAAAATCTCCAAATATAAAATAATTATTTTGTACAAAAATCCAAACCCTGATACCATTGATTTTCTATTAGCTTTTTATCAATAGCATTAAGGACTTCCCATTTTTTTAGGCTCCACATAGGCCCAATTAATAAATCCCTTGGCGCATCCCCTGTTAGTCTATGTATAACTATATCCTCCCTTAAAAGCTTAATCGCCTCACATACTACATCCACATACTCCTCCATAGTCATAAAGGATAAACGTCCTAATTCATAAAGCTTTTTTAAAGGAGTGTTCTCCATAAGATGTAATAGATGAATTTTTATACCCTGTATATCCTTATTGGAAAGATATCTAATGGTGTTAAGCATATCATCTCTATTTTCTTCTGGCAATCCAAAGATGGTATGCACCACTACATCCAATCCTGCTTGACGTAAATCAGAAAGGGCCCTTTCAAAAACCTCTAGCTTATAACCTCGATTTATAATCTTAGCCACTCTGTCATTTGACGTTTGAAGACCTAATTCTATCCATACATATAACCTTTCATTAAATTCCTTTAATAAGTCTATTATTTCCGGTGATAGACAGTCTGGACGTGTTGCTATAGCAAGAGCAACCACTCCCTCTTGACTTACAGCCTCTTCATACTTTCTTCTTAATAGTTCTACATCCCCGTACGTATTCGTATAGGCCTGAAAGTATGCAATATACTTTCCAGACTGCCATTTCTTACTCATCATTGCTTTAATATCTTCGAATTGCTTAGTTATAGAAAAATCTCTGCAACCGGCAAAATCTCCTGACCCCCGTTCACTGCAAAAAATACATCCTCCAGAGCTAATGGTTCCATCTCTATTAGGACATGAAAAACCGGCGTCTAAGGAAACCTTAAACACCTTCTCTCCAAATTTATTTCTTAAAAAATAGTTTAAACTGTTATATGGCTTCTGTCCCCAGTATTTCATTTAAAAAGTTCCTTTCTAGAATATAATGAGTGATAAGCTTTTCCCTTACACCCAAAACCTTAACTTATCCTTCATATATTTTATCACAGCTAACTAAGATTACAATTTTTTGACCTTAAATTTCTTTAAATCTAGCTGCCATTTTCCTAGGAGATCCACCACATCCTTCCCAGTACCTTCCTTCTCCTTAACCTCAAAATTTAAAGCTTCTTTGTTGAAGGAGGAAAATGCAAGATCTACCTTATCTATTGGGAACTTTTCTTCAAACTTAAAATCAACTAGTTCTCCACTTTCTACATCGTAAACTCTTAAAGTAGTACCTTTACCTGCTATCTTATACTGAGCCATAATAACCTTTTCTTCTAAGGAAAAGGCAATGTTTTCAATGGTTGTATTATCCAAAATATCTAAGGAGTTGATTTCTTTTCCTATAGGCGGTTCTTTTATTATTAGGCTGGAGCCACCTCCGCTCCCACCGTTACCACCACCACCGTTACTAACGGATCCGCTATCAGTACCGGCACCACCACCGCTACCTTGCATGGTACCTGTAGAATCTATTTTAATTATACCTAGATAGATGTTTTTATCGTCCTTAGTGGTGACAGCTATTCTTTCTCCATTGTAACTAAATAAAATCATACCAAAGCTACTTCTTGGTACTGGAACCTTATTGATCATAGCTACATCATCTTTTGGAAAGGCATAGTAGGGTATACCGGACATATCTACTACTAAATTGCTCTTTACATTATTTTTATCCTTTAATCGTATGCCTTCCCCTTCTAAAAAAGCCTCTTTTTCTGTGTCTGTACTTATTTCTGTTATCTTATATTCATTATCCTTAAGCTCAATTTTAATATTATAGTTATCTAATACAGATATAACTTTATTTGAAGCTCCCCTTACTAACTTTACCTTGAATACTGCACTTCTTCCAACTTCATTAACTTCATCAATTTTAAATCCTAATATTTTTACATCTGTAGCATAAGGTTCTATACCCTTTTCACTTAACTCCTTTGAATATAGATCCTTAGCCCTTTGAACATCTCCGTTATACAAGTATCCCATATAAGAATTTAATATATTTGTAGCAATATTTATATCGAACCTTTCCTTGCTTTCCTGTGTTTGCTCATTACTTTTTGCGCCTTTGCAACTTGTTAAATTAACCATAATAATTACGGCCATTATAGTCATGAAAATTCGTTTCAAGCTAATACCTCCCCTTTAGCTAGTAGACTTTTACCTACCTTACCTTGAATAGTCAAGAACTATTCTTATTTTTTCACAAAAGATAAAAATAATTTATAATTTTATCTTTTATTTATCTATTAAACTAATTAATTTACTAATTCACTAATATATTTAGTACAGGAGTATTTTCAAGGAGGATCAGGATTGAAAAAAAATCTATCTGCAGTTTTTCAAGTGGCAGCGGTATTTATCGGTACTATTGTAGGTGCTGGTCTAGCATCTGGTAAAGAAATAACTCAATTCTTTACAACCTATGGATACAAAAGCTTTGTAGGAATCATCCTCTGCGGAATCATATACATAGGTGTAAGCAAAATGTTTATAGAAATATCAACTAAATATAAATTAGAATCCTATAATGAATTAATTAACCTTATCAGTCCAGGCTTCTTAGGCAAATTGACTGATCTCTTTACTAGTTTCTTTCTTTTAAGCGGTGCTGCAATTATCTTAGCCGGTAGCGGCGCCTTGCTAAATCAATACTTTGGAATCTCTAAATGGGTTGGTATAGCCCTAATGGCTTCCTTAGCTTTTATTATATTAATGAGAGATACTAATGGTCTAATAGAAGTGAATTCTATAATAGTACCAAGCTTAATTTTTGTAATTACTAGTATTTTTGTATTATATGTAGTATTCTCCAAAGACCTTATTAGCTACGAACATATTAAATCCATACCCTATTCAAAAAAACATTGGTTTTTATCTACTATTTTATATGCAGGATTTAATTTACTGAGCTGTTCTGGTGTGCTAGTACCTTTATCAAAGGAGATAAATCACAATAAAACTTTGATATGGGGCGTATCTATTGGAGCCTTTGGATTAACTCTACTATGTGCAGCTATAAACTTACTGCTTATGTTAAATGTACCCTACATATATAAATATGAAATACCACTGTTATACATAGCTCACCGTTTTGGTAGCTTTCTGCAAATTATGCTCCTTTTTATAATTTGGCTTGAAATGTTTTCTACCGTTGTATCAGATGTATACAGTGTATCCAAAATGCTTCAAAGCCTATCAGATAAAAATCGCTCTCATGGCGGTAATTACTTCAAAAGTTCTTTACTAACTAAGTTTTTAAATTATATTACATACAAGAAATCTGTAGCTTTAATATTGCTAATAGCACTGCCTATATCTCAAGTTGGTTTTTCCAACTTAATAAAGGTACTCTATCCTTTCTTTGGAGTTATAAGCACAGTTTTTATAATCCAATGCACAATATTTTATGTTAATAACAAAGTATATGAGAATTGATAAGACAATTAATCACCTGTATAATAGGTTAGGGTGATTAATGATGATGAAACTTTTAGAAAACTGTAATTTATGTCCTAGAAAATGCGGTGTAAATAGATTAAAAGGTGAGCTTGGCTTTTGCAAGGCTGATGAGAAAGTTAAGCTTGCAAGAGCTGCCCTTCATCACTGGGAGGAACCTTGTATCTCAGGAAGTGACGGCTCAGGCACAGTGTTTTTTTCAAACTGTAATCTTAAATGTGTTTTTTGCCAAAATAGTGATATAAGTCAATGTAGCCTAGGAAAGGAAGTTTCTATAGAAAGGCTATCGGATATATTTTTAGAGTTACAAGATAAGAATGCTTTAAATATAAATCTAGTAACCCCTACTCACTATGTTCCACAAATAATTGAAGCTATAAAGCTTGCCAAGGCTAATGGTTTGACCCTCCCTATTCTTTATAATTCTAGTGGCTATGAAAATGTTGAAACTATTAAGCTATTAAATGGTTACATAGACGTTTATTTGCCGGATTTAAAATACTTTAACAGCAAGTATTCTTCAAAGTACTCTAACGCCCCTGATTATTTTCAATACGCTTCAGAATCTATTAAAGAGATGCTAGATCAAGTAGGCGATGCTGTCTTTGATGAAAATGGCATTATAAAGAAAGGTGTTATAATTAGGCATATGATGTTGCCGGGCTTACTTTTCGATTCAAAGAAAATAATAGACTACATTTATAATAATTTTGGACATAGGGTATATATAAGCATAATGAATCAATATACTCCTAATTTTAAAAGCTCTAAGTACCCTGAAATCAATAAACCTCTTTTGCCTGCTCACTATGACGCCCTAATTGACTATGCCTTAGAGCTAGGAGTTAAGAATGGCTTTATACAAGAGGAAGGAACTGCTTCTAAAGTTTTCATACCAGATTTTAATTTAGAAGGAGTATAAAAAATAAAAAAAGCAGATTCCTTGGCTTTAAAGGAATCTGCTTTTTTAATTTATGGAAGATTGTATCTAAAGGAAACTTGTGCTTTTATACCTTATATTTACTCAAGCTCTTTTCAAAGTCTTCTGTAATTTGTTTAAAGTCTTTTATATTGTTCATGAGTTTTTCTATTTCATTTGTATAACTTGCTACGCTAGCACTTACTTCTTGAGAAGAAGCAGAGTTTTCTTCGGCTATAGCCGCCAAAGATTCTATATTTTCGTATACTTCTGTAATACTTTGTGCCTCTTTATTCAACTCTTCTATTGTAAGTTCGATAGAAGCAGCTACTGCTTTTATAGCTTCGTTTGCTTCAAAGCTTATGCCTCTTACATTTTCTAAACTCCTTGTTTCTGTTTGCAGAATATCATACTGAGTTTCTATACTATCTACTAACTCATTTATATCACTAACAAACAAGGCCAAGTTAGAGTTTATATCCTCTACTGCTTCTTTGGACTGTTCTGCAAGTTTTCTTATAGATTCTGCTACTACTGCGAATCCTCTTCCATGTTCTCCTGCTCTAGCAGCTTCTATAGATGCATTTAAAGCTAATAAATTAGTTTGCTCTGCTATGCTGGAAACTATAGATACTATTCCAGTAATATCTTTTACTTTACCCTCAAGATTTAAACCTAGGTCTTTAACTTGCTGGAAGCTCTTTAAAGTACCTAATATATTATTACTTGCGTTCTCTACATTTTCATAGGAGTTGTTAATCTTCTTCATAGCCTCTTCAAGCTTTTCTTCATTAGTATTCTCGTTATCAACTATATTATTTAAAGTTTGAATATCCTCATTAAGTTCATATGCAGCTTTTCCTGTATTTTCCGCTTGAGATACTGCTCCGCTAGCTACTTGTTCCACTGCCTCTGCAATATCCTTTGATGTACGTGTCATAGAATCAGATATTTCATTAATTTTATTTACAAAAGTATTCATTTCATCTATTACACTCTTAAAACCAATAAAATCACCGGATAAGGACTTTTTATGTTCCTTTAACAGTTTATACATATCTTCATAATCGTCCTTACTTTCAATAGCTCCATTGTAAATATATTCATTATTTATTATTCTCTTAATCTCATCAATAATTAATCTACTTGGTAAATGTAAAAGTATGCTACCAACAGTTGCTGCCACAGCTCCTCCTAAAGCACCTATCAAGGCCTTTACCACATTATCTAAGCCCATCAATGGCACCAATAGAGCAGCAGATATTATAAAGGTAAAGATACCTGTTTTAATTGGTATGCTTTTTATAAAACCTAAGGACATTATTTTATTAAAAATAAACTTCTTCTTAAAATAAATATCCTTTTCAAAAGTAATCATAATTTTTAAAGTAGTATCCGTTCTCTCAATTTCCTTTTGCTCAATTTTTTCATTGAAAAATTCGCTACTTCCCTCTAATAAACCAAGGCAGTAATCAAACATACGTCTTTTTGATTGATAAGTAAAAATAGCCTGTCTAGGTGATACTGGATTAATTTCAACCAATGGAGGCTTAGCTCCTATGAATTTTTTGGTCATAACCATATGTATATCACGAAGAGATCTCAAAAATGAAAATAAATTTTCTTGAACAAAAAATGCAGGAAAATCTTTATGGAAAGCCTTAATATTATGCTTTCCTATAGTTCTCCAAAGTTG
Source organism: Clostridium sp. N3C (assembly GCF_900095445.1). Taxonomy (GTDB): domain Bacteria; phylum Bacillota; class Clostridia; order Clostridiales; family Clostridiaceae; genus Clostridium_AU. The sequence goes on from NZ_FMJL01000026.1 coordinate 15,058, forward strand.
TTTTAAGTCTGTATTTGTTGATCTAGCTATATTTGAGATTACTTTTTTAATCTCCTCATCCTCTACATTTTCTATAGGTGAAAATATCTTATGGCTGTTCCACCCTACAGCCTCCATAGCTTCATTGACTACCGAATCTCCATACAATGATCTACAGGTTTTCATCCATGTTGAAACAATGGTTCCTTTCATAACTTTCCCCCCTCTTTTAATGTTCATATAGGATTCCAACTCCTATTGATAACTTATAAATAGTCAAAAGCCTTGGAAGATTCGACATTTTACAATAGATATAAGTTAAGATTTATAATAGAATCCTATAATATTATATAACATTTTTTTCTCTTTGTTAATGCTTGTAGTATTATATATTTTTTATTAAATACGGAAATAATGCTATAAATTAATTATATTGACATCTTTTGAGGACACAAACAATAATAATATAATAACTTTTATTAAGGAGTGAGTATTATGCACATTAGAGTCAAGAGTAATCGCTTCTATTTTATAGTAGGATTTTTACTTCTAATTCTTCTAGCATTACTTTTCTTCCCTAGAAAGATTGAACATGCTGTATTTATTGAATCTGATGGAAAATACTCCATATTTTTTGTTGGAGATAAGCGAGTAAAATATAAAACTGGTCAAATTAATTTTGAAAAATTTTCTGTAATTAATTTTAAATATAATGCCTTTAAAAGCTATGGCTTCACTAAAGTAGACCCTGTGCAAGAGCGTGTTATGTATAAAAGGGAAGATCAATATGATTTAGAAATCAGTGGACCTAAAACTTTAAGTAAAAAAGCTCATTACTATCTTATAGATAAGAATGGGAATATAAATTATTCTTCCTCTTCTAAGCTGATAGTTGGTAAAAATAATGTACGTATCTATAAAAACAAGAAGAATGAATTAACTACTTTTATCATGACTCCAATGGATTATTCAACTATAAGAGTTGCAATTTCTACTACAAACTTCAAAGATTTATATCATAAAGAGATAGAAATCACCGCTAAATCGAACTTGAAAGTTTACAGTAGAAGAGAAAACTATTCTAACTCTATATCAGAAAATACTATTTTACATATAGAATTCCTTGATGGAAAAATAAAATTAACTACTAATGATTTATCAAAAGTGTTTTCTAACAGATTATATATAGAAGGTGATGGCCTAGCAGTAACAAGTATAAAAAGACTAACAGATAATTCTATGACACCAATCTATAATGGGGTTTTAGAAATCACGGCAGATTCATCTAAATCAGGCTTATTGATGATTAATGAAGTTAACTTAGAAAATTACCTAAAAAAGGTTGTACCTTCAGAAATGCCAGCCAGCAGTGCTTTAGAGACACTAAAAGCTCAGGCTATTGCCGCTAGAACCTATGCTATATCTGATATGCTGGCCAATAGATTTGCCCAATATGGTTACCATGTGGATGATAGCCAAAATAGTCAAGTTTATAACAACATAAAAGAGGAACCCAAAACTACAGAAGCTGTTAACGCTACAAAAGGCCTTATTGCAACCTACCAAGGACTACCTATAGATGCCAAGTATTATTCCACCTCTGCAGGTACAGGGGCAAATTACAGAGAAATTTACTTTAAAGCAGATGGTAGCAGTGATAATAAGCCTTACTTAACCTATTCCTCATATATTTTAGGCAATTTCACTCTGCCTTCATCAGAGGAAGAATGGTTGGGCTTTTACAAAAGAAAGGACATATCCGCTTTGGATAGTTCTTACCCCCTTTTCCGCTGGAAAGTCAATTATCCCGCAGAGGATCTTACAAAAACATTAAGCAAAACTCTTAGTGAAATACACTCTAGAAGTGCTAGTTTTATGACAATAAAAGTAGATAATAAAGAAGTGAGTAACCTGCCAGAATTAAACAACTTAAAAGAAATCAAGATCCTTAAACGTGGAGAAGGTGGAAATGTTATAACTATAAGCTATATCTTTGAAAATGCAGAAGTTCAGCTTTCTGGTGACGGAAATATTAGACCTTCTATAAAGTGTTTAGATGAATATGCAGAAAAGCCTATATTTCTATACGATGCTAAAGATAAGGCTAGATCCAATTTTGGTTCCTTACCTTCCTCCTTCTTTGCAGTAGAGAAAAAGGATAATAATTTCATAATCTATGGCGGAGGCTTTGGTCACGGTGTAGGAATGAGCCAATACGGCGCTGTAGAAATGGGTAAAAAAGGTGAAAAGTACGATACAATTTTAAACACCTTTTATAAAGGGATAACTATAGAATCTATATACTAAGGCTATTCCCTTTAACAGTCTCTAATAGCCAATAAAATCAAAATAATAAAGACCCTTTTGGGTCTTTATTATTTTGGAAGCTAAAGCACGAACTCTATTCTATCTAGTTTTGCTATAATTTTTACATCCTTAATATAGGCCGTTTCGGTTCTAACACTACTTCTATTGCTTATGAGTAAAAGCTTGCTACTATCTAGTTTTTTAATTTGTCTTATTACTCTTTCTCCCTGATACTCAATTAAGCAAAAAGCATTATTCTCAGCTTCGCTAGTGTAATGAGCAAAGGCTATATCACCTTTAGCTATCCTAAAACCAATCATATCATCATCCATTACCTGTATGTAAAACACCTTATCTTGCGCGTATCCCTCTATTTTATTGTTTTGTATAGGCATAAGCTTAGTAGTTATTACCTTGCTTAAATTATAGTCATATACTGGAACAGACTTTAAAACTGAGGCAAAAGCGCTACTCCAAGTATCATTAATCTCCGTAGTCTTTTTAGGGACAGCTTCTATCTTCTTTAAAGGAGTTCTTTCTGGAGCATTATTATATACATCTTCTATACTTTCTACTTCAACGGACATAGAAATGTCATTTATATCCTTGTTAAATATTTTAGATACCCTATTAATCATACTTTCATTGATTATTTTACGGCCTAGCTCCACATCATTAATAAAGCTTTCAGATACACCTAGCTTTTTAGCAAGAGCCTTCTGACTCATTCCTGCTTCTATCCTTAAGCTCTTGATCTTTTCTGCTACTCTACTCACCTATTGTCCCTCATTTCTGTTCTGTCTCTTTCTAAAATACTCTCTTTCTTCTATAAGATGCTCAATCAAATATGCAAAGGTCCATTCTTTAGAAGTTGGTGTAACTATTGCAAAAATAGGCTGACCACCTAGACTTGCTCTTATAGCTCTTATAGAATTCTCCAACTCATCATCACTAAAATTGTTGAATAAAACAACCTTTTCCTTAGGTAAAGGCTTAGCTTCCCCCTCTACGTGAGGGCCTTCAATTAAAGTTCTTAGGGTCATAGAAGTCATTGTATCTGTAATTTCTATAACCTTTTCCAAACCTTCTTTATCATTAATTTGCTGCAATACTTCCTTTTCATTTTCATTAAATCCATAAATAAGTAGGCACTTGTTGTTATCCAAGCCTTTCACCCCTCTTCTATTAAATCTTCTCTGGGTCCCCAATTTCTTCACCAAAGGTATCTACAGTTATACTTTCTATAACCTGGTCCTCATAAGGTTTATCCCATCTATCTCTAGCTACAGAAACAATTCTGTCCGCTACTTCCATTCCCTCTATAACTTTACCAAAGGCAGCATACTGGCCATCTAAGTGAGGCGCATCTGCAACCATTATAAAAAATTGACTACCAGCAGAATTAGGATTCATAGCTCTTGCCATGGATAAGACTCCTCTAGTATGTTTTAAATCATTGTTAAAACCATTGGCTTTAAATTCACCCTTTATGCTGTATCCTGGACCTCCTGTACCATTTCCTTCTGGGTCTCCCCCTTGAATCATAAAGCCCGGTATAACTCTGTGAAATATTAAACCATCATAAAAACCTTTTTTGCAGAGACTAACAAAATTTTTAACGGTATTGGGTGCCTTATCTTTGTACAGTTCTGCCTTAATTATACCCCCATCTTTCATCTTTATTGTTACTACTGGATTCATAATAAGTTCTCCTTTCAGCACATTTAAAAATGTATTAATTTTAATATTTCAAAGCCACCAGCAAAAATTATTGCTAAGGAATATATCATATGCTGAAGGCTCCATATGGTAATATCTCCACTTTTTTCGTAAACTAGTACTGGTAATCCAAAAATAATAGCTTGTATAATTACATTACCAGGAAAATCTACAGGTAAAAACCTACAGTATTTGCTCCAAAACATAGTGTAGATTATAAGAATGTTAGCAACAATTGCTATATATCCAAAGATTTTAATTCTACAACCGGCTAAATCATAAATATTGGCCCAAATTAAGGGCTCCATCAATCCATTAATTAATACAAAGACAAGACCACTTATCAAATATTCAAAAGCATTATTATGGCCTGGAGTATAGTAAACTATGTAAAGCCCTATGCCCAAAGCAGTGAATATAGCTATTGCTACCAATTGCTTTTTAATAGTGCTAAAGCTAATATCAAAAAGGGGAATCTTTGTACCTATAATTCCTCTTAACACTATACCACAAAAATACCAATATGCAATTATAGCTAATAATGTCAAAGGCCCCTTGTTTGCCATAGTTGTTACTGCAGCAGGAAGTGCTATTCCTACTGTCCAACCTAAGAACTGCTTTAGCCTAACATTTTGCTTAATAGCATTAATTTTTGTACTCCCAGACATACGATTCATCTCCAATTTATTTCCATATATCTAAAAAACATTATATCTCATTTTTAAATCTATTGGAATATTGGCTGCAGTGAATTAAGCAAAAGAAATTCAGCCCTTAGACTGAATTTCTAGCATAATCATCACTTTTTACCTTTATATATCCAACAAGTTCTTTTTGTAGGCAGAATAGATCTCTCTTAGCACCTTCATCTTTGCATCCATCTCAAGCTGAAGCTCTGAAACCTTGTCATAATCCCCTGCCTCAGAAGCTTCCTTTATTCTTGTAAACAGACTCTTAATAGTATAAGTATCTTTCATAAGATATTTTCTTAATTCATTAATAGTCATCCAATTAGAAACATCCAAATCCAAGGCATTATCAGGACAATGAAGTCTCTTAAAGCTTCTTATTTCATCCATGTAATTATGAATTATTCTATTATTTATTTCTGTAATCCAGCGTCTTTCAACGGCTAACCTATAGCTATTTATTATTTTGTCAGTGAAAACGTCTCCCTGTTTTAATACCTCCAGTTTCTCAGGATACTTTGAAAAGGCAGATATATTCTCGTATACAGTAGCAGGAGCTTTACCAAAATATGCTGTTCTCTCCTCTTCTGTAAAAAATTCAAAAACATCTTCCTCTGATCTATAGGCCCTATCCTTTTCTAGATAATCTGCATCTTCTCCTGGTTTCTTTGAAAGTTCCTTGAGAAGATCATCTTCAGTTTTATTATTTAGTAATGCATATTTTATTCCGTCTATCATAGCTAAGTATATGGTGGCAACACATAAGTAAGTATTAGTATGAGGATTAGGAGCTCTTAATTCAAATCTAGTAGAATAAGGATTAGCTAAATCTCTTATAAGTCCAAGCAGTATGGTTCTGTTTCTTGAAGGTTCCTCTATGCTGTGTCCTAAGGAAGTTACTATGCAAACAGGGGCTTCAAAACCTGGTTTTAATCTTCTTAAGGAATCATTTGTGGCAGATACAAAGGGATTAATAACTTCGTAATTCTTTAAAACTCCCATAGCTGCTGCATAGCCAAATACACTTAAGAAATGCTTCTTTGTAGCAGTAAAGAGGTTTATCATCTTTCCATTTTTAAGCTTCAAAGCTATACCTACATGAGTATGTTTACCACTTCCAGCTACTCCATCAATAGGCTTAGCCATAAAGGTAACGTCTAACCCATTTGCTCTAAATACCTCTTTTATAAGAATTCTAACCTGTAAATCGTTATCCGCTGCCTGAATAGCATCGGAGTACTTCCAATCAATTTCCAACTGCTCCATAATATGAGTTAAGCTTCCGGTCTCAGTAAGGGAGGACTTTACTCCACCTACTTCCTTATGCCCCATCTCTGGCTCTAAGCCGTATCTGTCCATAAGATCTAGGCATTGTTCTAAGGCTGTTCGAACGCTACCCTTTGTTCTCTTCCAGTACTGCTCCTGAAGCATTTGTGAAGTAGAAAGCGCCTCTAGTTCAGCCTCATCATTTGGGGTCTTAACCCAAAATTCTAGCTCTGTAGCTGAAGTAGCCACTACCTTTTCAATATCCTCCACCTTTATGCCATAATCCTTAAGAGCTTCAGGATGTGCTTTTAACAACTCAAATAGAGTTTTTTCAAAATATTCTATAGAACTCTTTAAGATATATCTTGAATCTACCGCCCGTCCTTCATGTATCAAAAAACAAGGTATTCTAAGAGTTCCTACCGGCTTTCCTGTCTCTTCATCTATATTTTCAAAATTATAACTTACAAACCAATCTGCGTCCGGATCTGCCACCATATCTAATTTTGCATTATTTATTGTAGCTATACCTGGTAGCACCACTGATGAACCATCCGTCTGAATAGCTCCTTCAAAAAAGGTATTAATATCTTCTAGAAATAACTTGACTGGAATTCTTTCATCAGTGTCATTACCAGATAAATCAATACCAACTAATGATACAAACTTTATTTCTCTATGCTCTTCCAAAAGTTTGGTGATTTCTTCAACAGAATGCTTATCCTTCGGAATTTTAAAAAGTAAATCTTTCAACATCCTAATACCCCCATACAATTAAACTATTTTTTCTTCATGTTACCTACAATTATATACAGAATAACAGAAATAACTCTTTATTTCAAAGCTTTATTCCCTACCTTTTCTATTTTATTGTTTTTTTATTTGTAATCGTATCACTTTATTAATTTATAATCTTTTATTTGCAAAACAATCCTTAAATTAACAATCCATCAAAATCCATCCTAATAGTTATCAAATTTATTTTTAAAAGCTTTTATGCTAAAATATAAATATCTTAATAATTACCTATTTCACGGAGTGATAATATGAGCAATTTGATTAATGTAAAGAAAGAGGCTCCCATAGGCTTTTTTGATTCAGGTATTGGGGGCTTAAGCGTTTTAAGGGAGGCAATTAAATTATTGCCTAGAGAAAATTTTATTTACTTTGGAGATTCAAAAAATGCACCTTATGGTACAAAGACTGTAGATGAAATAAAAAGACTATCTTATGCAGCTGCGGATTTTTTATTAGGTAAAGGTGTTAAAGCTATAGTTATAGCTTGCAATACTGCTACTAGTGCTGCAGCTTCTGATTTACGTAGCACCTATCCAGAAATACCTATTATTGGAATAGAGCCTGCTATAAAGCCAGCAGTACAATTGAATAGAAGAGGTAAAATTCTAATTATGGCTACACCTTTAACCATATCAGAGAAAAAATTTAATAATCTAATGAAATCCTTTGAAAATACCTCAGAAATCATTCCTATACCTTGTGCAGGCTTGGCAGAATTAATTGAAAGCGGTAATATAGAAAGTCTTGAAATAAGGCGATTTCTAGAAATCAAATTAAAACCTTACCTAAGTTTTGATATTTCCACAATTGTATTAGGTTGTACCCATTACCCCTTTATTAAAGATCACTTATCAGCTATAGTAGGTGAAGACATCCCAATTATAGACGGAAGCTTTGGAACAGCAAAACAGCTTAGACGACTACTAATCCAAAAGGATCTTATAAATGAAAGTATAGAGGCAGGAAAAATAGAAATTTTTAACTCTCTAGCAGACTCAAAAATAATCGATCTAAGCTACAGATTGTTAAAACAATAACATTTTATTAAAAAAATAATTAATTTTTTGACGTATATGATAAGCTTTTCATAGGTAGTTATATGTAATTTAGAACTCTGTTACATAAGTGAAGCTCCCTCGTAACCCTTTATTTTATTAGTATAAACAAGGTTAATTTCTACTGTTTCACTTCCACAGGCCTAACTGTATTAATACAGTTAGGCCTGTTTGCTAATTTAAAAAACACTCGTTAAATAGTTGACAATCTTTTAGCTAGCTGATATATTATAAGTAAGATATCCAGTTTCGAAGTTGAATTTAAACTAAAAGCAAAAAAGCTGTTGAAATTGGTTCTTCCCTTAATTTTTTTAGATATCCATAGATCAGTGGAATTTAATAGTTCAAGTTGGATATCCTATTAATTAAGATAAGTTGTTAGAAAATTTAATTAATTAAAGGAGAGCGAAAACAATGGAAGCAATAAAAGTTACTGATGTTATAGAACAAAATCTTAATATGGAAGATGCTATAGTTCTAAGAGACATTATCGAAAACTCTATAGAAGATAAGGTTGTACTTGACTTTTCTGGAATTATGAGAGTGCCAACAACCTTCTTGTGTTGTCTATTAACAGACCTAATCAACAAATATGGTAGAGACTATATTGCTTCACACATACAAGTAAAAAATCTAAATAACATCTCTGATTACAATAGAGTATTATTAGGAACTGCTTTCTTAGATGGTACAGCAAAAAATACTGCATTCAATTAAATCTTATGGGACCTTGTTACAAAGGTCCCTATTTATTTTATTATGTTGATTTTTTCCTCTCCCTTGTAGATAATAATATTAACTGGACTAATGTTCTGGAATTTATAATAAGTACTCATGGAGGTTTTACATATGAAATACTCTCTGGAAAGCATTGAAGAATTACTATCTCCATTAAAGGATATGAAAGAGATAGATTTAACAGATATCCCCTGTTTGGACTTATACATGGATCAAGTTACTACCCTTTTTGATGATAGATTGTCTCCTCAGAAAAGAAACGAAGAAGATGTAGTGTTAACAAAGACAATGATTAATAATTATGCAAAGGCAAAGATACTTCCACCTATAAAAAATAAGAAATATAATAAACAGCAAATTATTCTTTTAATACTAATCTATAACTTAAAACAGATTCTATCTTTAGAAGATATAAAATATATCTTTACTCCCATTTTAAATAAGCTTTCTGAAAATCCTTCTGAAACAGAATTTCTTGATGAACTTTATAAAAAGTTTCTTGCCGAAAAAAAGAAATTAAGCAATTTAATAGTTGATGATTTTATAAATAAGTTAAAAGACTCTGAAATTAACTCTTCAGATTCTGAAGATAATATACTAGATTTACTTATGAAAGTATTTGTATTAGTAGGCTGTGCTAGCATTCAAAAAAGAATGGCAGAAAAAATAATAGATACATATTTTAAAAACAAAGAAAAGCCATAGAAAATTTCTATGGCTTTCGACATTTGCAAGCAAATTGATTCAAATAACTAGCATACACTTCCAGGGAGTAGTATAATATAATTACAATAAATTCATGAGGTGTATAATTATGCGACTAGTTCCTATAGAATGTGTGCGTGAAGGTTCTATACTAGCTAGAACTCTTTTCGACGATGACGGACGAATATTACTAAAGGAAGGGGTTAAGCTAACTAGGAATATTATTAACCGAATTGCCTCTATAAAAATTTATTCGGTATATATTATAGATGAATATAGCACAAAGGAAATAGAAGATGTAATAAAACCAGAGATTAGACAGAAAGCTGTTTCAAAACTGAAAGAAACCTTTCTTAGCATAGAAAAATTTATACCTTCAGAGGACAATGATGCAATCCAGTCAAAGACTCAATTAAATAATTTTATAAAAGAAAGGCAAGCTTTTTTTGACAATATTGTAGAAATAGCAAATAGTTTAATGGAAGAAATATTCTCAAAAAAAACCTTCTAGTTAATCTAGTTGATATAAAAAGCATGGATAATTATACCTATCAACATTGCGTAAATGTGGCTGTACTTTCCCTTATATTAAGAATCAACTTAGGTCTTAATAAAATTGAGCTGAGGGATTTATGTATAGGAGCTTTAATTCATGATATAGGAAAAATTCTTACTCCAAAATCTATATTACTAAAAGAAAGCGATCTTACAGATTCAGAGTTTGCAATAATGAAAGAACATACAATAAAGGGCTTTGAGTATGCAAAAAATATTCCAGAAATTTCTGCCATAGTAAGAACAATTATTCTTGAACATCATGAAAGATACGATGGTACTGGTTATCCTAATGGAAAAAAGGCCGAAGAGATTCATAAGTTTAGTAGAATTGTATCAATTGCAGATGTATATGATGCACTAACTTCTGATAGACCTTACCGAAGAGCTTTAAGTCCCAGTGAAGCACTAGAATATATAATGGCCGGCGGAGATAGTCAATTTGATTTCGATATGGTAAAAACCTTCGCTCATCTTATAGTTCCTTATCCAGAAGGAACTTTAGTGGCTCTTAGCACTGGAGAATATGGAATAGTAGAAGAGGTTTGTCACAATTATCCTTTACGACCTAAAGTTAAAATTATAAAAAGTAAGGCTCCAGAAAAAATTAACACCACAATAAATTTGATTGAGTGTATGGATATTGTAATAAAAGATTATGTTTACAATATAGAATAAAAGAAAGACCTAATTTCTAATTAGTTATTTGTCAGAAATTGGGTCTTTTATATTTTTACTTATAATGATATTACATCTCCATAATATATTTCATATTTATAAATGTCGCTATTAATAAAAGGATTATTGTTTGCAATATAATCCGCTTCTTCTAAATCTCTGGCTCTAAAAATCATTGTCCCTCCATTTTTATTAAGGGTTCCCGCACAAAATAAGAACTTATGGAAATTACTTTTATCCATTGACACAGCATACTCTTTATCTTTCTTTGGCGCCTTATAATTGATTTTTACAAATAAACCATCTTTCTTTGTCATGTTTTCCACCTTCCAACCTTTCCTGTTTATAGTTTATCGAACATTTGTTCTATAGTCAATACTTTTTTTCATTTTGTCTAATAAAATTCTCTTTCACTTTATTAATATTATCCATTCTTCTAATTTATAACTAAAATTGCTATAATGTATTAGCCAATATTTTAGGCTAAATTTTTCAGTTATTTTTCATTGAAATAAATTATTAGGAAGGTGATTACTTGAAAATAATCTGTGCCGGAGATAGCTTAACTTATGGCTACGGGGTAAGAGAAAATGAATGTTGGGTAAGCCTATTGCAAGCTAATAGTAGCCATGAAATTATTAATAAAGGTGTAAATGGAGATACTACCTCTTCCTTACTTAATCGTTCCTATGAGGATATTTTATCTTTGAAACCCTGTTATGCAATTATCATGTGTGGAACAAACGATTTTTTGATGGGATCTTCCCTAAATAGAACCTTTGATAATATAAAACTATTATATGAAGAAATGATAAATAGCTCTATTAAAGTAATACTAATGACTCCCCCTCCTGTTTTTTCAGACTTTGCAAAGGAACGTTGGAGTAGTTTTATTGATTATACTAAAGTAAATTTAAAAATAAAGGAATTAGGAGAGCTTATTAAAGATTTTAGTATTGCCAATGACATTAAAAGTATAAATTTATTCAAATTTTTTGAGAAGTACCAGAATGAATTTAATAATCTATTTTCAGATGGAATTCATCTAACTGCTAAAGGCCATCTTCTTATTTATAATAACCTAGAAAATTTAAAACTATTGCATTAATAAAAAGAAAAAGTAAATCCCTAAAAAGAATTTACTTTTTCTTTTTAAATTTGTGATTGTAAAATCTAACTATTGGCCACTAATTCATTATACTTCTTTAAAACCGCATCAAATTCCTTACCAGCACCAACAGATTCATATTCTTCAAACTTTCCCTTCACTGTTACCCTGTAAGCGTAAGCCAAATTTGAATCCTCTGGCGCTACTATAACATAGTGCTTATTAGCTATATCTATTCTCTCCAAAATTTCAAGTTTTTCTTGTTTTCCATTGTCCATGGTAACTGTTATATACTTCACGGGAAAACCTCCCATCATTTTTTATTTATTAAAGAGGGAACTATTTGTTCCCCCTCATTAGAAACTATAATCTGCTTTCAAAATCCTGAACCATTCTTCTAACCATTTCTCCGCCAACATATCCATTTTGTCTAGATGTTAACTCACCTTTGTCAATTTCATCGTAATTAGAGATACCGAGTTCACTAGCAATTTCCACCTTAAATCTGTCTAGCCCTGCTCTTGCTGATGGTACTAAAACTCTATTATTTTTACTTGCCATTCTCGATTCCTCCTTTTACTTTCTTTTTGCAAACCTTAATTTCTGTTTGCATTATTATTTTGTGCAATAGGCTATATAATAACCTATAAAATTTTGTCCAAGCAGACCACAAAGTATCTTGAATGGCTAGCTTTAGCAAAGAGGACTCATTTTTTAAGTTGTTATGTACACCCGATCTAAGGTGGAATGTATCTTTTCAAACAGCAAACCAACACAGCACCATACTGGGAAGTAATCCAGCCTAATAACTCCGTTCAATGATAATGGATTACCACTATAATCCCATGGACAGCATCCTATTAAATATCTAAGGAATATACCACTTACATACTCTGTTAATAAAATTAAAATACCATATACACCTCCTCTTAAAATAAATGGCATATTCCTTAACTTTGTTTGAATTGGCTCAAGAAAAACTGCAGATCCATAAATAGGAAACATCCATATATAAGTTGTTCCAGATAATTTGATGTCTCCATTTAGAAGAGCTCCAAGTCCAGTCCAGATTACTTCCATACATAATCCAACAAATCCGTAAAAAATAAATCTTTTAAACATAAAAATATTATTTGTTTTTTTCAAATATATATACTATGTGGAATAAAATCTTATTTAGGTGTTGCTTATGAAAAGATTTAAGATTATATGGAAAAAATTTTCTTTTTTGATTCTTTTTTTCTTATTAATTATAAGTATCTTCAATCCAATATGGGCTATTTCCGCTTCTCTTTGCATGATATGTCCCCTTATAATTTCCTTTTTTAAGGGCCGGTATTGGTGTGGTAATTTATGTCCAAGAGGCAGCTTCTATGATAATATTCTGGCTAAAGTTAGTAATCATAAATCTGTACCCTGGCTATTAAGATCAAAACTTTTTAGATATCCTATGGTTGTTCTTATGCTATCTATATTTTTTAAGGGTATTGTACATAGTAATGGGGACTTAAAAAAAATAGGTTTAGTCTTTTATAGAATGATTGCTTTGACAAGCTTCCTAGGAATCATTCTAGCTTTTGCTTTTAACGAAAGAAGCTGGTGCAATTTTTGTCCCATGGGGACATTATCCAGCCTAATATGTCAATTAAATAATAATAGAAGCAGCTTAAAGGTTCACAATAACTGTGTTTCCTGCAAGTTTTGCGCAAAAATATGCCCTATGAGTATTAGCCCTTACCGCTTTAAAGGTTGCAACTTAACCCATCCTGACTGCATACAGTGCGATAGATGCATGAAAATCTGTCCTAAAAATTCTATTAAAGAATAGTTAAAAAGCAAAATGGAGGCCCTTAGGTCTCCATTTATGTAATATAAAAAAGTTTAAATACTATTCAAAATCCTTATATAGTAAGCTAGGTTGAACTCCTGTATTTCCTTGATATTTACCGCTTTTGTATTCATAATATTCACCATGAATATCATGATAGTAGATCTGACAGATCTCCACATTAGGATATATTCTTATTGGTTGAACACAAAAGATTTCTAAAGTCCAATAACCTTTAAAACCTACATCTCCAAAACCGGCAGTAACATGTATAAATAGTCCCAATCTGCCTATGGAGGAACGACCTTCTAACATAGGTATAAAGTTCTTTGTAGCTGTATATTCAACAGTTCTACCTAGATAAAGCCTTCCAGGCTCCAGCAATAAACCTTCTTCAGGTATGGTTATAGTCTTATATTTATTAGGTTTTTTCATATCTAAAACCTCTTCTTCATAAACAAGCAACTCATTATGCAATCTTAAATTATAACTGTTGGGATTTAATTGATTCTCATTAAAAGGTTCTATTATTATATCTTTCCCAATATTTTTAGCTATTTCTCTTCCTGATAATATCATCTTGCAACACCTCTTAATCCTTTTATGAATGTTTAACTTTAGTTAAAGCAAAAAAACATATATTGTATTAACCTTACACTTAATTTTAAAGCCTCAATATATTTAGATTATAAACTAAGTAAAATGTGATTACAATTGTCCCTTATATAGACAAAAGGCTTTTGCTCTAGTATTTCTAGGGCAAAAGCCTCTTTTTAATCTAGTAAATCCTTTATTCCAACGCCATTAATAATAGGCAATACATTAATAACCGGAGTTTCATAAGGATGAACTTTAAGTATAGTTTGCATTGTTTCTTTAGCCAATTCTCTTCTAGAAGAAAACTCTACCTTACACTCCTCAGCCTGGCATAGCTCTCCTACCCTTCCATTAAAGGGATCTGCTCCTTCTAAAGGTCGCCAGTATCCTGTAACCTTAGTAACAGACATACAGCTATCATAATTACCTCCAATGGTGAGAGCTCCAATTTCATTTAAAGCCTGCCGAAGTTTATCTACATACTCTTCTGGTATAAAAACCTCAAATTTAACAAATTGGAAATCCACAAACTATCACCCTTACTTTTCACTTAATTCTAAGAACTTCTCAATATCTTCCTCAATAGTCTTTAAGGAGCTTCTCCAGAAGTCCCTATTGCGTACGTCTATGTTCATAAGCTTTGTAACATCAGCAATCTTATTTTTACCGGTTACACTCAAAAGCCTATCATAATCCTTGGCAAAATCCTTACCTCTCTTTAGATACTCTGCATAAAGACCCTTAGCAAATAGTAAACCAAAGGCATAAGGGAAGTTATAGAAGTTAGAATTTGCATAGTAATAATGTGGCTTAGGTATCCACATATATGGATGTAGACAATCTTGATCTAGTCCATCTCCATAGGCTTCCTTTTGAGCTCTAAGCATTATGTCATTTAATTCTTCAGCAGTTAATGAACTTTCCTTTCTTCTTTCAAATACTTCACTTTCAAATAAGAATCTGCTATATATATCTACAATTACTTGACCGCAATCGCTTATCTCAGTTTCTAGAATAAAGAAGGCTTCATCCTTGGAAGCATTTTTAATAGCTGCTTTCTTAATTATAGTTTCGCAGAAGGTAGATGCAGTTTCAGCAATAGGCATTGGATAGTCGCTATTTAATATACTTTCCTTCATTAGACACTCACCGTGATAACCGTGTCCTAATTCATGGGCCATAGTTACTACATCAGTAAAGTTGCCTCCGTAATTTAGCATTATTCTACTTTCACCAATAGCATGTATATTCTCACAGAAGGCTCCTCCTACCTTTCCTTCTCTTGGCATAACATCTATCCAGTTGTTATCCATGGCCTTCTGAGCAAAGTCTGCTAAACTATCGCTAAAGGTTCTAAAATTATCTACTACAAACTTCTTACCTTCTTCATAAGGGAAAGGCATATCTGCATTGCCTACCGGTGCAAATAAGTCATAGAATGCAAGACCTTTGCTGCTACCCATTAACTCTCCTTTTCTTTTATAGTATTTTCTAAAGGCAGGCAAGCTTTCTTTCATAGCCGTAAGCATAGCATCTAAGGTTTCCTTATCCATTCTGGAATTTACCAAAGTTTCATGCAAAGGAGACTCATAACCTCTCATTTCACATACAGTTATAACTTCTCCCTTTATACCATTAAGACATGCAGCTACTGTATCCTGGATTTTACTATAAGAAGCCAATTCAGCTTCATATGCTTTCTTTCTTAAGTCTCTATCCTTTTCATAAGCCATATTTCTTATAACACTTAATGGTAATTGCTTCTTTTCACCATCTAACTCAATATCAACCTTTAAAGTGGAAGTTACTAAATCCTTTAATTTAGACCAAGCATTTGAACCAGTATTTCTCATTTTCGCTATAACTGCTTCTTCTGCATTGCTTAATAAATACTTGCTCTGTTCAACAATCTCCATAAGATGGAATCTATGTTCTGATAGTATGCTTGAAGATTCAATAAGCTTTTCTATATCAGGTATTCCACCAATCCATCTCTTAAGCTTAGCCTTATGCTCTGCTGTAGTAGCAATTTTAGCCTGAAGTATTTCTGAACTTTTAAGTGCAGCCTTATTTTTTGTATCTACACTTAAAGTTAATTCTGAAAAATCGTAAAGCTTGCTAATAAGCTTTGCTCCACCGCTTTCTATTTCTATATACTGCTCTAATTTTTTTACTGCATCATTATAATTATCAGTAATAGAATCTACCCAAGTCTTATATTCCTCAATATAAGCATCCAAGGCCACCATATCCTTCTTAAACTCCTCACTATCAAAGGAAGGATATAACTCCTTTAAACTCCATTCATATTCCATAACATTTCTACCTCCTTTTAGTACGGTCCATATATATTTTCTAATAAACTAAATTATACACCAACTTTTTGGCAAGCGATAAACATAATTTTCAAGTAAATAAAAAAACTGCTGTACCAGCCTACTCAGTACAACAGTTTTTAATTTATTAAAGGCCATTGCAGATTTCTTTTAGCCATTCACCACAGTACCTCCATTAACATGAATGGTTTGGCCAGTTATATAAGAGGAATCATTAGAAGCCAGGAATACATAAGCTGCCGCCAATTCCACCGGTTGACCGGCTCTTCCCATAGGAGTATTGCTGCCAAACTTTGCAGTGTCCTGTTCATTGAAGGAGGCTGGGATTAAAGGTGTCCATATGGGACCAGGCGCCACTGCATTCACACGAATATTTCTTGAAGCTAGATTTGTGGAAAGAGACCGGGTGAAAGAGGTTATAGCTCCTTTTGTTGCAGAATAATCAATTAAATCCTGACTTCCCTTGTAAGCTGTAATAGATGAAGTATTTATTATGCAACTACCAGGCTTTAAGTGGGGCAATACTGCCTTTGTAAGATAAAAGACAGAAAACACATTAGTTCTGAATATTCTCTCCAATTGCTCCTTTGTAATATCCTCAAGCTTAGTTTGAACATGTTGCTCTGCTGCATTATTAACCAATATATCAATTTTACCAAATGCCTTTATAACCTTATTCACAGCATCAATGCAAAACTGCTCATCTCCGATATCTCCCGGCAAGAGCATGCACTTTCTTCCAATTTTATCTATAAGAGCTTTAGTTTCCTCTGCATCCTCAGTCTCATTTAAATATAAAATAGCTAGGTCTGCCCCTTCCTTTGCAAAGGCCAATGCCACAGCCCTTCCTATCCCACTATCTCCACCGGTAATTATAGCAGTCTTACCCTGTAATCTACCAGATGGAAGGCCATACATAGGATCTTCAAATATAGGTCTGGGATTCATATTCTTTTCAATGCCAGGCTGCTTATCCTGTTTTTGAGCTGGAAAAGCCTTAGGATAATTAGCCCCAGGGAAATTACTTTCCATATACAAACCTCCATAAAAGTATTTATAGAAAGAAAGTTACTTCATTAAAGAAGTAGCTTCTACTTCAAGAATATTTTTTCCCTAACCTCATTCTTATATGTGCTAAATATTTTTATATTTCTTTTCATGTTCCAAGAGCCATTGCTTTCTCCAAATCCCCCAAGCATAGCCTACTAGCTTTCCCTTGCTTCCTACTACCCTATGGCAGGGAATAATGATACTTATCGGATTCTTGCCATTAGTGCTACCTACCGCTCTTATCGCCTTTTCATTACCTATTTTCTCTGCAATATATTTATAGGTTACTGTTTCCCCATAAGGAATTTTAGTAAGCTCCTCCCATACCTTCTTTTGAAATTCAGTACCTCTTAAAAAATATTTTATGCTAAAGTTTTTTCTCTTACCTGAAAAATAATCTTCCAATTGAGCTATACACTCTTTTATTACCTTTGGATACTCTCCTTCATTGATTTCTATCTGCTCTGTAAAGTCTAAAGCTAATATTTCATTCTCATCACCTACCACTCTTATATTGCCTATAGGTGACTTGTAATAATAAATATACTCTCTCATTCTATCTATTTACCCTATACCTTCCACGCTCATATTGCTTTGGCCAAGGCACTTCTACCTGCAATTCTGAAGCAGCTTTCAAAGGCCAATATGGATTTCTAAGCAATTCCCTTCCTAGGAATATCATATCTGCTTTCTCTTTAGCCAGCACTCCTTCACATTCCTCCGATGTTGTTAATAATCCTCCTGCCATAACTGCTAATCCAGTAATTTTCTTTATTTTTTCTGCAAATTCTACTTGATAGCCAGGAAAAGCCTTTGGAACTACATTTACTACGCCTCCAGAGCTTACATTTACCATATCCACTCCTAAGTCCTTTACTAAATTTAGGATTGCCCCTAAGTCCTCGGGATGGTTGCCTCCCTCTTCATAATCTTCTGCTGAAACCCTAACTATTATAGGCTTTTTCCACACACTTCTTACTGCCTCTATTATTCTTCTTAAAAATCTGCTTCTATTTTCTAAACTACCGCCATATTCATCTTCTCTCTTATTAGTTAAAGGGGATAAAAATTCATTAATCAAATATCCATGAGCAGCATGAATTTCCACTACTTCATAGCCTGCCTTCAAAGCTCTTTCTGCTGCTTTTTTAAAAGACTGTACAACCCTCTCTATATCCTCTAATTTCATCTCTTCTGGTACCTTGTAATCATTACTGTAAGCAATGGCACTAGGTGCTATTACCGGTTCATAAAAGACTTCCGATTTTCTTCCCGCATGGGCAAGCTGTATAGCTGGTACCGCTCCATTGTCTTTTATGCACTTTGTAATTCTTTTT
The DNA here is from genome assembly GCF_900095445.1 of Clostridium sp. N3C. Classification (GTDB taxonomy): domain Bacteria; phylum Bacillota; class Clostridia; order Clostridiales; family Clostridiaceae; genus Clostridium_AU. The sequence goes on from NZ_FMJL01000026.1 coordinate 33,803, forward strand.
AGTCCCTCTATATGTTCATCCTTCCAAATTCCTAAATCTCTATCAGATATTCTACCACAGCTCTCTACCGCAGTAGCCTCCTGAATAATAAGTCCTGTACCACCTATAGCTCTAGTAGCATAATGAATCACATGCCAATCTTCCACCATTCCATCCTTACCAGCACTGTACATACACATTGGTGCCATAGCTATTCTATTTTTTATAGTCAATCCATTAATCTTTATATCTTCAAATAACTTAGCCATATTGTTATCTCCTTTTCTATATAAAACTTTGCTATACTTAAGGTAATACTTATATTATATCATAGTACCTTTTTTCTAATTTATTTTTAATCTTTCCCTTAATTTATTTTAATATGAATGCTTTATCATACTATAAATAAATCAGCTTCAAATATTTATCCAGAACTACAAAATCAATTTGCTTTCCACGCATCACACCAACTAGGAACTCCTATTTCAGTATTCCAAGAAATTAAAAAATAATTTTTTAGCTAAA